>NZ_JAWPOR010000030.1:0-16647 GCF_033344395.1 Vibrio sp. 1874
TTTACTATGCAGTGGCTTAGGGTGACTAAGGCGCCGTGCGGTAGCTTTTGTATTGCGTTACTCACACCTTAGCAAGGAGTTAGCTAACATGTATAAACTAGAACGGAGTAACATATTGAAAGCAATTTTTGATCAGATTGAGGAAGCACGAACTGAATTGGGGTCTTGGGAATTACTTTATCGAGGGCACTCTTCACGAGAGTATCAATTGTTACCAACTCTCCATCGTTCAGGAAAACAGGACTATGAAAGAGCATTGTTTTACAATTACAAAGCTAGCTCAGCCTCTTTGAGCCGTGGAGTTACTAAATCAAACTGGGATATTGTTCTTGATATGCAGCATTATGGACTTCCGACGCGACTGCTAGATTGGACTTCTTCTTTAGGCACAGCCCTATATTTTGCACTGAAAGGAAACCCTGGTAGTCCATGCATTTGGTTACTCAACCCTTACAAATTAAATGGTGTTTCTACCGGCAGCGAAATTTTGTACGATGTATCGAATCTCCCTGATATTGGAGGTAAGCCAGAATTTAACTTTAGTCAGATTATGGCCGGCAACTGTGAATATGAAATACCCTATGCAATAAGGCCACCCCACGGAAACTCAAGGATATCAGCCCAAAGAGGTTTGTTTACTGTTCATACTAAATCTCAAGAACCCTTGGAAGTTTTATGTCCAGATGCAATAAAAAGGATCGATATACAACCTGATAAAGCTCAAGAGTATAAGCGATACTTGAGCTTTCTGGGTATTGATGAATTTTCAATGTTCCCTGACCAAGGAGGGTTAGCGAACCACCTCAAACAAACATATGCGCTGTAATATTAGCTAACAAAGCATTTAAGAGTGATTCTCAACGCTTGGCATTTTTCATTCCATCGTTGAGTTCAGTGTTTACGGTGGTAAGGTTAAGTTTCGTGGTCGCGTTGTTCACACCTTAATGCGGCGTTAGGCAAATGAACTAGTGAGTTGGACTTTGAATACTCACTAGCATTGTCTCTCAAAGGCAATATTTCAACGGTTTACGAGAACCACTTCCATGGTTGCACAATTACAACCCCAAATACCAACGATAGTATTATTCCAAAAGAGTGTTTTCCATTTTGGTTAAGTTCTGTGCAAACAATCTGTAACAAAGAACCTACTATAAAAATAACCCACGCAATTATTGGAATATCTTTTTCTAGCCCGAAGAAGCCTAGTATAAAAAGTGATGAAAATAGTGCAACTAAATACACCATGATAGTGTTTCTTGTGTTGTCGAATGTTTTTTCTCTTTTAGAGTCGGAAGGACTACAGAGGTAAAGTATATTTGCTATACACAATGCGATAGCTGCTGACGACTGTGAGTAGTAACCGTAGTTTTCGCCTAACATCGTCTTCATAGCTAAAGCTATTTTTGCCAAGCTAAACTCCATTTGTTTATCCGCATAGGCAATGATAGTGCCGCCAATAGCTAATAAAATAAGAAGAGGTAAACAGGCAGTTATTCCTTCTGTGAAAACTTTAAGCCATTGTTCGAAACCGCTGTCGCTTCTCGGTTTCCTTCCATTTAGTTTTGCTGACTCCTTAGAAAAATTACGAAAGCAGCCCGTTAGTGGACGGGCTTGAAAGTTAAGTGTTGGTAAAAAGCTGCCAGAAGGATTGTGTTTTAACTATTTAGATAAAGACCATCCTTTACTTAACGTTTCAAAACCAATGCCAGCAAGAGAGTTGCAAATGCGGTTAGAAGAGTTGGCTGAGATAATGATAAATACTAATCAAAAGGTATAAACTATGAAAGAATATTTTTTGCCACCGAAAGTTTTTGATGAGATTCTGGCATATGCAAAAAAAGAAAATTTTTCCGAGTTAGAAAAATTGGTAGGTAAACATGATAATGGGACGATATTTGTCGAACCATGGGAAGTCGAGATGCTCTTGAATGTGGCGAAATTATGGCGACTAGAGGCTTTATTGAAATACCCTTTTTGGGATAGTGACCATCCTAAATACGATCCTTGTCAGGAAGATTTATTCATGGATGAGCAAGAAGAAAAATGGGGAAAAATTGCTATGACATTCCCCGACGATTAATTAAGCATAATAAAGCATTTAAGAGTGATTCCCAACGCTTGGCATTTCTCATTCTATCGTTGGGTTTCGTGTTTACGGCGGTCTGGTTAAGTTTCGTGGTAGCGTTGCTCACACCTTAATGCGGCGTTATGTTTAATTACGTAAAATCAGTTACTTGCATCTTTTCTTGGCTTTCTAGTTTCGGTTTTGTCGGCAAGTTGACTTCATTGGGCGCTGTTTTCTGGACTCCTATTCGTGGGCGCGAAAAATTCAGAGAGTTGCCTCATTGAAACCCAGTGTGTTGGTGAGGAGAGTGAAGTGTTCTCAATTCCAAAGTTAGAGTTCCAGTTTTCGGTTTTTCACGCTAAAACTCAATGTTAGTAAAATCGAATTTATGAGTTAATTCAGTTTTTTAGCTTCTGGTTTTGGTTTTCAACGGTAAGTCGAGTTAAGCTCTTGGTTTCGTAAACTTAACCCTTTGAGCCTTAAACATAACAAGGCGTTCAAGAGGGATTCATGCCGCGTGGCATTTTTGGTATGCAGTGAGTTTTGGTGATGAAAGTGGTCTGCGGAAAGTTGGTTTGTGCGGCATTCACCCCTTAACGCGGCGTTAGCTTAAATCATCAACAAGGATGTGTAATGAGAAACAAAAAATGGTTTTTTGCGGCGATTTTGCTCATTGGTGGTCCTTCACTACTGCCATTTAGTTTGGAAGTGATTTCTGCAATCGAGTTATTTGGCTTTTTGGGTTTATGGACAATTTATTCATCCTACGCAGAATATTTGGTGAATCATCCTAGATTCAAAAGAGGTTTTTGCTTAGCGACGAGTTGGGATTTTCAGCCTCAAATGCTGTTCTCTATAAGTGAGCTTAAGGAATGTCCCCAGCTAGTTTTCCATATGGTTCCAGTTCAAAGTATTATGGTTTGGACTCTGAATATTCTGTTTTGGGGTGGTGTAGCTTGGTGCTACATAATTTAAGCTAACAAACAGTTCAAGAGGGATTCAGCACGCGTGGCATTTTTGGTATGCGTTGATTTCGGTGTTGAAGTGTCATGCAGTAACATAGGTATTGCGTGCTTCACCCCTTAACTGGGCGTTAGTTGCCAACGAGAAAAACGCAGCTAAAACAAAATATTTAGGGCTAAGGTTCGTGTGTTTTTGGCTGATTTTTCGTATTTCAATTTCTAGTCATCTGGGTTTGTGATAATCGTGCTTTGGTTCCTTGTACGGTTTGAGTTTTCTGTTTCAGACGCTGAATAGCTTGTTGAAAGTCTGCTCTGCTGCATTGTTGTTCCAAAAGGTTTGTTTGGTGTTCAAAGTCCGTTTTCTACGGCGTTGTAAATTCCAAGTGGTTTCAGTGACAGGCGCTTTGAAACTGCGCCTGATTTGAGTTTTTCAAAACACACAAAGACGGTGTTGGCAAAGCTGCAATCAACTTCAAGTTA
Source organism: Vibrio sp. 1874 (assembly GCF_033344395.1). Classification (NCBI taxonomy): domain Bacteria; kingdom Pseudomonadati; phylum Pseudomonadota; class Gammaproteobacteria; order Vibrionales; family Vibrionaceae; genus Vibrio; species Vibrio sp. 1874. The sequence continues at coordinate 3,508 of NZ_JAWPOR010000030.1, forward strand.
AAGCCTTAGGCTTGGCAACTAACAAACTGTTCAAGAGGGATTCACAACGCTTGGCGGTTTTGGTTTGAATTAGCTTTAGTGTTTACGGCACAATGGTTTAGGCTGGGGTGGTAGCGTTATTCACCCCTTAACAGGGCGTTAACAGTCAAGGATGAATATGAAACAAAACTACCAAGTTCATGAAGACATGTATGTTGAAGCTCGCGAAGCTGGCTGGGAAGGTTGGGGTGGCAACGAGCGAATGTCTAAAGCAGTTTTAGTTGAGCGTTTTCTCGAGCTATTTAAACGACCGGTGCAAGGTAAACTGCTCGAACTAGGTTGCGGTGAAGGACATCATTGCAGAGCTTTCCAGAAGTTAGGCTTTGAGGTGGCAGGTATAGATATTTCACCAACCGCAATTAAATGGGCAAAGGAAAAAGCCAGAGCAACAGGAGTCGAGGGTAATTATTATTTAGCGGACCTAACGGTAGCGTCTCTTGAACTTACAGAACGTTATGATGTTGTCATTGACGGTAATTGCTTACATTGCATTATCGGTGCAGATCGAGTCATATTTTTGGGTCATGTTTATCGTTCACTATCTGAAAATGGGGTATTTTTTGTCAGTAGCTTGTGCTCTAAAAATGAAATTAGCTATGAAACTTATAGAGATGGCAGTCCATATCGTCATGTTACCTCTGAAAGTGATCTAGTTGTTGAACTAGAGAAAGCAGGGTTCCAAGTGCTTCATGTCAGTGTCTATGAGCGTGAAACTTCAAACCACATAACGGTGTATGCGATAAAAGCATAATTTTGTGTAGAAAAAACTGCTAACAAATTGTTCAAGAGTGATTCGGCACGCGTGGCATTTTTACTATGCGTTGGTTTTAGTGGTTTAGGTGGTATGCGGCAGCTTCGGTATTGCGTGCCTCACACCTTAATTGGGCGTTAAGTGATTTCTCATAACTTAACCTCCGAACCACAAAATTGAGGTTCGGAGGTTAGTGGGGTTATAGTTGTCCTAAGTCGATTTTTTTAGCAATCAACTTCATGGTGTCTATCATTCCATGCTCAAACAGTAGCGAATCAGTAAAGGTATACGACTTAGACCAAACGCTTTCGGGTTCTTTTCGGTCGAGTGTTATAAATGCATATCCACCACCGCCATTGCCATCTGCATTAAAAGCACGCCTCAGCTTTAACCGTTCACCGTCTACAAGCCCTTCGTCATTAAATGTGCCTTTGGGTAAGCCGCCTTCGGCTTCGGTTTTGAAAAACTTACCTTCTAAGGTGTCTAAGAACCACCGCAAGCCATATTTTGGGAACTCGATTTGGTAGTGTAGCCATTCGCTTTCGCCGTCTAGCTTATCGGTAAAGTATTTCGCGGTAGCAAGGATTATGTAGTCATCAACCAATAAAAAGTAAAAGTTTTTCGTTGTTTCTTCATCATCCGGTACCGTAGCAATCAAGTTTGGGTCTTGAGCAACTGTGAGTGGGTTGATTTCTTTAAACTGCTTCATCTGTCTGCTCCGTTTCCTATATCAATTCTCATAATGGCTCCTGCGTTCTCTAGTTCTCCTAGCGTTTGTGGGTTTTTATCCCACGTAAAGGTTTCGGGCGGGCCGTATTCCAGTTCATCATCAATGTCGCCAAAAGGCGTCGTATCATACTTAACATTTAAATCCTTAGTCACGCCGTTACCGAGAAAATCTTGGTTTGCGCCTAAACCTTGTTCTATTTGGTATCGGGTTCGCAACGTGTCAGTCTGGTTCGTAGTAAAGTCGAGCTTTTTGCAATATTTAGTAAAATCTTCTTGTTTCTTAATGTCGATGCCGCGTTCTTTAGCTGTTACTTTTACCTGCTCGTAATAGCGACTGAACTCTGGAGTCAAACATGGTTCAATTAAATCAAGGCTGTCTGAAAATTCGCTACCGAGTTGTGTCTTTGCGTGTTTTCCCATCTCTCCGTATGTAGGGATAAAACTGACCATATCACCGAGTTCGGCGGCTTTTTCATGGTCAATCAAAAGTATGGTGTAATCGCATGTTGGGTCATAGTCTCGCCCGACTGCTTTGCATATTGCTTCTGGATCAGTATCACCATGCTCTGCTTGTGTAAAAGTGGTAGTCCAATATCGTCTGGCCTTTCCTTCTGAGGGTGGTCCAATATAGCCCTTGTCCCCAGTCCATTCTGATTCGACCACTCGAAATAAGAAACGCTCATCCAAGCCCTTTGCAACCACTTCTCTTTTATCCGCAGTGGTGTAAGGTGAACCCGGTAATGCTGCACCACCTTCACGAGCGGCATCGACATAAGACTTAGCTTCCGCCAAGCGCTGCTTCGCTTCTTCATAAGTTTTGGGCGGTGGTTGTTTATCGGCTCGATATTTGTCACCGATTAAGACAGTGGGGTTGCCAATGACAATCTTGCCTCCGTGACTGGTCGAGTCTCCCATTCTTGCTGCTGGTTTACCGTTAATAAATACGGAGCCAGATCCTTGGCTTATGGAATCAGGGGGACCGACACAGATGAGGCGGTCGCCTTTACGAGCAGCTGGTAGACCGCCAATTTTTACATTGGGTGAGCCAGCGACTACAGGGCCTCCCACATGCGGAACTTTAGCAGTAACCTTGGGGCAGACGTGCATTGATGTTAATGTTGCAGCGGGTTTTCCCATGAAAACATCCTTTTTGTGGGTTAGGTTGCATATCTTAGCCTTTGTAAGGAAACTATCTTCTTTGGCTGGTGTAATATTTGGAAGCAAATCACCTAACAAACTGTTTAAGAGTGATTCGCAACGCGTGGCATTTTTACCATGCGTTGTTTTTAGTGTTTAAGGTGGTATGCGGCAGCATCGGTATTGCGTTGCTCACACCTTAACAGGGCGTTAGTTTGCAAGAGGAAAAACGCAGCTATACCGCATGATCTAGTGGTAAAAGCTCAAAGTCGAAATTGTCATATCGGCGTTCAATTTCAGTGTTAACTAGCGTGGTGAAAATCCAAAATTGGCATCGTTTCAACGGTTGATTTGTTCTTTAATGCGGCGATTTTTGGGTTAACTGAGTTAAACTTTTTTGCTGAAACTCTGCTCGTTGAGTTTGTTGGTACAAAAGCCGATTTACCCGCTGAAGTGGCGTTTTCTCTGGTGTGGAAAGTTCACGTGGTTTCAGTGAGTTTGTTGAAAATCCGCATTGTGAGATTAGTTTTCCAAAAGCGCTTTTTGGTGTTGTGAGTTCGTTTTCTGCGGTGTTGTTTGTTCCAAGTGGTTTCATTGAGTAGTCGCTTTGAGACTACGCCTGACTTGATTGCATCAAAACACATAAAGTTTATTGTTTGCAAAGTTTAAAATAACGTAAAATCAACGCTTTGGGTTTGCAAACTAACAAACTGCTCAAGAGGGATTCGCAACGCGTGGAATTTTTTACTATGCGTTGAATTTAGTGATTAAGGTGGTTTGCGGCGGCTTTTGTATTGCGTTGCTCACCCCTTAGCAGGGTGTTAGTTGCCAACGAGAAAAACGCAACTAAAGCAGAATGTTTAGGGTTAATGTCTGTGTGTATTTGGCTCGGTTTTGTGTTTTGAATTTTTGGGCTTTGGTTTGCGGAAATTGTGATTCTCCCTTTTCTAGTTTGCCGTTTCAGAAGCTGATTCATTTGTTGAAAGTCAGTTCTGTGACATTGTCTTTCCAAAGAAGTTTTTTGTGTTGTTAGTCCGTTTTCTACGGCGTTGTTTTTTCCAAGTGGTTTCAGTGACAAGCGCTTTGAAACTGCGCCTGATTTGAGTTTTTCAAAACACATAAAACTAGTGTTGGCAAAGCTGCATTTAACTTCAAATCAAAGCTTTAGGCTTGGCAACTAACAAAGCATTCACGAGGGATTCACAACGCTAGGCAGTTTTGGTTTGAATTAGCTTAAGTGTTTACGGCACAATGGTTTAGGTTGGGTGGAATGCGTTGTTCACCCCTTAATGCGGCGTTATATTTTTGTTTTACGTCAGTGGATAAAGGAAAATATGAAAAGAATAATTTTAGCCTCTTTATGCTGCTTCAGTTCGGCAAGCATGGCGACTATAGGCATTGCCGAAGATAATTACCAAGATAATGAAAGGGATAGGCTCATTGAGGCTAAGCTCTTTTACCCAACAACTATGACCGCACCTGAAACTATTTTCGCTGAAAACATAGCCTTCTATGGGTTTAAGGCTGCTAAATCAGCAATCCCAAAGGGTAGGGATTTTCCATTGTACATCCTAGTTCACGGAACATCGGGTAATTGGAAAAATCTATCATGGCTTGGGAGCGAGTTAGCTGAGAAAGGTGCTTTTGTCGTTTCAGCAAATCATCCTAGTTATACAACAGGTCAAGCTACGCCTGAGAGTGTCCTTAGAATGTGGGATCAGCCTAGAGATGTCTCCTTCCTTGTTGATCAGATACTATCAAGTGATTACGCTCAATATGTAGACAAAGATAATATAACTGTCATCGGTTACTCTTTGGGTGGTTACACAGCATTAGCATTAGCAGGCGCAAAATTCGATATTAAGGGGTATCAGGAATACTGTAATCAGTACAATGATGCATCATGCGATTATTACAGCAATGCATTCAATGATCTTTCACAACAGGAACGCCTTATGATCTCAGGCGATTACAGAGATAAACGGATAACAAATGCAGTTGCTATCGCGCCAGGTTACGTGCCTGCGATATTACCCAAATCGTTAGATACTTTGTCGGCAAAGACTGTAATAGTTGGTGCTGAATTGGACAAGACTATCCCGCCCAAATTACAAATTACTCCGTATATAAATACCAGCCTAAGCAACCTTTCTTACAAAGAAATCAAAGGTGCTTCGCACTTTAGTTTTATGCAAGTTTGTAAGCCTCAAGCTGTTGAAATATTGGCAGAAGAGGGAGCAGCTTTTGTTTGCCAAGAAACTGGTAACGTCGATCGAAGCTCAATTCATCAAAGGTTGCTTGAGGTATTGAGTCCACTGAAATCAAAAATATAACAAACTGTTTAAGAGTGATTCGCAACGCGTGGCATTTTCACTATGCGTTGGTTTTAGTGTTTAAGGTGGTATGCGGCGGCCTCGGTATTGCGTTGCTCACCCCTTAACAGGGCGTTAGCACTGGGTTGGGATCAAAGGTCAAACGTCTTGATGTTTATTGGTTTCTTTTCCCAAATTTACACCTGACTAAATGTGCCTCTCACGTCCGCTCCGGTGGCACTATATGCGGAGTGTTCGCTGTGAATTTACCGTTTACGGTTTCTAACTTTTTGGCTATTTCTTTGTTGTGGCTTCTTTGATGTTGTTGATTTTACCATCAAAAATGTAGTTTCATTGTCGCTGTGGTTGAGTTCGGTGATCGTATTCTTTGTTAATTTGAAAGCGGTGGAATGAAGGCGGTTTTGTGTATTTTTCTTCTACCCAACTTGCGTTTTGAAGTTGGTTTCCAGTTTTGTAGTTGTCCGTTTGGTTTCAGCGTTTTAATTCATGAATTTCGTGCTATATTTCAACATCTTGGCGTGTACCAAAGGCTTCAAGGGTAGCGTACTAACAAACAATTCAAGAGGGATTCGTAACGCGTGGCATTTTTACTATGCGTTAATTTTAGTGATTAAGGTGGTTTGCGGTGACATTGGTGTTGCGTTACTCACCCCTTAATTGGGCGTTATATTTATTGGTGAGTTATGAGATATTTTGACTGTACAAAATTTGACTATAAGAAATTCAATATCACAGAAACAAGTGATCTAATCGAGCGAGATAAAGCAGCATATAAACATTCATTCCAACAGTGGATTAATTCAGAAATCGATAACATTGTAGAAAGAAAGTGGGAAATAGAGAATATCAGAGTCGTTGATGAAACTGGTGACTTCATCCGCTTAATTAAAGAAGCTGAGCTATCTTATTCTCTTGGTGCTTACTTCAGTACTATCGCTTTAGTTGGAGTCGCAAGTGAAGATCTATGTAGGTACTTTGCTGAAAAACAGGGACACCAAAAACTCACCAACCATTCTCAGTTTGATCGAATAAATAAGCTTAACGAATTAGGAATAATTTCTTCTTCTGTACACAGCAAGTTTGATAAAATTCGTAAGATTAGGAATAACTGTTTGCACTTCAATGAGGGATTTAAGTCTCAAAAGCGTGATGACCTAAAAATTGAAGCTGCTTCTTGCATTAACGATCTATAATCAATTTATAAAGAACTGTTTTCTTCCTTCAATGGCAAATACAAACTAGGTACTTTAACTACTAGCGTAATAGAAGACTTTGCTCGCCAAATGGCAGATCGGACTTCTTTTGGCGATACACTCAACACAGAAGAATTTACCATAAAATTAAGGTATTTCATGGCGAGTGAATTTGGTGAAGATATTGCAATTGCAGATAGCGATGCACAGGTTGAAAGGACAGGTCTATTTGTCGTAGCTGATATCGATACTGAAGACCCAATGGAAATTAGTTTGCTTGATCTGTCTGTTGGTCAGTACGTAATTGTTGATTTATCTAACGAAGATATGTTCAAACTAAATGAGCAAAATGTCGAGGTTAACTGTAGCATAATCGCTAGTATTGCATCTGTAACCAATCATCAAGGTATAACAGCTGATTGGCATCTTAAAAACGTATATCGCGTAAAATAAATATAACAAAGCGTTTAAGGCAGATTCGCAACGCGTGGCATTTTTGGTTTTAGTCGGCTTTAGTGTTTACAGCGGTATGGTTAAGTTCAGTGGTAGCGTTGCTCACTACTTAACGCGGCGTTATACGATTCGGAAAACTAGAGGTTTTGGTGAATAGAAAGAATGATGGGTTGTTGAGACAGTTTAAGCGCATTGCTATCTCATTTGCAGACTTTAAAGAGGCGCATGATATTGTTTCTCATATTAAGAAAAGTAATCTTTATTCTGACATCGACAACAACTTTCTTGTACTGTCAGCGTTAACTAATGCAATGATAATCTCCTATTGCAAACCATTCTCTGGCAATGACTCTCGAAACAAGTCCAAAGTCCCCGATTTAACAAATTCTGCTTTGAAAGTGTTGTCGTCTGAGGAACTGAGTTTACATAAATTCTTAATCCAACGCCGGAATCAGCTCATAGCACATTCAGATTCTCAGGCTATTGATATAAAGTTTGTCATTCATAGCTTTGGCGAAACGCAAATGCTTCAACCTGTTAGAAATAGAAGTTCGGTTTGTTTAGACCTCGAACAGCTAGAGGTATTTGAAAGTATGTCGCTAAAATTGCTCTCGTATGTGGCAAATTTACGTAATGATATGGAACCAAGTATCATCCCTCTGCTCACAAAAGAGCATACAGAAGGTTGGGGTGAGTAAAATCGTATAACAAACAATTTAAGAGAGATTCCCAACGCTTGGCATTTTTGCATCTACTTCAAATTTAGTTGTTACGGTACAATGCTTTAGGTTGGGCGGTAGCGTTGCTCACCCCTTAATTGGGCGTTATGGCGCAGGGCGAAAATGGACAAAATCGTAGAGTTAATAAGGCAAGACCCAATCAGAGTTGAGGCACTTTATCATGTGTCCCAATTAGATTTGCCTCAATGCTATATTGCAGCAGGTTTCGTTCGAAATTTAGTTTGGGATTCACTGCATGATTTCAACGAACCGACTCCTTTAAATGACGTCGATGTAATCTACTTTGATCCGACAGAATCTAACTCCAATGTCCACTTGGATTACGAAGTACTTCTTAAAGCTCGCATGCCCAAGCTTAACTGGCAAGTGCGTAATCAAGCGACAATGAATGAGCGTAATGGTGATGAACCTTATCAAAGTTCGTTGGATGCAATGAGTTACTGGCCAGAAAAAGAAACAGCGGTTGCTGTTCGTCAAATCGGGTCAAATCAGTATGAGTGTATGGCTGCTTTTGGCTTTGAATCCCTATTTAGTTACTGGGTCACACATAATCCTAAAAGGTTACGAGAAACCTTTGAAAATCGTGTAAGTTCAAAAGGGTGGCTAGTTCGGTGGCCATCTTTGAGAATTGCGCCATAACAAAGCGTTTAAGGCAGATTCGCAACGCATGACATTCTTGGTTCAAATTGGGTTTTGTGTTTACGGTGTAATGGTTTAGGTTAGGTGTAGGCGTCGCTCATTACTTAACGCGGCGTTAGTTCCCCAGAGGAAGCAATCAATCTGTAGGAAATTTTTGTTTTTGGTGGAGTACACGCATAACTCGGATGATATCGCCCTCGACCCAGTAAGAGACAATCATCGAAATCTCAGGAATAATGAGCAATCGTCCGCGGATGCCATCTCGTTGTACACCCATTAAAGGTTGTTCAAGCAAGTTTTCTACTTTTGCTTCAATAAGGTTGTCAGTTTTTTCTGCCGCATCAGGGTTAAAGTCATAGAGAAACTCGAAGATCTTTTCACGATCATTAAGTGACTCTTCTTCCCATAAAATCATTGCTTACCTCGATTACGGATTCTGGCTTTGCGCTCTTCCATTCGAGACTTAGCAGTTTGGTGCTCAACGAAAACGGATTTTCCTGAGTCAAACTTCTCAAATGCTAGGTTTACTTGTTCAGTTAGCCATGCATCGTGAGATAATGTTTTTCTTTGTTGTTCAGCGAGTTGCTCAGTAAGTTCACGGCAAGCATCACTTAGAGTTCGACCTTGGCTTTCAGCCATTTGTTGAGCTAGGCGTTTTGTTTCTTCATCAACACGAAATTGAATTCTAGTGTCCATGATGTATTCCTTTGTTGGTGTGTGTACAAATGTTAGCACTAGGCTTTGAGATGGGCAACTAACAAACAATTTAAGAGTGATTCGCAACGCTTGGCGTTTTCGCTTCGCTCAAGTATCGCCAAGCGTCGCTCACACCTTAATGCGGCGTTATGCATCAGGGGGATTCATGGAATTTATAGATAGACCTGTAGGCGCAAATCAGGAAGAAATACACAAGTTAGAAACTATATTTCAAATAACTCTTCCTGAAAGTATGTTGAATTGGTGGAGTGTTAGCGATGGCCCTATAGTCTATTTTGGGTTCAAAGAGTTACAGTTCTTCTCTTTGTCGGAGATATACGGCGAAGATATTTATGGGGTAAAGCACGATATGCCTGGCGCAATGCCAATTTGCTTAGATGGTAATGGAAATATTTGCGTGGCCAGAATTGCAGGTGGTGTTATATGTGGTTTTTATGTCGTTGATTCTAGTGATTTAGGTTGGGAGCAAGCGAAAATTATAAGCTGTGAATTCTTAAAGTTTGTGAACGATAGTTTTTCACCCGAAGAACGACTAAATGCATAACAAAGCATTTAAGAGTGATTCCCAACGCTTGGCATTTTTGTATCTGCGTTGGATTTTGTGTTTACGATGTAATGGTTTAGGCATGGTGGTAGCGTTGCTCACACCTTAATGCGGCGTTAAGTGTATTTACAAGTAAGGAGACTAAATTGGCAAGGAAATCTTTGATAGAACATGTGTTTAATGAACTGGTTGATTTGAGTAAGCAGTTTTGGCAGGTGAGCCTTTTTGCCACAATATTGTTTATTGTACTTACGTTGTTTGCAGTAAAATTCGCTGTTGGAGTGCTAAATGGGGTTGAATCTGGTTCACCTACGAATATAGCAATCATAAATTCAATTGGTTGGGTGTTTTATTTAGTACCGATAGTTTTCGGTATGATTACGGTGTTTTTTGGTGTAAACACTCTCAAAGGATATGTGGAGTCAAAATACACTTAACAAAGCGTTTAAGACGGATTCACAACGCTTGGCGATTTCAGCTCCAGTCAGGTTAAGTGTTTAAGGTACAATGGTTTATGTTTTGTGGTCGGCGTTGTTCACCACTTAACGCGGCGTTATGTTACCCAAGCGAACAGAGTCCCAATATTGATGCCTAGCTCTCGTATTAGTTTGCTGAGTTCTCTTACTCTTTATAAACATACGTAATTAAGAGGTTTCTGTTACGAGTAGTGAACGCCACGGTATATCAGTAGGGCTAGAGCGATTTGGCTCAGAATTCTTCCTTGTCTTCAAGGCAGTAGGGAAGCTCACTTACGAAGATTATCAAGCAATCGCGCCCGTATTAGAATCAGCTTTAGCAGGAGTTAAGGGGCAGCATGTCAAAGTGCTTGTAGATATTTCAGAGTTTTCAGGTTGGGAGCTTCGTGCAGCTTGGGATGATTTTCAGCTGGGTTTGAAAATCGGTCCTAAATTCGAAAAAGTAGCAATTTACGGTGATAAACACTGGCAAGAGTTAGCCTCGAAAGTTGGTGGCTGGTTTATATCAGGGGAAATGCAATCATTTAATGAATATGACTCCGCAATCAAGTGGCTAGAGGGGTAACATAACAAAGCGTTCAAGAGGGACAGTCAACGCGTGGCGAATTTGGCTCAAGTTTTGGTATGTGTTTTTATGGTGGTAAATTGAAGTTTGGTGGTAGCGCGTTGCTGCCCCTTAACGCGGCGTTATAGCGCAGAGTTGAAATTGTCGTATCGGCTTTCAGTGTTAACTAGCGAGGTAAAAATCCAAAGTTGGCATCGTTTCAAGGGTAGATTTGTTCTTTGGTGCGGCGACTTTTGGGGTCACTGAGTTGAACTTTTTTGCTGAAAATCTGCTCGTTGAGTTTGTTGGTACAAAAGCCGATTTACTCGCTGAAATGACGTTTTCTCTGGTGTGGTAAGTTCACGAGGTTTCAGTGACTTTGTTGAAAGTCCGCATTGTGAGATTGGTTTTCCAAAAGTGCTTTTTGGTGTTGTGAGTTTGTTTTCTGCGGCGTTGTTTGTTCCACGTGGTTTCATTGAGTAGCCGCTTTGAGACTAGGCCTGACTTAAGTGCGACAAGGCACATAAAGTTTGTTGTTTGCAAAGTTTAAAATAACGTAAAATCAACGTTTTGGGTCTGCAAACTAACAAACTGCTCAAGAGGGATTCGCAACGCGTGGCATTTTCACTATGCGTTGATTTTAGTGATTAAGGTGGTATGCGGCGGTTTTGGTATTGCATTGCTCACCCCTTAGCAGGGCGTTATACCTAAGGAAGCAAATGAGCAGTATTTACGAAATTATTCAAAAAGACCCACAATACTATGTTTGGCTTTTTGGCTTTTTGGCTTTTTGGGTTGATCAATGCGGGTTGGATCGTATTCGCATTTCTATTTAAATTATGGCATGAAAGGCAACTCAAAAGGCTAGAACAAGACTTAAGGTTTGATGCTGAAAGGCGCTTAAAAGTCTTTGACTTGAAAGCCACTGAGTATGCCAACTATGTTGCTAGTTTGGATCAGTTTGGATCAGTTTGGAAAGAAAAATCAAAGTGAAATAATGGGGCGCATGCAACCTATTTTCGATCAATACCTTAATAATTTTATGGCAGCTTCGGCTGAAAACAACCAAGAGAAAACTCGTGAAGTGTTAGTGTGGTTTAGCCAACAAATTTCACTTATCATGCACGAAGGAGGAGAAGACTTTTTCAAATTAAAGTCAGAGTCTAATAGGTTAAAGCTGATTGCAACCGACGAGATGCTTGGTACTTTTCAACAGTTGGAAGATTTGACTGAATTATCAATGAATACAGCACATGAATTCATGGGTAAATTGACGGAAATAGTCCTACATCAGCAAACTTCAATCCAAGAAGAATATTTGGCGAAACTGAATGATATATCATCAGATATTCAGGTGCAGTCTAAGTTGCTAATGACTCAGATGCGTACGGAAATTCGTAGAATTTAGGTATAACAAACTGTTTAAGAGTGATTCGTAACGCGTGGCATTTTTGCTATGCGTTGCGTTTTGTGTTTAAGGTGGTTTGCGGAGGCTTTGGTATTACGTGCCTCACACCTTAACAAGGCGTTATAAACACTGGCACGGCTCGAAGTTTAGATACGTTCACACTTAAATCACACTCAATAATCAACAGCATGCATGAAAATGCACTTTCATTTCAAGGAGGTGTGCATGCCGAAAATTTATGAGTACTTAGGGATTATATTGTTCTTTTATAGTAACGAACATGAGCCAATTCATATTCATGGTAAGTTTCAAGGTAAAGAGTCTAAAGCGGAAATTCACTTGAAAAATGGCCGTTAAGGATAAAGGTGCAGGATTAGAGAGCAAAAAGAAGCGTGAGTTTGAAGAGTTTGTAAACTGTTATGCCGATGATACTGTAGAAAAGTGGATTGACTATTTTGTTAAGAAAAAGCATGTAAGTCCAACTACAATTACGAAGAAGGTAAAAAATGTCAGAACTATCAGTGGTTAAAGTTACACATGTTACGGGTCATATTTTAGAAATAGAGTTTAGTGATAATCACGTTTCAATCGTTGATTTTGCTCCATTCATCTTTAGTGTTGGCCATCCTGATTACGATGTATATAAAGACATCTCTCGCTTTTTGCAGTTTGATTTGCTTGATGGAAACTTAAACTGGGACGACTACACAATGATCTTTCCTGTTGAACATCTATACAAAATAAGCTGTAAATCGAGTTTATAACAAACGGTTTAAGAGTGATTCGCAACGCATAGCATTTTGGCTATGCGTTGCGTTTAGTGTTTAAGGTGTTATGCGGTGGCTTAGGTATTGCGTTGCTCACACCTTAACAGGGCGTTATGTACTTTGGAGAAAATATGGAAGTTGTTACTACTGAAAAACACGACTCAGAATATCCCAATCCGTTTTATTTGAAGCGAGGCGACAAAGTAGCTCTAGGTACAATTGACGATGAGTTTCCCAACTGGGTCTTTATAACCAGTGTCGAAGGAGAGCGGGGTTGGGCTCCAGTTCAATATATCGAAAAGATTGAAGGAAGCTCTGAAGGTATCTTGCTTGAAGACTATGACAATGTTGAGCTTAATACTGTCATTGGCGAAAAACTGTCAGTGCTATTCGAACTCAATGAGTGGTATCGAGTTTCGAGGTCAACGGGTGAAGTCGGTTGGGTACCAGTGCGTTCGGTACAACGTACATAACAATAAATTTAAGAGTGATTCACAACGCTCGGCGCTTTCGCTTCAAGCCAGTTTAGTGTTTATGGCACAATGCTTTAGGTAAGGTGTTAGCGTTGTTCACACCTTAATTTGGCGTTAGGTGACATGAGACAAACGATAGACTAGTGGGTAGTATCTTGGCGTGAATCTAGCTTCAGTTAACAGAAAAGGAGTGGATT
>NZ_JAWPOR010000031.1:0-11985 GCF_033344395.1 Vibrio sp. 1874
GTAATTACACGTGCTCGTAAGCCATATCTGGTCATGTTATCTAATTACATCGGAGTCTGGATATGGGAAAATAACGCATTATTTCTCAAGCGCACGATAAAGCCTTGAGCAAAGAAGTGACGTCACCGAATAAACGGTAAGCATAATCAAGTCACTCGAATCACACAACGGCTGCAATCAAGAATAGTGAAGCCGAAGAGCAATTACATATAAATCAGGCATAGAGCATGGCACGCATCTTTCAACCGAAAAAGAAAACCCAACTCAATACTCGGCACCAAGCAGTGCAAGTAGAGCGTTTAGATCACCACGGTGCAGGCATTGCTTACCTCAAAAAGAAGCCATTGTTTATTGATGGAGCACTGCCGGGTGAGGAGGTGGTCACTCAATTGGTGGAAGAAAAGAGCAAATACGCTCGCGGTAAGTTGATTAAAATCCTTAAGCCGAGTGAAGCTCGTGTGGAGCCATTTTGCCCACATTATCATGAGTGCGGTGGCTGTGATTTGCAGCATTTAGATTATGACCAACAATTGACGTACAAACAGCAAACGTTGCGTCAGCTAATGCGAAAATTTTCAGGCAGTGATATTGAACTAGATGCCCCGTTATTGGGATATTCGCAGGCCTACCGTCGCCGTGCGAGAGTGAGCTTGTTTGTTGATAAAAAAACACGTCAGCTACATTTTGGTTTCCGTAAAAAGCAGAGTAAGCAAATTGCGCAAGTGACCGATTGCCCAGTGCTGGCACCGGAACTGAATGTTTTGCTGCCAGAGATTTACTCAGCGCTAAAAGCGTTCAAAAAGCCTGAACAATTGGGTCATGTAGAGCTGGTACTTGGTGATAATGGGCCGTGTATTACGCTGCGCCACTTGAGCGCTCTGACAACGAGTGAAACTCAATCTCTAACGGAGTTGGCAAAACGTCATGGCGCATCGTTGTACTTAATGCCATCGACAGAACAATTAGACCTTATCGAAGGCGATATGCCTTTTTATCAAGAAGTTGGAGTGAAAATCCCTTTTGCACCAAATAACTTTATTCAAGTAAACCAAGGTGTAAACCAACAAATGGTCAAACAAGCGGTTGAGTGGTTAGACCCACAAAAGAGTGACCGAGTGTTAGATTTGTTCTGTGGTTTAGGCAACTTTAGTTTACCAGTTGCGAAATTAGCTAAGTACGTGGTTGGAGTAGAGGGTGTTGCAGAGATGGTAGAAAAAGCCACAAACAATGCATCTTTGAACCAAATCAATAACGCGCAATTTTATCACGCTAACCTTGAGCAAGATTTTGAAGGCCAAGCCTGGGCCGCAGAGCGGTTTGATAAAGTATTATTAGACCCAGCACGCGCGGGAGCGAGTGGGATCATCGATCAAGTTTCTGAGCTTGGCGCACAGCGTGTAGTTTATGTTTCTTGTAATCCTGCTACCCTTGCTAGGGATAGTCAAAGCTTGATAGAGCAAGGCTATAAATTAACGAAATTAGGTATGCTGGACATGTTCCCTCATACCAGTCATCTAGAATCGATGGCATTGTTTGAAAAGTCCTAACTTTAGGACTTTGACCCCTTATTTGTGGTGGGTGGTCATAAAGCCAGCGTGTACGCGCGGTAAAAAGAACTAACCTGGACGGTGTTAGTCAAACCACACGAATATAATAATTAGGATGATGAGATGGTTGCGGTAAGAAGCGCGCATTTAAACCAAGATGAACAGTTTGAACTCGAAAACTGGGTGGCTAGCCTAGGACAAGAGAAAAACACAGCCTCACGCTTAATCGAAGTATATCGAGATTGCCAGACAGTATTAGCTGATAACGAGCAAGCAGAACTGTTGTTGTGGCGTGGACGAGAAATGATCGAAATTTTGATCACCTTGTCTATGGATCAAGCCACTTTAGTGGCTGCTCAACTGTTTCCTTTGGTTTCAAGTGGTGCTTTTAACAGAGAAATTCTGGAAGAGAAATACAGCAAAGAAATCATAAAATTAATCGACGGCGTTGAAGAAATGGCTGCTATTGGCCAACTCAACGTCAACATGGAAGGCAGTGCAGCGTCATCTCAGGTAGATAACGTACGCCGCATGCTGCTTGCCATGGTGGATGACTTCCGCTGCGTGGTTATCAAGCTTGCGGAGCGAATTTGTAACCTTATTGAAGTTAAAAAAGCGCCTGATGAAGTTCGACGTGCGGCGGCAAAAGAGTGTGCCAACATCTATGCGCCGCTAGCAAACCGATTAGGCATCGGTCAGCTGAAATGGGAAATTGAAGATTACGCTTTCCGCTACCAACAACCGGAAACTTACAAACAAATTGCCAAACAGCTTTCTGAGCGACGCATCGTTCGTGAACAGTACATCAAAGACTTTGTTGAAGACCTCACGCACGAAATGGAAGTGTCGGGCATCAATGCCGAAGTGAGTGGTCGACCTAAGCACATCTACAGCATTTGGCGAAAAATGCAGAAGAAGAGTTTGGCATTCGATGAGCTGTTTGATGTTCGAGCAGTACGTATCATCGCAGACAAACTGCAAGACTGTTACGCGGCTTTGGGTGTAGTTCACACCAAATACAAGCACCTACCGAGCGAGTTTGATGACTACGTTGCTAACCCTAAACCAAACGGTTATCAATCGATCCATACAGTAATTCTAGGGCCAGAAGGCAAAACCATCGAGATCCAGATTCGTACCAAGCAAATGCATGAAGAGTCGGAACTGGGTGTTGCAGCGCACTGGAAATATAAAGAAGGGGCAAGCAGCCGAAGCGGTTATGATGAGAAGATCACGTGGCTGCGTAAGCTACTGGATTGGCAAGAAGAAATGTCTGACTCTGGCGAAATGCTCGATGAGTTACGTAGCCAAGTCTTTGATGACCGTGTTTATGCCTTTACACCACGTGGTGATGTTGTCGATTTGCCAATGGGGGCAACGCCGCTAGATTTTGCCTATCACATTCACTCCGAAGTGGGACACCGTTGTATCGGTGCCAAAGTCGGAGGTCGTATTGTGCCGTTCACGCATAAATTACATATGGGTGACCAAGTCGAGATTATCACTCAGAAAGAACCTAACCCATCACGTGACTGGTTAAACCCATCATTAGGCTTCGTTCATTCTGGTCGTGCGCGTGCCAAAATTAACGCCTGGTTCCGAAAACAAAGCCGTGAGAAGAACCTTGAAGCAGGTCGTGAAATCCTTGAGCATGAGTTAGCCAAAATTGGCGCAACGTTAAAAGATGCAGAGCATTACGCCCTCAAGCGGTTTAACGTCAAAACACCAGATGAATTGTATGTTGGTGTAGGTAGCGGTGATTTGCGTATCAACCAAATAATTAACCATATCAACGCGTTAGTTAACAAGCCAACGGCAGAGGAAGAAGATCAGCAAGCACTGGAAAAACTGCAAGAAGCTGAGCATAAATCACCCGCGCAAAGCCGACCGAAAAAAGACGCAGTTGTAGTAGAAGGCGTCGATAACCTAATGACACATCTAGCACGTTGCTGTCAGCCAATTCCAGGTGACGATATCTCTGGTTACATAACGCAAGGTCGTGGGATTTCAGTACACCGTAGTGACTGTGAACAGCTAGAAGAACTGCGCCATCATGCGCCAGAGCGCATCATCGATACAGTCTGGGGCAGCGGCTTTGTGGGGTCATACATCCTCACCGTGCGTGTTGAAGCGATGGAGCGAGGTGGTCTACTCAAAGACATTACGACACTGTTCGCCAACGAAAAGATCAAAGTGACCAGTATGAAGAACCGAGTCGACTACAGACGTCAACTTGCCATCATGGACTTTGACCTAGAAGTCACCAATATTGAGGTGCTTTCGCGGGTTTCGAAACGTGTGGAACAGATCAAGGATGTCATGACGGTGAAACGCCTCGGCTAAAACTCTCGTCATAGTTATCGTTGTAGCGTTGTTGACTGCACGCACTCCGGAGTGCCGGCCCAGGCTCATCACATGGTGAACCATGTGATGGAGTCTCGTTTGTTTGTCGCCTAGCTACAACTTCAACTATTTACAGAGTTACACTTGCGTCATATTTGGCTTTTTATCTGCGTTAGCTGCACTTATTCCGACGCGCCGGCTCAGGGGCATCACATAGACGAGCTATGCTCAGGAGTCGCGAAAATTTGTTGCCTTGTCAAAGTAACAATTACTTAGTGAAAGCTGCTGAGAAAATATAATGTAGAAGGTGAGTGGTTTTGGCTGCTCACCTTTTTCTTTAATAGAAAGGTTTAAAGGAACAAAAAATGAGTCATCCAATTGAACAGTTAGAACAAATCATGGCGAAGCTGCGTGACCCAGAAAATGGTTGCCCTTGGGACTTAAAACAAACCTTTGACACCATCGTTCCGCATACTATAGAAGAAACCTACGAAGTGGTGGACGCGATTCAAAATCGAGATTGGCCCAATCTAAAAGAAGAGCTAGGGGATTTGTTGTTTCAGGTGATTTTTTACAGTCAACTAGCGAAAGAGCAAGAGCTGTTTGACTTTTCGGATGTCGTCGAAACCGTGAACGAAAAACTGACTCGTCGCCACCCGCACGTTTTTTCAGATGTTGAGTTTGAATCTGACGAGGAAATTAACGCGAACTGGGAAGCGGAAAAAGCAAAAGAAAAAGCCCTAGTAGGCAAAGCGGAAGAAAGTATCCTAGACTCAATACCAAACTCTTTACCTGCACTTTCTCGTGCTACAAAAATTCAGAAAAAATGTGCAAAATTTGGGTTTGATTGGGATTCACTTGGCCCGGTTGTCGATAAAGTACGAGAAGAAATTGACGAAGTCATGGAAGAGGCACTGCAAGTTCAGCCCGATGAAGAGAAAGTTGAGTTGGAGCTCGGTGATTTGCTATTTGCGACTGTCAATTTGGCTCGCCACCTTGATAAAAACCCAGAAGTCGCGCTAGGAAAAGCAAACGTAAAGTTTGCGCGACGTTTTAAACAAGTTGAAGGCAAGGTCCAGCAGTCAGGCAAAGTACTTACAGATTGTTCTTTATCAGAACTTGACCATTTTTGGGATGAAGTAAAACAAGAAGAATCGAGGCAGAGGTAAACTGGCAGAATACATAATATAAGGTCAGCTTGTTTGGTTACACGAAAACGGACTTTGGTTTGTCTTTGCTCACTTTGATTTGAAGCAAAAAATAAAAAATTACGGTGTGATAGATTTCACGTTGTGGCGGTAAGGAGCTTCTGGTATATTTATCTCCCGTCCAGAAGCACTCCATTTCCC
This sequence comes from Vibrio sp. 1874, assembly GCF_033344395.1. Lineage (NCBI taxonomy): Bacteria > Pseudomonadati > Pseudomonadota > Gammaproteobacteria > Vibrionales > Vibrionaceae > Vibrio > Vibrio sp. 1874. Next base: position 5,240 of record NZ_JAWPOR010000031.1, read on the forward strand.
TCATTCAACCAATTTCAGGTTAAACATGACGACAAATTACATTTTTGTTACTGGCGGGGTTGTATCCTCTCTAGGTAAAGGTATTGCAGCAGCATCTCTTGCGGCTATTCTAGAAGCTCGTGGTCTTAAAGTGACTATGATGAAGCTTGACCCTTACATCAACGTTGACCCGGGCACAATGAGCCCTACTCAGCACGGTGAAGTGTTCGTTACAGAAGATGGCGCAGAGACTGACCTTGACCTTGGTCACTACGAGCGTTTTATCCGTACCAAGATGACCAAGCGTAACAACTTCACTGCAGGTCGTGTTTATGCCGACGTACTTCGTAAAGAACGTCGTGGTGACTACCTAGGCGCAACTATTCAAGTTATCCCTCATATCACTAACGCAATCAAAGATCGCGTTATTGCAGGTTCTGAAGGCCATGATGTGGCTATCGTTGAAGTTGGCGGTACTGTTGGTGATATCGAATCACTACCATTTATGGAAGCGATTCGTCAGCTAGCTGTTGAGCTAGGCCGTGAGCGCGCAATGTTCATGCACCTAACACTTGTTCCTTACCTAGCGGCAGCGGGCGAAGTGAAAACTAAGCCGACGCAACACTCTGTAAAAGAACTTCTATCTATCGGTATTCAGCCAGATATCCTAGTTTGCCGTAGCGATCGCGTTATTCCTGCGAATGAGCGTAAAAAAATCGCACTGTTCTGTAATGTTCCAGAAAAAGCAGTAATTTCAATGAAGGATGTAGACTCTATCTACAAGATCCCTCAGTTGATTAAATCTCAAGGTCTAGATGACCTTGTGTGTGCTCGCTTTGGTATTACTGCTCCGGAAGCAGACCTTTCTGAATGGGAACAGGTTATCTACGAAGAAGCAAATCCTACTGGTGAAGTAACCATCGGTATGGTTGGTAAATACATTGAATTACCAGATGCATACAAATCTGTGAACGAAGCGCTTAAACACGCTGGCTTGAAAAACCGCCTAAGCGTCACAATTAAGTATGTAGACTCACAAGATATCGAAACAAAAGGCGTTGAACTTCTAGAAGGTTTGGACGCAATCCTAGTACCAGGTGGCTTCGGCGATCGTGGTATTGAAGGCAAGATCCGTGCGGCTCAATATGCACGTGAAAATAACGTGCCTTACCTGGGTATTTGTTTGGGTATGCAAGTTGCACTAATCGAATACGCGCGTAACGTTGCGGGTATGGAAGGTGCACATTCAACAGAATTTGACAAAGAGACTAAGTACCCTGTGGTAGGTTTGATCACAGAGTGGGTAGACGAATCAGGTAGCGTAGAAGAGCGTACTGAAAAGTCTGACCTAGGCGGTACGATGCGTCTTGGTTCACAGCTGTGTCACCTAGAGAAAGGGACTAAAGCTCGTGAACTGTACGGTAGCGCGACGATCCATGAACGTCACCGTCACCGTTACGAAGTGAATAACGTGCTTCGTCCGCAAATCGAAAAAGCAGGCCTAAAAGTATCAGGTCTATCTGCGGACAAGAAGTTAGTGGAAATGATTGAGAACCCAGCTCACCCATGGTTTGTAGCGGCTCAGTTCCACCCAGAATTCACCTCGACTCCTCGCGATGGACATCCATTGTTTGCAGGTTTTGTTAAGGCTGCGGGCCAAAACGCACGCGGCGAATTCGAGAAGTAAAAGGATACGGGCGGCGGCGAAGGTTGTGCTGCTGCCCTTTAAGATTGACATTTATATTTGAAACGAGAGGAAACATTAATGTCTAAGATCGTTAAAGTTCTAGGTCGTGAAATCATCGACTCACGTGGTAACCCAACTGTAGAAGCTGAAGTACACCTAGAAGGCGGTTTCGTAGGTATGGCGGCAGCTCCATCTGGCGCATCTACTGGTTCTCGCGAAGCTCTTGAGCTACGTGACGGTGACAAAGCACGTTTCCTAGGTAAAGGTGTTCTTAAAGCAGTTGAAGCTGTAAACGGCCCAATCGCTGAAGCTCTAGTTGGCAAAGACGCTAAAGACCAAGCTGCAATCGACGCAGTAATGATCGAACTAGACGGCACTGAAAACAAATCTAAATTCGGTGCTAACGCTATCCTAGCTGTTTCTCTAGCAAACGCTAAAGCTGCTGCTGCTGCGAAAGGCATGCCTCTATACGAGCACATCGCTGAGCTAAACGGCACTGCAGGTCAGTTCTCTATGCCTCTACCAATGATGAACATCATCAACGGTGGTGAGCACGCAGACAACAACGTTGACATCCAAGAGTTCATGATCCAACCAGTTGGCGCTAAGACTCTTAAAGAAGGTCTACGTATCGGTGCAGAAGTATTCCACAACCTAGCTAAAGTTCTTAAGTCTAAAGGCTACAGCACTGCAGTTGGTGATGAAGGTGGTTTCGCTCCTAACCTTAAATCTAACGCTGAAGCTCTAGAAGTTATCGCAGAAGCTGTTGCAGCTGCTGGTTACGAACTAGGTAAAGACGTTACTCTAGCTATGGACTGTGCTGCATCTGAGTTCTTCGACAAAGAAGCTGGCATCTACAACATGAAAGGCGAAGGTAAAACTTTCACTTCTGAAGAGTTCAACCACTACCTAGCTGAGCTAGCTAACCAATTCCCAATCGTTTCTATCGAAGACGGTCTAGACGAGTCTGACTGGGATGGCTTCAAGCACCAAACAGAACTACTAGGTGACAAGCTTCAACTAGTAGGTGACGATCTATTCGTTACTAACACTAAGATCCTTGCTGAAGGTATCGAGAAAGGCGTAGCTAACTCTATCCTTATCAAGTTCAACCAAATCGGTTCTCTAACTGAGACTCTAGCTGCAATCAAGATGGCTAAAGACGCAGGTTACACAGCAGTAATCTCTCACCGTTCTGGCGAAACTGAAGATGCAACTATCGCTGACCTAGCGGTAGGTACAGCAGCAGGTCAAATCAAAACTGGTTCTATGAGCCGTTCTGACCGTGTTGCTAAGTACAACCAGCTAATCCGTATCGAGGAAGCACTAGGTGATCGCGCTCCTTTCAACGGTCTTAAAGAAGTTAAAGGTCAAGCTTAATTCTTAATTGAATTAACCGCTTAACTTAAAGCTTTTGAAACACCCTGCTTTGGCGGGGTGTTTTTGTATCTGACATATGAGAACAGGCTTTGCTTTTTGATGTCTTTCGCTTACGTTCATTTGTGATTCCATAGAACGAGGAAGGAGAGAGTAGAGAAGTCTCTTTGTTTCATTTTGCTGCTTATTTCTTGTAAGGAGCGTGTGAGTCTCCCTTTCTCCCCTAGAGGCAACCTCGCATTTATGCTATATATGTCTCCTTATCTAATTCCTTCCGGTACAGAATGTTAGCAGCGATATGCGAATCTTTGTTATAGCCCTTACGCTACTGTTTGGCTTGCTTCAATACACTCTATGGTTTGGTAAAAACGGAGTGTCTGACTACTACACAGTAAAAGATGAAATTGAAGTTCAGCAACAAGTGAACAGCAAGCTACAAGCTCGCAACAATGAAATGTTCGCTGAGATTGATGACTTAAGGCAAGGTCTTGATGCGATTGAAGAACGTGCGCGTCATGAGCTCGGTTTAGTTAAAGATGGCGAGACTTTTTACCGCATTATAGGTGAGGAAAACCATTAAAATGTTGGATATGAACTCATCGCATATCGCAATTGTGCCAGCTGCTGGTGTAGGGAGCAGAATGAAGGCAGATCGCCCTAAGCAATATTTATTGATCGAAGGTAAAGCGGTACTGGAACATACCGTAGAGAAACTGCTTTCTCACCCAAATATTTCTAAGGTTGTCGTTGCCGTTACTGACGGCGACCCATATTACCCAGAATTGTCCATTGCTAAGCACCCAGATGTGATTCGTGTAGCTGGTGGTAAAGAAAGAGCAGACTCTGTGTTATCAGGGCTAAACTATGTCAATGAGCATCTGGAAAGCGAGTGGGTATTAGTCCACGACGCTGCGAGGCCATGTGTATTAACATCCGACATTGACCGTTTGATTGATGTTTGCTGCGCCCACTCAACGGGTGGCATTCTCGCATCTCCTGTGAGAGATACAATGAAGCGAGCAAACGCAGTACAAGATATCGATCATACGGTAGATAGAGAAGCATTGTGGCATGCACTTACTCCACAAATGTTTAAAACTCAGCAGCTTACTCAAGCACTGGCTGACGCATTAGAACAGGGTGTAACCATTACCGATGAAGCCTCGGCTTTGGAATGGTTAGGCGAGAAGCCAGCCTTAGTTCAAGGGAATGCGAACAATATAAAAATCACTCAGCCAGAAGATCTCGCGTTAGCCGAGTTTTATCTAAGCCGTGAGCGCGGCGAATAAAGAAAGGATAGAAAATGATTCGAATTGGTCATGGTTTCGATGTACATAAATTCGGTGGTGAAGGCCCAGTCATTATTGGTGGTGTAGCAATCCCTTATGAGCAAGGTTTGATTGCACACTCAGACGGCGATGTAGCGTTGCATGCGTTAACGGATGCTCTGCTGGGCGCGATTGCTGCCGGCGATATTGGTCGTCATTTCCCAGATACGGATGATAAATGGAAAGGCGCAAACAGTCGTGAATTACTGAAAGACGTTTACCGTCGAGTCAAAGAGCAAGGCTACCGTCTTGGCAATGCTGATGTAACCATCATGGCACAAGCGCCTAAAATGGCACCACACATTGACGCAATGTGTGCGGCAATTGCCGAAGACCTAGAAACCGACATTAGTAACATCAACGTAAAAGCGACGACGACAGAACGTCTCGGTTTTACTGGACGCAAAGAAGGCATTGCAACGGAAGCCGTTGTACTTCTGTTTAAGCAATAACTAGCAATTTGCTCCCCTAAGCTGTGATATCAGCGGAAACACATCATGTCAGACATTTTATCTTCATTGGCTTACCTAACGGGTAAGCCAGTTGCATCGGCAAAAATTAAAGCGCAGCCAGAGCATTTTCAGGTTCGCGAAGATTTAGGTTTTGCCTTTACGGGCGAAGGCGAGCACTTAATGGTTCGTATCCGTAAAAAGGGCGAGAACACCAGCTTCGTTGCTAACGAGTTAGCAAAAGCCTGTGGTGTTAAGTCGAAAGACGTTAGCTGGGCGGGTCTTAAAGACCGTCATGCGGTGACGGAACAGTGGTTAAGTGTCCATTTACCAAAAGGTGAAACGCCAGATTTTTCAGCGTTTTTGTCTCAATACCCAAGTATCGAAATCCTTGCAACAGATCGTCACAATAAAAAACTGCGTCCTGGTGACCTAGTAGGGAACGAGTTCGTGGTTACTTTGTCTGAAGTGACAGATATAGCGGATGTAGAGCAACGTCTTGAAAAAGTGAAACAAGTTGGCGTGCCAAACTACTTTGGTAGTCAGCGTTTTGGTAACGATGGTAACAACCTTGAAGAAGCACGTCGATGGGGACGCGAAAACGTTCGTACCCGCAATCAAAACAAGCGCAGCATGTATTTATCAGCGGCTCGTTCGTGGATTTTCAACCGCATCGTTTCAGCTCGTCTAGAGAATGGTGTGTTTGATAAGTTCATTGATGGTGACATTGCACAGACGAATTCTGGCACTCAGTTGATTGATGCAAACAACATCACTGATTTGCAAGTACAATTTGCACAAGGTGAAGCGGCAATTACCGCTGCGCTTGCTGGCGATAATGCACTGCCTACTCAAGCCGAGGCTCTGGCATTAGAGCAACCGTTTTTAGACGAAGAGCCTGACCTCATGGCGCTGATTCGTGGTAATCGCATGCGCCACGATCGTCGCGATATTGCGCTGAAGCCAAAAGATTTAGCTTGGACGGTTGAAGGTAACAACATTACGCTGACTTTCTCACTGGATGCGGGATCTTTTGCGACCTCTATTGTTCGTGAGTTAGTTAATGAGGTTGAAGTAGAAAGAGAATACTAATGGAACAGGATTCACGAAACCCGAAGCCCTTAAGGGTCTTAATCAGCAATGATGATGGTGTTCATGCTCAAGGGATTCATGCCCTCGCTGATGAGTTGAGAGATATCGCTGAAGTGACCATTGTCGCACCTGATCGAAATCGTTCAGGTGCTTCGAATTCACTCACATTAGAACAACCATTACGCGTGACTGAAATTGCCCCAAATATCTACTCAGTGCAAGGCACGCCCACGGATTGTGTGCATTTCGCGCTGAATGAGCTAATGAAAGATGATTTGCCTGATCTTGTTCTGTCAGGAATCAACCATGGCGCTAATTTGGGTGATGATGTTCTTTATTCTGGAACAGTAGCAGCCGCCATGGAAGGTCATTTCCTTGGCGTTCAGTCGGTGGCTTTTTCTCTAGTGGGTAAGCGACATTTCGAATCCGCCGCTAAAATTGCACGTCAAATTGTACAACAGCATTTAGCGTCGCCGATTCCAACGAATCGTCTACTGAACGTAAACGTGCCTGACTTACCATCAGAGAATTTAGGTGAAATTGAAGTTACGCGTTTAGGTGCACGTCATCACGCAGAGAATATGATCAAGCAGAAAGATCCGAGAGGCCATGACATTTATTGGTTAGGCCCACCAGGAAAGGAGCAAGATGCAGGAGAGGGCACGGACTTTTATGCAATTGAGCATGGCCGAGTTTCAATGACGCCTCTGCAAGTTGATCTCACCGCTCACGAGTCGCTGCGTGCTATGGATAGTTGGTTAAAGGAAGAGAAGTAATGAGTAACCCACATGCTGACAGGTTGATAGCGTTTCTTATCTCCAGTGGCATCAAAGA
>NZ_JAWPOR010000032.1:0-10753 GCF_033344395.1 Vibrio sp. 1874
CACGGTACAGACAGCTTCACGTACATCGTCACGTCGGGTGGGGTATCGGAGTCCACCACGGTGAACGTCGATGTCACACCAGTGAATGACAGGCCTGACAGTGAGGACTTTACGCATGTTACTGATAAGCCTTTGACGCAAGTTGTATTTGATACTGATATGAAACCTTTAGGTGATGGCGACTCTCAGGATCATATAGCGGATATTGAAGATGACTTAAATGGCAACGATTTGCATGTGCGGATTACTGAACTGCCAACCTCAGGTACGTTGTTCTTTAAAGATAGTGATGGTGAGTTGCACGAAATTAAAGAAGTAAGCGATACGCTTTATGACAAAGACAGCCTTTACTATGAAGCTGATAATGTTGGCTTCTTATTAGGTATCAAAGATCGTCCTAATACGCCTAATAGCTCGGAATCTACAACAGATTTCAATAACTGGGGATTAAGTGAGGATGGTGGTTCATCACATTCCCGTACTGAGCATTTAGCAAATGGAGCTTCTATCACCATTTCTTCTGATAGCGGTGAGCTTGCGCAGTACAACCGCCAGGTGTCACACATCGGCAATGGTATCGCTGACAATGATGGGCAGGGTATTGAGAAAGGTGAAACGATTACGATCGATTTGTCTAATAACCCTGTGGGCAGCGTAAACCTTGGCTTAGATGGATTAGGTGGATTGTTTGATTACGGTGATGACAACGCAGCACTTATTACGGTTACATACTTAGATTCAAATAATGTCCAACAGACTCAAACGTTCGAGTTTTTGAAGCCTGAAGGCAACTTCATGCTATTCCAAGAAACAAGCGTTGGTTATGGGAAAGATCTAGCTCTTCCTGAAGGTTCGGTCATTACTCAGTTAGATTTTTCTACGAAAAATGAAGGGAACTGGGAGTTACGTTATGTAGAAGGTGTACCTGCCGAAGACAGCTTTGGATATGTGGCAGTCGACTCTGAAAATGGCGTTAGCGATCCATCTACAGTCAATATCGTTAATGAAATGCTAGATGGTAATATTGCTGAAAATGGGCCAAGCCTGTCTGTGGTCGGTGATAGCGTGACTGAGGGTGACAATGTCACGTTCTCGGTTGTTCTAAATGAAACCACCAGCACTGCCGTTAAGTACCAAGTTGATATGCTTGCTCAAGGTTCTTCAGTTGATAAGAATGACGTAAATCTATCAAATGCAACCTATACAAATGGTGTTGTTTTCTTAGGTGGTTACTTGATTGTTCCTGCAGGTATAAGTAGCTTCGAAATATCGATTCCGACTATTGATGACTTGGTTGTGGAAAGCAGCGAAACGATCGTTCTTGAGATCGGCGGTGAAACGGGGACGGCAACAGTTCTTGATAATGACAGTACAAAACTTAGCGTAGTAGATGCCGGCGATGTCATTGAAGGAACTGACGCAATATTTACCGTTTTACTCTCTAACCCTGTTCAAGAGGCCGTTGTCGTCAATCTGAAGTCAACAACAAATGATAGCTATACTGCGGAAGATGTTGATTTAGGCACTATGGTAGTGACCTATGTGGATACTCATGGTCAAACTCAAACATTAGATATGGCGCCTAATGGAGACGTTACCATACCTCCAGGTGTCGCTGAAATTAAAGTCGCAGTCCCGACCAAACTAGATAATGTCCATGAAGGTGATGAGAGCTTTGGTCTGACGGTTACGGAAATCGGTAGTGTCACCAGTAATGGTATTGCAACTGGTAACGCAAATATTGTGGATTCTGATCCTGCACCTTTAGTTAGTATTAGTGCCGATCAAAACAGCGTAAATGAAGGTGAAACGGCAGGCTTTACGCTGACACTTGATAAAGTTGCAGATGAGAGTGTTACGGTTCATGTCGAATATAGTGGCGTGGCCCAAGATGGAAAAGATTTTGTTGGCGTTCTGAGTGTTGAAGTTCCTGCGGGTCAATCTTCAGCTGCTCTTGACTTACTGACGGTCACCGATGGTATTTATGAGGGCGCAGAATCTTTCACAGTAACCATTAAAGAGGTGGATGGCGCTGATGCGAGCATTGCTTCAAATAACAGCGCAAGTGTTGTGATCGTTGATGCCCAAAGTGCACCGAAAGTGACTATTAGCTCAGATCAATCCTCAGTTGATGAAGGTAGTGATGCAAAATTTATCGTCAACATTGACCAAAAAGCAGATGAAGATGTACTGGTAACATTCACAATCGGAGGGAATGTTGATGACAAAGATTATATTGCTCCAAGTACGTACACAGTCACGATTCCAGCGGGTAAAACGTCGGCGCCGATTGATATAAAAACTCTCGATGATGGTATTTACGAAGATCTTGAAAACCTAACCGTGACTCTAATTGATACGGTTGGTGCAGATTCGACGCTTGCAAGTGACTCGAATGAAGCAACAGTCTCTATTATAGATGCTCAGCACGCTCCAGAGTTTATTTCTGGCGGCGATAGTGCTGGTGACAAACCAAATGATGATGTTTACGACTTCGGGTCAGTTAACGAAAACACGGTGAGTGGGGCCGTTATCGGCACGGTCGTTGCTGAAGATCACGATAATGACGTGCTTGTATACCGCTTTGCAGATGGCTCGAGCACTAATGGTATTTTTGATATCGACCCGACAAGCGGAGAGATTTCATTGAACAAGACAATCGATGATGTTGACTTGGGCGATTATATGCTTCAGGTTGAGGTTATCGATGGAACTGGCGGGATTGATACTGCCGAGGTAAATGTTTCTCTGGTAAATGTGAATGATGCTCCTGAATCTTCGCCTTCAGTGGTTGAGATGAATGAAGATACTCAAGTGATGCTTGATTGGTCATCATTCGGTATTAGCGATGTGGACTCTGATGTATCAGATCTCTCCGTCCAAATTACAACGCTTCCTAGCGATGGCTCATTAGAGTACAGAGATTCGCAAGGCGATTGGCAGTCTGTACAAATCGATCAAGTCCTCGATAAATCGCTTTTTGAGGAAAACGGTGTTCGTTTTGTACCTGAATTAAATGAATCAGGCAGTGACAGCTTCGGCGGAAATCAAGTCGGAGATCAGGAATCTAGTTACGCTCAAATTGGTTTTAAACCGACAGATGGGCAGAGCTCTGGTCAAGAGTCGACACTGACAATAGACGTGAACCCTGTAGCTGACAAACCGAACTTAATTGCAGTGACGCCATTAAACTCATTGCCTCAACAAGAGTTTAACGTTACGACATGGAGTAATGTTCAAGTTGGTTCTAGTGATGGTATGGGGGTCAATGGAGAGACTCTAATCTCAGCGATCAACGCTCTTAATGAAGCCGATGGTACTCGATTGAGTTGGGCAAATGTGGAAGATTTAGGGACTCATGCAACCTTGGCAAATGAGGCCGTTCTAGTCACATCTCTTGTTTATCTCGAAGCTGGCTCGAGTTACGACTTTGTCGGTCAAGCCGATGATAGCCTTGCAATCAAGTTGGGTGGTACGTTACTTGATCAAGCTCGTTGGGGGAGCGACAGTGGTGATATTAAGGGAGCTAGCTTTACCCCTTCGGTATCTGGCTTTTATCCAATTGAAATTTATCACCATAACCAAAGTGGTCCGGGTAACTTTAATGTGGATGTATCCATTAATGGACAAGCGCCTGTCAACCTGAGCAATAGTAGTCTTTACGTAGTTAGTGATGAAAGTGCACTAGAAGCAACTGATATCAGAACGTCTGAACTACAAGAAGTTAATGGTGTTGCGTTTTACGAAACATACCAGCTGAACGAAGGGTTACAAGATACAGCGATACCGCTCTCTGAAATTAAAGCAAGCTTAAATGATACAGATGGCTCTGAATCACTTAAAGTCACGCTAACTGGCTTACCTGTAGGTGCGATCCTTTCAGATGGAAATAGTTCTATTACTGTCGCAACTATTGATGAAGAACTGGACGTGACAAGTTGGGCATTAGATGCACTTACTGTGACTCCACCTGCGGGCTCCCATGATGACTTCACTATCAATTTGACTGCAACGAGTACAGAAAGCTCGAATGGTGATTCAGCAGAATCTAACTTGGCGATCAATGTTGTAGTACATGAGAACTTACCGACGGAAACGGAAAGTGATTTGGGCGAAACCATAGAAGACAATACTCTACAAGGGAATGTATTGCTTAATGACTCTGACGGCGACAATATTCTGATGGTAGATCATCTTACTATCGATGGTGCTGATTACGAGGTAGGCGAAAGTGTTTCTTTGACTAGTGGTACGTTACTAGTAAACCGAGATGGTAGTTACATATTTGAACCTGCTGAGCATTGGTCAGGTGACGTTCCATTAATTAGCTATACCACAAATACTGGCGTAACAAATACACTTGATATCAATGTTGTTGCTATCGCAGATGCACCTACGATCACGATCAATGTTGGCGACTTAGTTAAACGAGATGCTATTGATCCAAACCATCACTTAGCTACATCGGCAATAAATAATACCAATACCGAAAATGAGGCTGTCGCAGCCAACCTTGGGTTGGATAATGCAGTACCTAAAATTAATACACACGCTGGTGTTGTGTTGGGAGTCAATACTGACTTAAGTGACACCGACAGCTTGTTTGTTGGGACAGATTTCAACGATGTATTCTATGGTGGCGGTGGCGATGACGTATTTGTTGGCGGTGGTAACAATGATACGTTTTATGGTGATGACGCGACCAGTCTTACTCTGCATGATGGTAAAGATACAGTCTACTTAACAGGGAACTTTGATGACTACAAAATGACCTTCAAAGACGATCATGGAGGTAAAGTTCCATATTGGATTTTATTAGATAGTCGTTCTATCGATTCGGTAAACGATCATACAGGTAGTGATGACCGAGGTGATCATTTATATGAAATTGAACGCGTTGTTTTTGCAGACAAAATTGTTGATTTGAAACCTGATGGCACTTATGAAGTGCTTCAAGATCGCTGGATTTCGGTCGATGTGGATGTTGATCTAGTTGATGTCGATGGAAGTGAGGATTTAGCGCAGACTGCTCTTGTACAAGATCTACCAGACGGTGTTGACGTGTATGTTGATGGGGTCGCAATTAAGCAAGATTCAAATGGAGATTACCCTGTCACTCTTGGTACAGATGGTAAGCTTTCCCTGGATATCAGAGTGCCATTCGATTATGAAGGCAGCTTAGAGTTCCCGCTAAGCGTTACTGCTACGTCTGTTGAAGGATCAAATAATGACGCAGCTTCAACAACTGAATCCGTTGAGCTTACAGCTCGTGACTATGTGTTGGAGTCGGGATCGCATGGGAATGATCAGATAACGGGTAGTGACGATCACGATATTATTGTTGGTGATGTTCAAGGATTGGAGATCATTGCAGGTCAGGACTACAACATCGCATTTGTTCTGGACACTTCAGGGAGCATGGGTAACTGGGTAGGAACTGCGAAGCAAGAAGTGCTAGATGTGTTTGATGAGCTGTTAAGTGCGGTAAATCAAGGAGAGAAGCCAGGGACAGTGAATATTCACCTTAGTGAATTTGCTTCAAGTGCATCAGCGGTGATTTCTGTTGACTTGAGTTCTCTTACAGCAAGAAAAGAGTTTGTAGAAGAGTTGAATCGTGTAATTGATGATGAGGGTTCTGGCGGCACAAACTATGAGGCGGGCTTACAGTCGGCCGTTGAATGGTTCAGCAGTCAACCTAACCCTAATGGCCAAAATATCACGTACTTTGTTACGGATGGTCAACCAAATAGAGCAACATACCTCTATGGTGTAGCACCGAGTGAATTCTCGAAAGTGATTTTGGACGTCGATAATTCTGGCAAGCTTGTTACCCTGCAAGATATTGCGAGTAAAAACAATTACTCATACGGACAAACAGTTACCTACAAAGGTGATGTCGTTATAGATAGTTACGGTAAGGTTTATTCACCGCTAACAGGAAGAATCCTTGGCGATATCGACAGATATTATGGCTCTATCCGTTATTACGATGAAGGGAATAGCTCGACACAAGCTCAACACATGTATCAAGTACTAGCGGCATTGTCCTCTATAGAAGCGATAGGTCTTGGGAGTGGCGTTGATGAACATACACTCAAGCAGTATGACACTGATGGTGTGGTAGAGTCAGATATTGATGTTACTAAGCTTGCTGAAACGATATTGGGTCAAGATGTACCTCTCAAACAAGGTTCAGACACTATTCAAGGAGGTGAAGGTAACGATATCTTGTTAGGTGACTTAATTGAGTTTGGTGGTAATGAACAAGGCTTAAGTGCGATTCAATCACATGTGGCGCAGCAAACGGGTCAGGATGTGTCTACCGTTGACGGCGAAGATATACATGAGTACGTTAGAAATAACTTGGAAGAATTCAACCAAACTCACCAAGGAGATAAATCGGATAATTTATATGGCGGCGCTGGTGATGACTTACTATTTGGTCATGGTGGCAACGACATACTCGTTGGCGGTGAAGGGGATGATATTCTGATTGGTGGTTTAGGTAGTGATACTTTAACAGGGTCAGAAGGGGCCGACATCTTTAAGTGGAGTGAAGTCACTAACGATGTTGATACTGTCACTGACTTCAATAAAAATGAAGACGCTCTAGACTTCTCAGATCTGTTTGACGACTTATCTAAAGATGAAATTGGAGAGCTTCTTAATGATCTTCAATCAGGTGATCATACTGGTGATGTCGGAGAGTATCATGTAGAAGTGGCACCAGACGGGGGATCTGAGGCAAACCTGAGTATTACAAAAGGGAGCTCGACATTGGACATCCATTTTGACGGTGCAAGTGTTGATGATGTGACTCAAAGCTTAATTGCGAGTTTAGAAGCTCAGTACAAAGACATGTAGTAGCGCTAAACTGTAGTCAAATTTAAAATCAAAAAAGGTCTAGCAATTTGCTAGACCTTTTATTTTTACGGTCTGTTTATTGTTGTGCTAGCTTTTTGGAAGTGTTGTGAAAACGGTCCATTCTTTCTTCACTTCACCCTTGTGGCCAATCACTGTTGCGGTTACTCGACGGTTCAATGCGTGACTAACTTGGTCTGTACCTTGTGTCGCAAGTACTGTGTCTCCATAGCCGACAATGGTAACTCTATCTCCACTAATGCCGTTCTTCATGAGCTCTTTTCTAACGTTTTCAGCGCGGCGCTTAGATAAGTCAAGATTATGTTCTGCAGTACCAGTGCGACTAGCATAACCTTGAATCTCTATAGACGTGTTCGGGTACTCTTTCAAAAAGTCGGATAGTTCAAGAATTTGTTGCGTAAAGATAGGGTTGATCACATCGGAATCGTTCGCAAATAGTACTCGAATTTGCATTTCTTGTGAGGAGTCAACGTACGAACCACAACCGTCGTTGTCTATTTCGGCACCCAAAGGTGTACCCGGGCACAAATCTCGCTCGTTAATGACTCCGTCAGAGTCATCATCTATATGATCAGCCCACTGATCGGCAATTGGGGTATCTATGTAATCATATTCATCACCACGATCTGATGAACTGCATGCGGAGAGCATTAATGAGAGTGTAATAAAAGCTATGTGTTTCATAATTAATACTCCACTTCTTCTAGCCATTCTTTAGGCATTTCAACCCTTAATGCACTCAACAGTTGCCCAGTTGCGTTCATCACTCGATATTTGGCGTACTGCTCTGCGTATTTAGAATCTAAGTAGTCTTTACGCGCCTCAAAGAGCTCGTTTTCAGTGTTCAATAGATCAAGCAGTGTTCGTTTACCGATGCGATATTGCTTCTCGTAAGCAATTACGGTCTCAGACGCAGAGTCTACATGATCTGATAGAAACTCTTTTTGTTGTAATGTTAAATCAAGCGCACTCCAAGAAAGCCTTAATCCTTCTTCAACATTGCGATAGGCACCTTCACGCAAGTCTTTTGCTTTATTTAGCTGGTAGGCAAAGTTTTCTGAGTTCGCTGCATCACTGCCACCATTGAATAGGTTGTAGCGTAGACGCAGCATGGCAAGTGTCTCATCACTTCGACCTTTTAAACCATCAGCGTCGTCACGCCATGTTTGCGAAGCTTCAATTGAAATGGTTGGGTAATTAACACCTTTAGACTGTTTGTATTGAAACTTAGCCGAGTCTACGTCTGCGAGCGCCACTTGAATAACGGGATGAAGTTCAAATGCCAAGCCTACCGCTTCATCAACCGTGTACGGGATAAAGTTTTGGTCCGCTCTCGGAAAGATTAACCCTTGTGGTGTTTGACCGACTAAACGAGTGAACATCGTGTGAGAGTCATACAGGTTATTTTGAGCAGCAGCTAAGTTTCCGTGTGCTTTTGCCAAACGTGCTTCTACCTGCGTCAAGTCAGCAGTAGAGCCGATACCCGAGTTGACTCGTTTTTTAATGTCATCGTAAATATCTTTATGAACAGCAAGGTTGTTTTCTGAAAGCTTTAGGACTTCATACGCTTTAACAGCGTCCAAGTACACTTTAGTCACTTCAAGTGCCTTATCTGAAGCATCTGCTAAGAGTTGAAATCTAACAGATTCAGCATCAGCTGCGGTTCGATCAATATCATTTAATGTAGCGCTACCATCCCATATTAGTTGGGTCAGTGTCACTGAAGCTTCCTTTCGAGTGTAATCCGTGTCTCCTCGACCAACTTCATCTGACGGGTCTAATCCTTCATATCCAATTCCAGCATCTAGATCAACAGAGGGGAGATAAGCACCTGATGAAGCTTCATTTATGTACTTCTGGCTCATAAACTCGTTAAATGCACTCTTAATATCGGGGTTATTTTGTAGCGTCTGTGCAACCGCTTGCTCTAGAGTTTGACCGAAAACTGGTGAAGACACTATTAAGCAACAGCAGGCTATATGTACTCGATTCCATCTCACGTTAGTTCTCCTAAAATCATGTCGCTCTTATTCTGTTTCATATTTGAGACGAGAAGTTACAAACAATGAATTTTCTTAGTGCGTATTATCAACTTGTTGATGTTTAAATGTTTAATTCAATAAAAAACAACAATCTTACTCTCTAAACTCTAGCATACGAGGCAAAGCTTGCTTGGTAAGTGGTCGATTTTTTCGTAGAAAACCTTTTTATCTTAAGAGCATAGCGGAAACTGGTTTAAATGAAGGCAAATTCTTCGGTTATTTTCCTTATTACTCTCAAAAAACTAAATCCTCTTGGAATAAAACGAAAAATTCATATTTTGTCTAAACTATAGACGTGTTTAGTGCAGTAACAAGCCTTTAATTAAACTAATACAAGGATGAAGAGCATGGATCGAGTAGCGTTAAGTTCATTGATGAGCAATGTCGTGGTTATAGGGCTTGATGGGAACCTGAGAAGTCTTGAAAGTGGTCAGCTACCTCAGCCTGGTGAATTAATTATTGAGGAAGTTTCTGATACATCAGAATTAATTGTACAACAGGTAACACCGCAAGGTAGTTCAATTAACGTTACTGATGATGTCACTGCGCTAATCGAGGCTATCGCTAGTGGAGAAGACCCTACTGCTCTTGGTGAGGATTTTGAGCCAGCTGCAGGTGAGGAAAGTGGTTCTAGCCCCCAAAATACTGGTGCAATAGATCGTACTGGCGCTGAATTGTTGGCTAGTACGAATTTTGAGACCGTCGGTATTGATGGAATCGGACTATCTACAACTCAAGCACTATCTTTGTTGGATCTTTTCAGAGTAATTAATGGCCCTGTACCACCGACTATCTTAGTTCAAGAAATATCTAGTCCGACTATCAACGAAGGTGACCAAGTTGTATTCGATATTACTCTAAGTCAAACAACTGAAGACAACACTGATGTCATTCTTTCTCTCCTTGATGGAACCGCAACAGGCGGCTCAGCTGACGAGAACGGGAGTGACTACGTCAATGAGCGTGTCCTCATAACATTTTCTGATGGTACAACAGAAGAAGTTTCAGTCGGTGAAAGCGGAACCTTTACCATTTCGATCCCACCGGGTGAAAGTGACTTTACGGTCTCTATAGACTCTATTGACGACTCTGTATTTGAAGGCCCAGAAACGTTTACGCTCTCTGGCACGACAGAAGAACAAAGCACACCTGTTACTGGGACTGCCACTATTTTAGATGATGGTAGTGGACCTGGCTCAAATCCTGATGATGATCGCCCAGCGGTAACGATGAGTGATGCAGGTACGGTTAATGAGGGTGAGACAGCGAACTTCAAAGTGACGCTGTCGAATGCCTCCGAGTCCACTGTTCAAGTCGAGCTAGGCCTGAACTTGGGCGATACCGAAGCCGGTGACTTAGGTACCTTGGAATACAACACAGGCTCCGGTTGGGTTGCAGTGCCAAACGATGGCGTAGTAACGGTGCCAGCGGGGCAAACCGAGTTTGATGTGCGTATCGCTTCCATTGATGACGCTGTTTATGAAGGCCCAGAAGATTTCAGCGTGACGGTGACTGGCATTGGGGCGGTGCAAGGCAGCGATACCGGTACGGCAACGATAGTGGATGATGGCAGTGGTCCGGGCCCTGATCCGGATGATGACCGTCCAAGCGTGACTATTTCAGACGCTGGTACTATTAATGAGGGAGAGGCAGCGAACTTCAAAGTCAACTTATCGAACGCCTCTGAAGCGGAAACGCAAGTGGAGTTGGGTCTTAATCTCGGCGATACCGAAGTTGGAGATTTAGGCACCCTAGAATACAACACAGGCTCCGGTTGGGTTGCAGTGCCAAACGATGGTGTGGTAACGGTGCCAGCGGGGCAAACCGAA
>NZ_JAWPOR010000033.1:0-7327 GCF_033344395.1 Vibrio sp. 1874
AAAGACGAACGCCAAAATAGATAAACACCAAAACTTATGACCTTTGATGCCAGACCCGTACTAACGCCCTGTTAAGGTGTGAGCAACGCAATACCGATGCCACCGCATACCACCTTAAACACTAAAAGCAACACATAGTAAAAATGCCACGCGTTGCGAATCACTCTTAAACAGTTTGTTATGTGTTTGCGTGCTGAAGTTGAAAATGCAACTGAGACATTAGTGATTGATATACTTTCGTAGTAAATACTTGCAAATTTTCCATACAAAACTCACCACCAATAATTGGATGCAGATTCCAACCTAAGCGTTCGTCTTGTTTTGGTTGTAGCCCGTGTTCGAGCGCCAAGTCATACCAACTAGTTAAAAAGACATTATCACGCTAATCTTGTGATTTATTCATGTTATTGTACTCATGAAAGTCCGAAGCAATTGTTTCATAGGTACCATCTAAAACCGATAACAATGAAATTGAGCCATCCACTTCACCAAATAGCCAGTCCCCCATGATGGTTAGATACAAAGGTTTCCCTGTAGGATTAAGCAACCATTTCCACTGAGGTAACAAGGTATCTATTTCTACGTCCGAGACTTCCCAAATAAACTGCATTTTTATCTTTCTCACTCTGTTTAGAAACCCATTGACACATAACGCCTTGTTAAGGTGTGAGGCACGCAATACCGAAGGTTCCGCATAACACCTTAACCACTAAAACCAACGCATGATAAAAATGCCACGCGTGCCGAATCACTCTTGAACAATTTGTTATGTGTCTGTTTCACGCTTTCTACTAAAGAAATCTAACAACATTGGGGCAATCAAGGCTGTAAAAATAGCGATTAATAGTGAGATCGTCGTTGTAGCAAAAAAGCCAAGTTGCGAATTTGTTCTATCAATCTCTCCCCTCAACCTAGATAGATCTCTCTCATAGTTAGCTTTTAAGTTACTCAGGTCGTTTTTTAGCAAAGGGATCGATAACATTTTTATTGGGTCCCCTTTAATTGAACTTTCAATGTTTGCAACTTTCTCAATAACATTAGAACTTTGAATTGCATTTAGTTTAGCTTCAATAATGGCAACTTTCGCAGACAGAGCAACACTCGCCGCATTTGTATTTTTATCAAAAACACCGGAATCAACTATGTCAGAGATACTTTTTAACTGGAAATCAAGGGTATTAGAAGCAGTTGCAAACTCTTGCAACGATGACTCTGCATTTACTTCGATACTGGAAAACTGCGAAAGAACTTCATTTTGTAAGCTATTTTTGAATTCTACTTGCTGCTTTGCTTGAAAAACAAAAACATAGTAACCAACTGTCATAATTACGATTAAGACAGATATAGCAACTGAAAGTATAAAGTACTGCTTAATCTTAGCATTGCGATAGCTAACTTCTCTTTCTAACTTCTCCTGATATAAGCGCTTTAGCTTAAGTAACTCTTCTTCAGCATGAAGCTTCTCTCTACTCATTTCATCTAATAGACTTTTCTCAAACTCTTCTCGAGAGAAATCTACGTCTTTTTCTTCTGCCTTCTGAATATTCACGACATCCTCTTTTTAATAGACACATAACGCCTTGTTAAGGGGTGAGCAACGCAATACCGAAGTCGCCGCATACCACCTTAATCACTAAAAAACGACGCATAGTAAAAATGCCACGCGTTGCGAATCCCTCTTGAACAATTTGTTAACTGTATTCGTACTCCGGCTCTACTGACGGATTTAGATCATACTTATAATTGTCCCAAGCGATATTTAAAGCTTCAATTGCCCCATCACATGCACCTTTTGATAAGAGATAATCATGCCACTTTTGAAAACTGCCTTTACCTTTAGGAGTTTCTTTATCATTAGCAACGTCTTTAGCTAAGTCGCCAACCAAGTCTGATCTATTAATTTGTAGAGTTAACCACCCTTTAAAGCCATTCGCTTTTCTTGACTCTAGATACTCAAACCAAGCTGACTTTAAAGCTGATTTGGCTTCATCAATTGCACCGTGTTTTTGTAAATGCTCAAGCCAGAATTTATATGAATTCTGCCCGGTAGGGGCGCATTCATCCGCTATGACATCATTAGCGAGATCACCGATAACACTGGTTTCATCTTTACGACCAATAAGCCATTCATAGCATGTTTTCATTGACTATCTCCATACCAACTCAATACAGTTAACGCCGCGTTAAGTGGTGAGCAACGCAGACCACTACAGCTAAAGTATTGTGCCGTAAACAATAAAGCTGAAGCAAACCAAAAATGCTAAGCGTTGGGAATCCGTCTTAAACGCCTTGTTAGGTAAATTTCCAGCGTAGTGCGTTTGCCTCATGCTCCTTTATAAAACTGTCTTTATGATTGCAATATACACCAATATCGTTGTTACAAATTGAAGCACCTTCTCGCTTCAAATTACCATAATGCAACGCTATTTCTGGAAATTGAATCAAGTAGTCACGAAATGCAATATGCCTATTTGCTTCTGGAGACCCAACTAAAAAAGCATGTACTTGGTGACTTCTTTGTATGCCACCTTTTTGAAAATAACGCCTACCTGCTATACCAAATTCACCTTTAACTTCATACCCAAGCGACTCCATCAGATTATTGTTCTTATCCAATTCTTCTAGTGATTTCACTTCAACAAGAATATCGATGATTGGTTTCGCACAAAGACCTTTGACTGAAGTACTACCAATGTGATGAATTGCCACTACATTAGCTGAATTCAAGGCCGATTCTAGCAACACCTTTTCATCGCTAAATTCATTGGCCCATGAAGGTCGATAGTCTACAACTTCAATTACCCTCGAACTCATTGTTCCTCCATTTACCTAACGCCGCATTAAGGGGTGAACAACGCCACCACCCTACCTAAACCATTGTGCCGTAACCACTAAAGCTAATTCAAACCAAAACTGCCAAGCGTTGTGAATCCCTCTTGAATGCTTTGTTAGTTGCCAAACCTAAAGCTTTAATTTGAAGTTAATTACCGCTTTGCCAACGCTAGCTTTATGTACTTTGAAAAACTCAAATCAGGCTCAGTTTCAAAGCGCCTGTTACTGAAACCACTTAGAACAAACAACACCGTAGAAAACGGATTAACCACACCAACAAGCGCTTTTTAGCACACAATGTATCAGAACTTACTTTCAGCAAGTAAATCGATTTCTGAAACAGAAAAGTTAACAGCCAAAGAAACCAAAGCGCGATTTTTGCAAACCCAAATGACTCAAAACCGAATTGCTAAACCTAGTCAAAAACACATGGACATTAGCCCTAAACATTCTGTTTTGGATACGTTTTTCCTCGTTGGCAACTAACGCTCTGTTAAGGGGTGAGCAACGCAATGCCGAAGCCGCCGCATACCACCTTAATCACTAAAACCAACGCATAGTAAAAATGCCACGCGTTGCGAATCCCTCTTGAACAGTTTGTTAGGAGTTTTATTCATAGCGTTCACAATCTTTCGGTATGTCTATATATGTTTCATTTGCCCTCCAGTCCTGAGTCCGAGGGTCAAAGTAAAGCTCATACGTTGAGACGCTGTTATATGTACCCGATGTTATCTGATTTCCAATAGTAACTATATTTGGCTCTGAAATAGTGAAAATCCAAACATTGTCACCTGACACTAACTCAAGTCGACTATCAGAAACAAACGAAGCCTCTTCTGTAGAAAAGAACTCTCTAGGATAACTTTCACAATACCACTTTAAATTCTGACCATAAGAGCTATAGACAGTTCTCATGTTGAATTTCTCGTACAAATCTTTTGTGGTTACTTGCTCTGCTCCGTTAGAGCTGAATGCAAACAATGTTAAAGAGACACTAAAAATCAATTTCATGCGCAAACTCCTAACGCCCAATTAAGGTGTGAGCCACGCTAGCACGACACTCAATTTGAACACCGTAAACACTAAACCAAATCCAAACCAAAAATGCCAAGCGTGGGGAATCACTCTTAAACTGTTTGTTATATTTTTGATGCCGCCATCAGTAAACAGTAGTTTTTTACGCTTTCACAATGCTCACCCACCCAGTATGCAAATGGGGTACTTCGGTGCCAATTTAGATCAACCAAGTTATTGTGAATTGTACTATCTGGAGTACTAAGTGAACCATGTGCCACAACTTGCTCCGGTACATTGTTTAGCCCACACCACCATTCAGGCATCGAACGTTTCCACTTTGTCTCAAGCCAAACATCAGATAAAGCAACTACGTATTCACTTTCGAAACCGGTAACCCCATTGTCATGAAGGAACTTTTTGTCTCGATGATGTAGACGCTCAATATCGTTTATAATTTCTTGTTTTTTCTTTGTGTGAGATAAACGTTTTGCCTCAATGAAAAAAACAGCTTTGTGCTTAGGAGAAAAAACAAAACCATCAATGTGCTGCTTTTTCTCAACCCACGGAAACTCAAGCCATGATACAGCTCTATCATCATCGAGACATTTCATTAGGGCATTTACGTAGATATGAACTTGGTTGGCTTCTGTGAAACCAGTACTCCCTCGCGCTGGATAAAAGTTTATTAGCGTTCGGGTGTAAGTCGCGACCATTTCATCAAATGATCTAGAAATTATTTGTTCCATCGAAACCTCAGAAAAATATAACGCCGCATTAAGGTGTGAGCAACGCTACCACTTAGCCTAAACCATTACACCGTAAACACAAAACCCAACGGTGGAATAAAAAATGCCAAGCGTTGGGAATCACTCTTAAATGCTTTGTTATACCCGTTCTGTTAACGCCAACTTCAAACCCATCGCGGCAAAACCACCCGCAAATATTTTTTGAATAACCAAACTTGCTTTTTCTGAGCGTACAATTAACTCACTAAATGTACTAGCCATTAAGCCATACACAATAAATATACAAAGTGTCATCAACATAAACACCACTCCAAGAACTAGCATACTAAACAAAGGCTGCTCTGATTGTGGCGAAACAAATTGGGGCAAGAATGCTAAAAAGAATATTGATAACTTAGGGTTCAAGATATTAATTAAAAAACCTTTTAACGCAATATCTCTGAGCTTCGCATTTGCAGGCTTTTTGTCCAGTGACAAGGGGGAAGAAGCCCTCCACATAGTCCATGCTAAATAGATCAAATAAGCTGAACCACAATATTTGACGACCTGAAATACCAACGCACTAGTATGGAAGATTGCCGCCAACCCAAACACACTCGCCAAAAGTGAAGGAACAATACCAAACGTACAACCAATTGCAGAAAATACGCTAGCTTGTTTGCTATTGAAGAGCCCTGTAGCAACTGTAAACAATACTCCTGTACCGGGTATTAAGACAACAATAAAAGAAGTAATTAAAAATTCTATTGAAACCATGAGGGTGCCTCCTTTCCAATTAGGGTATAACGCCCAATTAAGGTGTGAGGCACGCAATACGGTGCTTCCGCATACCACCTTAACCATTAAAACCAACGCATAGTAAAAATGCCACGCGTGCCGAATCACTCTTAAATTGTTTGTTAGGTGCGTAGCTTAATCTTGCACTAATCTGACCCATTTTGCCCGCCATGCCTGTGCTTCCATTGGGTCTGGCCAGAACTCTTTTTGCTTACTTATCAAGCCATTTTCAACGGTATGAAAAGTTATAGCTCGTGCTTTTTGGACGCTATCTGTAATTGATACATCAGTGACAACTGTTTCACCATCGCAAACTACAGAGTGAATTGTAAACTCCCAAATACCATTCGCTGGGTAATAAGAATTGATAGCCGTAAAGTTGTCTCGGCCAATAATGAGTTCACCAGACTGCGGCCAGAAACCCTCAAAACCAGGGCTAAGCCACTCGCTTGCTTTAGCAAAGTCGTTTGTTTTCATCGCATCCCGAAAAGCTAGGACGACTTCCTTTGAGTTCATGATTTTCTCCAAGCACCTAACGCCGCGTTAAGTAGTGAGCAACACTACCACTGAACCTAAACTATTGTGCCGTAAACACTTGAACTAAATAAAACCAAAAATGCCACGCGTTGCGAATCTGTCTTAAACGCTTTGTTAGGCTTACTTTGTTTTCTTCCAGTCACGACTACTTGTTATGCCTAAAAGATTACTATGAACGCTTTTATGCTCAATAATTACTTCTTTTGAGCGTATTTTCTTAGCTGCTTTCAGCTTAAATGGCTTAGTACGAATTTGTTTAGGTTCGCCTATTTTGTGAACACTTTGACAATGCCCTAACATAGGTATTACACCATCAAAAAACTTATTACAACGAATACACTTGGTTCGTTTTTGTAAAGTATTTAACCGAGCAACTAGCATGGTCAGTAGATCCAAATTTAAGCGCTCTACAATAGAAGTTTCAAGTTCACTAAATGAGTACAGCCCCAATTGATGTTTAATACTTTTTCTTAGTTTCCTTTTCTGATTTTTAGAAAGTTCTTCCATCTTATCTTCCATATAAGCCTAACGCCCTGTTAAGGTGTGAGCAACGCAATACCGATGCTGCCGCATGCCACCTTAATCACTAAATTCAACGCACAGTGAAAATGCCACGCGTTGCGAATCACTCTTAAACAGTTTGTTATATTCATTTGAACAAGCTATCCATATATTGCTTATCGTAATCGAGTAACAACTGGTTCTGATTTTGATAGAGGTCTTCTAGAGCCCATTTACTGCTGGCGGCAACATCTAGACCTCGGTCATCATAGAGGTGAAACATCAGTTCTTTGTCACAATTAATTATAAACAGCTGCCCTGCTAGGGTTGGTCCACGATCACCAAAGTCTCCGTCAATACAAGCCTGAATGATCGGTTTTATATTTAACTCTGATACGAACACATCGGAAATGGTTACTCTTTTCCAGCAGTGTCTTTTGTACTCTAGATCTTCGGTATAAATATCTCGATGTTCCGAAAACTCTAAAGCTTTACCACACAGAGGCTCGAACAGTTTAAAGAAGTAGTCACTTTTTCTAATTTTCTTCCGTCCATCGGAAAAAATTTGATAACACACTTTGATCTTATCTGAAGGTTTAAATGCTGCTTCATAGATACTAAGTGCTCTACTCATCGCAATTTCAAAATACTCTTCATTATAATTTTTTGGTTGTCATCCAACCATATGTCGACGTCATCAGGGCCTAACTCAAACCTCAAAGCAAACTCATTAAGATAGAAGACTGGTTTTTCTAGTTGTATGTTCATCATTATTTATCTCCAGTTTTCCCGATGAATATAACGCCCTGTTAAGGGGTGAGCAACGCAATACCGAAGCCGCCGCAAACCACCTTAAACACTAAAATCAACGCATAGTAAAAATGCCACGCGTTGCGAATCCCTCTTGAACAGTTTGT
>NZ_JAWPOR010000034.1:0-6925 GCF_033344395.1 Vibrio sp. 1874
TTTACTATGCAGTGGCTTAGGGTGACTAAGGCGCCGTGCGGTAGCTTTTGTATTGCGTTACTCACACCTTAGCAAGGCGTTATACGCTTTGAGGAAATAATCGAATATGAACAAATTAGTATTCAGAGTTTGTGACGATAGCAGTCCTTACTGGACTGATCTGGAAAGGTTATTTCAAAGTGAGTGGGCTGACTTTTCGTTTGCAGATACCTACAAGCCTGAATCTGAACTTCCTCCGGTTATTCTCGCTTTGAGAAACAATGAGGTTATTGGCGGTTTGGCTTATTCTCGATTCCGAGAGCCACATGGCAATTCAGAAGTAGTGTGGTTAAATGCTGTTTATGTTTCACCTGACTGGCGTGGTCAAGGCATTGCGAGTGAATTGATAAACCGAGGTGTTAGCCAAGTATCAGCAACAACTCAAAGTAATCTGTATGCTTATACTCATATTGTACCGTTGTATGAGTCTTTGGGCTGGTCAGAAGTTGACATTGAAAGTGAAGTAAATCATAAGGTTATGAAAGTATCGCTCTAGTGTTAGCACGCGTATAACAAAGCATTTAAGAGTGATTCGCAACGCTTGGCATTTTCGCTTCGCTCAAGTATAGCCAAGCGCTGCTCACACCTTAATGCGGCGTTATACGCTTTATGGAAAATAATACAAAAAGGACGTTATGAAGTTATCAGAATTACAAAGTCATATAAAAGAATTCGATTATGCGCCAGAGCAATCTGAACACTATTTTTTAAAACTAATCGAAGAAGTTGGCGAATTATCGGAATCTATTCGCAAAGGTAAAAGTGGGCAACCAACGCTAGATGAACTTAAAGGTTCAATCGCAGAAGAGTTATATGACGTCTTGTATTATGTTTGTGCTTTAGCCAATATTCACGGTGTAAACCTTGAGAAAACGCATGAACTAAAAGAAGTTCTGAATAAGGTTAAGTACAACCGCTAGAACGCGTATAACAAATTGTTCAAGAGGGATTCAGCACGCGTGGCATTTTTGGTTTGCTTCAACTTAAGTGTCTACGTCACAATACTTTAAGTGCAGTGGTCTGCGTTGCTCACCACTTAATGCGGCGTTAGGCTTCAAGGAGGAAGTTGTTAGTGCTGAAACGACACTGGACATCAGAAAATCTGGTCTTCTCTGAGTTTTCAAATGATGAGGCGCATTTAGCCAAGTCAATTTTTGACAGTAACTCAAACGTAAAGGTATTGGATCCAACGTTTAGAGAATGGCCTTTAGCTGAATATGAAAAACTGATCAATGAAAGTTGTCGGTCAAAATTACCTGATGACCAAGAAGCATTTTACCTAAGAAAAATCAGTACTAAGAAAGATGAGGTGGTTGGTTATGTGCAGTTGGAATTTCATGCTCCTTCTGACGGTACTCTTTGGCTCCCAATGTTAACTATTCTCCCGAGTTTTAAGGTAAGGGCTTAGGCTCAGAAATTGTTAGTAGTGTCATCGCAGTAGCCCGTGAATATACAAAGATTCAGCGCCTAGGTTTAAATGTTTATGTGGAAAACATCCCTGCTTTTAGGTTCTGGTACAAACAAGGTTTCACACAAATCCGGGCTTTCGAGCCAGAAATAGAATTAGGCAAAGAGTACAATTGCTTAGTGTTATATCGTGAGTTAGAAGCCTAACAAAGCGTTCAAGAGTGACTCACAACGCGTGGCATTTTTGATTTGCGTTGAGCTAAGTGACTACGGTGCTTTGCTGAAGCTTTTGTATTGCGTTGTTCGCACCTTAACGCGGCGTTAGCAAGCTTAAAGGAGTAAGTGTATGTTTTCGCATTACATATTATATGTATTGAATCAAGAAGCGAGTTCCAAATTCTATGAACATGTATTGGGTTTAACCCCAGTATTGGACGTTCCGGGCATGACAGAGTTTCAGCTAAGTAACAATTGTAAGCTAGGTCTGATGCCGTATGCGGGCATAAATAAACTATTAGGTATGGACTGCACATCCTCTAGTGAAGCTTGCCTTAATCCTAGTTCAGAGTTGTACTTGGTAGTAGATAATCCTCATGATTACCACAAACGTAGCTTGAACTTTGGCGGCGTAGAATTGAGCCCGGTACAGGAAAGGGATTGGGGGCACATTGTAGGTTATAGCAAAGATATTGATGGTCACATCATAGCCTTTGCAAAACCTTGCTAACAAAGCATTTAAGAGGGATTCACAACGCTTGGCAGTTTTGGTTTGAATTAGCTTAAGTGTTTACGTCACAATGGTTTAGGTTAGGTGGTGTCGTTGTTCACCCCTTAATGCGGCATTATATGCTTTAGGGATTTCTGAACAGGATGTTTTTGATACTAGCAATATTGGGTGCTATCTACCTATTATTTAAGCTGTACCAAGAAGGCGAAGAGATAGGTTGGAATAGAATTTTAGTTACTATCTTTTTTTTCAGCTATTCAGCTCTGTATTTGTATGTACCACCTTTCTTAGGCATGAATAACCAATATGCAGGTAAAATGTACGAATTAGTTCCAATCGGATGCTATTTCATGGCTTTACTTCCCGATATGGAAGAAGCAGAAACTGAGGCGAAAGCCTTCGTATTTTTCGCTTGGTGTGGTCTTATTCTCATAGCATCTTTCTTGGTTTACTTTAAGTTGTATGTGTGGTGATGGGTGCCAGTACGCATATAACAAACTGTTCAAGAGGGATTCACAACGCGTGGCATTTTCACTATGCGTTGGTTTAAGTGATTAAGGTGGTATGCGGCGGCATCGGTATTGCGTTGTTCACCCCTTAACAGGGCGTTATATTTTCGGGGGAGATATGAGTTTAGTCGAAGATTTTCTAAGTGAATTTTGTGAAATCGAAAAGTACTTACGTGTACTAACCAATAGCGACGAACACAAGTCATTTAGCAAAATGCTACAAGAATCTAAAACAAAAAATAGAGTCGTCAGTCGCTATATTGGTGAACTGGGCACGTTTGCAAGTTTAAGAAACTTGCTAAGCCATGAAAGATTTAGTGGTGCACATGTAGCATCACCCTCAGAACAAGTCGTTGAACGTATAAAAGAACTTAGAGCAAAAATAATTTCACAGCCTCGGCTATTGAAACTGTGCTCAGTTGAACTCTTAACTTTCGACAAGTCGGATACTATTCAAAAAGTTTTGCTCGAAATGAGGAAAAATGATTTTTCACAGGTCCCAATTCTATCGGGGGGCACTTTGTTTGGTGTGTTGTCGTCAAATACGATTTCTAGATGGCTTGGGTCTGATGCTTTTGAAGGTCTTTTCTGTACATCGGAAGCAACGGTTGAAGAAGTTATGGCACATCAAGAGTTTTCTGACAATTACGAGATTTTACCGCAAGATCAAACTTATGGTAAGGCAGTGGCAAAGTTTGAAAAAGCGACATCAACAGGTAAGGCTCTGGATGCAATTTTGATCACGCACTCAGGCAAACCAGAACAAAAGTTGCTCAGTATAGTTACAATGGCTGACATGCCTAAGATTATGAGTGAGCTGTACTAAAAATATAACAAACTGTTTAAGAGTGATTCGCAATGCGTGGCATTTTTGCTATGCGTTGTGTCTAGTGTTTAAGGTGTTATGCGGCGGCATCGGTATTGCGTTGCTCACACCTTAACAGGGCGTTAGCACTGGGTTGGCTTCAAAGGTTAAACGTTTCTGTGTTTATTGGTTTGTTTTCCTAGCTTTACACCTGATCAAATGTACCTTTCATGTTCGCTCCGGTGGCACTATATGCGAAGTTTTCGCTTTGACTTCATCGTTTACGGTTTCTAACTTTCGGGCTATTTCTCTGGCGTGGTTTCTTTGGCGCCGAGAGGTTTTCGGCAAAACAAGTATTTCTTTGTCGCTATTGTTCAAGTTCCAAGCCCGTATTCTTTGCTAATTTGAAAGCGGTGAAAAAGGGCAGTTAAGCATGTTTTTCTTCTAGCCAACTTACGTCTTGAAGTTTGTTTTTAGTTTGGCAGCTGTCCGTTTGGTTTTGGTGTTTTATGCCATAAATTTAGTGCTATGTTTTAATGCTTTGGTGTGTTTCAAAGGCTTTAAGAGCAGCGTGCTAACAAACAATTCAAGAGGGATTCGTAACGCGTGGCATTTTTACTATGCGTTAATTTTAGTGATTAAGGCGGTTTGCGGCGGCATTGGTGTTGCGTTACTCACCCCTTAATTGGGCGTTATGTTCTTGGGGGTTTATGGAAAACTTCAAAATTAGCAGAATCCACACAAAGTTAGGTATTTTCCGACTATCTGGAATCCTCAACAATGAAAGTGGTATTAAAAATATCAGCTATATTTCTGCTGAATATATGGGAACTGATGGCTGGTGCGAACTTAATTTACAGTCGGAGCATACTCAAAATTTACTGAGAGACATTCAAATTGAAGTGTGGCAGTACCTAGCGTGAGCAAGTCTGTTGCATCGACCAGACATAGTTTTGTAAATATCAGTGGCTTCAAATAGCTACGAACATAACAAAGCGTTCAAGAGGGATTCTCAACGCTTGGCAATTTTGGTTCTAAGTTTAGCTTTTGTGTTTATGGCACAATAATTTAGGTTTGGTGGTTTGCGTTGTTCACCCCTTAACGCGGCGTTAGTCGCCAGAAAAAGCTAGCAGTCAAAATCATGTTTCTAAGCTCAAAACTTGGCTACTGGTTGTTTGATTCATAGTTCTATCTTCGACGGTCAAAGCTCAGTTTCATCGGTTCTAAATCAATGCATTGCTATTTCCCAAGCGGTTGTTTCGTTCTTTGGTGGTGATAGAGCGGGGCAATCGAAAATCTGTTTTTGGTTGCAAATCTGCTCGGTGAGTTTGTTGGTTTAAAGGCTTATTTACTAGCTGAAAGGACGTTTTCTTTGGTGTGGTAAGTTCCACATGGTTTCAGTGACTTTGTTGAAAGTCCACACTGTGAGATTGGTTTTCCAAAAGCGCTTTTGGGTGTTGTTAGTCCGTTTTCTACGGCGCTGTTTGTTCCAAGTGGTTTCATTGAATAGCCGCTTTGAGACTACGCCTGACTTAAGTACATCAAAGCACATAAAGTTTGTTGTTCGCAAAGTTTAGTTCAGCTTAAAATTGTCGCTCGGTGCCTCGCGACTAACAAACTGTTCAAGAGGGATTCGCAACGCGTGGCATTTTTTACTTTGCGTTGGTTTTAGTGTTTAAGGTGGTATGCGGTGGCTTCGGTATTGCGTTGCTCACCCCTTAACAGGGCGTTAGCCTTTTTACCGAACTCAGCTACGTATTTCATTTTGTTACACAGTAGTCATTGGTTTTGTCGCATATCGACGATTGACAAATAGGTAAATAAGTTTGGACTGAATATCTTCGATCTCTCGAGAAAAGGAGATCAACAAATGAAAATAAAAAATCGATCTATTGTATTATTAAAATCAAAATCTCAATGTGTAACTTATTCAGGAGATCCGTTGCATGACAAGGTGCGGGTTATTTCTGCTGCGGCCAACTCAAAGAGAAAAATATTGTCACGAGCTGAGATAGCAAAAACTATACTCATTGTGGAAGAGGAATAGTGAATGAGTGATAAAGTTAGAATATTTGCTTATAAGCCGTTTAAAGATTCGCTCTCCCCTGATGTTTATGAGGCTTTAAAAAACAAGTTTCGTGAGTACAAGTAAAAAGGTGTGCAACCACATGATTTTGGGAGAGATACGACGTTTGATTTTTCCCGAAAAGCTTCGATTATCCGGGTTGCGACATATACATATAAAAGATAAAACGTCCAAGCGTTGGAACTTGAAGAAGTTTGCATTTGATAAAACTAGCAATACAGCTCTTATCTATTCTAGTAACTATTTTGATGACAATTGCTATTTACTTATTGGTTTGCTAGATAATGCTCATCACGCCTACAAAAATAACCTATTATATTTATTGGAAATGTCTGATATTGCTGATAGCTTTAGCAATAAAAATTTATAGGAACAAATATGAAAACCACTTTAAACTGGAAAAAAGGCACACCACCAACTCCCGGCATTTACTTTGTAGCACAGAAGTTGGGGCAATCTATAGGTAGATATGACTTCATGCTGTGGAGTGGAGAGGTGTGGGAGACAGATCAGCAGGTTGAAATTATAGCCTATGTAGATGCCGATGATATCAAAATGGCGTTATCCCCAGAGTGGCCAGAGAATTCTGATAGAAAATTGCCTCAAACCAATAAAAAAGATCTCCCTAATGATATTTGGGTAGAAGATTAAAACTAAAGGCTAACAAAGCATTTAAGAGTGATTCCCAACGCGTGGCATTTTTACTCCATCGTTGGGTTTTGTGTTTACGGTGGTATGATTAGGTTTCGTGGTAGCGTTGCTCACACCTTAATGCGGCGTTATGTGAAAAGAGGATTTATGGAACTTAGAGCGTTTATAAAAGAGTCAATCAAAGACATTATGGGTGGTGTTCATGATGCGCAGTTGGAAATTGAATATGGAGAAGTCGTTCCTAAATCTAGTACTAAACTCTCTGTAATTGAAACTGGCTTAACTAGCATACAAGCTATCGATTTTGAAGTATCAGTCAATGTTGTTGAAAATGCAGGTAGTGAGGCCAAGCTAAACGTCGTGGCCGCAGTGGTGAATGGTGGAGTTAAAGGTAATAGTTCAAATTCATCGGGTCATACAGCAACTTTGAGCTTTAAGGTTCCAGTCAAAATGCCAGTTCACAATCAGAGTAAATCAGACACAGAGTAAAGCTATCACTCGTGTTGTGAAATTTCACATAACAAGGTGTTTAAGAGGGATTTGTCAACGCGTGGCATTTTCAATTCAAATTAACTTAAGTGTCTAAGGCGCTCATATCCGCTTTGGTGGTAGCGTTGTCTCACCCCTTAACAGGGCGTTAGTACGGGTCTGGCATCAAAGGTCATAAGTTTTGGTGTTTATCTATTTTGGCGTTCGTCTTT
>NZ_JAWPOR010000035.1:0-6368 GCF_033344395.1 Vibrio sp. 1874
GGGGTCGCGGGTTCGAGTCCCGTCCACTCCGCCACTTATATTAAGCCTCAGTCGAAAGACTGAGGCTTTTTTCGTTTCTACTGCGGCGTTTCCCTGAAGTGTGTTTACACCTAATTAGACTACTCCCCATAATCCCTACTAAGTGAACTTTGCGTGATTACACACTAGGCTTTAATTAATATAGGCCGTTGATGCTGTGGAAAGACAATATGACCTACAAACAAACCTAAGTAATCTATGGTATTCAAAGGCGTTCAACGGCTTGAATCTTGATGAGAAAGAAAAAACGAACTGTGCGCATAATCCAGAAAAGCGTCATATATACCCCCAATCTCTCCTGGCTCAAAAATCAAACGACTTGAAAAAAATTGGAAGGTGAAAGATTGAAGGAGCTCTTCATTAGCGAGGTGATGATTTTCGACGCTGAACATTTGATGAGTCTCAGAAAAAATATATCGCCAAGGGGTAAGAAGCGCCAAAACAGAGAGGGGTAGCTTAGCTCGAGGCTGTAAGCTATGCGGAATACTCACAAACGTCAAAGCTCAAACCCATTAAGAGAGTCGCTCTAGATCTAAGTGGTTATGTGCTCACTAGCGGTACTAGAAAATAGTTAAGTATTCCAAATGGATTATATGAAAAAGCCAACTGCTAAAGCGGTTGGCTTAGTATAAAAATTTCGACGTACTTTAGAGCGAGAAATGATGTCTAAAGAATACGTTTTAAAACACCATCTGCCTTTAGGCGGGTAATTTTTCTGACCAGTCGCTGTACCTCTATAGGATAGTCTTCTACTTTCTCTAATTGCTTATAAGTACAGATAAGGTGAGTATGCTCAAGAATACGCGAAACTTCGTCTTCAAACTTCTCAGTGAGCTTCGCATAATTGTCTTGTATGAGTAGCCCATTTTCTAGGTCGAGTGACCAAGCACGTGGATTTAGGTTATTCCCAGTAAGTAGCATATAGCGTTTATCAACCCAAATACCCTTAAGGTGGAAGCTGTTATTGTCATGCTTCCATAGGTGAATTGACAATTTACGTGCGGCGATATTCGCTTCATTGGCTTTCGCAAAGCGACGCAAATTCACTTCGTAAAGATATGGAAGTCCGCCAATGGTTTTAAAGTCTTCCTCAGGTGCAATGTAAAAGTCGTTGGCGGTTTTATCACCCACAACAATAGTTACTTTCACACCACGCTTCATGGCTCGTTTCACTTCACGATGAAGTGCTTTAGGGAAGTTAAAGTAAGGCGTACAAATGAAAATTTCGTCTTGGGCTGCTGCCAATAACTTTACAATCTGTTGATTGAGTAGATTACGGCGTTTGCCTAGCCCAACTAACGGAGTGACTTTTACGCTTTCTTCTGTTGCAGCTTGGTCTTCAAACTTATAATTGGCTTGAGCAAGAGAAGCCCTCAGTTGGCGAATCGCCGACTTAATTTCTTTGGTTTCTGGCTTATCTTTTCCTGCAAGATCATTAACGGCAGGGTGAGCAATCATTTCTTCCTGAATGAATTGCACCATTGAATTCGCTAAAGATTCATGTCGAATCACATGGTAACGATCAAATCGATAACGTTCATGATAATGGAGATAAACGTTATTTAAGCTCGCCCCACTGTAGATAACAGTATCATCGACAATGAAGCCTTTTAAATGCAGTACCCCAAAAACTTCTCTGCCACGCACTGGTATGCCATAGACAGGGATTGGGTGTTGGTATTTGCTGGCATATGCTTTGTAAAGCGCTGAATTACCCTCAGATGTCTCCGCACCAATCAGGCCACGCTGCGCTCGATGCCAGTCGACACAGATATTGATGTCCAACCCAGGATTGCGCTGTTTCGCTTCATAAAGCGCAGTGAGAATTTCACGTCCAGCTTCATCATCTTCCAGATATAGAGCGACTAGGTAAATTCGCGACGTTGCTTTGCTGATAGCATCTAAAAGACGGGTTCTGAATGATTCTGCTGAATACAGAACATCAAAGTCTTCCGGATTGACAGCGAGACTTGGCAACTGTTCGAATGGATTCCTACTTACTATCATATCGGTATGAGTACCTTAGTTTAGTGCAATATTGCGAACCTGCCATTTTATCAAAGATATGATTTACCTGGCTACAAAAGCACGCGTTTTGATGTCGTTGAAGAGATGAATTGCATTGGAATGAGATCTTTACCGCTATCTACATAACGTTGAAATGCCATTTTTAGCGGGTGTGGTAGCTCAGAGCAATCAATTGTTGTGAATCCATGCTTGGAATAATAGGATTCGAGATGTGTAAACGCGAAGCAATAATCGCCATCAGTGAAAACATTGTTTTTACAATGAGTTAGTAGTTCTTTTCCAATCCCTGTTCCCCTAACTTTCGGAATGACCAACATTCCTGTCAATAGACGAACTTTATCTACACTTTTTAAACGTAGTAACGCAATGATTTCACCTTTATGGCTTGCTGTAATGATCAATTCATCTTTTTTGGCTCGACCCGCAGGGTAATACGCTTTGTATAGTTTCTTAATGAGGGGGAGCTTGATGGGATTTAACACTTCTATGATTAATGAGTCTGGTATTGTCACTGCGGTTAAAAGATAACTAATGTAGAATGTCGACAGTTTAAGAGAATCTTATCTGGTGTTGCAAACCTACTATGCAAATTAAAACAAATGCGAGCCTAAAGGCTTACCATACTTTTGGAATTGAACAATCGTGTTCCTATTTAGCTATCGTTGAGTCGCTTGAAGATGTTATTGAGCTATTTCAAAACCCAAGATTCACCCATTTACCGAAACTTTTTTTAGGTAAAGGAAGTAATGTTCTTTTTACAGAACATTTTGAGGGATTAGTGATTGTTAATCGAATCATGGGTAAAGAAGTCACGGAAACGGATGAGCACTACCTATTACATATTGCCGGTGGTGAAGATTGGCCTGAATTGGTTTCCTGGTGTGTGAATCAGGGGATCGGTGGGATCGAGAACTTAGCTTTGATTCCAGGTTGTGCTGGCTCGGCTCCTATTCAGAACATTGGTGCGTATGGCCTAGAGCTAAAAGACATCTGTGATTATGTAGATGTTCTTGATCTAACTACGTTTGAAAACAAAAGAATGCACGCCCAAGACTGTGAGTTTGCCTATAGGGATTCCATATTTAAACATGCGTTGCACGGAAAGTGCTTTATCACCGCATTAGGGCTTAAGTTGGCGAAGCAATGGCAGCCGATTAACCAGTACGGTCCTTTACAAAGTATCCCAGAAGAACAACTCAGCCCTGCTTCTATCTTCGAACGAGTATGCCAAGTGCGAAAGGCAAAACTGCCAGATCCAACCAAGATAGGTAACGCAGGTAGTTTCTTTAAAAACCCAGTGATCACGCAAGATCACTATGATCGACTCACAAAAAAATACCCTAACGTAGTGGCCTACCCAGCTTCTGGAGGAATGAAAATTGCTGCTGGTTGGCTTATCGATCAGTGTGGATTAAAAGGGAAGTCTGTACACGGTGCGCAGGTCAACCCTATGCAAGCTTTGGTTTTGACCAACATGGATAATTGTAGTGCTGATGACATTGTCGCGCTTGCTTCTTTAGTGAAGCAGACGGTATGGGATAAATACCAAATCATACTTGAGCATGAAGTACGCTTTCTCAATCGTACCGGGGAGACGAATTTGACTCAGATCGAGGCATCTAGATGAGAAAAGATCACTCTACGAAACTTCATATTTTAAGGTTATTAAGTGATGGAGAGTTTCATTCAGGAGAAGCGTTGGGCGACGATCTTAATGTTTCCAGAGCGGCAATCGCTAAGCACATTAAAGGTCTTAGTGAATGGGGTATTGATATTTATCGAGTGCAAGGGCGTGGTTACCAATTAGCTTCACCATTGCAGTTGTTAGACGAGACACTCCTGACCACTAGCTCGGAGTCACTTGTTGAACTTGTCCCTGTGATTGACTCAACGAACCAGTATTTGCTCGACAGAGTCGTGGATTCGGAAAAGGGCCGTGTTTGTATTGCTGAATATCAAGCACAAGGGCGTGGTCGCCGCGGTAGACAATGGGTCTCACCGTTTGGCTCTAACTTATATCTCTCTATGTATTGGCGACTGGATGCGGGAATGGCTGCGGCAATGGGCTTGAGCTTGGTGATTGGGATTGCCGCAGTGGAAGCTCTGGAAGAAGTAGGCATGCAAGGTGTTAAACTCAAGTGGCCGAATGACTTGTATTATCAAGATAAAAAACTGGCCGGAATCTTGGTTGAAATGTCGGGTCAGGCCGGTGGGGCTGCTCATCTAGTGATTGGGATGGGCCTGAATATTGGAATGCCTGACGACCAGCCTGAGATTGACCAGCCATGGACCACGTTGAACCAAGTAAATCAGAGTCTCAAGATCGATAGAAATGTTCTAGCAATGACACTTATCAAGCATTGGAATTCCGCACTTGTCGAATATGAAATGAAAGGACTTACTGGCTTTATCGAACGTTGGAATCGGTTAGACAATTTCCTTAATCGTCAGGTCAAACTGCTTATTGGTCCTAGAGAGGTATATGGCGTCGTTCGAGGCATCGATCATCAAGGTGGAATATTAATTGAAACCTCCCAAGGACTAGAGACTTATATTGGTGGTGAAATCTCGTTGCGTAAAAGTGACTAATCTTCGATTACTTTCGCAACGAGACTTTATCAACCAAGTGGTTAACGCCTTTGTGTAGAATCAAGTGGGCTCTCTCACGAGTTGGAAGAATATTCAATTCTAAATTGAGCCCATTAATATCATGCCAAATTTGCTTCGCTTTTTTCTTTGCGTCATCGACAGAGAGTTGTGTGTAGTGGCTAAAATAAGATCCAGGTTTCGTAAAGGCCCCTTGGCGAAACTTTAAAAAGCGTTCTACATACCAATGTTCAATGGTCTCTGTTTCTGCGTCGACATAAATTGAAAAATCTAAAAAGTCAGAGACGAAGACACGATGCGGGTCATGTGGATAGTCCATTCCACTTTGCAGAACGTTTAAACCTTCAATAATAAGAACATCCGGTCTATCCACTTTTCTTAGTTCATCAGTAATGTCATACGTGATGTGAGAGTAGATGGGTACTTCAAGATCGGGCTTTCCTGCCTTTACGTCAGACATGAACTCGACTAAACGCTTGATATCATAGGATTCAGGGAAGCCTTTACGATGCATGATACCGCGTTCTTCTAGTACTTTTTTCGGATATAGGAAGCCATCTGTTGTAACCAAGGAGACTTTGGGATGATTCTCCCAACGAGAAAGCAATGCCGTTAGAATACGAGCAGTCGTACTTTTGCCTACAGCAACACTGCCAGCGATACCAATTACGAAAGGGGGAGCATGTTCCTCTGTATTTAAGAATTGTTGTAATACGGAATTGCGGCTTTGACGAGCTTGGACATACAGATTCAAAAGACGAGACAAAGGAAGGTAGATCTCTACCGCTTCCTCCATGGTTAGGTTTTCATTAATGCCCTGAAGCGCAGTCAAGTCGTCTTCAGAAAGTGTCATCGGTACAGAGTTTCTTAACTCGGCCCAATTTGCACGGTCAAATGACAAAAATGGACTCATGGGTCTCTTTTATCCTTGGTTTAATAGAAGCAAGAACATACATCAAGCGAACTTCAAAGCAAACGACAAAGGTCGAAGTTTGCTTTAAAAAAGCTAAGTTTGTACGAATTTGCAGCAAACGAATCTGAAAAATCGAAATTTATGATTTTTTTTCAAATTACTATTGCAACCTAGAAAATCATTCAATAGAATGCGCACCACTTATGCCGACTTAGCTCAGTAGGTAGAGCAACTGACTTGTAATCAGTAGGTCACCAGTTCGATTCCGGTAGTCGGCACCATTCTTTCCTTTAGTAGTCTGAATGGCTTGAAAATTTGGAGGGGTTCCCGAGTGGCCAAAGGGAGCAGACTGTAAATCTGCCGGCACTGCCTTCGATGGTTCGAATCCGTCCCCCTCCACCATATTCTTTAGGAAATAGCTCTCAGAGTTACGTGTTGCGGGCATCGTATAATGGCTATTACCTCAGCCTTCCAAGCTGATGATGCGGGTTCGATTCCCGCTGCCCGCTCCACTCTAATTTGAGTGCTGATATAGCTCAGGTGGTAGAGCGCATCCTTGGTAAGGATGAGGTCGGCAGTTCGAGTCTGCCTATCAGCACCAGCTCTCAAGTTTATTTCCTTTTGATATTAGATTTACCAATTATCTTTTTTTGGTTGCGTGGTCAATTTGGGCCACCTAAATCCGTACCTAGAGGGACCACTCATGTCTAAAGAAAAATTTGAACGTACGAAACCGCACGTTAACGTTGGTACTATCGGCCACGTTGACCACGGTAAAACA
>NZ_JAWPOR010000036.1:0-5084 GCF_033344395.1 Vibrio sp. 1874
TGAAACCTAATTTGATACCGAAGTATCGAATTGGATTATCATCAACGAGTGCCCACACAGATTGATAGGTCTATATTTTTAAAGAGCACACTTCGAAGTTCTCTTCAAAGTGGACGGCTATTTTAGCTAGATAACTTATCGTGTCAAACACTTTTTTAAGTTATTTATCTGCGAGTTAATTTTAACTCACTAACCGTAGTTGTTTAGGTTCCGCTTCACTTGCTTTCCCGTGACAACGGAGGCGCATTATAGGGAGTTCATTAAAGAACACAAGTGCATTTTTTAAAAAAACTCACCTTTTTAGTTTATTCGTATAGAAAACAGACAAAAGACTCTAAAAAACTATAGAAAAGGGGCCAAACGGCCCCTTTAGTGTGATTTTTATCTCAATTTTACTGTATCCATACAATTATTGATGAGCACAAATTTGGTCATTAGTAACAATTAGCTGCACTGTCTTGTCTGGAACGATTTCACCAGAAAGAATTGATTTGGCTAACGGGTTCTCGACATTCTGCTGAATTGCACGTTTTAAAGGACGCGCACCATACACAGGATCGAAACCAACTTGAGCGATCAAGTCGAGTGCTTTGTCGGAAACTTCTAGTTGATAGCCTTTCTCCTCTAGTCGTTTCGCCAAACGTTCCAATTGAATAGAAGCAATGGACTTAATGTGCTCTTGACCAAGTGGATGGAACACCACGATTTCGTCAACACGGTTCAAGAACTCTGGGCGGAAGTGTTTGCTAACCACATCCATCACTTCACTCTTGATACCTTGATAGTCTAATGTTGCGAAATTCTCTTGGATACGAGATGAACCCAAGTTAGATGTCATGATCACAACCGTATTACGGAAGTCAACAGTACGACCTTGACCATCCGTTAAACGCCCATCATCGAGAACTTGCAGCAGAATGTTAAATACATCCGGATGCGCTTTCTCTACTTCGTCTAACAAAATTACCGAATACGGCTTGCGACGAACCGCTTCAGTTAAGTAACCACCCTCTTCATATCCGACATAGCCTGGAGGAGCACCAACCAACCTTGCCACTGAGTGTTTCTCCATGAACTCAGACATATCGATACGGACCATCGCATCTTCACTGTCGAACATAAAGCTCGCAAGTGTCTTACAAAGCTCTGTTTTACCCACACCAGTTGGACCTAAGAATAA
Organism: Vibrio sp. 1874; assembly: GCF_033344395.1. Taxonomy (NCBI): domain Bacteria; kingdom Pseudomonadati; phylum Pseudomonadota; class Gammaproteobacteria; order Vibrionales; family Vibrionaceae; genus Vibrio; species Vibrio sp. 1874. The sequence continues at coordinate 1,181 of NZ_JAWPOR010000036.1, forward strand.
GAAGGAGCCAATTGGTCGGTTTGGATCAGAAAGCCCAGCTCGACTACGACGAATGGCATTCGATACAACAGAGACCGCTTCGCTTTGCCCTACCACACGATTATGCAGCACGTCTTCCATACGAAGTAGTTTCTCTTTTTCCGCTTCTAGCATCTTGGATACCGGAATGCCGGTTTGCTTAGAAAGTACTTCTGCAATCTCGTTGTCGGTTACTTTATTACGCAATAGCGTCATTTCCTGCATTTCAGCTTGGGTTGCAAGATCTAACTGCTTCTCAAGTTCAGGAATACGACCATATTGAAGCTCCGACATACGGTTTAGATCGCCAGCACGGCGAGCAAACTCCATGTCCATACGAGCTTGTTCAAGCTCAGACTTAATATGTTGAGTGCCAGAAAGAGCTGCTTTTTCTGTATTCCAAACCTCTTCTAGTTCAGCGTACTCACGTTCTTTTTCATTGAGTTCTTCATTAAGCGCTTTCAAACGCTTTTCACTCGCTTCATCGTGCTCGTTACTTAGTGCTTGTTGCTCAATTTTGAGTTGGATGATTTTACGCTCAAGCTTATCCAAGGACTCTGGCTTAGAGTCAATTTGTAAACGAATGCTTGAAGCCGCTTCGTCAATCAAGTCAATCGCTTTATCCGGCAACTGACGGTCGGAGACATAGCGATGTGACAAACTCGCCGCAGCAACAATCGCTGGGTCGGTAATTTCGACGTGATGATGAAGCTCATAACGCTCCTTCAAGCCACGTAAAATCGCCACGGTATCCTCAACGGTCGGCTCATCCACCAGCACTTTTTGGAAACGACGTTCTAATGCTGCATCTTTTTCGATGTACTGACGATATTCATCCAATGTTGTTGCGCCAACACAGTGCAGCTCACCACGAGCTAATGCCGGTTTTAGCATGTTGCCCGCATCCATTGAGCCTTCACCTTTACCAGCACCGACCATAGTGTGTAGTTCATCAATGAAGAGGATGACGTTGCCTTCTTCTTTAGCAAGTTCATTCAATACTGATTTTAAACGCTCTTCAAATTCCCCACGGTATTTCGCGCCAGCAACCAGTGCGCCCATATCCAGTGATAGCACACGGCGACCACGCAGACCTTCAGGTACTTCATTGTTAACTATGCGCTGCGCTAAGCCTTCAACAATTGCTGTCTTACCTACGCCTGGTTCACCGATAATCACAGGGTTGTTTTTAGTACGACGCTGCAATACCTGGATAGTACGACGGATTTCATCATCACGGCCGATAACAGGATCCAATTTACCTTGCTCTGCACGTTCGGTAAGGTCTATGGTGAACTTTTCCAATGCTTGGCGAAGCTCTTCCGCATTCGGGTCATTGACCTTTTGACCACCTCTGATCTTTTCGATTGCCTGGCTGACTTTTTGCTCTGTTAAACCGATCTCTTTGAGTAATTGCCCCAACGGTCCGCGATCTTCTAAAGCGGCAAGCAGGAAGACTTCAGACGAGATATAGGAGTCTTGACGCTTTTGCGCCACTTTGTCACACAGGTTAAACAATGTGCCCATCGAGCTAGAGAGCTGAACATCCCCACCGATGCCACTGACTTTTGGTAATCGATCTAACATTTCACTCAATTTAGAGCGTAAATGCGTTACGTCCACATCCAGCATAGTAAGCAATGGACGAATTGGACTGCCATTTTGATCAAGCAAAGCCACCATGAGGTGAACTGGCTCGATATATTGATGATCGCGCCCTAACGCTAGTGATTGAGCATCAGAGATAGCGATTTGAAACTTACTTGTGAATCGATCAAGACGCATATCTACCTTCCTAACCTCAACTAAAGGAAATTCTTTTGACAGTTAGAAAGATGGATACTCACGAGGGGAATTTCAAGGGAGTGAATGAATAAAGATAGCTTTGCAAAAATAGTAGTATGCATCTTAGCACTTTGGTGCTTATAGCTAGTCTTCGATCCAAATAAAGGTTGCTTGTCGACCTGTCTTACCATCACGGCGATACGAGTAAAAAGAGGCTTTATCTTGGTAAGTACAAAGTCCAGAATCAAACACTTGTGTCACACCAGCTCGGTTTAAACGTTGCGTTGCCAGCACCGACATGTCAGCAAACCATTTACCGTCGATATCGCGTGGAGCAAATGCTTGATTCGCCTGTGAATCAAAATCAACAAAAGCTTGCAGAACATCTTCACCCACTTCGAAGGCATGAGGGCCAATGGCGGGGCCAAGCCACGCTATCACTTCACCAGAAAACAACGCTAACGCATTTTCGACAATGCCATTTGCTAAGCCGCGCCAACCTGCGTGAACAGCGGCTACTTGCGTACCTTGTGTATTAGTCAATAATACAGGTAAACAGTCGGCGGTCATCGCTGAACATACAACATGGCTTGAAGAAGTAAATACACCATCCGCATCAAGCACCTGTGTTGTTGGTTCATTTGCTTGAGCCACAACGGTTGAATGCGTTTGGTTTAACCAGATTGGCGCATTTGGCATGCTTGCCTGTTGCGCCAACCAAGCTCGGTTCTTCTCTACTAAAGACAAATCATCCCCAACGTGAGTACCTAAATTTAGCCCTTGGTAAGGGCCTGTCGAAAATCCGCCTATGCGTGTTGAGGCGAAAGCTTTGACATTTTTAGGCGCTGGCCAATTCGGAATGATCGTCTTCATATTAGAATTCTTCCGGTAAGCCGTGCTCTTCTGTATCTTGACGAAGCGCTTCAGTCATCACAACCATGTCATCAGGCACTGGAGCATGAAACTCAAGAACTTCGCCCGTAATTGGGTGCTCAAAGCGCAGCATTACTGCGTGCAATGCTTGGCGATCGAAGCCCCGGATCATTGCCGTTAGCTCTTCAGACGCACCTGTCGGGATGCGAGCACGTCCACCATATGCAATATCACCGAGCAACGGATGCTGAAGGTAAGACATGTGCACACGAATCTGGTGCGTACGACCCGTTTCTAGACGCAAGCGAATACGCGTGTGTTCGCGGAAGCGTTCAGCAACACGGTAGTGCGTTACTGCTGGTTTGCCCATTGGTGCTACCGCCATAAGCGTGCGCTTAGTAGAGTGACGACCAATCGGTTGATCCACTTTACCGCCCGCAGTCATACGACCAATAGCGATCGCTTCGTACTCACGAGTAATATTACGTTTTTGCAGTGCGCGAACCAGACGAGTTTGTGCAGGAACGGTTTTCGCCACCACCATCAAACCCGTGGTGTCTTTATCCAAACGGTGCACGATACCTGCACGAGGTACTTCTGCAATATCAGGGTAATGATGCAACAACGCATTAAGTACAGTGCCATCAGGCGTACCAGCGCCCGGATGAACCACAAAGTCACGAGGTTTGTTGATAACGATAATATCTTCATCTTCATAGACGATATCTAGCGGGATATCTTGCGCTTCCCAGCGTTCTTCATCTTCTAACTCGGCTTGCAATGTAATTTCCTCGCCACCCATTACTTTGGTACGAGGTTTAGTGACAACTTCACCATCAACTTGAACTTTCCCATCAAGCAGCCACTCTTTTAGGCGCGAGCGAGAGAAGTCCGCGAATAATTCGGCGATAGCTTGGTCTAAACGTTGACCTAACTGGCTATCTTTTACGGTATTTGTTAATACAATCTGCTGAGCCATATCGAACTTTTTTAAAAACTGTGAGACTAATGCTCACGACTGTGAAAAAATAGACTATTACGTCATTGTATCTGTTACTGGAAAGAAAGTAACGGCAGCTTAAGAAATATTTAGATTCAAGGAACAGACTCCTGATATGAAACGTCAGACTTTAACAGGCCTTTTAGCGGTATCCCTTCTGTTTGGATGTGCAAGCAAAGAAGAAATCGTTCCTGATGTGCCGCCTTCGGAACTGTATGCAGACGCACA
>NZ_JAWPOR010000037.1:0-4968 GCF_033344395.1 Vibrio sp. 1874
AGTTGGTTAGAATACCGGCCTGTCACGCCGGGGGTCGCGGGTTCGAGTCCCGTCCACTCCGCCACTTATATTAAGCCCTAGTCGAAAGACTGGGGCTTTTTCGTTTGGTCGTGTCCCCGAGAAATGCATTTACACATTGAAGGCGAGACAATACGACTTTCTTTACCCTTTTGGCACATGAGTTTCTCAGGAAGATGAGCCTGCTGCCTGCACTTCCAATTACTCCGAGTTTGTATCCTGTCCTCGTTGAAAGATTGGCCATTTGAACAATGAGTCTTTATAACACTAGCCCTCAACCGTAATAGAATGAATAGTCTTCCGTACTGCGTGTTTTGTTAGCGTCTCTCTTAAACAATAATTTTCTACATCTTATTTCTCAAACATTCATTGCTTCCATGTTTAGAGCGGGACCGTCGTTGCGTGGATTACGCAATTTCCCGAAATATAGTGAGGAAGAGATCTAAGTCTTCCGAAAATTAATGCCTTTTAGAAAACTTTGTTTTCTTTGCTGAACTTGCTAGTAGCGATTAACCTAAGAGGAGTTCTTGAGGAGTATGTTTGATGATGCAACAAATAAAAAATGAAACGCTGAAATCTGTATTTAAGCAATGGTCTTCCGAAGAGGGAATTGTGGTCATCAACCCTGCAACTGAGCAAGAGTTAATTCGGTTAAAGCCTAGTACTCTTGATGAGTTAGATGATCTCATTGGTCAGTGCAAAACGGAGCAAGTCCGTTGGGCTAAATTAAGTGCCAAAGAGCGCTCTCGTCGTTTGAGGGGGTGGTATCAACTACTTCTTGATAATGCAGAAGACATAGCCACGATTATTACCTTAGAGCAGGGTAAACCTTTAGCTGAGAGCAAAGGGGAAGTGATGTATGGTGCCTCTTTTGTCGAGTGGTTCTCAGAAGAAGCAAAACGTGCTTATGGCGAAGTTATTCCTGCCCCCACGACAGATAGACGTCTATCTGCAATTCGCCAGCCTGTGGGAGTATGCGCTGCAATTACACCTTGGAACTTCCCTATTGCGATGATTACAAGAAAAGCAGCACCAGCCCTAGCGGCAGGTTGTGGCATGTTGATCAAGCCATCAGAGCTTACCCCTCTCACTGCAATTGCTGTTGTTGAGTTAGCTTATCAGGCTGGTATCCCTAAAGAACTGCTTTCTGTCATGGTGTCGGAGCAGGCTGCTGAGTTTGGTCAAGTACTAAGTACTGATCCTAGGATTCAGAAGATCTCTTTTACGGGGTCTACGCGAGTCGGGAAAATTTTGATGAAGCAAGCCAGTGATTCAGTCAAGGCGGTGTCGATGGAGTTGGGTGGTAATGCGCCTTTCATCGTGTTTGAAGATGCAGACGTAGATGCGGCTGCGGAAGGGCTTGTCGCGTCGAAGTTCCGTAATGCAGGGCAAACATGTGTTTGTACCAATCGGTTATATGTTCATAAAAATGTAAAACAAGCTTTTATTGATAAAGTATTGTCGAAGTTAAGCAAATTAAAGCTTGGCAATGGTTTAGAGAAAGGTGTCACATTAGGTCCTGTTATTACGATGGCCTCTAAGCATCGACTAGAGGCGGTGATCGATCAAGCTGTACAAGAAGGAGCCTCTATTGCTAACTCTCCACAGAGACGGCCAGGTCGCTTTATGGAGCCCGTTCTTTTGGATAGTGTGACGCAGAATATGTCGATTGTTCAGCAAGAGCTATTCGGGCCTGTGTTGCCTATTGTTACCTTTGAAAATGATGTTCAAGTTCTCGAAATGGCTAACGATACAGAATATGGTTTGGCTTGCTATTTCTATACGAATAGCTTGAAGCGTATTGTGACTTTTAGTGAAGGTTTAGAGTACGGTATGGTTGGAGTGAATGAAGGGATCATCTCTACTGAAGTGGCTCCATTTGGTGGAGTTAAAGAGTCGGGTGTTGGACGGGAAGGTGCTAAGCAAGGACTCGATGAATATCTGGAGACAAAGTATATTTGTCTTGGTGGTTTAAGCTGATTTCAGAGATGGCCGATTGAATTAAAAAGCTAGGTTTTTACCTAGCTTTTTTTTAGTTGAAAGGCATACCATTTGCCACGCGCGTTTGTGGTTAATATTTTCTGGTTACTTAGTGAGTCGATAGTTAGCTTGCGGTAAGCGGTTTTTAATAATCAAAGCGCTTATGTTATTTCGTTATGGGGTAGGAGAGAGCTTAGCTTTAAACTAATACAAAAAAGCCGCATCAAGTGATGCGGCTTCTTCTAATATGGCTCCTCCTGCTGGGCTCGAACCAGCGACCTGCGGATTAACAGTCCGTCGCTCTACCAACTGAGCTAAGGAGGAACAAATTTTAATAAGTGGTGCCGACTACCGGAATCGAACTGGTGACCTACTGATTACAAGTCAGTTGCTCTACCTACTGAGCTAAGTCGGCACAATGTCATTAATAAGTTATTAACTTAATAATGAAAATTGGCTCCTCCTGCTGGGCTCGAACCAGCGACCTGCGGATTAACAGTCCGTCGCTCTACCAACTGAGCTAAGGAGGAATTGTCTTTTTAAGAGAATAAATGGTGCCGACTACCGGAATCGAACTGGTGACCTACTGATTACAAGTCAGTTGCTCTACCTACTGAGCTAAGTCGGCACATTTTATTCTTTAACATTGTTCGTGCTAAGCACCAACAATTAATAAATTGTGGTGCCCGGAGGCGGAATCGAACCACCGACACGAGGATTTTCAATCCTCTGCTCTACCGACTGAGCTATCCGGGCGACGAGGTGTATTAAAAGGCTTTTCGGCTTTCAGGTCAACAATAAAATTAAAATAAAATATCGTTTGATGAATTTGTGCTCGGAGTGGGCTGTTTTTATGCGTTTTTAGCAGCAATGCGCCATGCTTTAAGCGATGTTTTAACATTGATAGTGTGTTCACTTGCAAAATAAAGGCGATAAAAACAAAAAAGCACGTCTGAAAACGTGCTTTTTATTGAACAATTGACTTTAAACTAGTGCTTTACTGAGAACTTGTTTACCCAACCTTCTAGCTCATTCGCTAGTGAAGCTAAACTTTGAGTACTTGATTGGCTCTCGGTTACGACAGAGTTGAGTTGGCCTCCGCTTTCCTCGATAAGGTTTATGCGTAGCGCAATATCATCGCTAACCTGCATCTGCTCAGCGGCAGCAGTAGCGATCTGCTGGCTCATTGTGGTGATAGATTCTAACGCCGTTACAATTTGCTGTAGAGCTTCAGAGGCATTCTTAGACTCTGTAACAGTGCTTTCACTGGTTTCTGCACATATTTCCATTCTGTGAATGGCATTGCGAGAGCCTTCTTGCAGATTGGAGATCATATACTGAATCTCTTTTGTGCTGTCTTGTGTGCGTCCTGCTAGGTTGCGTACCTCATCAGCAACGACTGCGAAGCCTCGGCCTTGTTCTCCAGCACGTGCTGCTTCAATGGCTGCATTGAGTGCCAATAGGTTTGTTTGCTCTGCAATATCACCAATCACATCGAGCACTTTTACAATATTATTTACATCCTGATCTAGATCGGCGACCGCTTTACTCGCAGTATTTAATTGAGAAGCTAAACCTTGAATGTTTTCAACCGTGTTATGAATGAGTTTCTGAGTATGTTGGCTTTGTTTGTCAGCCTCGTCCGTATTGTTTGCGGTGTCGCTTGCTGAATTGGCAACATGGTTGGCTGAAGATGCCATTTCAGTCATCGCAGTGGCAATCATCGCCGTTGATTGCTGCTGAGATACGGTAAGATCGGCAATCGTATTTGATCGAGCTTCTACGGCAGACAACTCTGCGCGCAGTGCATGCATAGACTTCTCTAGGTTTGTCACCATGGTAGCTAGTGATTGACTCATATCTTGCACGGCACGATAGATACTTCCTCTCGGTGCCACAGTATCAAAACTGGTCTGAATGTCTCCTTGAGCGACAGCTTGAACTGCTTTACGCACGTCGTTAGGCTCTCCACCAAGTAGATGAAGCATTTTGCGAATCGAAATGATCAGGCCACTTAGAATACTTCCCGCGATAATCAGACACAGCACAAGCTGCCATTGTGCTGTCGACCAAAAACGTGCGTTAACTTCATTAAAGCCAATACCTGTACCGACAACCCAGCCCCAGTGTGGTGTTTTTTCTGCTATCGAGTGTTTTTCTTCAATGCTGCCATCAGCTTGTTTTTGGCTCCAGGTATATTCAATGATCTGACCTGTTTTGTGCCCCAATACATCTAGAATGAGTTGGCCTACGCTATTACCACTGCCATCTCTAAAGTCATGGAAGCTGGTTCCGTGCAGTTGAGGGTCTAGTGGTGCGGCGATGAACATCATATTTTCATCTGCGACATAAACGTATTCGTTGTCTTTGTAGATATTGTTACGAAGTAGGCGAGTGGCTAATGCTTTCGCTTCGTCTTCCGGCATTTTGCCTTCGATAGCCATCTTTTCTACTTCGGTAAGTATGCTGTACGCACTTTTAAATAGCTCAGTAACTCGAGCTTTGTTATCAAGGTTACTTGCGACGCGAAGTGTCCATAAGCCCGTTGCGGTCAGAACTAGGAGAGCTAGCAATATGATCGCAGATAATAAATAGGCTTGAGTTTTTAGTTTCATATTTAGCTCACAAATAAAGTGTTATCACTATGCAAGGCATAGCTAAAAGAAGAAATGTAATAACTCGGGCATCTTAGTGAAGATAAATATGCTCGGATACTAATGCGTATTGAAATTACGATGAGGATTAAATTTTTAGCGTGAAATAAGTGTTTTTGAAGAAAGGATTTAATGTTCGCTGATGTTTAGAAATGAAGTGCAGATAAATGGGAAAGTGAGAAATGACGTATAAAGCAGATACAAAAAAGCCGCATCAAGTGATGCGGCTTCTTCTAATATGGCTCCTCCTGCTGGGCTCGAACCAGCGACCTGCGGATTAACAGTCCGTCGCTCTACCAACTGAGCTAAGGAGGAA
>NZ_JAWPOR010000038.1:0-4438 GCF_033344395.1 Vibrio sp. 1874
AATGGTGCGCCACGCATCGATACGAGGATTGTCTGCAAAGTGGTAGTAAGGTTGAAGTCGCTTGCCAGAATGAAGCTCAATATTTGGAATAACAAAGTTCAGCTCTAACCGCCCTTTATCAAGATGCTCTACCCAAAGAATGGAGTATTGGTCTTTGTCTAAGCCTGGTAACAAAGCCTTTTCAAAATCAGCCATGAGGCGATCTTTAATCTCTTGTGATAAGTCCGTTTCAGCAAAACAGAGAAAGCCCGATGTGTACTTTTTGGCGTAAGGACTCGAATCAATGAGTGATTGAACTAAATCAGGATCGCCTTGATTGAGTGTCGCCCTCTCCCGATTTCTATCTTTCCCTAAGAGATAATCAACAGGGCCACTCCCAACGCCCTTACCTCTACGAGCGAACTGAACAATCATACTGAGATCTCATACTGTGCCATTATTTGCCCAAGCTGACGCTCGATTGCTGAAAGTTGAGCCAATACTTGAACCACATTCACGACATCATAATTCTGGGTATTCACTACTCTAGTGATCTGATTCAAGTTATTTCCAAGTCCAGATAACTGGCGCAATAATGCGGGGTCTACTTTAGGAACATTGGCTCTTTTAAGAGTCCGTTCCCCAAGACAAGTCTCTCTCATCCAAGGAGCTAATTCCGCACCATCACACCGATCTTTCAGAGCTTGAAGTTCAGTCTCAGTGACTCTGATCTTGATGGACTTTTCTCGTATTACTTTCTTCTTTTCAGTCATGGCAATTCTTTAGTTTGAGTGCTTTTAACTAGGGTTAAGGGAGCGTAGCGTCCCTTACAAGGCACAATGACAACGTAACGAAGTGGAGGGGTCTTTGTGTAGCCTTGCTTATGTGCTTAACAAAAGATAGAAAGTAAGATAAAGAAATGCAAATAAGGGAAATCATGAAGTATCAAACAATGACAGTAAGAGCAAAGAGGAGGCTAGCCAAGCTAGCGCACACCACCCTTTCGGCTGCGCCGACCCCTACCCATTTCAACTCAAATTTATGAGTGATTTGGGTATCTTTTTGGTCGCTTTCAGATTGGGTAAGTCTCTTCCCTTTCGGGCTGCCCTGCGCTGTGAGTAAGGCTTTACGCCCCCATTCCAGTCTCACAACACTAATCAATTATTCCTTTTCCGCAGTTCTCCCTCTAGCAGCTACAAGAGAGCGGTTTTATCGTGCTTTCGCAAGTTTTGATTAGTGCCTTTACCTGCCACCTTTGGAACTTCCCTTGGTCGGTGGCTGATGCGCATCGCTCTGTCCAAAACATCTTGAGTCCAAACAGAGTGCAGGAATACTTGAAGTGCTTAAACGATATGGGCTATCATGAAAGGACTTACACAGGCCGTCAAACCGGTAAGTATTCCGATCAAAGCCGACCTTGCAGGGTCGGTTTTGTCACATCTGGGGATTGAGATTACAACCAAAGAGCTGGGATCTCAACGATCCTTTTCTAAGGTAATGAACGTCCTCAAGAAAAACGCCTCCCATTGGGAGGCGTTTTTCGTATCTGCCAGATGTAAAAAAGGTCGCCGGTTTGGGCAACCTTTTGCGTTCTATCGTTCAGTTCGCACAACGAGTGTTACGTTAAATTACTCATTACTTTCTTTTAAACCAAAGCAGTCCCACTCTATCAGCAATCGACTAAAATTATTTTTTGAAAGATATTTGGCATCTACACACTTACCATCATCATCGTACAGCACAAGGAAAAAAGAACTCGATTCTAGTGTACGACCTAACGAAAGCCATTGAGCAACAATTGTCTCGTAATGTTCTTGATATGATGCGATTTCAAAGCCTTTGTTATTCGATGTTTTAAAATAAATTTTTAGTTTCACGCTTTATCCCATTTATCTCATACACATCATATTTAAGACTAGGTTTGTGTGAGCAATTGAACGTTCTTAATAGACTTAGGCCAAAAAAAACCACTATATACGCAATTGAGCACTATTATAAAGTTACATGCATATCAACACTTTGTGAGTATTGCGTTATGGCTTTGTGTAAAATAAAAAAATACGACACTTTAGTAGATGCTCATACGATTAAACTTCTCGAAAATTTAACAATGGAAATTGGAAATGAAGAAGTTGCTCTACAAGTCACTATTTTGTCATTTGAAAAACTTTGGCATCAAATGGAAATGCATGGAGAGCCCAAAAACACATTTGAATGGCTTCAAATCGAAGCAAAGAAGCTCATAATTTAAAGCAACATAACGTTGTGGTGGTGATTATTATTCCTATTACGTTAAATAGCCGACTTAGCATCTCAAAACGCCAATCTGACGCTCTCAAAACGCTCCAGGAGCGTTTTTAAGCACTTATCCTTACCTACTTAGCCAGAAATCGGGCTGTAAGTTTGTGACGCTTTCAGAGCGATTTACAGGGCAAAAAGTTCGCTGTTCGATTGAAACAAAAAACGCCCTCTAAGGGCGTTTTTTCTATGTTTTCATCTTATCGATGGCATCTTTGGTGATCAGCTCGTTAGCTATCTCCAAGTTCTCTTTGTACTTCTTCTCTTTGTACTTCTCATATTCAAAGCGAGATAACGAACTTCTCGGATCGTACTCGTAATGCTGACAGAATTGCTCAAAAGTAACAGCTGCACTCATAGACACCTCTTAATCTTTAAACTGAAAACTTCGCATAAAGCTCTGGCTCTTTAGAGAGTAGAGTCAGGACTTTGCTTGCTAAACCTGTCGGATTTCTCCGTCCTTGCTCCCAACTTTTCACGGTATCAATACTCACATCCATCGCTTGTGCCAACTCTTTTTGGCTGACATCCAGTTGTGCTCGGATCGCTTTAACATCGGCAATCTCATAACGAGTGACATTCGCAGGAGTCTGCTCTCCTTTTGCAATCGCTTCGGCTTGCTTCATCGATGTATAAAGTTCATCAAAAATACTATTGCTCATTGTCATACTCTCTCTTAATCGACCTCGACACTTCTTTAAGGAGATTCTTCTCTTTCTGAGTTAAAGAGTCCTTTCTCCCTTTCTTGTACAGCAACACCAAATAGACAACATCAGGTTGGATCAGTAAGTAAATCGTTCGATAACCACCACTCTTACCTGTCGATTCTCCAGCAAGGCGAACTTTTCTTAGCCCTCCCGTTCCGACAATCAACGATCCCATTTCTGGGTTTTTGATGATGTCTGACTGCAACGCTCGAAACTCTTCATCCGTGAGCATCTCTTTTCGCTGAGATTCAAACAATGGCGTTTCAATAAACTCTAATGCGTAGCTAATAACCCGATCCTCTCCCAAAAGAATAGGAGTACATTGTACTCCTGGCAAGCGTGTTTTCAAATGTATTAACGATTAAATCCGAAACCTCGACCTCTGCGATTTTGTCGTGCTAACGACTGCTCTTGCTGTATTGCTTTTCCAACGACTGGAGCTGCTGCGTCAAGTTGTTTACTTGCATGGTCAAGCTGCTCACACTGCTCTGTAAGCGTTGGTTCTCCTCGCTGCTCTGCTCGAATCTTTTCTCTAAATCCTTGTAGAGCTTCACGAACTCGCTGTGCTGCTCCTTGTGCTGCCTCTCTAAAACCTCGAAGGCGTGCAAAAGTTGTTTCTCTAGCTCGGTCATTTATTTCCTCTCCAACTTGATCAGCTCGTTCTTGCCATCGTTCATTGTCCACCCCTCCAGAATCGAGTAACCCTCTGGTATCACAATAAAACGTTCCCCTTTCTGGCTCTCGTACAGAGAAAGCCCCCAAGTCTTGTTCTGGAACTGCTCTAGGATCGCTTTTTGGCGGGCTATCTTTTTCTGATTGTCTAATATCGTCTGCCCTTGATACCAAGCGATCCCGTAACTGACGATCACCAAAAATAACAGGGTCACTGGCAACCAAATCCATGTTTTCATCACCAAGAGATTCAAACGTGATTGCTGCTCTTGGATGTCGTTTATGATTTTCTGCTCGCTTGATTTCAACGCATCTTGAATACGTTGTTCGTGCCTCTCGAAGTCTTTCTTTAGCGTTTGCTCGATAGCGTTGGCTTGCTTCTTCGATTGCGAATTGAAGTCCCTCGCCATATTCAAAATCTTGCTCATACAACAAACCTTTTAATCTTATGTTTCGTTTCCCACTTTCGGGATTCTTAATGCTGATGCTTTTAGCTGTCACTCTGGCAATCTCAAATCCTTTGCTTTCAAGCGCACCAATTACCCCTTTTCGACTACGGATCGCGCCTGATTGAGCAAGATTAAGTAGACCATCGGTAAGAAGTTGCTGAATCTCTTTTGCATCGGATGGAGTGTCTTTAGCACTCACCAAGCCTTGCTGATTAGCAGGGTCATCTGGGTCATGAAGCCCTAGTTCAAGATTCTGAATGGTGCGCCACGCATCGATACGAGGATTGTCTGCAAAGTGGTAGTAAGGTTGAAGTCGCTTGCCAGAATGAAGCT
>NZ_JAWPOR010000039.1:0-4006 GCF_033344395.1 Vibrio sp. 1874
GACCAGTATCCCGATCCCGGCTGGCCGTCCTGGCCGCCACATGAGGCATGTTCCGCGTCCTTGCAATACTGTGTTTACATACAGTCTATCGCTTAGCGGAAAGTTCTTTTACCCTCAGCCGAAATGCCTGCCGTTGCTAGACATTGCCAGCCAGTGCCCGTCACTCCGCGGTCTTCACTGCGTGATCGAGTTGATCGACACCCGCCGTGACACGCTCCATGAAGTGCCTGCCTGCGTCTGTTAGCCGAACGCCCCGCGCATGGCGCTCAAATAGCAGGACACCAAGGTTATCCTCCAGCGCTTTCACACGCGCGCTGACGCTCGACTGGCTGATACCAAGTGCCTTGGCCGCATGCCGAAAATTCAGATGCTCGGCGACGGCGATGAACTGAACAAGGGAAATGAGCGGTATCCTGCCAGACAGGATACCGACATTCACGAGGTTTCGATGGTTAGTGCGCCGCATCGGAGCGGGCCTGCTACCAGTCGTCGGTTAGACGACTGGCGACTTCTCGGTGGCAGCCCCACGGAGCCGAAGGAGCACCAGCCCCAACGAAACCAGTACCGCCATCGCCGTGGCGTAACAGATCACGGGCCACGCTGTGTCAGCGTTTAAAAGTGCCACCGCCAATGTCCCGACAATGCTGACTATCAGGCTTTGAACGCAGAAGTAGAACGCGACCGCTGATCCCGCGATGTCGTCGAACTCTGCCAAAGCGCCGTTCGCGGTAACGGACACCGTGAAGACAATACCGACCGCGACAACCCACATCGGTAGGATGAAGGTGAGGAATGACGGCGAGCCGTAAAGTTCGCCGATCCCCAACAGGACCGCTCCGCAAACAAGCAACGCCATCCCACGCGCCACGCATCCTGCGATGCCCCATCTGGCGACAAAGGACTTCGCGAAACGGGTTGTCACGATCATTACAAGCGCGACAGTGGCGAAGGCAAAGCTGAATCCGATCTCGGAATATTCCGCTTGGCCTATGAGCACACGGGGAGCCGTCGAGAAGAAGACGAAGTAGGTGCCCATACCGGCGCTAAAGCCGACAGTGTAAACCCAAAAAGCCGGACTCGCGAAGATCGGCAAGACAGATCGGCGCGTCTTGACTTGATCCAGAGGGCGGGTTTCGTGCCACCTGAAACCCGCATTTAGGAGTGCGAGCATCGTCAGTATAGCCAAAGTAATGAATATCGCCTGCCATCCCAAGAACTCGCCGATCAATGCTCCGGCGATAGGGCCGAGCGCAGGCACGAACGCCAGCATCGAACTGAAAAGGCCGTAGATGACGACACCCTCAGGACGGTTGGCATAAACGTCGCGAACCGTCGCGAACGTCGCCACCAGCATGGCCGACGCGCCCACTGCTTGAAGTAGACGGAAAGCGACAAAGGCCGGTGCAGTTGAAGACCAAGCTGCTCCCAGAGACGCAATGACGAAAGCCGTTGCGCCCGCAAGTAGAATTGGCCGTCGCCCGATTCTGTCTGAGAGCGGACCAAAAATCACCTGGCCCACACCGAGCATCACCATGTAGAGGCTCAGCGTGAGTTGGATTATGGATGGAGTCGTATTCAGGATGCCCGGCATCGCTGGAACGACTGGAAGATAAATATCCATCGCCAGCGAAGCGAGGATGTCGAAGGGTGCCATAAGCAGCAAAGCTGCCGGCAGGGTGTAGGCCCACGCGGGGCGTGTGTTGGTCATGACGAATCAACCTCTCGAATAGAAAAATACCGGGCGGCGTCTGCTCGTCAGCAATCAGATGAGACTAGCCTTACAGAGCGCCGCAACAACAATACTGGTTGTTGCGGCTTACTTGTCTGCTGACTTGGAATTTCCCATCTGATTACTCCACGCTTACGAATATGAATTGCTACATTTTATCCGATTATCTTTTGCTTCGCAATGCGCAATAGCAACCATCAGAGTTCAAGCCCCCTCTGCCGCCCTAACTGCCACGACACCGACCCGCCCTGCACGATGCCCATAACCTCGCGGCCGAGTTGGCGGTCGATGATCGGCCGCCACGGGACAAGGGTGAACTCATGGGATTTCTCGACCACGGCGAACTTGCCGCTCGATAGATGCACGGTTCCGGTAAACTTGCCGCTGACGCTCTCGCCGTCCGTGGCGGCGCGGAACGGCAGGCCCTTACTCAAAGCCATATCCGATCCGACGCCGGCTACCTCGCGCTCCCGCAGGATGGCGAGAAGGTTGCGCCGGTAGAAGACGCGGCTGTCCCGGCTGCGGGTGGCGTCGCCCTGTTCGATATGGTGCTCGCGGCGCTGGTCCATGGCTTCGCGGACTTGTTGCCCGAAGCCGGTTGGCGCAAGGTCGGCCGTCTCGCCGTGGATCAGCCGCCGGTCCAGCCAGGTCGCGCCGTCCGATCCGATCTGTTTGTTCAGATCGACCGGGGAAAGGACGCGAACGCTGGCCTGACTGTCTCGGCCGGCGTCATGGGCGGCGGCACGGCTGACCAGATCATCGGGGATGCGCCATTGGTCGGCGTCGATCCGCTCGACGATACCGGCCCGGCGTAGCGCCTCCAGCCGGCGCACATGGGCATCGACATAGCCCTCATAGTCGCCGCCTGGAACGCGGCACGTATAGGAAGAATAAACGCCCTTTTCACCCAAGTCCAACAGCTTTGGACCGCAGTTGACTCTTTCGACACCCCTGCGATGCAACCCAATCCGGCTGACGGGGAGCCAGCAACGCTGAAAATTTACCCTCCTCTTTCCCACTAGCGGCTCCTTTTCCGACAACCAGCACGGCGGATCCCTGCCGCGGCGCTGTGAACGCAGCATTTTGATTGGTATCGTTGGCCTTCAGGCTCGTCAGTCAAACAGACCCAGGAGCAGCTCAGCCGGTGGCGCCCGGCTTTCGGGTAACGCCCTGGTCCCGCTGGTTTCGGCTTTGTGCTTCAGGTGATCAAGGATCTGCTTGATCACTATAGGGTCTTCAATGCAGGCGATGACTTTCATGGCGCCGCCGCAGCCGCTGCAGGTCTCGATGTCGATATTGAAAACACGCTTGAGCCGTTGCGCCCATGTCATCGACGCTCGCCGTTGTGCTGGTGTTGCCGGTTCATCAGCCACCCTGACCTTGTTGCCCCTGCCCCGTTTTGCCGGCGTGACCAACGCCCGGTGCCGACTGTTGGGTGCGAACACCCCGTGGAAGCGGGTTAGGTTGACTCTGGGCTTCGGTACCAGGGCGGCCAGCCTTGCAATGAAATCCAATGGTTCGAAAATGACGTGCGTGGTGCCGTCCCGGTACGGCGTCTTGAGCTGGTAGCGCACGTTGCCGCCTCGTGTTAACGACAGCCGCTTCTCGGATACCGCCGGGCGGCTGATGTACCGGCACAGCCGTTCGAGCTTCTTGCGTTCATCGGCCCTGGCCGCCACGCCGGCGTGCAGGCTGGACCCGGCTACCTTGCCAATCCCGTCACCGAACGGATCACCACTGGTCGGCAGAGTTTGCAAAGTGAACACCTTTCGCCCCGCCTGTGAACCGACAGCGATACGGTAAGTGATCGAGTGCCCCAGCAGGGGTGTCATCGGGTCGTCATCCACCGCATCCGAGGCCAGATAGCTGTTTTCGACATCCCGTTCCAGCAGGCCTTGCCGTTCCAGATAGCGACCCACCCGGTGGGCGATGGTGTGCGTCAGCTGGGTGAGCTCTGGGCTGGTCGGCGCCTTGACCCAGCGGAAACGCGCTGAGCCGTGGGATTGCTCGACATACACACCGTCGAGAAACAGCATGTGGAAGTGAACATTCAGATTGAGCGCCGATCCAAAACGCTGGATCAGGGTGACCGCGCCCGTCTTGGCCACTTGGTGGGTATGGCCCGCTTTCTTGACCAGGTGCGTGGCAATGACGCGGTAAACGATGCCCAGCACCCACCCCATGATCTCGGGCCGGCTGGCAAACAGGAAACGCAGCTGAAACGGGAAGCTCAACACCCACTGACGCATGGGTTGTTCAGGCAGTACTTCATCAACC
>NZ_JAWPOR010000003.1:0-558004 GCF_033344395.1 Vibrio sp. 1874
GGACGGATTCGAACCATCGAAGGCAGTGCCGGCAGATTTACAGTCTGCTCCCTTTGGCCACTCGGGAACCCCTCCAGAGGATTTTTATACTTAGTAAGATGTTTTCCCAACTCATCTCCCAAGTGCGGAGCGAATCATAGCAAACTCGCTCAGGCTGTAAAGCGTTTTTCTTACGTTTTTACGTTGAATGCTGTCTTTTTGGGCAAAGATGGTAGAAAGTCAGCGTTTTGTTTGTCCTTTGAACAGAAGAGAAGCGCGCTTTTTACTTGAATTTACACTACTTGACGTTAAACACCGTATCTACTGATAAACTGTAAGCAGTTTAATGACATAAGTTTATTCGTTTAGAAGTCAATATCATGAGCATGAAAGCCACGTTATCGTTATCTGTTTTAACGCTTTCTATATTACTGAGTTCTCCATCGGTTTGCGCTGCGATGCGAGGAGGCTCAGCGGTTACCGTTGTGACTGAACAAGTAGAAACGCACGAGATCAATCAATCCTTAACTCTTATCGGCAAATTAAAGGCAGCGGAGTCTGTGGTTGTCGCATCGGAAGTCGCCGGCAAAGTGAATCAAATCGCTGTTAAAGCGAATCAAAATGTCCAGCAAGACCAGCTATTAATTAAGTTAGATGACGATAAGGCTCAAGCCGCTTTGATTGAGGCAAAGGCGTACCTTAAAGATGAACAGCGTAAGTTAAAAGAGTTCCAACGTTTGGTTAAGCGGAATGCGATTACTCAAACTGAAATCGATGCACAAAAAGCCAGTGTTGAAATAGCACAAGCGAGGCTTGATGCTGCTCAAGCCAATTTAGCTGACCTCCATATTACTGCCCCATTTTCTGGCACTGTTGGTTTTATCGATTTTAGCCGCGGCAAAATGGTCAGTGCGGGTACTGAACTTTTGACGTTGGATGATCTTTCCGTCATGGAACTGGATTTACAAGTACCGGAGCGCTATTTATCGATGCTTTCTATTGGTATGGAAGTCATCGCTAAAACCAGTGCATGGGGTAGCCAGACCTTTACTGGTCAAGTCACAGGTATTGATACGCGGATCAGCGCCGAAACACTGAATCTTCGCGTGCGTATTGAGTTTGATAACCCAGAAAATCAATTGAAGCCGGGCATGTTGATGAACGCTTCACTAGCATTTCCTGCTATTAAGGCGCCAATCATTCCTGTTCAAGCACTTGAATACTCCGGAACTAAACGTTTTGTATATGTAATTGATGAAAATAACAAAGCTACTCGTCAAGAAGTGTCGCTAGGTGCTCGTGTTGGTAACGAGGTGGTGATCGAATCTGGTGTTGAGATTGGTGACAAGATTGTGGTTCAAGGCATTGTTAACATGCGTGATGGTGTCGAAGTGAAAGAAATTGTCGCGCCACTAAAAGCGAACACCACGGATGTGACACGCAATGACAGTGAATCGGATGAGGAAGAAAACTAATGTTACTGTCCGACGTTTCAGTTAAACGCCCTGTCGCGGCGTTGGTTCTGAGCATGCTGTTGTGTGTGTTTGGCTTTGTGTCATTCACCAAATTAGCCGTTCGTGAAATGCCTGATATAGAAAGCCCAGTCGTTTCTATCAGTACGCGTTATGAGGGTGCATCGGCGACTATTATTGAAAGCCAAATTACCTCTGTTTTGGAAGACCAGCTTTCTGGGATCAGTGGAGTTGATGAAATTAGCTCCACTACTCGTAACAGCATGTCGCGTATCACGATCACGTTTGAGTTAGGTTACGATCTCAACACAGGTGTGAGCGACGTGCGTGATGCCGTAGCTCGTGCTCAGCGCTCGCTACCTGATGAAGCGGATGACCCTATTGTTTATAAGAACAATGGCTCGGGAGAGGCGTCGCTCTACATCAATCTCAGTTCTGCAGAGATGGACCGTACTCAATTAACCGATTATGCCGAACGTGTATTGATGGACCGCTTTAGCCTGATCTCTGGGGTTAGCTCCATTGATCTCTCCGGTGGTTTGTACAAGGTCATGTACGTGAAGCTTAAGCCAGAACTAATGGCTGGACGTTCAGTTACAGCTTCGGACATTACATCAGCTTTACGAAGTGAGAACCTAGAAAGCCCAGGTGGTGAAGTTCGCAACGACTCAACAGTAATGTCCGTGCGTACGGCTCGTACTTATAACACGCCTGAAGATTTTCAATATCTTGTCATTAAACGCGCAAGCGACAATACACCTATCTATTTAAAAGATGTAGCAGATGTCTTCATTGGTGCAGAAAACGAAAACTCAACCTTCAAAAGTGATGGTGTAGTAAACATCAGTCTTGGTGTGGTACCGCAGTCAGACGCAAACCCGTTAGAAGTAGCGAAGCTGGTTAGGTCTGAAGTCGATAACATCCAGAAGTTCTTACCAGAAGGTACACGTCTTGCGATAGATTACGACGCGACAGTGTTTATCGAGCGTTCAATCGAAGAGGTGTACAGCACGCTATTTATCACGGGCGGCTTGGTGATTTTGGTATTGTACATTTTTATCGGCCAAGCTCGTGCAACCTTAATTCCTGCGGTTACGGTACCTGTTTCTCTGATTTCTTCGTTCATTGCCGCGTACTACTTTGGGTTTTCTATCAACTTGATCACCTTGATGGCGTTGATATTATCGATTGGTTTGGTGGTGGATGACGCAATTGTGGTTGTAGAGAATATCTTCCACCATATTGAACGCGGTGAATCGCCATTACTCGCCGCATATAAAGGCACAAGAGAGGTTGGTTTTGCTGTTATAGCAACAACATTAGTGCTGGTGATGGTGTTCTTACCGATCTCTTTTATGGATGGCATGGTAGGTCTACTATTTACAGAGTTTTCTGTATTGCTGGCTATGTCGGTCATATTCTCCTCTTTGATTGCCCTGACGCTGACTCCTGTATTAGGTAGTCAGATTTTGAAAGCGAATGTAAAACCAAATCGATTCAATGAAGCGGTTGATCGCTTGTTTAGCAAGCTTGAGAGTGGCTATCGCGCATTATTGAAAGGTGCATTGAAAGTACGTTGGGCTGCTCCTCTGGTGATTCTAGCTTGTTTGGGCGGTAGCTATTTCTTGATGAATCAGGTACCGGCCCAGCTGACCCCACAAGAAGATCGCGGTGTGATATTCGCGTTTGTGCGCGGTGCAGACGCTACGTCATACAATCGTATGTCAGCCAATATGGATATTGTCGAAGACCGATTGATGCCATTACTAGGGCAAGGTTATCTGAAGTCATTCAGCATCCAAACGCCAGCGTTTGGTGGCCAGGCAGGAGACCAGACAGGCTTTGTGATCATGATTCTAGAAGATTGGAACGAACGTGATATCACGGCTCAGCAAGCCCTTAACAAAGTACGGAAAGAATTGGCAGGTATCCCAGATGTTCGAGTGTTCCCATTTATGCCAGGTTTCCAAGGTGGTTCGAGTGAGCCAGTTCAGTTCGTATTAGGCGGCTCTGATTACGATGAGCTCGTTGTTTGGGCTGAAATGCTAAAGAACAAAGCAGAAGAATCACCAATGATGGAAGGAGCAGAGATAGATTACTCGGAAAAAACGCCTGAGTTATTGGTTACAGTTGACCGACAGCGTGCCGCAGAGCTAGGAGTCAGTGTTAAAGACATTTCTGACACCCTAGAAATCATGCTCGGTGGTAAAAGCGAAACGACTTATGTTGAACGTGGCGAAGAGTACGATGTGTATCTTCGCGGTGATGAAAATAGCTTTAATAATGCTGCAGATTTAAGTCAGATTTATCTGCGCACGAATAGCGGTCAGCTAGTGACGTTAGATGCGGTCACAAAAATTGAAGAAGTGGCGGCCTCTATTCGTCTTTCTCACTACAACAAACAGAAGTCCATCACTATTACTGCCAACCTGTCGGAAGGTTATACATTAGGAGATGCGCTGAATTACCTAGACCAGGAAGCCATCGACAACTTACCGGGTGACATTTCGGTGAGTTATTCGGGGGAGTCGAAAGACTTTAAAGAGAACCAAGCGAGTGTTGCTGTTGTGTTTGCATTGGCACTACTAGTGGCGTATCTCGTGTTGGCGGCTCAGTTTGAAAGCTTCGTAAACCCGTTAGTGGTCATGTTTACGGTGCCGATGGGTGTATTTGGTGGCTTCCTTGGTTTGGTTATTATGGGCCAAGGTATGAATATTTATAGCCAGATCGGCATGATCATGTTGATTGGTATGGTGACGAAAAACGGTATTTTGATCGTAGAATTTGCCAATCAGCTACGTGATCGTGGCGTTGGGTTTGAAAAAGCGATCATTGATGCAGCTGCGCGACGTCTACGTCCAATCTTGATGACTGCGTTTACCACACTTGCTGGCGCAATTCCGTTGATAGTATCGACAGGGGCGGGTTATGAGAGCCGTATTGCCGTGGGTACGGTAATCTTTTTCGGGATGGGGTTTGCGACATTGGTGACCTTGTTTGTTATCCCGGCAATGTACCGATTGATTTCGGCGAAAACACAAGCACCAGGTCATGTAGAAGCAGAGTTAAAAAAAGCAATTAGCCATGATACGAAGGGCCGTATAGCGCACCCTTAAATCAAACGTTAAAACATAAAAGCCGAGGTAATAACCTCGGCTTCTCTTTATCGGTTTAAAGTTAGCTCGGAAGCGTTCGATTAGAAGCGTTTCCCTAGGCTGATTTGTACACCTTCGTAGCTGTCGTAAAAATCTTCAAAACCCATATCCGCGACATTATAAATGTACTCTGCGCGTAACCAGATATCTGTACTCATATCCCAATGGACACCAGCACCGATGTTGAATAGTGCGCCTGAATCATCTGTGACTTTTTGTTCGTTTGGTACGTACATTTCGGCTTGAGTGCCAAGCGCTGTTACGCGACCGAATAGTGATAGTGGCGTATCGCCTAAGTCATCACTCGTTACAACAGCAGACATACCTGCTTGGTAATAGTGAAGATCTAAGTCAGTTTTTAGAGCATCGTTCTTAAGTTCATTTTGTGAATAGCGCAGAACCCCTTCAAACGCGAGGTATTGGTTTACATGGTAACCCCAGCCAACTGTGATATGTGGTGTTGACCACTCATTGTCTCTATCCGAGCCGAAATACGGTGTATCAAAACCAACGTTACCAGTACCCAGATAAAAATAAGATTGATGAGCTTGTTCTTGAGCAGCTAAAGTTGGCACGCTAATGGTCAAGGCAGACAATAATAGAATGGCGTTTTTCATAACTAGACGATAACCTTGGTAAAAGACCGTTGTAATGATTTGTTTAAATGTTAATTTAATCAATAGGATGGATGGTAATTATCATATCAGCTTTTATCAAAGGTAGTGATTTTAGAATGGGAATTGTTGCGCTAAAGCATACTTATTACTCATGACTACCGACTAACTAGATATGGTGACGAAAGCTAGCTAAAGAAGAGAGAAGGAAAGGAAAGTGGCTGAATTCAAATACAAAAACTTGACTCAAGAAGAACAAGATAAGTTAGACGCGGCGACATTTCGCCGTTTATTGGCGCATTTAGATGCCAACAAAGACGTACAAAACATCGACCTGATGATCCTTGCGGGCTTCTGTCGCAACTGCTTTAGCAAATGGTATAAATCTGAGGCTGAAAATCTCGGTTTGGATTTAGATATTGATGACGCTCGCGAACGTGTTTACGGCATGACTTACGATGAATGGAAACAAAATCATCAACCAGCGGCAACGCCAGAACAATTGGCTGCGTTTGAAGCGCGCCAGAAAAAGTAAAACCCAACGATAAAAACAGCCCGCATGAAGTTGGGCTGTTTTTTAAAGTCCAGTTTGCACGTTAAGCGTTAGTTGAGCCGCAACAAGCTGGCTCAACGCAACCTTTTGCTTGAATGACTTCGAGTTGAGCTAAGTAAGGTTGAATATCGCCGATGTTCTCTTTTACCCATGTTAAGTCATAATACGTATCTAGGTAACGCTCTCCAGAATCACATAGAAGCGTCACGATAGAACCCTTCTCACCGCGTTGTTTCATCTCACAAGCCAATTGCAGCACACCGTAAAGATTGGTGCCTGTTGATGCGCCGACTTTACGCCCAATCAGCTGAGATACCCAATGGGCGGTTGCCACACTGGCTGCGTCTGGAATTTTGCGCATTTCATCAATGACACCAGCAATAAAACTTGGTTCGACACGTGGTCGCCCGATACCTTCAATTTTGCTGCCAGTATCGCCTTTCAATGAGTGATTTCCTGACTGG
The DNA here is from genome assembly GCF_033344395.1 of Vibrio sp. 1874. Lineage (NCBI taxonomy): Bacteria > Pseudomonadati > Pseudomonadota > Gammaproteobacteria > Vibrionales > Vibrionaceae > Vibrio > Vibrio sp. 1874. Next base: position 6,238 of record NZ_JAWPOR010000003.1, read on the forward strand.
AAAGCATCGTAAAACACTGAGTTTTCAGGGTCTACCACGCAAAGCTTAGTGTCGTATTTTTGGTAACGAATAAAACGGCCAATGGTTGCTGATGTGCCGCCTGTTCCAGGACTCATCACTACCCAGCTAGGAATCGGGTGATCTTCTAACTCCATTTGGCTAAAGATAGAGTTCGCGATGTTGTTGTTACCGCGCCAGTCAGTAGCACGTTCAGCATAAGTAAACTGGTCCATGTAGTGACCATTTAGCTCTTGAGCCAAGCGTCGAGACTCGTCATAAATCTGATCTGATCGTTCAACAAGGTGCGCTTTACCACCGTAAAATTCAATTTGTTCGATCTTTTTACGTGCAGTGGTTTTCGGCATAACAGCAATGAACGGTAAGCCAAGTAAACGCGCAAAATACGCTTCCGAAACGGCAGTGCTGCCTGAGGACGCCTCGATTACAGTGGTTTCAGGACCAATCCATCCATTACAAATAGCATAAAGAAACAATGAGCGCGCCAATCGATGCTTAAGAGAGCCTGTAGGGTGCGTACTCTCATCTTTTAGATAGATATCGATACCATCAAGAGAAGGTAGTTCGAGTTTAAATAAGTGAGTATCAGCAGAACGTTGGAAGTCTGCTTCAATTTTACGCACTGCATTGTTGATCCAATTGTGGTCAGTACACATGGCGTCTCTCCTTGGGAAATCGATAGATAAGTATTAGATAGGGATAATTTATCTATAATTTCCGAGAAAAACTTTGCTATTGTTACTCTTAATAAAGATACCTGTAGAAAAATTTTCTACATTTTATGGGTTTTATAGAAATGAGCTTAGATCGAATAGATAAGCAGCTGCTTGCTTTACTACAAACCGACAGCACCTTGTCATTAAATGACGTGGCTGAGCGAGTCAATCTTACTACAACACCATGCTGGAAGCGCTTGAAAAGGTTGGAAGAAGAGGGCTACATCGAAAAACGCGTGGCGTTGTTAAGTGCAGAAAAGCTCGAGCTATCTTTCATTGCATTTGTTCAGTTAAAAACGATTGATCATTCCGAAGGTTGGTATCACCATTTTGTTACAACTGTGAGTGACTTTCCTGAGGTAATGGAGTTTTATCGTATGGCTGGCGAGTATGACTACATGATGAAAGTACTAGTCAAAGATATGAAGTGTTTTGACGAATTCTATAAGCGGTTAGTTAATAGTGTAAAAGGGCTATCTAATGTGACTTCAACATTTGCTATGGAGTCCATTAAATACACAACAGAGTTACCAATCCTAAAATAACTCGCCCTATAAGAATTCTATCTAATGTTAATTCTACCTTTTAGTATTTTAAATGTTAAAAGGTAGTTTGATTATGCTTTTAAAACTATTTCCTGCCAGATTTTTACAAATATAAACGATATTTATTCTCTCTTCTATTTTTCATTAACTATTTGTTTTTACAGTCCATTAATCCTATACATCATAATGAAAGAAAAAATAACGCAATTTTTTCTCTTTCTTTTTCATGTTTTATTTTATTGAATATTAATTTTTACTAAATTAATGGAAGAGTTTGATTTAAACGTTTGCTTTTTGTGTTTTCATGTAATTTGGTCGCTATTTTTGATTATTTGTTTTTAGGATTAATACAGTAGCAATTACTTAAGTAATAAAGTACTCAAAAATGGGGATAGTGATTAATAAAACATCGTATTATTATCGCCCCATCTTGTATGTAACAAAGTATTACTAAAAATGAACAGAAATTACTATTTGCTTTTTCTCGCAGCTTTACTCGCTGGCTGTGGCGGTGGGGGAGACTCTAAGCCGAACAATACGAAGACACCAACTACGATAACAAAGCAGAACCGTCCGCAATTAAAAGTGGAAGACACGGTGTTGAAGTTTGCAGGAGTGGGAACGGTTACTGAAGCAAAACTGAGCAATGTACATGGGTCGGTATCTTACCAAGTCATTGATTCTAATCCGCCAAATGTCGTGAAAATTAATGACTCAGGAATACTACAAATTCTGCGCCCAGGAACGGCGACTATTCTTGCTACAGATAGTAGCTCTGCTTATGAATCTTCTGAAGCAAGATTTTCTGTCACTGTAGAGCGAGGCATCAATACTGAACTTTCAGTGAGTGATCTGAATTTCAATGCGATTGAGTCAGAAGGAAAAGCGTTGATCGTCCGTGGCCAAAAAGGCGAACTGAGTTATGAGGTAGAAAGTGGTCATAACTTGATTCGTGTTGATGAGAACGGTTCGGTATATTCATTAGGTTCAGTTGGTCAGGCATCGGTGCTGATTACTGATTCAGGTAACGACTTTTACTTGCCGAAACAAGTTCGCGCTACGGTTAAGCTGCATGCAGTAGCTCCGGGGCAATTACAGTTCGCTTTGCTTGAAGACGAGTATCGAGAAGGGTTGACGTTAGAACCAGTGCGTCTAGATAAAGCTCAAACGCAACGTATTTCTTACAAAATTATAAATAGCGTACCAGACAGCAAGGTGGCCGAGTTGCTAGACCCTGAAACGGGTTTACTTCTTGTTCATAATGTTGGTCGATTAACGGTTGAAGCGACTGCAACTTACAGCGACGCGTTTCTGGATAAACAGCAAACAGCGCAATTTTTTGTGGATGTAAAACAAGGCAAGCGTCAAGAAATCAGGGCAGCGGATATCGTCACAACTTATGAGGAAGGTGGACGAATTTTCCCTAAGGTGACGAACGCCTACGGTGACTATGAGCTGAGAATCATTCGTGGTGAAGACGTTGTCGCTAAAACTGAAAATGGTGAAGCATTACTGATCAAAGGTGTTGGTGCTGCTGAAGTGGAAATTTACGAGCATGACATGCGTAATTATCCTGCAAGCAAAACTCGCTTTGATCTTGAAGTTAATCGCGCGCCTCATCCCGTTATAAAAGACATTGAAATGCCGCTTACCTATCAACCAAATCTTTCAATCCCTCTGGCGTTTAAAGGGCAAAAAGGTAACGTAAATCTAGTTAGCAGCTTACCTAATGGCTTACGAATGACTGACGGCAAGTTGGAGGTAGTGACTGCGGGTGAGTACGACCTTAAGTTTGAAGACGATGGTGGGGAGTTCTACCAACCTATTCAATTTAATGTCGTCATTAAAGTTGCAAAGGCTGAAGGCCAACCCATGGCAACGCACGATTATGACGTTGTATACAGCAACAAATACAGTTTTGATCTTCACCGTGATTTTGGTTTGAGTGCTGACGAGCAAATTGAGATTGTAGATAACTCCGCACCAGATGTTGTCGGTGGTTTTAGTGAAGGACGTCTCCATGTGTATAAAGCGGGTAAAGCGACGCTAACTGTGCGCAGAAAAGAGAGCGCGAATTATACTGTTGGTCCTGATCAAAAAGTCTACGTGACAATTTTGAGTGCGCCGAGCCGAATTGAAGTTCAATCCGATGTGGAAGAGATTTGGAAGGTTGGCCAAACATTTGTTGCGCCGAAAATCTCTGGTACGGTTGGGGAAGTTACGTACCGATTTGCAGACAACGCAGCAACAGATGTAGCTTCCTTAAACAGCCAAACGGGTGCCATGCAAATTCTTAACGCGGGTAGCACAAAAATTATTGTTTCGGATGCGGGGGACGACAAAGTGGATCCGGGTGAAAGTAGTTTCTCGGTCACTATTAAACAAGGCACAAACCCTGTATCGGTTACTTACCCAACGGTAGAATTCTCCGCTGGTAGTGTTATCTCACCAGTGATGAGTGGTGGGACTGCGAAGGCAAGTTACCGTCTTATTAACCAAAAAGATCCTGTGGTCGAGCTAGTTTCCCCTGATACGGGGCGTTTGAAGATTTTGCACGCAGGCGAGTACCAAGTAGAGGTTACTCTTACTGGACGCAACTACAAAGCTAAAACAATCGTCGTAAATGGCACTATTAACAAAGCGAATCACCCTGGTTTAAGTGCTTCTACAATGAAGGTGGAATTTGAACCATTTAAAAAGGTTAAGCTAGACTTTGGTACACCAATAGGAAACCGCAGCTATCAAATATCCAGCTCAACAATTAAAGGAGTCGCTTCATTAGATGTTGATAAGGAAGAGCTGACGTTACTTGACCTCCCACCAGTAAAAAGACGTTGGATTTCTCTCGACGTTTCGGAAGGAGAATCTCGAGATTACAAAGCGCTGGAAAGTAAGAAAGTCCAGCTGTATCTAAGCTTTGCAGATGAAGGTGTTGCGGATCAATATACATTGCTTGAAACTGAACAAACAGTATTGTTTAGCACGCTAAATGCACGTGAGTTTTCTAACTTAGAAGAAAGTGAGTTTGGTTTGATGAACGTTCGTTCAGTGCGTGAGCCAACGGACGAAGAATTGAAATTATACGGCAAAGGTAAGATTGCACTACTTGCATTCAAGCCGGTGGGTAACGATGACCAAACTCTAATAAAAGGAGCGTGGGTACACTTAGCTCGATTTGATGGATGTACATCAGAGCTGTTCGAAGATGATCTCAAGCCTTTTGAAGCAATTGACTATGATGACCCAGGGTACTGCACCAACGGCAGCACGATTCGTATGACTCGGTTCTTAATAATTGATGACTCGAAGATGGAAAAGGTAGAGTATGAGTTAGTAGCACCTGTGATTACTTACCGTCGTGGGGTTCGTGAATTTTTAGCAACGAATAAAGGTGGATTCTATGCCGACCCAAATGTCATTTACGGGAAAAGCGAATATGGTTACCCGAAATCACTTTACGAATGGTCGGTTATTAACATGAAGTATCAACCAAATTAATCATCGTTTGATACCCCTTAAAAAAGGAGTGCGGAACAGCACTCCTTTTTTCGTCTGGCGAACACGAGCTATTTCGTGTAGCGCATCACCCCTTCTTGCACGGCGGTCGCCACTAAGTGACCTTGCTGGTTGTATATTTCGCCACGGACCAACCCACGAGTATTGCTCGCCGTTGGGCTCTCTATCGCATATAGAAGCCATTCATCCATCTTAAACGGACGATGGAACCAGATAGAGTGGTCAATGGTGGCCACTTGAAAGTTAGGCGTCATTAATGAGACTTCATGTGGATGCATTGCTGTCACAAGGAATCCCCAATCGGATGCGTAGGCCAGAAGGTACTGGTGAATTAGCTGATTCTCTGGCATTTCACCATTAGCACGAATCCAAAGGTACTGTTTGGGTTCTGCTTTTTTGGGCTTCAAAGGGTTGATAACCGTAACGGGGCGAGTTTCGATTGGCTTTTCCCCGCAAAATGTTTTGCGTAAGCGTTTGGGTAGAAATTCTGCAATATGGCTTGCGAGCTCACTCTCTGAGGCAAAGTTTTCTGGACCAGGGATATCTGGCATTTCTTTTTGATGATCAAACCCAGGTTGATCGCCATGGTAGGATGCGGTTAGGTAAAAAATAGGGCGTCCATTTTGAATTGCCTTTACGCGTCTAGTGCTAAAGCTACGGCCATCTCTCAGATTTTCTACGTCATAAATAATAGGTTTTTCTGGATCGCCAGGGTACAAAAAATAGCTATGGAAGGAGTGTACCGTGCGTGTTTCTTCAACGGTGTAGCGCGCAGCAGAAAGTGCTTGCCCAATTACTTGACCGCCATAAACTTGAGGCAAACCTAGGTTTTCACTTTGGCCACGAAACAAGCCTTCTTCTAATTTTTCGAGTTGTAGTAGGCTGAGCAATTCTCGTAGTGGTTTACTCATTGTGTCTCCTCACCGTTGTCTTTCATTCCAAGTTACCTCAACAGCCTCACTCTTGTGAAGTGGCATAGTTAAGAACTATTGAGTAACTTAGAAATAGTATTGTTCCAATTATGAAACAAAATCAATTGTTTGATAAATTCTAACTCAGTCAAACTATTGTCAAATAAAGTGACAGGAAGCAGACAGTTTTATATTCCACACCTATAATTGCTTCGGTTTAATGCTCTTTTCGAGGAATATATGAAAAAAACACTACTACTTGTTACTTCTCTACTCTTTGGGGCTGCGTTAGTGGGTTGCCAAACTTCTCAAAATACAGAAATGGAATCTACAGAGGCGTCAATGAAGACGATTACAGGTACAGTGGCTTATCGCGAGCGGATTGCCTTGCCACCAAACGCAGTGGTTACTATTGCGTTAGAAGATGTGTCCTTGGCGGATGCGCCAGCAAAAGTGTTGGCGAAACAGACATTTGAAACGAAAGGTAAGCAAGTTCCTCTTTCTTTTGAGTTGAGTTACGACAGCAATGAAATCAAACCAAACCATCGTTACAGCGTTCGTGCTCGCATTGAGGTAGATGGAAAGCTGCGTTTTATCAGCGACACACATAACGGTGTTATTACTGATGAAGCACAAACTCACCAATTAGATATTCGTCTAGTTGGAACACGTTAATACGACGTACTAAGAACAAAAAATGGCAGCTTAAGGCTGCCATTTGTATTTTTTAAGTGAAGTTTTGCCAACTTCCGAGACTTCAATCCCTTCTGCTTCTAATTTCTTTTTTTGTCGCTCTAAGTCTCTGCCTTTTAAAGATATTTTTCCTTGGCTATTTACCACTCTAAACCAGGGGAGTTTACTGCCTTCTGGTAAGTTGCCCAGTGCTTTACCAACATGTCTCGCATAGCCCGGATAACCGGCCATTTTTGCAATTTCCCCATAGGTGGATACTTTTCCTTTTGGAATTTGGTGAATTACAGCAAAGATTTGCGCTAAAAATTGGTCCATACTCAAAAGTGTCTATTTTGGATTACTAAGGAATGGTAAACCATTGGACTTGTATATTGCTAACGGTTCTTAACCCTTGTGTTATCAGCGACTCACTTTGAAGAATTACATTTTCTGTTCTGTAGTGTCGTTGGTTGATGAACGTTAAACAGCATGAAGCAAACGCAAGCTAAGCTTGAATCTAGACCCTCTCAACGACTTTCAATCCCAGTTTTTGCCGTTGAGTTACCAAGTAGGTGGGGAAGCCAGGAGGCGCTATGATTTTATCGACACTTCAATTTTTCGTTACGACTTTACTCGCTGTTGTCTGCGTTCGGGCGATGAGTTTGAGCGAGGGTGACATTCCCGTTCTTGCACTTATGATCCCCGCGCTGTGGGTTCTGCCACAAGGTGGGTTCGCTGGCTTAGTATTACTGGGCGCGATGATGGCTTTTGGTGCGACACTCTCAATGCAGCCAATTGCTTTGTCGGTTGGTGTTTTGATCCTTTTCCCACTTTTAATGGTGGTATTTTCTCGTAGAAGCTCTTTAGGTGTGTTGCTCACCGCTGGTCTTATTGTACTTACACTGCAAGTTGGTCTTATGGTCACACAGCAAGGCGGTAAGCTGGATGGTTCTGCTTGGGTTACAGTGGTTCAAACCATTGCGGTTATGGCGATGTGGTGGTCGGCTGCGCATTGGACGCCATCCAATAAACACAGCTGGTGGCCGTTGTTTTTGTTGCTCCCATTGTGGATTGCAGGCCTACCGTACGCCGTTCTTATGGCGTTAAGTTTGACGGGAATGTTAGCGTCAATGGAAGCACTTGCGAAGCTTCAACATACCATTCGTTGGAGCAAATTATTATGTTGGACATTGCCGACTGTGGGTTTTGCCGCTTTAGTCGTCAGCCCGACCACGGATGTGCCAAACCCTGTTTTCGTGGTTTGGATCTGTTTGTTAGGGACGGCTTGGATGACTGACTATATTTTACGTAGTAGCGATGAACAGGCTGAATTATGAGTTTTTAGTCAGGTAAAAAGTGACATGTGCGGCAGAGTATCGAATTGGTTGTGGAACAAAATGGAGATTAGTATATGTTCTTCATTTCATATTTACTACACTTCCAATAATAATAACCACAATATAAGTGGTTGATTTAAGATAAGTTTGTCATGACAACTTTTGCTCGAACACTGTTGCTTTTTGCATGTTGCCTCTTGAGTTTGAATGTAAAAGCCGAAGCCCCTTTAATTGCTCATTATAAAGTCGCGACTGAAGCGGATGATGTCGTCACTCGTGTTCTTTTCAATGCTGCTTCAGAGGAGTTTGGCTTTACCGTTCAATACGTGAACTACTCCAGCTTTGATGCCATTCTAAATTCAGTAGCGAATGGGGAAGCGGACTTTGCTGCGAATATCACTTACACACAAGAACGTGCTCAACGTTTTAGTTATTCCCGCCCAACAAATATCGAATATACCTACCTCTTTGGCTTAAAAGATTCGACGTTGAGTGATATTTCGCGTGTTGGCGTCCCCAAAGATACAGTTTATGCCCAATTACTTAAACAACACTACCCTGAGCTAGAACAGATCTCTTATCAAGGTCACGAACAAGCAGTAACACTGCTACGTTCAGGTGCTGTGGACGGCGTTGTCGATGCCATTAACCAGCTCAAGCCGATGCTGATGGAGGGGTTTGACGCCAAGATGCTCAATGATCAGATTTCGATAAAGCCCGTATCCATCATCAGTAAAAAAGATCATCATCTTGAAGCGTTGGACACGTTCGCTACGTTTATTCACGGGGAAGCGGTGCAAAAGCAGCTTCGCGAAGAAATTTCCCAGTATCAATTTGAATTAAGGCGAGCAGCGTTGCGTGATTCTATTCGTTTATTGCCCCTTGATTTTAATGAACCAATACGGATTAAGCTCGAATCTATCTTTCCATATGTTGTATACAACGCAGATGGTAGTGTCGAAGGGATGACGGCTGATGTAGTCCTGAGAAGCTGTGAGATCTTGGCTTTAAACTGCTTGATCATTAGTGAGCCTGGTGAAAGCTGGGGTTCTATGTACCATGAGTTTATCCAAGGTAATTTCGAAATTTTGGCGCCGTTAACGGTCAGCCGTGAGCGGCGCGCATTTAGCTACTTTCCAAAGCCCCATTACGCGCCAGCATCGGTGATGGTCAAGCGTTTAGGTTACAAACCGAGCACATACTCTCATGTTTCACAGTTGATATCTGAGCGGATTGGCGTAGTTAAGGATGACTTTTTCGATCAAATGATGACGCAACTGTTACCGCTAAAAGAACTCAAACGTTATCGTACCCAACAAGAGCTCATTCAGGGGCTACTAAATGAAGAAGTCGATTACATTCCGATGGATACGGCGATGCTCAATCATTTTTTACGTCTCAGTGAATTGGTTCCGATAGAGCAGGATACCGCTATTGGAGAGTTTTATGAGTCACAACTCTCTGTTGGATTGGTCGCGAATGAAAAAGGAGCCATGCTTGCGCCTTTCTTCAGTCGAGCGATAGCGATGTTAGAAGTTGATAAGATCATTGCTCAGTACGATGTACGCCCAGATTGGCGTACCGCACTTGAATATGAGATTCGATTAGCGACGCAAACACAAGCTGTGTTTATCTTTGTATTATTGTTTGCTATTTGTGTTTCGCTTTATCTTTACCGTCAATCGAACACTGACAACTTAACAGGGTTAAGGAATCGTCGTGCGTTGCAAGTAAAGTATCGAAAAGGAGTAAACAAAGATCTATCCATACTTTACTTAGACATTAATCATTTCAAACGAATCAATGACACTTATGGTCATCGCGCTGGGGACGAAGTTTTACAACTACTGGCGCTAAAAATTCATTATGTCTGGTCGGGAAGATGTTATCGAATTGGAGGGGATGAGTTCATATTGCTGGGTTATCCAACGCAAGCCGAGTTAACTAGAGCAATGAGAGAGCTCAGTAGAATCGACGTGAAAGGCAAATTATGTAGTGATTTGGAGTCTATAAGTATCTCTATTGGTTTCTCTGCAAAAAGGGAACGGCACATGAGCTTAGAGCAAGCGATGCATTTGGCTGATGAAGACATGTACATGAGTAAGCAGTCCTCACGGCACGACTCCTCTTATCGTGACTGCACGGTTTCATCATAAAGGAATGAATTGATCGAGTTTTGTTCAAACGGTAATGAAATGATGAAATTCAAGGTTTTTGCTCTTGCATTATGAGAGCTGATACTGAATAATCGCCCCATCGATTGAGGCAAGACCTCTCGAAAAGAACTATGGGGCTCTGGTCCTCTCGCAACAATAGCTCGTGAACTCGGTCAGGTCCGGAAGGAAGCAGCCGCAGCGTGTGACTTGTGTGCCGGGATGTGGCTGGGGTCCCACCCTTTGAAAGCCCTGCGTTATCGCAGGGCTTTTTTCGTTTTTGAGCCTTCTTTTATTTTGGCTACGCTTGGTGTTCAACGTCTTCTGATGATCAAGCTTCTTGAGGTTATTTAGGTATAATTTATAATCTCATCCGCTCGATACCGAACTTTCGTGAAGATTGTTTAGGGTACACTCGCCGAATAACCATTTTCACCTGGGATACTTTAATGATTTCAAAAAACCAATTAAAACTGCTTCGTGCTTTAGGTCAAAAGAAACAGCGTAAAGCGCATGGCTTATTCCTAGTTCAGGGTGAAAAGAACGTACTAGAGCTAGCAAGTAGTTCATTGAAGGTGAAGCAGGTTTTTGCAACAGCGGCATTTCTCGAACAAAATGCTGGTACGCTAAATCGTTTTGATTGTGTTGAAGCATCGCTTGATGAATTGACCAAAGCGAGCACGCTTGTGAGCAATAATGCGGCCATTGCTGTGGTTGAAATTCCGAGTGTAAAAGAGCCTCAAGCGAAAGGCTTGATGATTGCGCTAGATGGTGTATCCGACCCTGGTAATCTAGGTACGATTATTCGTGTTGCAGACTGGTATGGCATCAAGCACATTATTGCGAGTACAGATTGTGCTGATCCTTATAATCCTAAAACGATCAGTGCGACCATGGGCAGCTTTGGCCGCGTACAAGTGAGTTTGGTGGATTTGCCAAGTTACTTGGAACACGCCAAATTGCCAGTATATGGCGCGTTTTTGGAAGGAGAGAGCGTTCATAAAACGGATTTCGCTGCTGAAGGTATTTTGTTGATGGGCAGCGAATCTCATGGTGTGCGCGAAGCCGCAGCAAAATTCGTGACAGATAAGATCACGATTCCGGCGTTTGGCGGTGCCGAATCACTGAATGTCGCGATGGCGACTGGCATTATTTTAGACAACATGCGCCGCCAACATAGCTAATGCAACAATTACTTAATAACAAAGCCAGTCTATTTGACTGGCTTTGTTGTATTTATTGCCTAGAAAAATCAGCCTGGCTGAATCTTGCGTCTAACGAAATACAGTGAATGTTGTTCGGTGAGTTAATTTTGTTTTAGTTCAATAGGCTGTGCCTATAAATAAAATTACTCCTTTCCATTTAGTAAAATCAGGAAATTAGGCGACACTTATCTAAAGGCCGCAATAAAATGCCCTTAAGGAGATAAGAATGCATTCATTAAAAGTAAAAGATTACATGACGTTGCAAGCGGTGACTTTCACGAAAGATATGTCACTTTCGGCAGCTTTAAACAAAGTAATGCAAAGTGTCACACTAGGTGGCCCTGTCATTGATGAAAATGAAAAAGTGGTTGGGTTTTTATCGGAGCAAGACTTATTAGATAAGTTGGTGAAAGCAAGTTATCACTGCCAAGATACACATACGGTACAAGAGTGTATGCATGATGATGTCTTATCTGTTTCTCCAGAAATGTCAGTAATTGAACTGGCTGACATGATGAAAGTTGGAAAGCCGAAAATGTATCCAGTGGTGGATGGCAAAGGTAAGTTGGTTGGTGTTATCACAAGAAGAGACGTGCTGCGTGCCATAGGAATGACATTAAATGAGTGTTTTAAGCATCCCGTTTAACCTCTCTGTTTAAACTTTACGGAATATTGCTTTTAAACTGGTTTGGAAAGACGCTTCGGCGTCTTTTTTATTTTCTATCGCCGAACTGTACAAATTTATCTTGACCTTGGAGCTTACTCTAAGGTTTATCCTTAGCAATAGGTAAACCACCGATACCAATAAGGAAAAAATTATGTGTACAAAACATCAAGGTTGCCAATCTAGCAAAATCAAAACTGCGGTGCCGCTTGGTGCAAGCGAGTCATGCTGTGCGCCAGTAAAATCTTCGCTCAATATCTCTCAGGCCAGTGTTGATGTTTCTGAAAGCTCTTGCTGTAGTGGAGGAGGCTGCAGCGTTGACACAGGCGAGGAAGACGATCCCACAAGGGAGAGTAATTCCTCCGTTCGGAACGCTTGGCTTGTGTCAGGTATGGATTGCCCATCTTGTGCGCAAAAGCTTGAGAAAGCCATTACGTCTTTACAAGGCGTCAGCCAAGCCAAGGTTTTGTTTGCAACAGAAAAACTGGTCGTCGATTTTGATGGTCTAGAGCTGATAGCTACGATAGAGCAGACAGCCCAAAAAACGGGTTTCCCGCTCTCTTCACTTGATGCTCCAAAACCAAGCACTACAAAGAAAGGCTGGCTTGGCGTCATAAGAGACAACATCCAAATTCTCTCGATTGCTGGTGCAATGGCTACTGCGGCAGTCATTTCTAAGATCGACCCTCAAATAAGCGCTTGGTTATTCACTTTGACGTGTTTACTTGGTTTATACCCAATCGCGCTCAAAGCATTTAAGTTGGCGCGTAGCGGTACGCCTTTTGCGATTGAAACGTTAATGAGTGTAGCGGCGCTCGGCGCTTTATATTTAGGTGAAACCGCCGAAGCCGCAATGGTGTTATTGCTTTTCCTTATTGGTGAAAAGTTAGAAGCATATGCATCATCTCGCGCGCGAAGCGGTGTCCAGGCGTTAATGGACTTAGTCCCAGAAAATTCAATTTTAATTATTGATGGAGAGCGTAAAGAAGTACCAGCTGCTCAGCTTAAACCAGGGGATATCATAGAAGTCGCCCCCGGAGGTCGTTTGCCTGCCGACGGTGTTTTGCAAGATGCGCTTGCGAGTTTTGACGAAAGTGCGTTAACGGGAGAATCTGTTCCCGTTGAACATCAAACCGGTGGCAAAGTGATGGCCGGGGCTGTGGTTGTCGATAAAGTGGTTCGTTTACAGGTGACTTCCCGTCAGGGCGAGAATGCGATAGATCGAATTCTTCATTTGATTGAAGAAGCAGAATCCCGTAAGGCACCATTAGAACGCTTTCTTGATAAATTTAGCCGTTGGTATACGCCACTAATGATGTTGGTGTCTCTGATGGTTATCGTTACGCCGCCATTACTATTTGCCCAACCGTGGGAAACGTGGATCTATCGAGGACTCGCCCTGCTGTTGATTGCTTGTCCATGTGCATTAGTCATTTCAACGCCTGCGGCGATCACTTCTGGCTTGGCGGCAGCGGCTAAGCGGGGCGCATTGATCAAAGGTGGAGCGGCGCTTGAGTTGCTTGGCAAGGTTGAGTCTGTCGCATTTGATAAAACTGGGACACTGACGCAAGGTAAACCAGAAGTGACCGACGTCTTTGCTTTTGATATGGATGAAGACAAGTTACTTAGCCTAACTGCGTCAATCGAGGTTGGTTCAAGTCATCCTCTAGCGGTTTCTTTAGTTACCAAAGTGCAAGAGCAGGGGCTTACTATTCCTGAAGCGTTGGATAAAACCGCGCAAGTAGGCTCTGGTGTCACTGGTTACGTCGATGGAAAAATGGTCCAAGTGGTCACGCCTTCAAAGGCAGACTTTCCACTTTCTCAAGAAGCCAAAGAGCAAGTGGTTACGTTGGAACAACAAGGTAAAACGGTTGTCATTGTTCGTTACGATGACGAGGTCATTGGCGTGATCGCATGGCAAGATACATTGCGCTCAGATGCCCAGCAAGCCATCGCAATGTTGAAGGAACTTGGGGTCACGTCGGTGATGCTAACGGGTGACAACCCGAGAAGTGCAGAAGCAATGGCAAATAGAATAGGCTTGGATTATAAAGCGAGTTTGTTACCTGCAGACAAGGTGCATTACGTCGAGAAACTATCACAACAACATACCGTTGCGATGGTGGGAGACGGTATCAATGATGCTCCAGCCATGAAAGCTTCGAGCATTGGTATTGCGATGGGAGGCGGTACGGATGTTGCGCTCGAGACTGCTGATGCGGCGTTAACACACAACCGGTTGATTGAGCTACCTGCCATGATAGAACTGTCTCGTGCGACGCTAAGTAACATTCGTCAGAATGTCGCGTTAGCGCTAGGTTTGAAAGGTGTATTCTTAATGACAAGTTTACTTGGGGTTACTGGGTTGTGGGTTGCAGTATTAGCTGACAGTGGTGCAACAGCACTGGTGACATTGAATGCGTTGAGATTACTTCGTTTTGAGTCCAAACAGATCAAATAACTGACCTAACCAATGATCCCACTCATTAATAGCCCGAGGCATTCGTGTATCGGGCTTTTTTTAACCGTATTCACCTGATGCGATCAGACGTTTTTCTCGTCCTTGAAATCACGCATTGCTATGCAACAAAATGATTTAACGCCCCTTAAAGTGTGATCAATACCAGTTTTGTTTGAAATTTCATTTTCATTACATTTTGTCATTGTGATTGTGATCACTCTATGTTGGTGAAAGGTTCGCTACAGTGCATCTGTACCCAATAACTGATTAATGAGCTTATTGTTCATAAAATAAGCCACAATAAGGAGCGACTTATGTCTCAAGCTGTATTCCATTTAGGTGTTACTGAAGCTGATCTTAATGGTGCGACTCTAGCGATCATTCCTGGTGACCCAGCGCGTGTTCAAAAAATCGCAGAACAAATGGAAAATCCAGTATTTCTAGCAAGCCATCGTGAATACACGCTATACCGTGCAGAGCTAGACGGTAAACCTGTTGTGGTTTGTTCTACAGGTATTGGTGGTCCTTCTACCTCTATCGCAGTTGAGGAATTGGCACAGCTTGGTGTTCGTACTTTCCTACGTGTTGGTACAACGGGTGCAATTCAACCGCATGTAAACGTGGGTGACATGATCGTAACGACGGGGTCAGTTCGTCTTGACGGTGCGAGCCTACACTTTGCTCCTATGGAATTCCCAGCAGTTGCTGACTTTGAAGTAGCAACCGCAATGAAAGCAGCGGTAGAAGAGTCTGGCGCTACAGTTCACATGGGTGTGACTGCATCAAGCGACACGTTCTACCCTGGTCAAGAACGTTACGATACGTTCTCTGGTCGTGTTGTTAAGCGTTTCCAAGGCTCTATGCAAGAATGGCAAGACATGGGCGTACTTAACTTCGAGATGGAGTCTGCAACACTGCTAACAATGTGTGCGAGCTCTGGTTTAAAAGCGGGTTGTGTGGCAGGTGTTATCATCAACCGTACACAAAAAGAGATTCCAGATCATTCAACTCTGAAAGAAACGGAAGCGCGTTCAATTAAAGTGGTTGTAGAAGCAGCGCGTAAAATGCTTTAAGCCCCTATAGTTGGCATTTAAACAAACAGAAAAAACCAGAGGCTAACCTCTGGTTTTTTTCTAGTTATAGAAATGCGTACAGCTAAAATTTAGGTATAAAAAAAGCAGCATTAATGCTGCTTTTTATCGTTGTGAATTTTAGCTTTTCTTAATGGCACTATATCTCGTCTGAACCGCCCGCGTCTTTAAACCAAGCAGTTAAGTGCGTTCTTAAATCTTTAAGCTCATCAGGGCCAATCAGGGCTAGCCCTAAGTCTTCAGCACGAGTAATGTCATTGTGACGAAGAGGACGGAAGCTCACCAACATTGCGCGCGCTTGTAAGCCACCTAATAGATCGCGAAGCGATTCTAACTTATATAAAGTATCGTCGCCGTCATCTCTCATGCCTTTGGTTTTGCACTCGATGATGTGCAGCTTGTTGTTTACAACTGTTGCGACATCTAACTCATTGCGTACTTCACTTTCACCAAGTTTACGATAAACCTGAACATTTAACGATCGATCTTGGATCGTCGGCATGGTGTCTTGGATTTGCTTCACGGTGCTGTGAACCAAAGTTTCTAACCACTCACCGTTTGAAAAGCGTCGAGCATCTTCATCTGCAAACGTTAAAACGCCATTCTCATAGGTGGCGATTTCTGCTTCTACTAAATCTGAAAGCAACATGTTGAGCTCACGGTAGCCCTGCTGTTTTTCGGAGAGCTCGACATCAAGCTTTTGTTCTTTGCGGCATGTGGTTGCAAGGTAGTTAAGTGTTGCTAGACCTGGCCCAAGCTCAAGCGCATTTGAGGCCCATCGTTCACCAAGTTCATACAATTTTTTATCAAGAAGAGGTGGTAAATCAACGTGGTGAAACTCGCCGCGTGCACCAAAGATAGTGAGGTAATCTGCAATCGTAATGTGATCTTCGACTTGGGTATCTTCTTTGCCATCAGGGTATAACCAACAAAGCTTATCGCTACTAGGCTCAACCACAAAAATTGGCCAGCGATAGGTACGGAAAACTTCGTACACCGACAACAAGCGATGACGAAGACCACAGCTCGCGTTCAATTTTACATCTTCGCCGCGTTCATGAAGGTCTTTTGCCAGTTTTTGAATTGCTTGTTTGATCAGAGATGTATTAACAGCGGATGGAATTTCAAAAAATTCAGAAGTAATTTCTCGTTGAGCTAAAACGGCACTCAGTCGGTCAAATATATCTAACTGGCTCTTGTCTCCGATGAAGACGATATGTGTGCTTAGCGTACGATTATCTAATAGAGGAGTGACCAATCTCACTGGGTCTTGGTCGATAATACCAACATGAACAGCCATAGATTTTCCTTTTTATGAGGCCGCTCGAAAAGAGTTGTGCAAGGGGATGAGCTGGCCTTATTAATCATATGTAGACATGGCCGACAAAAAACAAGGGCGACTTAACAAAAAGTCGCCCTTATACAGTTGATTGCACTAATTAATGCTCTTAATTATAAAGTATTTATAACTTAAAGCGGTGGACCAATTCATTTTGCTGATGAGCCAAGTGGGTCAGTGATTCACTGGTTTGTGCGATACTCGACATGGCTTGGAAACTTTCATCGGCGATGCTGTTGATATCTTCGATGCTGCGAGCAATGTCTGTTGATGTTTCACTTTGCTCTGCTGCTGCTTGTGAAATGTGCGTACTCATTTGGCTGATCTCAATGATTAGCGCCTGGATCTCTTCCATTGAGCTGTTCGCTTTTGACGCTTGCTCAACCGACATCTCCATATCGCTCATACAGCTTTGTATGACTTGGTTTGCCGATTGTGAGCTAGATTGCAGATTACTGATCATGGATTCAATTTCAGTGGTTGATTGAGTCGTTCTTGATGCGAGTACTCGTACTTCATCTGCCACTACCGCGAAGCCGCGACCTTGTTCACCAGCGCGAGCCGCTTCAATTGCCGCGTTCAATGCCAGTAGGTTGGTTTGCTCCGCAATGTTGCGGATCACATCAAGGATAGACCCAATTTGACCACTCATCTTTTGTAGCTCAGAAACTGCGGAGACCGATTCGTTCAAACGTGTTTCTAGTTGATTAATGGTTGAGATGTTACTGCTCATAACATTTCTGCCTTCTTCAGAGGCAGATTCGACGCGTTGCACCATTTCTAGCGAGCCTTGCGCACTTTGCGCGACTTCCTGCACTGAATGAGACATTTCTGTCATCGCGGTAGCGACGTTTGCCGTTTGTTCGCGTTGAGAGCTCAATTTAATTTGTGCTTGCGAAGAGGTGCGTTCGTTGGTTGTCGCGGTTGACGATAGGTTTTCTGACGCTTCGTTGAGTTTCACCAAGATCTCGTGAAGGTTGTCGGCGAGTGAGTTAATGTGTCCACTCACACGGCTGAATTCGTTGTTATAGCGAATATCGATACGCTGTGTCATATCACCTTCAGTCAGGCCTTCTAACACTTTTAGAATACGAGTCAACGGCTCGCGAACGCTTTGTGCGATGTGGTAGCCAATCGCTGTCGCGAGTAAAACGACAATAACGCCAATGATGATGGCTTTCGTTACACCGGCCGAATATATGTCACCTGCATCTGCCAATGATTCATTGAGCTTATCTGTTGCGGTTGTCGTAAATTGCTCAAGAATCGCCATGGTTGAATCCACTTTATTTGCTAGGTTGGCGATATTGTTATACAAAGCGGCGCGAGCATTGAGGTAATTATTATGTTGGTCTAGCACACCGCCACGCATACCGACGTCACGAGTAAATTGCTCTACAGATTCGCCAAATGCTTTTTCTAGCTCAGGAAGCTGAGTCACCAACCCGCGGAATGCGTAATTCAAGTGCGTTACTGCTTTGCGGTTTTTAGCTACGGCTTGCGTAACAAACTCAGGGTTGGAACTGGCGAGGGCATCAGAGGTAATTACTTCGGCATCTTTTAACTTGATAAAGTAGCTCTTTGCCATGACTTTGACAGAAATGCTGGTTTGATCTGCCACATATTCTTTAAGACCAACCGAAAGTTCGGTATTCAGTTTTTGGAAGCGGCGTGAGGATTTTTGCACTTCTTCTTGAGCCGCGAACATTGCTTCGTAGTTGTCCATGGCCTCTAGAGCTTCTGTAAAATAGCTCTGCTCTAACGTTTTTAACTCTGAAAACGGTTCGGCAAGAGAAGGGTAGATTTGGCTTGCGGTTTTCAGTTGAGCCAATGTGGATTCGAAGCGCTGTTGAGATCTAGCAAATTCCTGACGCATTTCATCCATGCGTTGTTTATTCTCTGTTGTCAGGAAGTCTTTAAATGATTTGTCGGCAGAAAGCAGCTCAACACTGGTTTGATTAGATAACGATACCAACGGTAGGGATGATTTAGAAACCGTGCCAAATTTTCCGTGAATAGCACTCATTCCTCCCATCATAATGGCAATTGTGACGGCAAATAGGATGATGATCAGTGCAAAGCCGGCATACATCCTTTTAATAACTGAACCTCGCATAAGTGAGCTTCCTCTCCCAAAAATAGACAAGCTACCCAAGCATTTTTGAGTTTACTTGGGTATAAAAATAATAATTGTCTTAAAAAAGTAACAAAATTCATTGGATTGTATTCAGTTTGTGACGCGCATTTTATGACGCACACGACAAAAAAAGCTTCGTTAATTAGCATTTGATTAATAATGTTAAGTGAACACTGTTTTTATTGAGCTCCGCTTTTGGTTGGCGCATACTAATTGGGGTCTAATTACGTTTATAAAATGGAGTCCTCATGGCGGAAGAAACGATCTTTAGTAAAATTATTCGCAAGGAAATCCCTGCCGATATCCTTTATCAAGATGATTTGGTGACTGCGTTTCGCGACATTAACCCTCGCACACCAAGCCATATTCTCATTATTCCGAATAAACTGATCCCAACAACGAATGATGTAGAAGCTGAAGATGAAGCAATGATGGGGCGTTTGTTCACTGTTGCTAGAAAGTTAGCGAAAGAAGAAGGTATTGCTGAAGACGGCTATCGCCTGATCGTTAATTGTAATCCACATGGTGGCCAAGAGGTTTACCATATTCACATGCACCTACTAGGCGGCCGCCCTCTAGGTCCAATGGTATTGAGCTAAGCTTTTAAAAGTGGGTGGTGATTCACCCACTTCTTTTTCCTGTCGAATGACACATTTGTGGAGATAAATGTGAAACTAGGTGTAAAGCTGTTAGGGCTGATGAGCTGGGCTTTAATGGCCTCTGGCTGCGCGAATTTATCTGCGGGCAATCTGTTTAGCCATTACAGCAACCAGAATCAAGAAGTTTATCAAGCCGTTGTTGCAGGGGAATATGCCAAAGCAAAACAACTTCAATCAAGTGAAGTGGGTGGCGAGATACTTGGCAATTTTGAAAAAGGTCGTATCTCTTTTCTTGCTGAAGATTACCTAACAAGTTTAAATGCGCTAGAAAGCAGCGATCGTGCTGTACGTGTTCAACAAGATCGTGCGACGATATCTGTGTCAGACACGGCAACGAGCGTCGGCTCTCTCGCAGTGAACGACAATCTCCAAGACTATCATCCCGCCGATTACGAACTTGGCTTTTTGCACCTGTATCTAGGACTAAATTACTTACAGAAAAACGATTTAGAAGGGGCACTAGTTGAAGTGCGTCGAGCTAATCAAGTTCAGGAAGCAGCAAGAAAGGCGCGTGAAAAAGAGCTAAAAGCAGCAGAGAAAGACCTTAACAAGCAAGGCATGTCTGCCAATTTAGGCAGTGTGTTAGCGAACTACCCTGATGCTGGTAAAAAACTAAGCGCGGTACAAAATGGTTATCTGTTCTATCTTTCTGGCTTGTTATATGAAGCGTCGCGAGACTTAAACAGTGCTTATGTTGATTACCGACGAGCACTCGCTGTAATGCCAGACAACAAGCAAGTTGTGGAAAGCACCTTATACGCTGCTAAGAAGCTGGGCATGCGTGAAGACTTGCGCATGCTAGAGAAGCGGTATGGTAAAGCACCTTCTGGATTAACTCAGTCACAAGGGCGAGTCATCGTTATTGATGAGCAGGGTGTTGTTGAGGCGATGAAAGGGTGGCGTATTGATTTACCAATTTACGACAGTCGCGATAATGGCGCGATTTATTCGTTGGCGCTTCCTTATTATCAGAACCGAGGTGCTCAACGTTTTAGCGATGTTGTTTTAAATGGTCAGATATTGCCTTCCAGTACGCTGACTGATGTTAATGCGATGGCGCAAAACGATCTTAATGAACGTCTTACTACAATAGTGATCCGTCAAGCTCTTCGTGTTTGGGCAAAAGATCGAATCCGAAAAGAGGCGGCGAAAAAAGGCGATGATGTAGGCAACATACTTTTCAATGTATGGAACACATTGACCGAACAGCCAGATACAAGAAGTTGGCAAACATTGCCAGCGCAAGTGAAAACGGCTTCAAAAATCGTGAAACCGGGAACACAAAGTTTAAACTTGGGTGATCAAACCTATCAGTTTGAAGTGCCTGCACAGCAGACTACATTGGTATGGGTATCTCGTCAGGGAGCACACTCAACCGTGTGGCATAAACAGCTAGGGAGACTGTAATGAAAGCATGGCTTGTTTGTTTAGCAATGGCTATTGGTTTAGTTGGATGCGCCGAAAACACGGCTGGTATTCGAATTGATGGCCAAACGCAAAAAGTATTTTTTAATGATAACGTTTTAGGTAGTCGCTTATTAGTTGACAACATCACCACCACTTACGTTGATGATCGCCCACGAGGAGTCGTGCAGCTGAGTAGCAATTACAAAGGTGATCAGCACATTCTTTACCGATTTTATTGGTATGACAACAATGGTTTAGAAGTGAATACCAAACCTGGTCCGTGGCGAAAAATGATTGTGCGAGGATTTGAGCAAGTCACGTTATCTGAAGTTACTGTGAATCCAAATGGCACAAAATTCCGTGTGCAAATTAGAGAAGCACAAGACGATTAATCTTAACGGCTCTGCCGAAGCTGCGGCGCTAACGATGCGCTGGTATTGAAAAACTAAGGAACTCTCATGAAAAAAAGTATTATTGCTCTTTTAGGTCTTGCCGTCATTTTAGGTGGCTGTTCTAACAAAGTCTCTTACGGCGATGCGCAAGCAACAGAAACCACGACTATCGATTTTGGCTCAACAGATTTACAAAAAATCGCGGCTGAAATGGTGGATAGCATGATGATGTCGGGCTCTGTAGCAGCAATTACTCGTGACCAACGTCCTATCGTTTTTGTTGAGCGAATTAAGAACAAAACCAGTGAACATATTGACACTGAATCCATTACTGACACGATCTCTACTAAGATGTTGAACTCAGGTAAGTTCCGTTTTGTTGATATGGATCGTGTTGAGTCTGTGCGTGAACAACTTAACTTCCAAAACACGGATGAGCTTGTTAACCAAAGCACAGCTATCCAATTTGGTAAAATGGTTGGTGCTCAATACATGCTTTACGGCAACCTATCTAGCATTGTGAAAAATGCAGGTAGCGATAAAGATGTATACTACAAGATGACCATGCGCCTAATGGACCTAGAAACAGGTTTGATTGAGTGGGCGGATGAAACTGAAATTCGTAAAGCGCAATCTAAGAGCCTATTCGGTCTTTAATCGAACAGGGTGGAGAAGTCATCAATGGCATGGTTTTCTTGGCAACAAGCAAAACAGTTAGATCCGAGTCTTAATGCTCTCGATGGCTTCTTTACGGAGCCTCCGGTAAAAGTACAAACTGTTACCGGGGGGCTAACCAACCGCTGTTGGCGGTTGGAATCTTCTCAAGGCCTTGCATACATCTGGCGACCGACCAGTCATGTCTGCAAGGCTTTTTCAATTTCTCGTCACAGTGAATATCAAGTGCTGAATGCAGTCTCTTCATTGGAAATTGGCCCCAAGCCAGTTTTTATTCATGAGCAAGGGTTGCTGGTGGAATGGATAGAAGGAGAGGCACTGACGGAGTCAGGCTTAGCACTAAGCGATTTATTATCCATTGCGGCGAAGATTCATCAATATCCGATAAGCGCAATTCCTTTGGTTCCATTTTCATATATTTCTCGCATCGATCATTATTGGCTTGAGCTTGATGGTCAGTATGTGGGTACGGAGTTTGAGGCTTTGTACATGAAGTGGCGCACGGAACCGAACGTTGCACCTGTTCCGCTTGCCCTATGTCACTTCGATTTGGGGTGTTACAACCTAGTGCGAGGGGAGAGTGGGGTGAAAGTCATTGATTGGGAGTATGCCGGGATTGCTGACCCTAGGCTTGATTTGACCTTAACTATTCAGGTCGCGAATGCGCCTGTGGAAGAAGCGGTAAAGCAGTATTGCCAACTTCGAGGTATCGAAGATGTGTCTCTTTGGCTGAGAGGTGTACACGCTTGGCAACCAAGAACCTTGGTGATGGCGATGCTCTGGTATCTACTTGCCTATAAATTGTGGGGAGATGAACAATACTTAAACAGTGCGTATGAGTTGAAAGGCTCATTGTGTATGGAAGATCACTGTTTTGAGAACTCGTGATATTTTCCCCTTTAACAGTAAGGAAATAGTGGTAGTTTTAATAAAAGTACCAGATACACACAGGGAGAGGTACAGATGATTATTTACTTACACGGCTTTGACAGCACAAGCCCGGGTAACCACGAAAAAGTTCTTCAACTGCAATTTATCGACGACGACGTTCGTTTTATCAATTACAGCACCCTTCACCCAAAGCACGACATGCAACACTTGTTAAAAGAAGTGTCTAAAGTTATCGATCAATCTGATGACCCAAACCCGTTAATCTGTGGGGTTGGTTTAGGTGGTTACTGGTCTGAGCGAATTGGTTTTCTATGCGGTATCAAGCAAGTGATGTTCAACCCGAACTTGCACCCAGAAAAAACGATGGCTGGTCGAATCGATCGCCCAGAAGAGTACGAAGATATCGCAACAAAATGTGTTGATCAGTTCCGAGCGAAAAATCAAGCTCACTGCTTAGTGATTCTCTCTAAAGATGATGAAGTGCATGACAACTCGAAAACGGCAGCTGAGCTAGAAAAACACTATCAAATCATTTGGGATGAAACTCAGTCTCATAAGTTCAAAAAAATCTCTCATCATTTACAAGCGATAAAGGCATTTAAAAATACTTATTAATGTTGAGTGTAGACAGTAAAGCGGCGTTTTTATCGGCTGCTTTGCTGCGATTCCTTCTCTTGAGTATGCCGAGCCACTGTCTCTTTGAAAGGCACATTTTCTTGGTTTAACGCTTTGAATATTGTGTTCTCCTTACCGTTTTCTTACTTCCCTCCTATGTAGCACGAACACCTTGTTGTAGAGTAGTCGAAAAGTAGTCAATCCGTACTCGTTACACGGATTTTGGTTGCCTTCAAAGTTGGTCTCTATATAATGAACCGGACTAAAATAATTTGATAAATATCAAAAAAAATTGAGAGCGAGTAATAAACTTGCCCAAAAATTCTGGCGTCGTATGCGTACCAGATAAACGTGCCAAACCCTGACAAGTCATTGATAGATAAAGAATCAAGGTGAGTGGCAGTTTTTTAATCCAAGTAATTGAGACACCTCTAAGAACCAAGAATTCATCGGTTGGATGGATGCCACAAATGTTTGTGAGTCATGCATCGAGCTGAACCCCATATATTCATTTTTGTAGAGGAAAATCATTGTGACACGCATTATCGTTGTAGGCGGCGGTGCAGGTGGTCTTGAGTTGGCAACTAAGCTTGGTCGAACTCTAGGTCGCAAAAACCGTGCGCAAATTACGCTAGTCGATCGAAAAGCGAGCCACTTGTGGAAGCCATTATTGCATGAGGTTGCTACAGGTTCTTTGGACGAAGGAGTAGATGCACTGAGCTATCGAGCTCATGCAAAAAACCACAGCTTCGACTTCCAAATGGGTAGTCTTCAAGACATCGACCGTGAACGTAAAGTGATCATCTTAAGTGAGCTTAAAGACGAACACGGTGAACTTCTTATGCCAAGCCGTGAGCTAGAATACGACATTCTAGTGATGGCAATTGGCTCGACATCAAACGACTTCAACACGCCTGGCGTTCGTGAAAACTGTATTTTCCTAGACAGCCCTGAGCAAGCACACCGTTTCCGTACAGAAATGAACAACGAGTTCCTAAAGCTGCACGCCAAAAACGGTAACGGTACGGTCGATATTGCGATTGTTGGTGCTGGTGCAACTGGCGTTGAACTATCAGCTGAGTTACATAATGCTGTTAAAGAGCTGCGCACTTATGGCTTCGGTGATCTTGACTCTAGCAAGTTGAACGTCAATCTGATTGAAGCAGGTGAGCGTATTTTACCAGCGTTACCTCCACGAATCTCTTCTGCTGCTCATCAAGAGTTGGTGAAGTTGGGCGTAAACGTGCGCACCGCCACTATGGTGACTAAAGCTGAAAAAGATGGCCTTACTACAAAAGATGGTGAGAAGATCCCAGCTCAAATCATGGTTTGGGCTGCAGGTATCAAAGCTCCAGACTTTATTAAAGATATCGCTGGCTTAGAAACGAACCGTATCAATCAGCTTGTAGTGAAAAACACACTACAGACAACACGAGATGATGACATCTTTGTTATTGGTGACTTAGCACAATGCACCCAGTCTGACGGTTCGTTCGTGCCGCCACGCGCTCAAGCTGCACACCAAATGGCAAGCCAGGCATTTAGTAACATCGTCGCGAAGATCAACGGGCGCGAGTTGAAAGACTATGTATATAAAGATCACGGTTCATTAGTGTCTCTAAGTCGCTTCTCAACCGTTGGTAGTCTGATGGGGAACCTAACTAAAGGGTCGATGATGGTAGAAGGCCGTATTGCTCGTGTCGTTTACATCTCATTGTATCGCATGCACCTAATGGCGTTGCATGGTGTATTCAAAAC
Organism: Vibrio sp. 1874; assembly: GCF_033344395.1. Lineage (NCBI taxonomy): Bacteria > Pseudomonadati > Pseudomonadota > Gammaproteobacteria > Vibrionales > Vibrionaceae > Vibrio > Vibrio sp. 1874. The sequence goes on from NZ_JAWPOR010000003.1 coordinate 31,400, forward strand.
CGGTCTGATGATGCTCGTCGGCCGCATTAATCGCGTGCTGCGTCCAAACCTTAAGCTGCACTAAGGTTTTAAATCCACTCTGTGTGGATGTGTTGTATCTTAAAAAATGCAGAAGCCACCGCAAGTCGGTGGCTTTTTGTTTATGTTAGATCTGTCGGTAAAAGTGAGAACACAACGCCATCTTTAGGCTTACCCTGAAAAATAAACCGGTTTCTGGCGATGGCTTCTTTTTGTGCACCGACGGACTCAATTAAGGCTTGGCTAGCTTCGTTGTCGGGGTCACAAACAATCTCTAGTCGAGTTAAACTTAGCTTTGCGAAGCAGAATTCTGCTAAGGCTTTAACGGCTTCTTGGGCATAGCCTTGCCGTTGATAGCGGTCGGCAACCCAGTAACCAATACTCGCCATATTAAACGTATGATATAACTCATTAACCGCTGCCATTCCAACCAAAGTGTTACTTTGCCGCTCATAGATACCGAAACCAAAAGCCTCAGTTTTGACCCAGTTAAGACGGGTTGCCAACAGAAAGTCCTGCGCGGTTTTCAATGTGACGTTTTTATCACACCAGTCAAGCCATTGGTGCAGCGAAGGGGATTCTGCAAGTAATCGTTGTAGTGAATGTGCTTCTTCAGCAGGGATGAGCTTGAGCGCTAAGCGGGGCGCAATGATTTCAAAGTCTGGACTCATGAACTAATACGACTTCCATGTTGAGTGTAAGTAAATTGAAAGCTGTCTATTTATACTTGAACGCAGCTATTTTCCTTGCTCTGCGTTGGTTAGGAATAACTGAGGTATAGCAGATAAAAACAAAGCGCAGCTTTGCTGCGCTTTGTCGAACTGCTCGTGCTTATCGAACCCGACGAACTTGAATGATCATACCCATCAACGGGTTATCTAGGTAATGAGTCTCGCTGCTACGCATACGACGTTTTTGATCCATTCGATAACTCTTCAGGAATTTCTCTTCGGTTACTGTCGGCGATATTTCTGCCAAGTTACCGACTTGGACGTTACCATCTACTTCACCTAAGTCATCCGCCAATTGCTCTGTTGAGGTTGGTTCAAAACGCACCTCTCTAACACTTGGTTCGCGCAGATCTAGTGTTGTTTCGGCGAAGAGGTAATGCTGTACGTATATTTGGAATCGACCATCTAGTTCATATAAAGGGCCATTGACCGTCTCTTCACTGTAACCGTCGCTGGAAAATGTTTGATTGCCATTGATTGGGCGGCCATCTGCTTGATAAGAATCAGAGAAATCTCGCCCGCCAACGATGCGGAAAATTGGGGCGCTAGATTTACCTCGGTCACCTTGACGCCAGGCTACGTGTTTAAGCACTTTAAAGCCGGCATGATTATTTAGTGCCGCTTCTTGCGCGTTGAGACGGAAAGAAGAACTTGGCAAAAGTGTCACGCCTTTAGAGCGGCGGTAGGATTCACTCTCTAGGCTACCGACATTTTCCATATCGATTTTTGGCAGTTGATTCGGCCAAGATTCTGTTGTGCTTTCAGCGTCGACTGCTCGCTTGAAAATGATCACTTCAATATCAAATTGGCGCTGTGCCCAAGAGGGCATTGAGACACATAGAAGCAATAACGGGATCAGTATTCTCATTCGACTATTAGCTCGTTGGTAATAAATTCTGTTTAAAATCATTCAGTAAGTCTTGAACAAACTGAATGCGTTTACGTCGGTCCACCAATGGTACGCTAAACTTGAACTTAGTTGGACCTTCCATTGCAAATTTTTGCGGCTGTGATTGCAGCAGTTTAACTAAATACGCTGGATTTATGTCAGCATCAGGGTAAAACTCGATAAATCCACCTTTATCATGGGCTTCTATCTTTTTCGCTTTTAAACTACCAGCCGAAATTTTCAATTCTGAGACGGCAAGTAAGTTCTTTGTTGCGTCTGGAAGCAAACCAAAGCGATCAATCAGTTCCACTTTTAGCTCTGATAGTTCATCACTGCTTGTGACACTCGCAATGCGTTTGTACATCGACAGTCGTGTGTTTACATCCGGAATGTAATCATCTGGTAAGAGCGCTGGGATTCGCATTTCCACTTCAGTTTGCTCACGAAGCAGCTCATCCAAAGATGGCTCCTTGCCTTCTTTTAATGCTTGCACTGCTTGTTCCAGCATTTCCATATAAAGTGTAAAACCAACGGATTGAATCTGCCCACTTTGCTCATCACCAAGCAGCTCACCAGCACCACGGATTTCTAAATCGTGGGTTGCTAATGTAAAGCCAGCACCTAAGTCTTCCAGTGAAGCAATCGCATCAAGACGCTTGATGGCATCTTTGGTCATGGCTTTTGGATGTGGCGTTAATAAGTAAGCATAGGCTTGATGGTGCGAACGTCCAACACGGCCACGCAATTGATGCAACTGCGCCAAGCCAAGATTGTCCGCACGATCCATGATTATGGTATTCGCCGTTGGTACGTCGATACCGGTTTCGATGATGGTTGTACACACCAACACATTAAAGCGCTGATGGTAGAAGTCATTCATGATTCGCTCAAGTTCGCGCTCGCGCATTTGACCATGAGCCACGGTAATGCGTGCCTCTGGGATGAGTTTCTGTAAGTCTTCTGCCGTTTTTTCAATGGTTTCAACCTGATTGTGCAGGAAGTAAACCTGACCACCACGCATAATTTCACGCAGTACCGCTTCACGGACCACTGGCTCTTCTTTTTGTCGAACAAAGGTTTTAATGGCTAAACGGCGTGCAGGAGGTGTCGCGATGATCGACAGGTCTCGCATGCCACTCATTGCCATATTCAGTGTGCGTGGAATTGGTGTTGCGGTGAGGGTAAGAATGTCCACATCCGCACGCATTGCTTTGACTTTTTCTTTTTGACGAACCCCGAAGCGGTGTTCCTCATCAACGATCAACAAACCTAAATCTTTGAATTTAATGTCGCTCGAAAGCAGCTTATGCGTACCAACGACAATGTCTACTTTACCATCGGCAACGTCTTGCAGAATGACTTTTTGTTCTTTGGCAGATTTAAAACGAGACAGTACTTCAACTCGGATTGGTAAGTTGGCAAAACGGTCACGGAAGTTTTCGAAATGCTGCTGAGCAAGCAAGGTTGTTGGTACGAGTACGGCGACCTGTTTACTGTTATCCGTTGCGACAAATGCTGCGCGCATAGCGACTTCCGTTTTACCAAAGCCCACGTCACCACACACTAAGCGATCCATCGCTTTTGCCTGGCACATGTCTGACAAGACGGCATTGATGGCCATCGCTTGGTCATCTGTTTCTTCAAACGGGAATGTTGCTTTAAATGTTGCGTATTGCCCACGATCTAGCTCAAATTTGAAGCCAGGTTTTAATTCTCGTTTAGCATATACATCCAGCAATTCTGCCGCGACATCACGCACTTTTTCTGCCGCTTTACGACGTGCTTTTGCCCACGCTTCACCACCTAATTTATGCAGTGGCGCACTATCTTCAGCGCCGCCAGAATAACGGCTGATAAGATTCAGTGATGAAACTGGCACGTAGAGCTTGGCATCGTTTTGATACTCAAGGGTGACGTATTCCGTTTTCATACCACCGGCTTCAAGTGTTTGTAAACCGATGTAGCGGCCAATACCGTGATCAATATGAACCACAGGTTGACCGGGTTTTAGTTCCGCAAGATGGCGAATAACGGTGTCACTGTTGACGGCTTTTTTATCTTTGCGGCGTCGCTGGATAACACGGTCACCGAGTAGATCACTTTCACAGATCAGAGCGAAGTTCAGCTCTTCGTGAATGAAACCATGCTCTGCTGCGCCTAAGATCAAGCTGAATCGATCTCCCGAGTCTAGAGCTTGGTAAAGTGAGCCATGTACGACTGGCCGAACTTTGATGCCTTGCAACAGCTCCGTTAGTGCTTCACGACGACCTTCTGACTCTACCGAGAAAACGATTTTTCCGCTGAATTGCTCACTAAACTGACGAAGGCGCGAGAGCGGCTCTTTATTTTGTTGCTGAACGCCAAGCTCGGCTAACGATTGTACGGGTAGGTTTTGACGACCGGCACGCTTAACCACTTTATCTAGGCTCAATTGAGCGATAGGGAGCTGTTTTAGTTGACTGAAAAGTTCGTCTTTTTTCAACCAAAGCTGTTCAGGAGTCAAAAGAGGACGCAGCGGATCAACTTTTTTCTGGTCGTATCGATATTCGACATCGGTTAAGAAAGTATCGACCGCAGATTCGATATCACCATATGTGATGACTTGAGAGTCTTCTGGCAAATATTCAAATAAAGTGTCGGTATGGTCAAAAAACAGCGGCTGCCAATACTCAATACCAGCGGGCCACGTGCCTTTGGTCACTTGCATGTAGATTGATTCAGGCTCGCGGCGCGCGTCGAACTGGGTGCGCCAACGTGTACGGAAATCTTCAATCGCTTCTTTAGTGGTTGGGAACTCATGTGCTGGCAGCAATTGGATTTGCTGAATATCGTCGATAGAGCGTTGGTTCTCTGGATCAAACGTGCGAATGGTATCTATTTCATCATCAAAGAAGTCGATGCGGTACGGGTCATTGCTGCCCATAGGAAAGAGATCCAGAATAGACCCACGACTTGCATATTCACCTGGCCCAAATACTTGATCTACATGGCGGTAGCCTGAATTTTCAAGTTGTACACGTAACTTCTCTAGCGAGAGCCGATCACCAGTTTTCACCATTAAAGTGTGTTGCAACAGAAAATCACGTGGCGATTGGCGTTGCAATACTGTACTGACCGGGACGATGGTTATGCCATCACGTTGACTTGGCAGTTGGTATAGGCGTGCGATACGTTCAGAGATGATTTCTTGATGCGGAGAAAAGTTATCGTAAGGCAGCGTTTCCCAGTCGGGGAACAGGCTTACCGTTTGGTCGGTGAATTGCTCAATCTCTGCCTGAAGCTTTAAAGCGATTTGCGGGTCAGGCACAACGAGTAGCGAGTGACTCGAATGCTGTTTGGCTAGCTCTGCAATGGCTAGAGGTAGAGCTGCGCCCGGCAAATTACCTAGCTGTTTTTTGTCGCCACGCTCTGAAGGGTTGGTGACGGAAAGAATCGTTGCTTTTGTCATAGGAATTATTTTTTATCTCGCTCCATCGAGCGCTGACGTAAAAGTTTTTGTTGTTGATACAGTGCCGCCTTTATCAGTAAATCTTGATCAGATTCTCGGAGCATCTTGTATCTAAGCGTGATAATGAAATCTTGCTCTGAAGCATCACATTCTTCTACTTGAGCGTAACAGTAAATCGCCGCAGCAGGGTGATCGAGGAACAGTTTAACACGAACGAGTTGTTGAGTAGTTAACGCTGTATCTGAGCGGAAACTGAGTTGACTAGCACCAAACTGCGTCGTTTGATAGCGAATGGAGGCGTCATCTTGTTGTGAAAGCATAAAGCTCAACAAGAGGTTAAGTTTCGCGTTTTGCGTATCAAGCAAGTTGATCACATGCTTTAACTCTTTGTTTTTCAGCTCTAGACGCGCGTTGTCTGCCAACATATCTAAGTGACTAAATTCACTGGCGACAATAAATGGTGCTGGAATTTCGGAGGCAAATGTTTCTTCATCTGGCAAAGCAAAGTCCGCACTCAACGTTTCGACGTTGATGGTGAGGTTATGATGGACGGTAAAGTATTCTTGCTCTGTCATATAGTCGATCCTTTTGCCAGTGAGCGCTCCCTGTTCACTCAACAAACAAAGAGAAATAGGGCACTGATTATCGCTAACTGAATGAAGTTATCAAGTTTAGCCGATTTGTCCTTGAACTTTTTGCCCTAAATACAGACTTATTGCATGTCGTTGACAAATTTAGCGATTCTCTTGTCTTCTTAATGAGAAGAGTAAGGTAAGATAATCCGCTAAAGCTTTATATCAAAACAACCAGTTGGTTTGTCTTATATGTATCATCCTATCTCATTGTTTATTGGCTTAAGGTATCTTCGGGGACGCTCTGGAGATAGGTTCAGCCGATTTGTTTCTTATATGTCGACGGCGGGTATTACGATCGGTGTAATGGCGTTGGTGACGGTTCTTTCTGTGATGAACGGGTTTGAATCGCAGTTAAAAGAACGCATTTTAGGTGTGCTACCTCATGCCGTGGTTTCGCAACACGATGGAAAAACGCCTATGACCGAGTCTGCCCCTCCATTTGTTCAAGCGATGTCGAGTGAATCTCAGCCGGAGCCTATCGTTAGAGGAGAGGCTGTTATTCAGAGTTCTGCACAGCTGACGGCTGGTTACCTCATCGGTATTGAACCTAAGAAAGGCGATCCGATTAGCAACCATTTGATTGCCGGACGATTATCGTCACTTCATGCAGGTGACTACAATGTATTTTTGGGTCACAGTTTGGCGCGTTCACTAAAGGTCTCAATCGGGGATAAAGTACGCTTGATGGTGACCAACGCGACGCAGTTTACCCCACTTGGTCGTATTCCTAGCCAGCGAAACTTTACTGTCTCAGGCATTTTCAATACGGGATCGGACGTTGATGGTCAATTAATGATTGTGAACATGACGGATGCATCTAAGCTGATGCGTTTCCCTAAAGACACGGTTTCTGGTTGGCGTGTCTTTTTCTCTGACCCATTTATGGTGACGGATTTTGCTGACCAACCCATGCCTGATGGATGGGAATGGAGTGATTGGCGCGAACAGCGTGGTGAGCTTTTCCAAGCGGTGAAAATGGAAAAGAACATGATGGGACTTATGCTAGGTCTAATTGTGGGTGTCGCTGCATTCAATATTATCTCCGCTTTAATCATGGTGGTAATGGAGAAGCAATCAGAAGTCGCAATATTGAAAACTCAAGGCATGACTCAATCTCAAGTGATGACCATTTTCATGGTGCAAGGTGCAAGCAGTGGTGTAATTGGCGCGATTGTTGGTGGCGCTGCGGGCGTGATCTTGTCACTTAATCTAAATGCGATTCTTGAATCTGCTGGTGTGGCGCTATTCAGCTTTGGTGGTCATCTACCCATCTTGATTGATTCACTCCAAATTCTTTTAGTGGTGGTGTTGGCGATTGCTCTTAGCCTTGCTGCTACGCTTTATCCTTCTTATCGAGCATCTTCTGTTAAACCTGCTGAGGCACTTCGCTATGAATAAGCTATTAGAATGTCGTGATATTCGTAAAGTCTACCGAGAGGGTTCGTTAGATACGGAAGTGTTGAAAGGCGTAAGTTTCGATATCGACAAAGGGGAGTTGGTTTCTATTGTTGGCTCTTCTGGTTCGGGAAAAAGTACCTTATTGCATATTTTAGGTGCGTTAGATGACGCAACTCATGGTGAAGTTGATTTTCTAGGGCAAAACCTATCAGCTTTGAGCTCGAACAAACAGGCGGCATTACGCAACAAGCACCTTGGTTTTGTATACCAGTTTCATCACTTGTTGGCTGACTTTACTGCGCTTGAAAATGTGGCGATGCCACTGATGATTGGCGGTGCTAAAGTAGCGGATGCAAAACAGGCGGCTAAAGCGCTGTTAGATAAAGTTGGTTTGAGTCATCGGATGCAACATAGACCCTCCGAGTTATCGGGCGGTGAGCGTCAGCGTGTTGCGATTGCGCGTGCATTGGTGAATAAACCTGATCTGGTCTTGGCTGATGAACCTACGGGGAACTTAGATCACAATACGGCACTGTCTATCTATGATTTGATGCGCGAGCTCAATAAAGAGTCAAACATTGCATTTTTGGTTGTCACGCATGACAAAGAGCTGGCAGCAAAAATGGATCGTCAAATGCACATGCAAGATGGTTTGCTCGTAGATCGTTTTGTGACTGATACAGCATCTGCGGAGGGCTAGTTTTGTTTACCTCTTTAGCTTTGATGATTGGTGGTCGCTTCAGTCGAGCGAAAAAGCGCAACAAGATGGTGTCTTTCATATCGCTTTCTTCGACCATTGGTATTGCGGTTGGCGTTGCTGTGATCATTATCGGTTTGTCTGCAATGAATGGCTTTGAGCGCGAGCTGCAATCGCGTGTGTTGTCTGTGATTCCACACGGCGAGTTAGAAGGTGTTAATGGACCACTTCAGGACTACACCAAAACGATGAATCAAGCTCTAAAACATGAACATGTTGTTGCGGCAGCACCGTACGTTCGTTTTACGGGCTTGGCAGAAAAAGGCAGTAAGCTAAAAGCGATAGAAGTTCGTGGTGTAGAGCCTACTTTCGAGCAAGCGGTGTCGAGCTTATCGAATTTTATTGACCAAGCAGCTTGGCAAAACTTTTATGCCGGTCAGCAGCAAGTGATCTTAGGCCGAGGTGTAGCAAACGAGCTAAATGTCGCCGTGGGGGATTATGTTACGTTAATGATTCCGCAAACAGGCGGCGCAAATAAAGTGCAGGCTCCTAAGCGTGTGCGCGTGAAGGTGTCAGGGTTCTTAACGTTGAATGGCCAAATCGACCACTCTCTAGCGTTAGTACCATTAGCTGATGCGCAGCAATACGCGAGGTTAGGGGAAGGGGTCACAGGCATTTCACTAAAAACTGACGATGTTCTCAATGCGCCTTCTATTGTTCGCGAGGTTGGTAGCATGGTTGATGTTTACGTGTATTTGAAAAGCTGGCAGCAAAAGTTTGGTTTTTTGTATCGCGATATTCAGCTCGTGCGCACCATTATGTACTTGGTGATGGTACTGGTGATTGGCGTGGCATGTTTTAATATTGTGTCTACGTTGATGATGGCAGTGAAAGACCGAGCGGCGGAAATTGCAATTTTGCGAACAATGGGAGCAAAAGATAGCCTAATCAAACGGATCTTTGTTTGGCAAGGTGTATTCTCTGGTGTATTTGGCAGTCTCGTCGGCAGTGTTATCGGTGTCTTAGTGGCGTTAAACCTGACTCCGTTAATTAAAGGGGTAGAGAGCTTAATTGGTCATCAGTTTTTATCGGGTGATATTTACTTCGTCGACTTCTTACCATCACAACTACACTGGCCAGATGTGGCATTGGTGTCAGTGACGGCTATAGTGCTTAGTTTACTTGCGACGTGGTATCCTGCTTCGCGTGCCGCAAGGTTGAATCCGGCGGCTGTACTGAGTTCTAAATAGCTGATTGTTTTACAGTATGCGAAAAACAAAAAGGACCGAATTCGGTCCTTTTTTGTATTTATCCGACTTGAGTAACATCGCGTTTCATTCTAACTGTTAGATGTCCCTCAACTGATAGCTCAAATGCTGATTTTTACGCAGTAAGGTCTTATCTTATTTTGCGTTTTTGCCAGCTCCGTACCACTGAGTAGCGCCAAAGCCCTCGAATTCCGAAGTAGCCAATAATCGCGGATACAACCCCACAAATTGCGCAGCCCAATAGAAATGGAGGTCCAATGGTGCTCATTTGCTGCATGATGAATTCCCACGATAGTTCAAAGTGAAAAGGTTGCGGGGGAAGACGCATCACTAGAGCACCTAGCTTGTACGCAAAGTAAAATAGCACAGGCATAGTGATAGGATTGCTGATCCATACCAAAGCGACGGAGAGGGGCAGATTGACACCCAACATAATGGCCAAACCAGCGGCCATGATCATTTGGCTCGGCAGCGGAACAAAAGCCATAAATAACCCGACAGCAAAAGCCCCTGATGCCGAGCGGCGGTTTAAGCACCACAAGTTTGGGTTGTACAACACATTGCCGAAGACCTTCAATGCTTTTTGGCGTTTGATCAATTCATGATCTGGCATGAAGCGTTTTATCAGCTTTCTAGGCATAGGACAGCATGACTCTCTCAGAAAAAAGTTGGACCTTGGCGTTATTTGTAGCGAGCGTAATCTCGTCAGCTTGGTGGCCGACAATACCAGATTGGCGTTGGTTGCTGCTGGGAATAATAACCACTGGCTCAATAATCAAATTACGTCGTGGCTTAATTAGCATAGGCGCAATTGCGGGCTTTATGGTTGTCATCGTCCACGGCAATGTATTGGAGTCTCAGAGACAAGCCCTTTTTCAAGCAGGGGAGAATATTACCATAATTGGTAAAGTTGACAGCCCTTTTACGCAAATAAGTCACGGTTATGAAGGTATTGTCGCTATAGAAGCGGTAAATTCTCAAACTTTGTTACCTTTTCTTAAACCTAAAATCCGTCTTATTACGCCTTTTCCACTCGATGTTAACAGTGAGTTTACGACATCCATCTCGTTAAAGCCGATTACAGGTCTACGCAACGAAGCTGGCTTTGATGCTGAAAAGCACGCGATGGGTAAAAATATTATCGCCCGAGCGGTTGTTAACAAAGATGCTAAGTGGATTGTTCGTTCTAATGTATCTCTGCGTCAATCCATTATTGCCGATGTCGCTGATGATGTGTCTTCCCTTCATCATTTCTCGTTAATAAGTGCGTTAGTTTTTGCTGACCGTTCTTGGTTGTCTAAGGAAGATTGGCAAGCGCTCAGGGACAGTGGTTTACTGCATTTGGTCTCCATTTCTGGTTTACATATTGGTATGGCGTTTACTTTTGGGCTAGTCGTGGGCGGTACCGTTCGTTATCTATTACCCCAATACCAGTTGTTACCTAGCTTATATGGGCTGATCTTCGCTGTTGCCTACGCTTGGTTAGCGGATTTCTCTCTGCCTACTACGCGAGCAGTGTCGGTATGCGTTGTTTACGTTCTCCTGAAGTATACTCTGGTGCACTGGACTTCTTGGCGAGTTCTTTTGCTTGCAGTATCTCTACAACTGCTTGTCCAACCTTTTGCATCCTACAGTATGAGCTTTTGGTTATCGTACCTCTCCGTTTGTGCGGTATTGTTCGCAATTAATTTGATTCGACATCAAAGGGGAGGTTGGAAAGCGCGATTAAAAGCGTTATTGCTTACTCAATTGATGTTGAGCGCTTTAATCGTACCTGTTAGTGGCCATTTCTTCTCCGGTTTTAGTTTGTCCTCAATAGCCTACAACTTGGTATTTATTCCTTGGTTCGGATTTATCGTTGTACCTTTGATGTTTCTAGCCCTGTTCTCATCTTTGTTTCTTGAAATGATAGCGAAGCCTCTGTGGCATTTGGTGGACTGGTCATTACAGCCATTGAGCACGTCAATACAGTACGCAGTAGGTTCTTGGCAACCCATTAGCATGGAAATGACAATGCTGGTTATGGTGATAGTGGTTTGCTTAATATTTCAACGGTTCATGTCTCATTACGCGTGGTATTTGTTACTCGGCATCGTTATTAGTATCAAGTTTGCAGCGGAGTATGAACCGCATTGGCGTATCGATGTATTAGATGTAGGTCATGGCCTTGCAGTGGTTGTAGAAAAAGACGACAAGGTGTTGCTGTATGACACTGGTAAAGCATGGCAAAGCGGCAGTATCGCAGAGCAGGTCGTCACTCCGGTTTTGCATCAACGAGGTTATGAAAGCATAGATACACTGATTCTAAGCCATTCCGATAATGATCACGCAGGCGGCCGCTTTTTCATTGAAGATGCCTTTTCTCCACAGCGTAAACTTAGTAGTCAATTCTTTATCGAATATGAGCCTTGCACTAGAGGCGACCAATGGAAATGGCAAGGATTAAACATGGAAGTGCTCTGGCCTCCTGCACTTGTTCAACGTGCGTATAATCCGCACTCCTGTGTATTACGACTTACTGACCCTATTTCTAACTTTAGTATGCTTTTTACTGGTGATATTGAGGCCATTAGCGAGTGGATTTTGCTTAGAGAACCCGGAAAGTTACAAAGCGATGTGATGCTAGTCCCTCACCACGGGAGTAAAAGTTCATCGAATCCTCGATTTATTGAGGCGGTGAGCCCGAGTGTGGCAGTTGCTTCTTTAGCAAAAAACAATCGATGGGGAATGCCAGCGGAAAATGTCGTTGCTTCATACCGAAAGCTTGGCGTTACTTGGCTTGATACTGGTGAGGGTGGTCAGGTAAGCTTCTTTATTCACCGTGATAATTGGCGCTCAGAAACCAAACGTAGCGATACATTTGAGCCTTGGTATAGGCAGATGCTGCGTAGCGGAACTAATATAAAAAGACCTAATGTCGAATTAGGTCTGTAAGTTTTAGCTTTTTATTTTTAATATATCCAACCTGAATTTTTTATTCTTTTTTAATGGTAGTGTAAAACTAAATAGTTTCTTTTCACCATTTGGTCTGGCTAGTTGCTCTAAGCTAGAAAAGTAGTCTTCGAAAAACTCGGTCTTAAGTATACATTCTAACCACAAGTTAGCTTTTATAGAATCTAATTTGTTCCATGGTTTTACTCTTGATGCGTAATGGAGTTGAATCGGATTATCATATGCATCCAATAATTCTTCTTTAGTATAGTTAACCTCATCCACAAACTCTTTTCTGTCATACATACTATACACATAGTTACAAACCATGTTTCTTAAGGGTAATTTTCCAACTCTAGGGTGACAACAGAAGTTTAGAACGTCTTGTTCTGGCTGTATTAATCTGTGAGAGTTTTTTTCGAGGTAGTCTTTAAACCTTTTCTCTAAATTATCTTTTCTAATGAGATCGGCATTCATAAAAAAGTATCCAGCACCTATTTTCAGTTGGCTAATCTCTTCATTAGAAAAACTCTTTTTATAAACATCATTATAGCTTAGGATCTTATCTACGGAGAATACCCCTGATATATAATTATTATCATCGTTGTTATTATATTCTATAAAATCTTTTGAAATGTCATTTAAGTAAATAACATCGACATCAGATACGATCATTTTTTTATGTTCTTTAATTAAACTTGAAATACTAAGTTTGTAAAACATAGCTTTAGAGTAATGACCTTTTGTCTTTATGTTTTTCCAATCATTTTCAAAGTCGACATTTTCATTGAAATTAATGAAAATAAGTTCTGAGTTTTTGAATTTTTGTATGGTTTTTTTTAATTTTTCTTGATTTAGCAGCGTAATATCTTCATGTAAGACATATATCTGGTATTTGTAGTTTTTATCTGATTTCTCAAGCAAAGAATAGAATGCTACTGCAGCTGGAATAACATAGTTGTTATCAAAGCAATGAACAATGGGAATGACTTGCATATTTTTTATTGTAAATAAGAATGAACATATCAAGAGTATAGAGCGAAATATAAAAGACTAAAAGACTTTCTCTAAGTGGACATAACACATTTATTAATGTTTATCAGTAGATGAACAGGTACGATGGTCAAGTTTGCTTCACGATGAGGCTTGATCCCCCAATTTTCATATTTAAGATTGAATATCAGTTGAGTCAGAGTAGGTTAGCCAGTGACACATTGGAGATCTACTGGGTAAAAGTGGCAGTCTTATACGTTAGCAAACTTAGTGTACGTTCTAGGGATAGGCATATGAGCGCTAACAGAGTAGAATGAATGCCTTAATGTAAGAAAACAAAGCACTTCTATGTCAACAAATACTGATGAAACGACTTGGCAGACGTTTAAGCGTCTCTGGCAATTTATACGCCTTTATAAATCTGGCCTAATCGTTGCTGTTTTAGCATTAGTTATTAATGCAATATCAGATACTTATATGATTTCCTTGCTAAAACCGCTACTCGATGAAGGTTTTGGGAACGCTGAGTCTGATTTTTTACGCACGCTTCCATTGATTATTTTTGCTATGATGTTCATTCGTGGCATAAGTGGATTTGTCTCCACCTACTGTTTGAGTTGGGTATCTGGCAACGTAGTTATGCAAGTCCGTCGCATGGTGTTCAATCACTTTATGCATATGCCGGTGTCTTACTTTGATAAGGAAAAGACGGGCAATTTATTGTCGCGTATAACCTACGACTCAGAGCAAGTGTCAGCGGCAACTAGCCAAGCGTTGGTGAGCATTGTCCGTGAAGGCGCAAGTATCATTGGTCTGTTAGTCTTGATGTTTTACAACAGCTGGCAATTGTCGCTAGTGCTGTTTGCTGTTGCTCCCGTTGTGGCATGGGGTATTGGTGTTGTTTCTAAACGTTTTAGAAAAATATCCAAAAATATGCAGACCATGATGGGTAACGTAACTGCATCAGCAGAGCAGATGCTGAAAGGCCATAAAGTTGTGTTGAGCTATGGCGGCCAAGACATCGAACGTCAACGATTTGAAAAAGTCAGCAACCAAATGCGTCAACAAAGCATGAAGTTGGTGACGGCTCAAGCGGCGGCTAACCCTATCATCCAAATGATTGCATCACTTGCAATTGTTGCCGTTCTTTATTTAGCAAGTATTGATTCGATTAAAGAGCAACTGACTCCAGGTACATTTACTGTTGTGTTCTCTGCAATGTTTGGTCTGATGCGCCCACTTAAAGCGCTGACTAACGTTACTTCTCAGTTCCAACGTGGTATGGCCGCGAGCCAAACGCTCTTCGCGTTAATTGACCTCGAGCCTGAGAAAAACGAAGGTAAGTTGACAGTTGAACGCGCAAATGGCGATGTTTCGGTTAAAAACGTAAGCTTTACTTACACTGGCGCAGAAAAACCAGCATTGGAAAATGTCAGCTTCGATATTCCAAGAGGAAAAACGGTGGCGCTAGTTGGCCGTTCTGGCTCAGGTAAAAGTACCATCGCGAACTTGTTCAACCGCTTCTATGATGTTGGCAGTGGATCTATCACATTAGATGGGCATGATATTCGTGATTACGAGCTAAAGAATTTACGTCAGCAATTTGCACTAGTATCGCAAAATGTTCATTTGTTTAATGACACGATAGCAAACAATATTGCGTACGCAACGGATGGCCAATACGAGCGCAGTGATATCGAGAAAGCGGCAACACTCGCGCATGCGATGGAGTTCATCAGTAAGATGGATGGCGGACTAGATGCGATGATTGGTGAAAATGGTGCTAGCTTGTCTGGTGGTCAACGCCAACGTGTTGCGATTGCGCGAGCTCTATTGCGTGATGCTCCAGTGCTAATTCTTGATGAGGCAACTTCAGCTTTGGATACTGAATCCGAGCGAGCTATTCAAGCTGCACTTGATGAGCTGCAAAAAGACAAAACGGTACTTGTAATAGCGCACCGCTTATCCACAATCGAGAAAGCCGATGAAATTCTTGTGGTTGATGATGGTGCCATCATTGAACGTGGCAACCACGCTGAGCTTATTGAGAAAAATGGTGCGTATGCACAATTGCACCGTATTCAGTTTGGTGAATAAGCGCGGTGATTGAAAAAATCTGGTTTGAAAGCCATCCAATAAAATATCTCTTGTGGCCGCTTTTGTGGCCACTGAGTTTATTATTTGGAGCGATAAGCAAGTCAAAGCGAAAGCAATACCAAACTGGCCGCAAGCAAGCTTATAATGCGCCTATACCTGTTGTTGTGGTTGGCAATATCACTGCTGGTGGCAATGGTAAAACACCAGTTGTTGTGTGGCTTGTTGAGCAACTACAGCAAATGGGCTTTAAGCCGGGGGTTGTTTCTCGTGGTTATGGGGCAAAGGCTCCTGCCTATCCGTTAGTGCTAAAAGAAGATACGCCAGCGAAGCATTGTGGCGATGAACCTAAGTTGATTCATCGCCGTACAGGAGCACCTGTTGCGGTAGATCCTGTGCGTTCAAATGCAGTGAAAGCACTGCTAGATTTGGATGTGGATATCATAATTACGGATGATGGATTACAACATTATGCGTTAGGCCGTGATATTGAGTTAGTTATTGTGGATGGGAATCGCCGGTTTGGGAATGAAAGCCTGATTCCATTAGGTCCTTTACGTGAAGGTATTGAGCGACTTAAAGAAGTCGACTTTATCATCACCAATGGCGGTCAAGCGCATACGGGCGAAATCGCAATGGCTTTAGCACCCTCTAAAGCTATTAATCTTAAGACTAAGCAACATGTGGATGTCTCGGAGTTGAAAGATCTCGTCGCATTTGCGGGCATTGGGCATCCTCCGCGTTTTTTTCATACACTAAACTCGATGAACGCAAATGTTAAAGTCACAAAAGGTTTTGCTGACCATCAAGACTTTGATCAACAAGAATTAGAAGCATTGGCTCAACAAGGGACCAATGTGATTATGACCGAGAAAGATGCCGTCAAGTGCAGCCATTATGCGCAAGATAATTGGTGGTATCTGCCTGTATCTGCCCAGTTTGAGTCAAACGATGCAGAGCAAATTTTAAATAGAATAAAAGAGGTTAAAGCGGCTTATGGATCACCGTCTACTTGAGATTGTAGCTTGCCCTGTTTGCAAAGGTAAGCTGACGTACGATAAAGATAATCAAGAGTTGATCTGCAAATTGGATCGCCTTGCTTACCCGATCAAAGAGGGTATTCCAGTTCTGCTAGAGCCTGAAGCTCGCGCTATGAGCATGGATGAGGGACGCTAATGTCTTTTACGGTTGTCATCCCTTCGCGCTACGCATCGAGCCGTTTGCCTGGTAAACCGCTAGCGGATATTGGTGGTAAGCCTATGGTTCAGTGGGTTTATGAACAAGCGCTACAAGCGGGTGCGGAAGATGTCATCGTTGCAACTGATGACGAGCGTGTTGCGAAAGCGGTTTCGTCATTTGGTGGTAAAGTTTGTATGACCTCTCCCCAGCACGAATCAGGTACGGAGCGTCTTGCAGAAGTTGTTGAAAAGATGGCTATTCCGTCAGACCACATTATTGTTAATGTGCAAGGGGATGAGCCTTTGATTCCGCCGTCCATCATTCGTCAGGTTGCTGATAACTTATCAGGGTGTGAAGCCCCGATGGCGACGTTAGCTGTAGAAATAGACTCGGAAGAGGAAGTGTTCAACCCGAACGCTGTTAAAGTTGTCGCAGATGAGCAAGGCTATGCGTTGTACTTTAGTCGAGCAACCATCCCTTGGGATCGCGATAACTTTGCTAAACAAGACAAAACCATTGCCAACCCATTAATGCGTCATATTGGTATTTATGCTTATCGAGCTGGTTTCATTAATACGTATGTCAACTGGGCACCAAGTGCATTAGAGCAGATTGAGTGTCTTGAGCAACTGCGAGTGCTTTGGTACGGTGAAAAAATTCATGTGGCGGTAGCGAAAGAAGCACCAGCGGCAGGGGTTGATACGCCCGAAGACCTAGAAGCCGTGCGCGCGATTGTTGCAAAGCAAGCGTAACAAATGCTCATATAGATTTAAGAATAAACAAGGCTCCTGAATTAGGAGCCTTTTTTGTTTTACTCGTATCGCGGTATTAGTTAAATGTTAGTGTCGTATTGGTTCCGTTTAGGGCAGGTCGCTAACACCTCTCGGTGACCGGTGTCTTTCACTTCTTGGAGAATGACATCAAAGCCCCATAATCGGTACACGTGCTTTAGAACTTCTTCGTAACTATCATCAAGTGGGATGCGGTTGTGAGGAACGTACTGCAACGTAAGCGATCGATCACCACGGACATCGACATTAAACACCTGAATGTTTGGCTCAAGATTAGATAAGTTATACTGAGCGGCTAAGGTTTCTCTAATGCGTTTATAACCCATCTCATCGTGTATAGCAGCGACTTCAATAAAGTTCTTATGGTCATCATCGTTGATCGCAAACAGCTTGAAATCACGCATTAATTTCGGAGAAAGGTATTGGCTAATAAAGCTTTCATCTTTGAAATTATGCATCGCGAAATGCACTGCATCTAACCAGTCGGTTCCTGCTAAATCTGGAAACCACTCCTTGTCCTCATCAGTTGGTTCTTCGCAGATACGCTTAATATCTCGGAACATGGCAAAGCCTAACGCGTAGGGGTTAATGCCATTAAAGTAAGGACTGTTATAAGGCGGCTGAGCCACGACACTGGTGTGGCTATGTAAGAACTCTAGAATGAACTTTTCAGACACCAAGCCCTCATCATAAAGATGGTTGAGTATGGTGTAGTGCCAGAACGTTGCCCAGCCTTCATTCATGACTTGCGTTTGTTTTTGCGGATAAAAATACTGACTGATCTTACGGACGATCCGAACAACTTCACGTTGCCATGGCTCTAGCAACGGCGCATGTTTTTCGAAGAAGTAGAGCAAGTTTTCCTGAGGCTCGCTTGGGAATCGCTCTTTAATGTCTTCCTCTTTCGTCTTGGCTGTTGGTACCGTGCGCCAAAGCTCATTAACTTGAGATTGTAGGTATGCTTCGCGTTCTTCTTGTCTTGCTTTTTCCTCTGTAATTGAGATTTTCTCTGGACGCTTGTAGCGGTCTACACCAAAGTTCATTAACGCGTGACAAGAGTCGAGCAGCTTTTCCACTTCTTTTACGCCATATCGTTCTTCACATTCGGCTAAGTACTTTTTGGCGAACAGCAGATAGTCGATAATAGAACTGGCGTCAGTCCACGTTTGGAATAGGTAATTACCTTTGAAAAAAGAGTTATGGCCGTAACACGCGTGTGCTATCACGAGTGCTTGCATTGTTACCGTATTTTCTTCCATCAAATAAGCAATACAAGGGTCGGAGTTAATCACAATCTCGTAGGCTAGCCCCATTTGACCATGTTTATAGTTCTGCTCTGTTTGAATGAATTTTTTACCAAATGACCAGTGGTTGTAATTGATTGGCATGCCGATGCTTGAATAGGCATCCATCATCTGTTCTGAAGTAATCACTTCTATTTGGTTAGGGTAAGTGTCTAGGCGATAATGCTCCGCGACACGCTTAATTTCTTTGTGGTATCGCTCTAACAGCTCAAATGTCCAATCTGGTCCATCTGGCAACACTTTACTGTTACGCTTCTTAGGCGCCTCTCCTGAGAGGTTTCTCGTTGCGGTATTCATCGCTAGCCTCCTTACGCCGTTTCTTTTTGGAATAGTTCACGAAAGACTGGGAAAATATCCTCCACAGAGCGAATGTTTTTCATTGCGAAATTAGGAAACTCTTCAGTGAGTTTTTCGTACTCATGCCATAGAGTTTGGTGCGATCGCCGCGTGATCTCTATGTAAGAGTAATACTGACAGTTTGGAAGTAATTTGTTCACTAACAGATCCCGGCATCTTGGCGAATCATCTGCCCAGTTGTCACCGTCGGATGCTTGAGCTGCATATATGTTCCACTGACCAATCGGGTATCGCTCTTTTACTATTTCATCCATTAACTTGAGCGCGCTAGATACAATGGTACCCCCGGTTTCTTGTGAGTAGAAAAATTCGTGCTCGTCCACTTCCTTCGCTTGGGTATGGTGGCGGATAAAGACGACTTCGACATTCTCGTAGGTACGAGTTAAGAACAAGTACAAAAGAACATAGAAGCGTTTTGCGATGTCTTTCGTTGCCTGGTCCATCGAACCGGATACGTCCATTAGACAGAACATTACCGCTTGGCTCGATGGTACCGGGCGTTTCTCATAGTTCTTGAAGCGTAAGTCGAAGGTATCGATGAACGGCACGCTTTCGATTTTCTTGCGCAGTTCTTCAATTTCAGCCTTCAAGCGGTTCTCTTCAAACTGCTGAGCAGGTTCAATATTTTTGATGCGAGCAAGTTCGTCTTCTAACTCTTTAAGAAGTCGTTTCTTACCAGCAGTCATTGCAGTACGGCGCGCAAGAGATTGTTGCAGAGAACGAACTACGGCGATATTGGAAGGGATACCGGCAGTTTGAAAGCCTGCACGGTGTGTTTTCCATTCAGTGATTTTGGCAATTTGGTTTTTTTCTAGATTAGGCAGCTCGAGATCTTCAAACAAAATATCGAGGTACTCATCTTTTGATATTTGGAATACAAATTCGTCTTGGCCTTCTCCATCTGGACTGGCGTTCCCTTCTCCTGAGCCGCTACCTTGACCGCCACCTTTGGGACGCTCAATTTTATCACCAGTAATGAATTGATCGTTACCGGGATGAACTCGTTCGCGAACACCACCTTTGCCTTGATGAAATATAGGCTCGTTGATGTCTTTGTGAGGGATAGAGACGTCTTCGCCCGTTTCCGTATTCGTAATCGAGCGTCGATTCACTGCGTCTGCTACCGACTCTTTTATTTGCTCTTTGTGGCGCTTCAAGAAGCGCTGTCGATTAACAGCGCTCTTGTTCTTGCCATTGAGCCTTCGGTCTATAAATTGCGCCATGAAATAGCCCTCTTCATGTTTCACAAGCGACCTAACTCAATACTGGGTTAGGATGACTTACGTACTCGTAGGTACCACTCAGAAAGTAGGCGAACCTGTTTCTCGGTATAGCCTTTTTCCATCATGCGAGCGACAAAGTCGTCGTGCTTCTTCTGATCTTCAGAAGAGGTTTTCGCATTAAATGAGATAACCGGAAGTAGCTCTTCGGTATTGGAGAACATTTTCTTCTCGATTACTGTGCGCAGTTTTTCGTAGCTGGTCCAAACCGGGTTTTGACCATTGTTATTCGCTTTCGCACGAAGCACAAAGTTAACGATTTCGTTTCGGAAATCTTTCGGGTTAGAAATACCAGCTGTTTTTTCGATCTTCTCTAGCTCAGCATTCAGTGAAGAGCGATCAAATAGCTGACCAGTTTCTGGATCTCGGTACTCTTGGTCTTGAATCCAGAAGTCTGCATAGGTGACATATCGGTCGAAGATGTTTTGGCCGTATTCAGAGTAAGACTCAAGATAAGCGGTCTGAATCTCTTTACCGATAAATTCAACGTATCGAGGTACTAGGTAGCCTTTCAAGAACTCGAGATATTTCTCTGCTGTTTCAGCAGGGAACTGTTCGCGCTCAACCTGTTGTTCAATCACATAGAATAGATGTACAGGGTTGGCTGCCACTTCGGTTTGGTCGAAGTTAAATACGCGTGACAAAATCTTAAAGGCAAAACGTGTTGAGAGACCGTTCATGCCTTCATCGACACCAGCATAATCACGATACTCTTGATAGCTTTTTGCCTTTGGATCCGTATCTTTCAGCGTTTCACCGTCGTATACGCGCATCTTAGAGAAGATGGACGAGTTTTCAGGCTCTTTAAGTCGAGAAAGAATACTGAATTGTGCCAGAGTCTCGAGCGTGCTTGGTGAACAAGGGGCTTGAGACAACTCACTGTTTTCAAGAAGTTTTTGGTAGATTTTGACTTCTTCTGAAACACGTAGACAGTAAGGTACTTTCACAATATAAACACGGTCCAAGAACGCTTCATTGTTCTTGTTGTTACGGAAGGTCTGCCACTCAGATTCGTTTGAGTGAGCCAGAATCATACCGTCGAATGGAATCGCAGAAAGGCCTTCTGTACCGTTGAAGTTGCCTTCTTGCGTTGCTGTTAACAGCGGGTGAAGCACTTTGATTGGTGCTTTGAACATCTCAACGAATTCCATTAAACCTTGGTTTGCTTTACACAGCGCACCGGAGTAGCTGTAAGCGTCTGGATCGTCTTGCGAATAGTGTTCAAGCTTACGAATATCGACTTTACCAACCAATGATGAGATATCTTGGTTGTTTTCATCGCCTGGTTCAGTTTTGGCAATACCGATTTGGTCAAGGATAGAAGGGCGTACTTTCACTACTTTAAATTTGGTGATATCACCACCAAACTCGTGAAGACGTTTAGCGGCCCAAGGAGACATGATCGAGCGAAGATAACGGTGCTCGATGCCATATTCTTTTTTCAAAATATCGCCATCTTCTGTGGCTTTGAATAGGCAGAACGGATGGTCATTCACTGGGCTGCGTTCGCCGTTAGCAGTAAGAACATAAATAGGCATCTGTTCCATCAGAGCCTTAAGCTTTTCTGCAAGCGAAGACTTACCGCCACCTACAGGGCCGAGTAAGTAAAGAATCTGCTTACGCTCTTCTAGGCCTTGCGCCGCATGTTTTAGGTAAGACACAATTTGTTCTATGGCATCTTCCATGCCATAAAAGTCTTTAAAGGTTTCATAACGAGAGATAACACGATTCGAGAAGATTCGGCTTAGTCTCGGATCCTTTGCCGTATCGATTATCTCTGGTTCACCAATCGCCATCAGTAGGCGTTCTGCTGCATTAGCATAAGCGCTTTTGTCATCTTTACACAGGGCTAAAAACTCCTGTAACGACATCTCTTCATCTTTTGCAGCTTCATATCTTGATTGATAGTGGTCGAAAATACTCATGTCGCTTTCCCCTTTAATAGTCAGTCTACCGACGAACGTTGATTCAGGCTTTCCACCAACAGTTATGCTCGTTGTTGTTTGAATATACGTCCTGTTATCACATTTGGTTCGTACAGAATGTAAGATTGGCGACACCAAAGACTTTGCTTTATGGACGGTTTTTTCGTTACAACGGTGAGCGGTGGATATGAATTTTTCAATCACAGCCTTTCTCTACTTAAGCCTAGTCGGGGATTTGCAATTTTGCTTAACAATTATGAATTTATTGTAAAAGTGACATTTGAATCACTCTTTTATTAAGGACGAATTTATGTCGTGAATAGGTGCAATAGAAATCAAATATTTGGCAAAGACGGAAGAGTCTCAGTGATTCGTTGTTCTACA
Organism: Vibrio sp. 1874; assembly: GCF_033344395.1. Classification (NCBI taxonomy): domain Bacteria; kingdom Pseudomonadati; phylum Pseudomonadota; class Gammaproteobacteria; order Vibrionales; family Vibrionaceae; genus Vibrio; species Vibrio sp. 1874. The sequence goes on from NZ_JAWPOR010000003.1 coordinate 53,722, forward strand.
TTGAGCAAGGTAAGTGAAAGAGGTAGGAAGAGAGCAAAGTCTTAGATAAGTTTGTGACAGGGTAAATAACAAGGAGAGCGGGCGCTCTCCTCATTCTTAGACGACCATTTTATGCGCTGAAGATTTGCGCTAGTTCGTTTTCACATAAATGATACTGACGAGGGCAGTTACGCCAAGTTTGCAGCATACGGCGGTATTTATCTAGCATCGGCATTTGGCTGTTAAAGTGATGATCTGCCTTGTCAAACTGAGGGTACAAACCTTCAGAATCGATGAGAAAACGTACGTAATGTACTTGTTGCGCTTCTGAAGCGATATCAAATCCCAAGAACTTCAAGCGACGTTGATCCACGTTGCTGCGATCTTCATCTTCTAGCATGTTGTAAGATTCTTGCATCGCATGATACATCTCCATAACGTCGATGATCTCACGACACTCTGCTTCTGAGAGGCAGCCGAAATCTTTGTTCAACTCTCGCATTTGTAGTTCATAACCACGTTCAACGATCGTTTGTAAGCGTTTGTATTTGGCCGCATTACTTGGATCAAGTTGAGACATAAGGTTGTATTGGTTTGATAGAATCAAACGTTGAGCGTTTGACATTTCCATGGTGACCTCACTAGATATCTAATACATTTTTAATGTGCTTAGGTTAACGCTTAAGACATGAGTGAAACATGATCTCAACACATATTTAATACTAAAAAATGGCAAGAACTGTCACTTTTGACCAGTTTGAAAACACTTATTTATGGTAATGATTGTATATGTAGTCTCGGTCTGAAAATACTCTCAGCCACTCTGGCTTGAATACGGTTAAAACCGCCAGTGCCATACCATTTAATAGACCTTCTGGAAAGGCGAGCAACGGCACAAAAACAAAGTAGTTATGTTGAATGGTTTCCCAATCGTAGTGACCAACTGATAGGTGATAAAAAGAGTTAATGATGAGGTGCAGACTTCCTGTTATCGCGCCATTGAAAAATCCAGCAACGAAGATGAAAACAAAAATGTTTCGTGGCAAGTAGTGGTAACTCAGAAGAAACACTAAGTAACTAATGAAAATCGGAATTAGGGCAGATAGAACTAACGACGTGGGTAAGAGTAGCAAGGACACATCATGTAGTAGGTGGTTGACCAACATAGCGGGAATGCTGAGTAGAAATGCCATGCGCCAACCATACATCATCGTCAGCGTTGTTAGTGCAAGAAAATGAATCTGTAATCCTTCTTTTACACCTGCTTGAGCGGCCCATAAAATACTGAAAAAGAAGAGCGTTGCAAAAACGAGGTGCTGAAATCCTTTCTCTTTTTCCAGTTTTGGCCAAACGACTTTTTTCCAATCTGGTAGGCAGTAGACTACTACTATCCAAATTGAGACAACAAGAGAGCCTAAGTTAAACAAATCCATGTTACTTCCTTCCTATGCGAACATGACGCAATCATTTCTATCGTTCTTTTTATACCTAAATGACCGCAGAGAAACTCACTGATAAGGCTTAGATATAATCAAAAAAATACCAGCAATAAGCTGGTATTTTAAAGAGGTTAGTCTTGCGGTTCACTTAGTATTTTACGTTATCGTTGTATTGAGCAAGAATGGATTGAATTTCATCCATGGTTTCTTTCGGTGGCGGGTTTACGCCTTCGAGTGGGTATTCTAAGCCTAACGCTTCCCACTTATGAGCCCCTAATTTGTGGTAAGGAAGTAACTCGACCTTTTCGATGTTATCCATGTCTTTAATAAATTCACCAAGCATGTGTGCTGCTTCTGGGTCATCTGTGTAACCAGGCACGACGACATAGCGAATCCATGTTTTCTTTCCGATTTTTTGTAAGTAACGAGCAAAGTCCAATGTGCGTCGGTTGGATACACCGATGAGATCTTGGTGCACTTCGTCTTTCATGTGTTTGATGTCAAGCATGACTAAGTCTGTTGCATCCAGTACTTCATCGATAACATCAGTGTGCTTACGAACATAACCGTTAGTATCTAGACATGTATGAATGCCCTCGGCTTTAGCTGCGCGGAAAAAATCACGTACGAATTCCGGTTGAAGCATCGCTTCGCCGCCAGAACAAGTAACGCCACCACCTGATGCATTCATGAAGTGGCGGTAACTTTTCGCTTCGGAAATGATTTCTTCAACCGTGACTTCTTTGCCATCATGCGTGTCCCAAGTATCGCGGTTATGGCAATACTTACAGCGCATTAAACAACCTTGCAAGAAGACGATAAATCGAATACCAGGTCCGTCTACGGTACCACATGACTCAAATGAGTGAATACGACCAGCTGTTGACATCTTTTGCTCTCATTACTAGTAAATTCTAGCTGTTATTTTATTACAAAAAGCAGGGTTAAAACAGCTTTGTCGGTACTAAAGGCAAGGTTATTTGAAGAAAGAAAATAGATGGAGCCAATCTACATAAACGCTTGAACACGAGGTGGTTAATACCTACCCCGAGAACTTGCCGTGTATCTAGATTGACTTCGGTGCTGGGATAATCCAGTTTTTAGAAAAAGGCGAACACGGAGAACGAGCCTGTCCCATAAACATCGGTTTGGGCTTCTTCATAATCCGGTGTTTTAATTGTAAAGGTGATGCTTGCACCGTAATTTTGGTTGTACCAAGATACTCCCGCGACGGCACTTGCTTGCCAATTTTGCAGTGTGACGTCGTATGGCGCTGACGGTTCAGGAATGCCAGGACGATCTCCTTCGATAGTCATGTCATTAAAGCGGTAACGACCTTCAAACCCGGTGAACAAGAACCAACTCGACGTGTTCTGAGCGATCATACTTGCTGAGAAAGGGCTTTCGACACTGATATTGGCGGCTCCGATGCTATTCGCTAGGTTTGTACCCCAACGAAACATGACGCCTTGAGAGACATCACTACGGAAGTTACCCGCATTGATGTCGTTAATGTTGGTGATCTCCCATTGTGTTTTTTGTTCTTCGCTGCGCATCAATTTGTTAAATACGCGGTAACCAAGGCTGAACGCCACTTTATCTTCAATCTGGTAATCCCAACCTTGAGGGTCCGTCGATCCTGTTATGCCGTGAACGATTTCTTGCGCCTTTTCTGATAGCGAACTTTCACCCGTAGTTCCTATGGTGAAATTGTACCGTACAGCTTTGTCACTCGTTAGGGAAAGGTAGTTGATTTCGGTGTGTAGGTAACCGGCATATGGGCGATCATTGATTAGTGGATAATCGGCTTCAATGTCGCTTGGAGTCCACATCTTGTGGCCAAGAACCAACTCTATTTTATCGATATTGGCGTGCTCTGAGTTAGCTAGACTCAGCCATTTCCATTGGCTTTCTTGTGTCAGTTGGTCTGTCGCGTAAGAAAGGAAAACACCATTCGTATAGTCTTGATCGACGCCAAAAATACCATCGTTGTCGATGGTAAAAGAAACCGTAGACTTAGTGGATGCTATTGCAACTGGAGAAAGAAGGGTAAGAATAATTAATTTACTAAATCTCATAGACTTTATTTGCTAACTTTTTTCGCATCATACGTAAGAATGCGGGCAAAAGTCTTTCGCGGTATCACAACTTTCATTCAAGAAATAAAAAAAGGCTGATGCTACTTAGCATCAGCCTTTGTTGTATTACTAGAACGTTATTTCGCTATAGTCTTATAGAGACTCAGTGAATGTACGCGCGATTACGTCAGCTTGTTGCTCTGCAGTTAGAGAGTTGAAGCGAACAGCGTAACCAGATACACGGATTGTTAGCTGAGGGTATTTCTCTGGGTGCTTAACTGCGTCTTCTAGAGTTTCACGGTTAAGAACGTTCACGTTTAGGTGTTGACCACCTTCGATACCCGCTTCGTGGTGGAAGTAACCATCCATAAGACCAGCAAGGTTAGCGCGTTGTGAACCCTCATCTTTACCTAGTGCGTTAGGTACGATAGAGAATGTGTAAGAGATACCATCTTGTGCGTCAGCAAACGGCAGTTTAGCAACTGAAGTTAGTGATGCTACAGCACCTTTCTCGTCACGACCGTGCATTGGGTTTGCACCTGGAGCAAATGGAGCACCAGCACGACGACCGTCAGGCGTGTTACCAGTTTTCTTACCGTAAACCACGTTTGAAGTGATAGTAAGAATTGACTGAGTAGGGATTGCATCACGGTAAGTCTTAAGCTTACGGATTTTGCCCATAAATACAGAAACAAGTTCACATGCAATGTCATCAACGCGTGGGTCGTTGTTACCGAATTTAGGGTAATCGCCTTCGATTTCGAAGTCGATTGCTAGACCGTCTTCGTCACGAATTGGCTTAACTTTTGCGTATTTAATTGCAGATAGTGAGTCAGCCGCAACAGATAGACCAGCAATACCACAAGCCATAGTACGTTTAACGTCACGGTCGTGTAGAGCCATTAGTGCCGCTTCGTAGCTGTACTTATCGTGCATGAAGTGGATAGCGTTTAGTGCAGTCACATATTGTTTCGCTAGCCAATCCATGAAGTGGTCCATTTTCTCCCACAGTTCATCGTAGTTAAGAACATCGCCTTCGATCTTAGGCATTTGCGGGCCAACTTGGATTTTTAGCTTCTCATCCACACCACCGTTGATGGTGTAAAGCATTGTTTTCGCAAGGTTCGCACGAGCACCGAAGAACTGCATTTGCTTACCAACAACCATTGGAGATACACAACATGCGATCGCGTAGTCGTCAGAGTTCATGTCTGGACGCATTAAGTCGTCATTTTCGTACTGAATAGAAGAAGTATCGATAGATACTTTCGCACAGAACTTCTTGAAGCCTTCAGGTAGTTGCTCAGACCAAAGAACAGTGATGTTTGGCTCTGGAGAAGGACCCATAGTGTATAGTGAGTTTAGGAAACGGAAGTTTGTACGAGTAACTAGCGTACGACCGTCAAGACCCATACCACCCATAGACTCAGTTGCCCAGATAGGGTCGCCAGAGAATAGATCATCGTACTCAGGAGTACGTAGGAAACGAACCATACGTAGTTTCATTACGAAGTGGTCGATCATTTCCTGAGCTTGTTCTTCAGTTAGCTTACCAGCCGCGATATCACGTTCGATGAAGATGTCTAGGAACGTAGAAGTACGACCTAGAGACATAGCCGCACCGTTTTGAGATTTAACAGCAGCTAGGTAACCGAAGTAAGTCCACTGAATAGCTTCTTGCGCAGTTTCAGCAGGACGAGAAATATCACAACCGTATTTTGCAGCCATTTCTTTGATTTGACCTAGAGCACGGTGTTGCTCTGCGATCTCTTCACGGAGCTGCATTGTCATTTGTAGGTCTTCGCCGTTCTCAAAACGCTCTTGTAGAGAAGAGAACTGCGCGAATTTATCCTTCATTAGGAAGTCAATACCGTATAGAGCAACACGACGGTAGTCACCGATGATACGACCACGACCGTATGCATCTGGAAGACCAGTCAGTACGCCAGATTTACGACACGCCATGATTTGAGGAGTGTAGATATCGAAAACGCCTTGGTTGTGAGTTTTACGGTATTCTGTGTAGATTTTTTTAACTTGTGGGTCTAGCTCGCGGTCGTAGGCTTTGCATGAACCTTCAACCATGCGGATACCACCGTTAGGGATGATCGCACGTTTTAGAGGAGCGTCAGTTTGAAGACCTACGATAGTTTCTAGGTCTTTTTCGATGTAGCCTGCATCGTGAGCAGTGATGGTAGAGATAACTGAAGTATCAAAATCAACAGGAGCGTGAGTCGCGTTCTCTTGTTTGATGCCTTCCATTACCTTAGCCCAAAGCTTGTTAGTCGCTTCAGTACCTTCAGAAACTAGGAAAGATTCGTCGCCTTCGTACGGAGTGTAGTTCTTCTGAATGAAATCACGAACGTTTACTTCGTTTTGCCAGTCGCCTGCAGCAAAACCTTCCCAAGCTTTAGCAAATTGCTCTGCCATGACATACCTACCTTTTTAGTAGAAAAAAATACGTACTGCTTCGCCGTTGAGCCAGCTATCCCCAGATAAAAGAGGGGAACAGTACACTCTTATGAATAACAATATTTATAGTCTTAAATTTACGTATTCGATTTACAAAACTATAAATATTGTCACTAGTTTTAACGTTTCTCTTTTTAAGCAACAGTTAGAGGTTAAACTAAAATTTTTTTGCAAACCTTAAACTAAATCAATAAATCCTCAAAAATTTCGATAAAAATGGGGTAGCGACGAGCGCTACCCACAAATTTCTGGACTGCTAGCTTATAGCCAAGCTTGGATGCCATACTGGCCTTCAAGCATACCAACTGCAAGCATAGCAACTAAACAGATAACAAGTACGCTTACTGGGATCACAATCTTGTCTACAAATGATAGGCGAGACGCGCGCTCTTTATCTCCAATTAAACCGTTGTTATCTAAAAGCATAGTTAGTGCCCAAGCTAGAACTGGGTTAACAACGGCAGAACCAAAGATACAGATACCTGCTGCTTGTGAGTCTTTCGAGTCCTTCACCATCTGCATGCCAGCTTCAAGCAGTGGTAGAGATACACCAACGAGAAGAGCAACGCGCATAACTGGAGGCCATACTGCAACGTCCATAGGAAAACCAAGGATTGCAACAATAATACATAGAGAGCCTAGTAAGATGGCACCAGCAGGAATAGGGCGTTTCGCGATTGCAGCAGGGATCATGTAAGTCCCCCAAGATGATGTGATGTTACCACCACCCACTGCAGTACCGACCATTTGGCGAACGGAACACATTGTCATTGTGTCATCAACGTCCATCAGCACTTTCTCACTCTTACGTGGGTAGTTCATCTCTTGGAAGATACGGTGACCCAAGAAGTCAGGTGACCACATTGCTACCGCAAGAATGGCGAATGGTAGAGAAGCGATGAAGTGTTCCATATTAGGAAGACCAAGCATCCAACCTTCTTCTGTTGAACCCCACCAGTAGATTGGATTTAGGTTTGGAAGGCCTGTCTCGGTTACGAATTTAATATCGAAGCCTGCGCCAAGAGCAAGTGCGATTGCAAGCCCAGTGAAGGCACAAACAGGGATCGCTAGCCAGCGTTTGTTCACTTTAGCAAGGAACGCGTATAAGCCAATGGTAACCGCAAGAACAATTAGACCGATGTAACCCATGCTACCAGCGGCAACCGTATCGGATTGCAAACCAACAGCCCAAGCTTGAATAGAGTTAATTTGGCTCATGGTTCCGGTTAAACCTAAGAAAATAAGAAGGCCACCAGCCGTACCTTCAGAGGTGAGGTTAACCAGTTTTGACCCACCTTTTAAGAGGCTCAAAATCAAACCAAACACACCAATGAGAATTGCTAATGCAAGAGGGTGAGCACCAGCAAGAGCGATGGTACCAATAAGAGGGATCATTGGGCCGTGGTTGCCTGCTAGATTGGCTTTAGGGTTAATAAAACCAGAGGCAAGTACACAGAAAAGAAGTGCAGGGATGAGCATTTCTACACGCGCAACTTCGATAGCAAAGTCCTTGCCTAAGTTTACGTGGTCCCATGCTGCAGTAAGACCTTCAGCCCAAGACATCATTACCGCAGAGTACATTGCGATAATACCGATAGTACCAGCAAGTGCTGGAACAAGGTCTTCAAGCTCAAAGCGGAAGTCACGACCTGGCAAGTTCAAGCCAAAACGACGTGGCTTCATAATTTGTAGTTCGTGGTCTAGGTAGTCTGAACGGCTTGCGAACTCAGATGCTGGACGATGAAGCTCACGGTAGCTCTTGGTCTCGATATCTGAATCAGAGTGCGTTTTGTTAACTGCGTCTGACATAGATTCCTCATATATTTAAAAGTTATGAATTCTTCATTCAATTGTGTTAATCCGCATCCTGCGGCACGCTTATGCTAGCTATTGTTAGATTTGTTACACGTCGACACTGTGCCTAAGCATAGCTAATAACTTATTGTGTTGAGGCGCAAAAAAAAGCCTCATCTTTTGGCAGGAGTCTAGCAAGATAGCCATTTAGGGTGATTGATTTAGATCACTTTAAGAATGGTTGTGAAATAAAACTACAGAAAGTTTCTGGCATGCGAATGAGATGCGGAGATCTTGTGTAATTTCATTACACAAGTTGCATAAAATTAGAACTTTTTGTCCTTTTGCACGAGATGCAGATTAAATGTCAATATTCACGGTGATTATATAAAGCTGGCTTTATTCTTGCTTTGGACAGAGCAAAGACAATTTTTTGGCTAATCATTGCCGCTCAGTTTAGGAAAAAGACATGAAACAGCTTAAAGTACTGCCACTAGTGGCAATCATCTCAGGGTTAATGGTCGGTTGCGGCGGCGGTGGCGGCGGTGGCGGTGGTGCAGCGCCGAAAACTGCCTTTACTTTTGATTTTGCTATACCAGCAACAATGACTGAAAGTGAAGCAACTACGAAAGGTTGTACTGTATATGACCACAAAACTGAGCTGAACGGCGATAAAACGGTTTTAACCTATAGTGCAGCGTCAAAAGAGCAAGTGACCAACTATGTTATCGGTTACTACTCTGATGCCGATGGCAAAAGATCCGGAGACATTATCAAACCTACCACTGATAACTTTAAGTTTTATCTTGAAGATATCCCTGACGGCGGCTTTGTAACGTTTCAAGCAATAGAATTTAACGGCAAAGAAGCTCGCGTAAACACGTTTTCAAAAGAGTTCTTGCAAGATAAGAAACTACGTAATGCTACTTTTGCACTAAACCGAGACTCTTTGAACAAATGCTTTACTGGCGGTAACTTAGCAAGCAATAAGTTTACTAACTTAGATTACCGAAACGCTGAATCAGGTGGCGGAGATTACAACTTTGTCTCGCAAACCGATATTTTCACGTCTCCGAACCCTGATATGTTGCCTACTGATGAACTGATGGGGCTTAAAGGTGAACCAACGGCATTGTTTCAGTATGAATCAGGTTCAAGCGACAAAGCGCTTTACCAGTATGGTATTGGTTCGTGGGGAACTGGTGAGATAGCCTTAGTTAGAGCGGATAATACGTCAAACATTTATTCGTCTTCTGACTATACTTACGACTCGCTCAACATTGGCTTTGTTACTAACGGCTTTGCATATGACGCGTTGAAGCTGGATAAAACGGCCGTTGAATATAATCGCCCTAGTGCAACGAATAAAGAAACTTGGGTATACATGGCGTTCTCAGAGAATCAAGTTAATGGTTGGGAGTCTCTACTTAACGAAACGATCTCTGACGGATGGGATATTGACGTTGATCCGAGTGCTTACTTAAATATTGATAACCTGCCGAACACAAAACCAAGTGTATCAACGCAAGGAAGTGCAGAGTCCGTGATTGATCTGGACATGGGCTTAACATCGTCTACTGAAGGCTTTACTCGTGTCGCTTACTTTGCAACTTCAGGCGACTACAGGGTCACACATCGCATTTTCACAACAAGTGATAGTGATTCTGTTGTTGTTCCAGAATTGCATTACTACAACTTCCCAACATCGGCCGTTAACGGTTTGAAAGTTTCAGCTTCGGACGATTTTAATCGCACTGCTTTGGTAGTGAATGAAGATAGTAATATTGATTCTAAAGTTTTCATGAGCTTCTTCTCCAATGGTGAAGCGTCAGAGCCTGAACTAGATGAAGACCTAGATGGCATCATTACTTCTGAAAAAGAAGGCTTAGAAAATGAGGTGACATTACGTACTTCAAACTCGTTGGTAGTCAGTCGTTTTAATTAATTCATTGCGACCTCGAATAGGTTTCAATTAACACTTTTGTAAATTTACTAAGCCCCTTTGAAAGGGGCTTTTTTATATTTAATATTCAACTTTTGAAGAATATGTTGCTATATATTGCATATTAATTTGTCTATAGTATCTTTCTATTCGAATTATTTAGGTTAATAATTTGTTGCAAGTTTCAAAGGGCGGTGCTAATTTGTTCCGAATTAGAGAGGGCGGAGTCCCTTAATGGCAGTGACAAAAACACAGGGAGTAGGGCGCATGAATGATGTACCAGCGCTAGATATAAAAGACCTGCACAAAACATTTGGACAAAATGAAGTTTTAAAAGGCATTTCACTTGCCGCGCACAAAGGAGATGTTATCTCCATCATTGGCTCTTCCGGCTCAGGTAAGAGTACCTTTCTCAGATGTATCAACTTGCTAGAAACGCCTACCGCGGGCGAAATTTGGGTAAATGGTGAATTAATCCAAATGAAGAACAACAGAGCAGGTGAATCTGTTCCTGCTAATGAAAAGCAAGTCCAACGTATTCGCTCACGCCTGGCAATGGTTTTCCAAGGTTTCAACCTCTGGTCTCACCTAACCGTACTAGAAAACGTGATTGAGGCGCCTGTTCATGTCTTAGGCGTGCCAAAAGCTCAAGCGATTGAAAATGCAGAAGTCTTGCTTAAGAAAGTAGGCTTGTATGAGCGTAAAGATTATTACCCTGGGCACTTATCTGGCGGCCAGCAGCAACGTGCAGCTATTGCCCGTGCGCTAGCAGTTGACCCAGAGGTGATGTTGTTTGACGAGCCAACTTCTGCGCTTGACCCAGAACTTGTAGGAGAAGTTCTGGGGGTAATGAGAGATTTGGCAGATGAAGGGCGAACTATGCTGGTGGTCACGCACGAAATGGCGTTTGCGCGTGACGTATCAAACCATGTGATGTTTTTACATCAAGGCTTAGTGGAAGAACAGGGAAATCCAGCTAAGCTATTTACAAACCCGGATTCAGAACGATTACAGCAGTTTATCTCATCCATTTACTAATATTTGTTAGGCGGCAGACTATTGCCTCCTAAGCCAACACAACAAACAAAACGAAATAAAATAGCAATCACAGGAGTATGGAAATGAAAAAGTGGTTATTAGCAGCAACGATTGCTGCAACGGCAGTATCAGGTGTTGCCCAAGCGAAAGAATGGAAAACAGTTCGCTTTGGTATCGAAGGTGCTTACCCTCCGTTTAGCTGGACAGAAACTGATGGCTCAATAAAAGGCTTTGACGTAGACATGGCAAATGCACTCTGTGAAGAGATGCAAGTGAAGTGCAAAATCGTCGCTCAAGATTGGGATGGTATTATTCCTTCTCTGCTTGCACGTAAGTACGATGCCATCATCGCAGCAATGTCTATCACTGAAGAGCGCAAGAAAAAAGTCGATTTCACTGGCAAGTACGCACAAATTCCAAATAAATTTATCGCTAAGAAAGGTGCTGGTCTAGATTTTGATAATCTTAAAGATGTCAAAATTGGCGTGCAACGTGCGACGACACATGACAAGTACTTAACTGACAACTACGGCGATGATGTTGAAATTGTGCGTTATGGCTCTTTTGATGAAGCGTATCTTGATCTAGAAAATGGTCGAATTGCTGCTGTTTTAGGTGATGCTTCTGCTCTAGAAGAGGGTGTGATCAACAAAGCAGGTGGCGAAGCTTATGAGTTTGTTGGACCATCGTTAACCGATCCAAAATGGTTTGGCGAAGGTATGGGTATCGCTGTTCGTAAACAAGACAAAGATCTAACGAAGAAACTCGACGCAGCAATTATTTCACTACGTGAGAAAGGTGTTTACCAAGAAATTGCTGGTAAATACTTTAACTACGATGTGTACGGTGAATAAACCGTAATTAAGCGACCGTTGGCTTGTTCCTAGAAGTAGTCAACGGTCGATTTTTTGAGTTTAGGGATTAGGAACTCACCTATGCTAGATTTACAAGGATACGAAGCTTCGATTTTGAAAGGAGCTTTAGTAACAATAGAAGTTGCAGTGCTTTCACTCATTCTCGCCATGGTCTTAGGCATGCTTGGCGCATTAGCTAAGTTAGCACCTTACAAATGGGCAAGGGCGATTGCCATTCTTTACACCACCGTCATTCGCGGCATTCCAGATTTGGTTCTGATGATGCTAATTTTCTTTGGTGGACAAATACTTTTAAATAACAGCCTTTACTCCATCAACGAAACGCTCAACGAGTGGTTTGCCTCGAGTGATCCAAACCATGAATGGACGTCTTACTTACCTGATTATATTGATGTCAGCCCATTTATAGCTGGTGTACTCACGATTGGTTTTATCTTTGGCGCCTACATGGCGGAGACTTTTCGTGGAGCGATCATGGCGGTGGACAAGGGTGAATTAGAAGCGGCGAAAGCTTATGGGATGAGTTCTGCTTTATCGTTTAGAAGAATCTTACTTCCTCAGATGATTCGTCATGCATTACCTGGATTTGGTAATAATTGGTTAGTGTTACTTAAGACCACAGCGTTAGTTTCCATTATTGGTCTGGATGACATGGTGAGAATGAGCTCATTGGCAGCAGGTACAACGAAAATGCCGTTCACCTTTTACATGGCTGTCGCGCTCATCTTTCTATTTTTTACCAGCGTTTCGACCGGGCTACTCAAGCTTGTTGAGCGTAAGTTCAGTATTCATGCGAGGTAAGTTATGGACTTTTCTTTGATTATTGAAAGCTTTCCAACTTATCTTCAGGGACTTTGGACAACAGTTTGGTTAGTGGGATTAGCGTTGGTTATTGGCTTGTTTGTCTCTATCCCATTAGCCGTGGCACGCAATAGTACCAATTACGCTCTAAGCTTACCTTCTTGGGGATTCATTTACTTTTTCCGTGGAACGCCGCTATTGGTTCAGCTGTATTTGATTTACTACGGCATGGATCAGTTTTTCCCTGTGAAAGATACCTTGTGGGAGAACGCTTGGTTCTGTGCTTTGGTCGCTTTTATTCTGAATACATCGGCTTACACCGCAGAAATTATTCGTGGTGCGATTAATGGTTTGCCGAAAGGTGAGGTGGAAGCTGCGAAAGCATATGGCATGAGTAAGTTTATGACATATAGACGTATTATCTTGCCGAGTGCATTGCGTCGAGCATTACCAGCTTATTCAAACGAGGTCATATTTATGCTGCACGGAAGTGCAGTCGCGGGCATCGTTACCATCATGGATTTAACTGGTGCTGCGCGTCTAGTTAACTCGCGCTACTATGCACCATTTGAGTCTTTCCTGACGGCGGGGCTGTTCTACATGGCACTGACGTTTATGATCTTGTGGTGTTTCAAAGTGGCAGAGAAGCGTTTCTTAGCTTATCTACGTCCTTTAAGCTAATTATCAATAGAGGTAATAGCACCGGAATGGGTGCTATTGCTTTTGATAATTTTGTTATCTTCATTCCTATTTTTCCAGCCGATGTAAAAGACTCTTTCTTATTATTCATTAACTTACATTAACATTCGGTAAACTCATTGTTTAGTAAGTAAAAATGAAAAAAACAATTCTATCGTTGGGCATTGCCGCCTTAGCCACAGGATGTGGTGGGGGAGAGAGAGAATCACAACCTAATGCTCAAGCAAAACCAACGCCAGCTCCAGTTCAACAAGCTCTGGAAACTGGTAATGCACTGCTCGTTTCTGACCCGAGCGATTTCATTCGTAAAAGTCATCAGGTTGTGGAAGCTCACAAGATGCAGTCGAATACGATCAAGTCTGCAATTGCGAAAAACCTTTCAGGTCTTTATTGGGATCCAACCCATGATGCCGCGATCTTGGCACCTCAGTATGGCTTCAACGACACCATCTTGATGACCAATAAGGCCATGGCAAGCGGTTACAAAGATCAAGCTCTGTCAATTGGCGTTGCCGGGGAAAAGTCTAATGGTCAACGTTACGCACTATTAGGTAGTAACCCATTTAGAACGGCACAACGTTTTCCCGACTCTTCCAACGCAGCGATGACGAAATGGTTAAGTAACCTGGTCACTTGGTTGTCGGGCGGAGTTACTTCAAACGTCGTCATCGCGCAAATGGATCAGTCTTATTACTTTCCGGATGAGCAAGCGACTCGGAATTGGCTGAAAGACAATGTTTCACAAGAGTTGGCGTTTAACGAGGCCAACCTATGCGATGGTTCGAAGCTACTTAGCTGCTTGCAAACCAATACTCCAAACTTATTGATCTTGTCACAGCATCTGCAATCTGGAGATACCAACAAACCAGTACTCGAAGCTTTGGAATACGCTGAGCAAGCCCAAATTCCTGTTCTATACCTGCATTGGGATGGAGGACTAACTGATCTTGGCCAAGACATTTTGGAAAAATTCCATGTTGATTATGTGGGAGATAACTATTGGCGTAAGTTAGGCTTGGTCGACTGGGAACCTTCATCGTTGATGAACGTTGTGCCGGACTCTGTCATCACACAACAAGCGCTGTTGTCTCGTTTTGAATCTCAAAATTTCAACGTTGACTTGTCAAAGTGTGATGACAAATCCTGCCCTGACACTGCGAATATGGACAGTCAATTTTATGCAGGGGCAAACAGCATTCGCCATTGGTTGCAAAAGCTTGATGAACAAAAAGTAGATTTGTTTAATCAAAACGGCTACCAATACGAAAAACTCATGGTATTGCTGGCTGATCATTATCGTCAAACGGTTGTCTTCCCGATGGACAAACAATCAACCCAAACGACCGAATTCCTAAAGTCGTACTTTGCCGATTACGTGCAATACAACAGCCGAAGCGTAAACCCAAAACAACCAAATATGGGGAACTTCAGCCGTAGTGAGTTTAGCCCTGACATAAAGAGAATCAGTGCAACGATTAATATGGAATCAAAGCGTAACTTCCGTTCGGCTGGTGTGTATGCGCTTCCTGGGGAAACCTTTACGGTTAAACGTAATGACAGCAATGATGTGGCGACTAAGATTGTCATCAACACTTTAAGAAGTGGTGCAACTCATGAGTTCAGCAAAGATGGATACACGCGACCAAAACTGCTGACTTCATTCGGCTATGAAGTGAAGCCGGGTGAAACCATCACGCTGACTTCTCCTTATGGTGGTCCAGTACAGGTTCACTTTGACAAAAATGATGTTCCGGTTGAACTGAAATTTAATCATGTGGCACAGCATCCAGTTTGGAGAAGTGAGAAGGACAACGACGCTTTTATTCAACAGTTAGAAGCCAATTTATTCGATTGGGCTGAGCTGATCACTCCTGGGTTTGAAGTACACTCAAAGCGCGACAAAATGTTGGAGTCGGTCAACGATGAAATGTGGTCTACCCCTTCGGAAATGGCGCTTGCAACAGAAGAATATGTTCACAACTACCCGCATGTGCTGGCAGGTTTCCAAGGGCCGGGCATAGATGAAGTGCCTGAAATTATTCAATACGCCCAAAACCAAGGTTGGGAAATCGCCAATATTGATATAGTGAAGCACATGAACGCTGACCAAGCGACGTGTGGTTATGGTTGTTCGGGTAACCCTTACGATGCTTATTGGTCATTCAGCCCACTCGGTCACGGTGATTTACATGAGCTTGGTCATGGTTTAGAAAAAGGTCGATTCCGATTTTCAGGCTGGGAAGGGCATTCAACGACCAATTACTACTCGTATTACAGTAAGTCTCGTTTCTTCCAGAATACGGGAAAAGTTTCAACTTGCCAAAGCTTGGATTTCAAAGGCCAGTTTGAATTATTGCAAGCTAGCCGAACTCAAGCGGATCCAAACGCATACATGGCTGCGCAAAATCAAACCAGTTGGAGTTGGGGCGCTCGTGTTTACATTCAAATGATGATGGCGGCGCAGCATGAAGGTGTGCTTAAAAATGGTTGGCATTTATTGGCGCGCTTGCACCTGATTGAACGTGAGTTTAACCGCTTAAAATCGGACGATGCGCTTTGGGATGAGAGACGATTGAGCATTGGTTTCGCCAACTACTCTCGGGAAGAAGCAAATAGAATCTCGAACAACGACTGGTTGCTTATTGCTCTGAGCTACATCTCTCAGCGAGATATGACTAACTATCTCGATATGTGGGGGTTCTCGTTCACAGAAAAAGCGAAACAGCAGGTTGTGGCGCTGAATCTACCGCCGATGCCGCTCACTTACTTTGCAAGTAGTAATACAGGCTACTGTCTGAACGAATTTGCTCAAACACCGATAACTATTGATGGTCAAACGGTTTGGCCGCTGAATCAGTGATTAACTGGTAATTTGTATGAAAAAGGGAGACTGAGTCTCCCTTTTTATTGGACTAAGCTTAGCGTTGAGTCTCGCTTATAGCTTTGCAATATATTACTTAAATGTTGACCAGATTGGTGCGTGATCTGAAGGCTTCTCGATACCACGAAGCTCATAGTCGATACCAGATTCAATACACTTTTCCGCTAGAGAAGGGGTTGCCAAAATGACATCAATTCGTAGGCCACGGTTATCATCAAAACCGCGAGAACGGTAGTCAAACCACGAAAATTGATCGTTCACCTCTGGGTATAGCTTACGGAAGGTGTCCACAAAGCCCCAGTCTAGTAAGGTTTTCAACCATTCGCGCTCTTCAGGTTGGAATGAACATTTACCTGTTTTTAGCCAGCGTTTACGGTTTGGCTCGCCGATACCGATATCTGCATCAATAGGGCTGATGTTGATGTCACCCATAACAATCAATTGCTCGTCGTTATTGTGATGATCGTTTAGGTAGGTCATCAGATCTTTATAGAATTGGCGCTTGTATGGGAATTTGGTTTCGTGGCTGATGTTATCCCCTTGAGGGAAATAGCCGTTTAGCACAGTGACCTTTTCGCCGTTTTCATTTAAAAACGTTGCCATGATCATGCGCTTTTGATGTTCCTCGTTATCCGTCGGGAACCCTTTTTGTACGTGTAGAGGCTCTTGCTTACAAAGCATTGCTACGCCGTAATGTGCTTTTTGACCATGAAAATACACTTTGTAGCCCATGGCTTCGACAGCTTCAATCGGGAATGCTTCATCGTGAACTTTAATTTCCTGAAGACCAATCACATCAGGTTGGTGTTTGTCGATTAGCGCTTGGAGTTGGTGCAGTCGCGCACGTAGTCCATTGATGTTAAAGCTGATTACTTTCATTATTTATCCTTTTGGGGGCGTACTTTTTTATGAATAGTATCATTGTGTAAGAGCACTGAAAATGAGTCTCGGTGAAAGGATTGAAACGCTCTGAGCTACTTTGCTTTTAATTTGTTTTCTAAGTCGTTTTGCACGATCTTTAAAGCGTTAAGCGCAACTTCTGGATCTATCTCATTGCTCTCAAGCAAATAGATTAAATCGACAGCCAGTTTGATCTCTTCAGGTGCGTCATCTAAAGGCGAGGTTGGTTGATCAGCCATTATTGATGTTTTTCCCTATGTGTAATTTGGTTCTCTAGCTTAAGAAGTGCTGCTTCACAACGCGCTAAACGTTGCTCGGTTGCTAGTAATACTTTTTGAGCGTCGGCACGCATAAAACTCGGAGCGCTTTCGACAGCACGTTCTTTTTCTAACACCATCTCGCGCAAGCGTCTTGCCCACTCTTGGTGTTGAGCGAGTTCCTGATAAAGCACGTTGATAGGCTTGCGGAAATAGCTGCTATGTTTGATTTCATTCTTACGAATTTTAGTGGTAGAAATCTCGCGTTGAATTGCACCGATTTGCGCCACTAACCGTTCAGTGAGGTACTCAGCACGCAAAGCGGTGAGCTTACCTTCATTTTGCTCACGCACAATCGCATCCAGCGTGGCTTTTGCTTCTTTTACGCAAGGAGTAAGTAAGCGAGAGCGGCAACCAAATAAACGCTCATCAAAAAGCGGAACATGATGTTCGCCTCTTTGACGGTCAAGAACAGCGGCTTGCTTCGCCATTTGTTCTAGATTTTCCTGGAGTTGAGAAATGTTCATGACAAACCTACAAACCATGCGTCATAAGCCAATTTAATGGCTAGTATGCTGACGGCAGTAACAAATACAGGACGAATGAATTTAGAACCAAATCTAATAGCGGAGTGCGCGCCAACAAAAGCACCAGCCATTAAACATACTCCCATTGTTAAGCCTAGCACCCAGTTGATATGTCCGAGGAATGCAAAAGTGATCAAAGAGGTAAAGTTACTGGTAAAGTTCATTGCTTTTGCTAAGCCAGAGGCGAGCAAGATATTCAGCCGGTACAGCGCCATTGAACTTACTGTCCAAAAAGCCCCAGTTCCAGGCCCTGCGAGTCCGTCGTAGAATCCTATGGATAAGCCTTGCATGTACTGTTTTTTATGAAGTTTTGGGCAAGGCTCGGGTATTGGACTTTGATGAGCAGAGTGGGGGGTTTTATGAAAAACGGTATACAACGCTGCCGCCAAAATAACAAGCGGCAATCCTTTTTCCAGCCAATCCGTACTAATCGCATCTACAAATAGCGTACCTAATGTCGCTCCGACGAGTGTTGCCACGAATGCACGCCTCCAGCATTGAGGTTTGAATAGACGTTTTTTGTAGTACGTAAATGCTGCAGTAGAAGAAGCAAAGGTAGCGGCAAGTTTATTGGTGCCTAGTGCAATATGAGGCGGCAAGCCTAGCGAAAGTAGAGCAGGTACGGTAAGCATGCCACCACCACCGGCAACTGCATCAATAAATCCTGCGACAAAAGCGACAAGCGCCAACACCAACAGCATGGTTGGCTCAATCATTTCCATAAATGGTGATTCTTCTAATATTCTATTTTACGTTTAAATGGAGGTAGTGAGTCGATTAAGGCTTGTCCGTATCGCTTAGTGACTAGGCGTCGATCAAGAATCGTTACTCTACCAGAATCTCTCTCTTTACGCAGTAAGCGACCTACGCTCTGGATCAGCTTTTTGCTTGCGTCAGGTACAGTTATTTGCATAAACGGGTTTCCTCCTTTTTTCTCGATGTATTCGGAGTGAGCCTGCTCAACAGGGGAGGTTGGAACACCAAATGGAATTTTTGTAATCACCAAGTTTTCAAGTAATTCGCCAGGTAAATCTAGCCCCTCAGAGAAACTGCCAGTACCAAATAAGATGCTGGTTTTATTTGATTCTATTAGCTTTTTATGTTTTTTTAGAATTTCTTGACGTGAGCTTTCACCTTGAACTTGCAACGCCCAGCCTTTTTTTATGAACTCCGAAGAGAGTGCCTTCGCGACTTGGTTCATCTGCCAATAGGATGAGAATAATACTAAGTTGGCTTTCTTGTCTTCCAAGTACTTAGGCAAGATCTCAATAAGATATTCAGTAAATTGAGGCGCTGGTGGTTCATATTTCATCGCAGGGATGAGTAATTCTGCCTGGTTTTGGTAATCGAATGGTGACGCAAGCGCTAAAAACTGTGTGCCTGATTCTGGCTTGCCATCAATACCAACCTGATGGCAAAAGTAATGGAAGGAGTTTAATGCACGCATCGTTGCGGAAACCAAAATGGCGCCAATACATCTGCTCCAAATCTGTTGGTCGAGTTGCCATCCAATTTCAAGTGGCGAAACACTCACAATGAAATCACCCTCGCGATCGGGGTGGGTTTCTAACCAGCGAGCTAAAGGCGCACCTTTTTCACGAGCTGGTTCAGCCATTAAATGCCATACTTGCGCTAGGTTTTCTAACCTTTGAATGTAGAAACCGAGCTCTGCAAGCGCTGGTTCAGCCAACCTTGTCGCAAGCTCCCCGTCTTTTACTCTTTCCGCAATAAGATCGGCAATTTTTGCCACACTCTGATTTGCTTTTTTACTGAACTGTTTTAGTTCTTTGGATTGGTTCTCTAGCCACTCCGGTAGTTCACCGTGTTCGAAGCGGTAGATACCCTCTTCAAATTGAGCTGGGTCGAACTGTTTGGGCAATTGAGTCAGTGCCGGTATCAAGTTCTGAACCGCGTCTTGAAGGTCATTGCGAAATCGAGCTACGCGTTTCTCGTCTGCGAGTGATGAAAACTTACTAATCGACTGATTTAACTTCTCAAGCCATGCTGCCGCACCTTTTAAACTCGCAGATGCTGAAGCATGGTCACGAGCGACGTGAGGTAAGTGATGTGCCTCGTCGAAGACGTATATCGTGTTTTCTGGCTCAGGTAAAATCACGCCGCCACCTAAATCTGCGTCTGCCATGACGAGAGAGTGGTTAGCAATGATGACATCGTTTTTATCCAACTCTGAGCGCGCTTTTTGGAATGGGCAGCCGCGGTGGCCTGGTAAACTGTTATTGCAACTGTGTTTATCACTGACAATCAGTTGCCAAAGCTTATCATCGATGGTTTTAGGCCAAGAATCACGGTCACCGTCCCATTTC
The DNA here is from genome assembly GCF_033344395.1 of Vibrio sp. 1874. Lineage (NCBI taxonomy): Bacteria > Pseudomonadati > Pseudomonadota > Gammaproteobacteria > Vibrionales > Vibrionaceae > Vibrio > Vibrio sp. 1874. Next base: position 73,788 of record NZ_JAWPOR010000003.1, read on the forward strand.
CCTTGCGCAAGAGAGCGATGCATTGTTTCCAACAGCTCTATATCTTTTTGCTTAGGTTTGGTTTCAAACATGGCTAACTGGCCACCATCAGCACCGCTAGCAGTGGCGAGCTTTTCAGCGCAACAATAGCGTTGACGGCCTTTTGCCAAAATAAAAGAAAACTCGCGGTCAGTAATCCGACGAAAAAGAGGGAGGTCTTTATTTATGAGCTGCTCTTGCAGAGCGACGGTCGCCGTTGAGATAACCACTTTTCTATTATTATGTACAGCCACGGGAATGGTCGCCATTAGATAGGAGAGCGATTTACCAATTCCAGTCCCTGCTTCTGCAACGAGTATTCGGTTAGATTTGTGATACTGACCGCACAGCGTTTTTGCAATCTCTGCAACAAGGTAGTTTTGTGCTCTTCTAGGCACAAAGTTATCAAGTTGATCTTGAAGGTTTTGATAGCTATTACGAATCGATTTTTGAATGTTACTGGTCAGCATACGGGCCTCAAATGCGTTGGAGGCGAATAGTAGCACACATCACTAGTTGTACAGTAGTTCACAAAACGGAATGCTTTTATAAGGAATGTAGATCTCCTTCACAAAAAAATATTGAACCTTATCTTAATGAAATTAATTTCATTATATGAAAAATATAAAACTCCAACTTGGTCTGATTTGTGGGTTTTTATTCTTTTTTTTGTTTTTTTAAATTTACTTATTGGATTAAAAAACCATTTGTTAATAATTTTGTAAATTACAAATAATAATGGAGATTGGTTAGATGTTCGTCGAATAAATAAAGGTAAACTTATCAAGTTATTGTTTTATAATGGTATTTTGTTTTTTTTACATTGGTATTTAGAAAATTTGACAGCCAGAATAATCTTTTGCACTCTTAGCTCCAGATTTTGAGGAGGTGCTGTATAACGTTTTGTTAACGCTCTACCTCAAACATATAAAAAAAGGGAACCGGACAAGGATATCCCGAACTAAGAAAAGGCAGTGGATTAATTATGAAAAAAACTCTATTAGCACTAGCTGTAGTTGCGTCTGCAACTTCAGTGAACGCAGCTGAAGTATTCAAATCTGAAGAAGGTTCTGTAGATTTCTACGGTCAGCTACGTCCAACTCTTCTATTCACAGAAAAAACTGATCACACAGCAGAGCTAAACACTAGCTCTTCTCGTACTGGTGTGAACGCGGTTTACGTTGTTGACGAAAGCCTAAAAGTTCTGGGTGAAGTTGAAATCGGTGTTGCTCTAGGTGACAACTACGACGCAGGTGCTGATTCAAGCGAGCGTACAGATGACTCTGTATACGTACGTCGCCACATCATCGGTTTTGATATGGGTGATATGGGTACTCTTCGCTTCGGTAAAGAAGGTACTTGGGCTGATGACGTATACTTCGCAGATTACTCTTACTTCTTCGGTGGTAACGCAGCGGAAACTGCATACGGTCACGCTTGGAACAACGATTCTCAAATCAAATACGCTTACGAAAATGACGCGTTCTGGCTAAAAGCTGGTTACGCGCTAGGCGAAAAAGATTCTAACGAAGAAGTACTAGAAGTATTCGTTGGTAAATCTTTCAACGACCTATCTCTACACGCTGGTGTACTTACTGCGAACAACGACATCAACGTAACTAAAGAGAAAAAACTAGTTCTTAATGGTGTAGAGCAAACAGTTTCTCACACAGAGCGTACTGATAACGAAAACCTATCTTTTGAAGTAACTGCTGAGTACGCACTAAACGAGCACACTCTAGGTGCTACGTACTACTACAACGAAAACGAAGATAAGCTAGGTAAATCAACAGTTGATTCACACTACATCGTTGTAGCTGGTATGTTCGCTGTTGCTCCTAAAACAACTCTATACTCTGGTTACGAGTACCTAGCTCAGTCTACTGACGAAGCAGGTAAAGTAGACGCAGACTCTTCTTGGTTCTACGCTGGTGTTGAATACAAGTTCTCTAAATGGGCACGTGTATTCGCAGAAGCGGGTTACACTTTCGAAGGTACTGACTTCGACAACAAAGACACAGACGACGCAACTAACTTCGGTGTTGGTGCTCGTTTCTACTGGTAATCAATACCCAGTTTGATATTGTAAGACCCAGCTATATGCTGGGTCTTTTACTATGAAGATAAGGATGAAAAATTCTATGCAGTTATCATTAAAAGTGGCAATGGCACTGTCTATTTTTGCCAGTACAAACCTCTACGCTGCAACGACTTTAGTGGTTCCAGAAGACGTGAAGTTATTGGCCGTCAACATGGAGAAGCCAGATCTAGAAGGTGGTCTTTTTTCTAGTGAGAAGACAATCGAACTACCTGACGGAACGAATCAAATTGTCTTCAAATATCAACCTACATTCGAAATTAACGAAAACCTTAAGACGGTTTACAGTGATGTAATCGTTGCTAAATTTGATGCTGAAAACGAAAAGCTAACGTTTGAACTGCCAGAGTTTAAAACTCTTCGCCAAGCGCAAAACAACATCTCGCCTCTAGATTGGCAATTACTGGATACCAAAGGCCAACCTATTGCTTTGGTCGAAGATGTATTAGAGTCAGATGGTGTTCAAATTGGTCGTAATTACCCTCAAGAATCTCGCAACTACAATATTGCTGGCGGTATCGCGAGTGTTGCCGTTAGTTATGTAACTGTGAATCAGCATCAACAATCAGTAAGTGATATCGAGCCTCGAGTTGAGACTAGTGATACCCGTTCAACAGCCGCATCGAACGACAGCCCAATGGTTGATGTATTAAAGACGATGTACCAGAAAGCGTCTCCGGCGGAAAAAGAGGCCTTTAAAAACTGGCTTGCTGAGCAGTAATCCCTTAGTTCATTAGATAGGGCTTAACTGAAAAAGTACGAATCTAAAAAGCAGGCTTTAAGCCTGCTTTTATCTTTTCTGCTTATTAGAGAGAGATTTCTCTCCATTCACCAGGCATTAGGTCGTTAAGGACGATATCACCCATCGAATGACGAATGAGGCGCAAAGTAGGGAAGCCAATGTGCGCAGTCATGCGACGCACCTGACGATTTCTTCCTTCAATAATGGTAATGGCTAACCAAGTGGTAGGGATATTTGCGCGAAAACGAACCGGAGGCGTTCTGTCCCAGACTTGTGGTTTTGGAATAACTTCAACTTCGGCTGGTAGAGTCATACCATCTTTTAGCTCTACTCCCTTTCTCAATTTTTCAAGATCTTGCTCCTGAGGAGCGCCATCAACTTGAACCCAATAAGTCTTCGGCGATTTTGACTTTGGCTGCGTTAGCTTCGCCTGCAAGATGCCATCGTTAGTGAGTACCATCAAACCTTCGCTGTCTCGGTCCAATCGGCCAGCCGCATAGACATTTTTGATTGGGATATAGTCCGCTAACGTTTTGCGACCATCGCCATCGGTAAATTGACTGAGCGTATCGTAAGGCTTATTGAAAATAATGACTTTACGATCTTTAGGGGCCACTTTTGGCTTTTGGCTTTTTGTTGGGCGATTAGGGCGGCGGTCTTGCTGAGTACGAGTCTTCGAGCCATTGCGAGCTCCTGAGTGTTTAAAATGGCCCGTTTTAGACTGGTTACGACTGCGACCTTTTTCCTGACCTGTACGAGATGACATGTTAACTACCCTGCAAAAATGTAAATGAACTGTGTTTGAAAGTTTTAAGTTTTCTCATGATCGGATATGATTTGCGCGCCTAAAACTAACAAACGCGCACAGAATGATAGACTAATTCGTGTTATTTGTTTAATTATATCAGTGCACTCATGGATTCAGAGCTTAGAGCTTCAAACTACAACAAAGAGTGCGAACCGCATGTGGCGTTAGTGAGGAGACATGTACTGCTAACGCGCAGCAATGCGTCAATTAAACCAACTCAGACGCTGAGTTGATCAGCCAACAAGTTGATTAAAAAATAGGGAAATTTCATGCCTACAGAAAAACCTACAATTATCTACACCATCACTGATGAAGCGCCGGCGCTAGCAACTTATTCATTACTACCAATCATTCAATCATTCACAGCATCGTCTGGCATCAATGTAGATACTCGTGATATTTCACTAGCAGGTCGAATTATCGCTAACTTCCCAGAGCATCTAAAAGAAGAACAGCGCATTGGCGATGCGTTGACTGAGCTTGGTGAACTAGCTCAAACTCCAGAAGCAAATATCATCAAGCTACCTAACATTTCAGCTTCAGTTCCTCAGCTTAAAGCGGCGATTAAAGAGCTTCAGGCGAAAGGTTACGATTTACCAAACTACCCAGAAGAGCCGAGCACGTACGAAGAGAAAGCGATTAAAGCGGCTTACGACAAAATCAAAGGTAGTGCGGTTAACCCAGTACTTCGTGAAGGTAACTCAGACCGTCGTGCTCCGACTTCGGTTAAGAACTACGCGAAGAAAAACCCACACTCAATGGGTGCATGGTCAGCAGAATCTAAGTCTCATGTTGCGAGCATGTCAGACAATGACTTCTTTGGTAGCGAAAAGTCTACAACTATCTCTGGTGCAACAGAGGTCAAAATCGAGTTTGTCGGTAATGATGGTACAGTTAAAGAGCTTAAGTCTGCGTTCCCATTACTAGATAAAGAAGTCATTGATACTTCAGTAATGAAGAAGAAGGCGTTGGTTGAATTTTTCGAGAAAGAGATTGCTGAAGCGAAAGCACAAGACGTGCTGCTGTCTCTTCATATGAAAGCGACGATGATGAAAGTTTCTGACCCTGTCATTTTCGGCCATGCCGTAAAAGTTTACTACAAAGACGTTTTCGATAAGTACGGTAAGCTGTTTGAAGAGCTAGGCGTTGATGTAAACAATGGCATCGGTGATGTTTACTCAAAAATTGAGTCTCTACCTGAAGCGCAAAAAGCAGAAATTGAAGCGGCCATTCAAGCGGTTTACCAAACTCAACCAGAACTTGCGATGGTTGACTCTGATCGTGGTATCACAAACTTACATGTACCAAGTGACATTATTGTAGATGCTTCTATGCCAGCAATGCTTCGCTCTTCGGGTCAAATGTGGGGACCAGATGGTAAACAAAAAGACACCAAAGCGATGATTCCAGATCGTAGCTACGCAGGTATTTACCAAGCGGTTATTGATTTCTGTAAAGAGCACGGCGCATTTGATCCAACCACTATGGGTAGCGTACCTAACGTTGGTCTAATGGCTCAGAAAGCTGAAGAGTATGGTTCTCACGACAAGACATTCATTCTAGACGCTGCGGGTACTGTTCGCGTTGTTGATGCTTCAGGTAACGTACTGTTAGAGCAAGCGGTTGAAGAAGGTGATATCTTCCGTATGTGTCAGGTTAAAGACGCACCAATCCAAGATTGGGTTAAACTAGCAGTGACTCGCGCACGTGCAACAGGTGTTCCAGCTGTATTCTGGCTAGATGAAAACCGCGCGCACGATGCTGAGCTCATCAAGAAAGTAAACGCCTACCTACCAGATCACGATACTGACGGTCTAGAGATTAAGATCCTATCTCCTGTTGAAGCTTGTAAGTACTCACTAGAGCGTATGAAAGCGGGCCTAGATACTATCTCTGTTACAGGTAATGTTCTTCGTGACTACCTAACAGACTTGTTCCCAATTCTAGAGTTAGGTACGTCTGCTAAGATGCTATCTATTGTTCCATTGATGAATGGTGGTGGTCTATTTGAAACAGGCGCTGGTGGTTCTGCTCCTAAGCACGTTCAACAAGTAGAAAAAGAGAATCACCTTCGTTGGGATTCTTTGGGCGAGTTCCTAGCGCTTGCAGCTTCGTTAGAGCATTTAAGTGTAGCGACAAACAATCCTAAGGCTCAGGTTCTCGCAGATACACTAGATAAAGCGACCGGTGAGTTTTTAGACACCAACAAATCTCCGTCACGCAAAGTGGGTGAGCTAGATAACCGTGGAAGCCACTTCTATCTCGCACTTTACTGGGCGAAAGCGCTTTCAGAGCAAACGGATGATGCGGATCTTGCTGCTGAATTTGCACCAATTGCAAAAGCGCTGTCAGAGCAGGAAGAAACGATCGTTGCTGAGCTAAATAATGCGCAAGGCGTGAAAGGTGAGCTAGGAGGTTACTACTTACTAGACGATGCATTGGTTTCTAAATTGATGCGTCCAAGCGAAACCTTTAACGCAATCATTAACAAGTAAGTTAGTGTAAAAACACGTCGTTTTCGACGTGTTTCCTATCCTGTAAGTGCGTTGTAAGTGTTCCTTTTGTAACGCGTGCTCTAAATAGTAAGAAACCCGCTATCTTGGCGGGTTTATTTTTCTCTTCAAAACATCAACGTGGCGTTTCGAGAGCAATATTTTTATATTTCGACAGCGCTCTAATTATTTGGCTTGGCCTTCAAGAGGCACGACGCTACTCGCGTGACAGCCTTTGGGACCTTTTTCAATCTCGTAAGAGACTTGTTGGCCTGCTTTCAGTGTACGATAACCGTCCATCTGGATAGTTGAGTAGTGGGCAAAGATATCTCCCTCTTCTTCATCTGAACAAATAAACCCAAATCCTTTGGCATTGTTAAACCACTTTACTGTACCTGTAGCCATGCTTTACATCCCTCATGCATTTTTTACTGATGTTGTTACTGCAACCAAGTTATACCTTTAACTTGGTACTACCATTGTCAGCGAATGCCAACAAACGTCAAATCAATGATAAGTCACATTCATCAAACCACTTAAAGAAGAGAGGTTTCAAAATGATGATTTATGCATCGACACTTTCCACTGTAGTCAATGAATTTCGACAGTCAATAGCAGTGAGCAACAAACAGAAACATAATTGAAAACAAATCACTTTTGAGATTAACAAATTTGCAAACAGTTTTTCGTATATACGCAGAAGTTTAGTCAATTTGCCTATGAAGTGGCTCATACTGAAAAAGCCATACTGTCCGTGTTGCTTATGGGAGAAGAATCCTCTGACTGAATAAAAAATGAAGTTTTCGTGATAATTACCGTATTCTCAATGAGGAAGTGTGATCCAGATAGAAGATGATGGGGTGGTTTGCAATAGTCCGAGAGCAATAAATAGAAAGTTCTTTTATAAGAAAAAATGTGTAACTTATCGACAAGCATCTTTTATTTGCGCCGTATCAAGACGTGCATTAGTCTCTATATTAGGTAGCAACTTTTATCGATCAAAGATCGAATTCGGTGCCATAACTCACTACACCGCGCTGCATGCTTGTGGTAGATTGTTTTTATAGGTCGAAAACATCAACCCTTTGATACGATATCTTTAGATTGCCATGAGTAAAAATTTTGAATGGGTCACTCCGGACTCTGATCTTCTGGAGCGAGAAAGTACGAAAGTCCAGCCACCTAAGCTGTACAATGTCGTGCTCAATAATGATGACTATACACCTATGGATTTCGTCATAGAGGTGCTTGAGCGATTTTTCTCACATGATATTGATAAAGCAACTCAAATCATGCTTCAGGTCCACTATGAAGGAAAGGCAATCTGCGGCACATACAGCGCAGAAATTGCCGAGACAAAAGTAGCGCAAGTTACGATGTACGCAAGGGAAAATGAACATCCGCTACTTTGCACTATGGAGCAAGCGTAAACAAAGAAGACTTGCTCGAACAACCCCAGTTGTTTTTTCGGGAGGTACTTATGCTAAATAAAGAACTAGAGTCAAGCCTTAACGGTGCATTTGCTCGGGCGCGAGATAAACGCCACGAGTTTATGACTGTCGAACACCTCCTACTTGCATTGTTGGAAAATGATGCAGCTAAGGAAGCCCTTCTAGCTTGTAAGGCGGATCTTGACGCTTTACGCAACGAACTCGATATTTTCATCGATCAAACTACGCCTCTTATCCCAGATAGTGATGAGACGCGTGAAACGCAGCCGACTTTGAGTTTTCAACGTGTACTACAACGCGCCGTCTTTCATGTACAGTCGTCTGGTCGTAATGAAGTAACAGGCGCCAACGTGCTTGTTGCTATCTTCAGTGAGCAAGAGTCGCATGCCGCTTACCTTCTGAAGAAAAATGACATCTCCCGATTAGATATTGTTAACTTCATCTCCCACGGTATTACTAAAGCATCAGGTGCAGGTGAGGATTCATCATCAGACTCGTTTAGCTCAGAAAGTGTTGAAGAGCCTAATTCTGAAGAACGCTTAGAAAGCTTTGCGACGAATCTTAATCAAGTCGCTAAAGATGGAAACATCGACCCACTCATTGGACGTGATAAAGAGTTAGAGCGCACTATTCAGGTACTTTGTCGACGCCGCAAGAATAATCCACTACTAGTGGGTGAGGCAGGGGTTGGTAAAACAGCCATAGCGGAAGGTCTTGCATGGAGAATTGTCGAAGGGCAGGTCCCTGAGGTTATTCAAAACAGCGTGATTTATTCACTAGATATTGGCTCTTTGCTCGCTGGTACCAAATACCGCGGTGATTTTGAAAAGCGCTTCAAGGCGATTTTGAAACAACTTGAAAAAGAAGAAGATGCCATTTTGTTCATCGATGAAATACATACCATCATCGGTGCAGGCGCGGCATCTGGTGGTCAAGTCGATGCAGCAAATCTTATTAAGCCTCTTTTAAGTAGCGGTAAGTTGCGTTGTATTGGTTCGACGACATACCAAGAATACAGCAACATTTTCGAGAAAGAGCGTGCGTTGTCTCGCCGCTTCCAAAAGATAGACGTTGTAGAGCCCTCATTGGATGATACAACTAAAATCTTGATGGGCTTGAAGCCGAAGTACGAAGCTCACCATGAAGTACGTTATACCAATAAAGCACTGCGTGCCGCGGTAGAACTGTCGGCTAAATACATTAATGAACGCCATCTACCAGATAAGGCCATTGATGTCATTGATGAAGCTGGTGCTCGTAGTCGTCTTGCTCCTGCAAGCCGTCGTAAAAAAACGGTCGGAGTGGCTGATATCGAATCAATGGTTGCCAAAATGGCGCGAATTCCAGAGAAGTCGGTTTCTTCTTCAGATAAAGACATTTTGAAAAACTTAGATAGCAAAATGAAGATGTTGGTATTCGGTCAAGATAATGCGATTGATGCATTGTCCGAGGCGATCAAGCTGACACGTGCAGGTTTAGGTGTAGACAACAAACCTGTTGGTTCATTCTTGTTTGCAGGCCCAACAGGGGTTGGTAAAACAGAGGTGACGGTGCAGTTATCTAAGCTTCTAGGTATCGAGCTACTTCGTTTTGATATGTCTGAGTATGGTGAGCGTCACTCCGTAAGTCGCTTAATTGGTGCGCCTCCTGGTTATGTCGGTTATGACCAAGGTGGTTTGCTAACCGATGCTGTTATTAAGCATCCACACTCGGTCGTATTACTTGATGAGATTGAAAAAGCGCACCCTGATATCTTTAACCTGTTGTTGCAAGTCATGGATAACGGTACGCTAACGGACAACAATGGTCGCAAAGCAGACTTCCGTAATGTCATTCTTGTTATGACAACTAACGCAGGTGTGGCGGAAACCGAGAAGAAATCAATTGGTTTGATTCAACAAGACAACAGTCACGATGCAATGGCGGAAATTAAGAAGGTGTTTACTCCTGAGTTCCGTAACCGTCTTGATAACATCATCTGGTTTAACAGCCTTGATGAAAGCGTTATCCATCAAGTGGTTGATAAGTTCATTGTTGAACTGCAAGTGCAACTTGATGCGAGAGGCGTTTCAATGGAAGTATCGCAAGACGCTCGCCATTGGTTAGCACATAAAGGTTATGACAAAGCTATGGGGGCTCGTCCAATGGGGCGTGTTATCCAAGAACAGCTTAAGAAGCCTTTGGCTAACGAACTGTTGTTTGGATCTTTAGTTGACGGCGGTACAGTGAAAGTAACGCTGGTCAACGATACGCTTGAGTTTGAATACTTAAGTGAGAAAGAGACAGCGATGCATTAATCGTTAGTCGGTAACAAACGCAAAAGCGCACGAGAAGATCGTGCGCTTTTTTATCTGAACTAAATCGGAAAAAATTGTGCAATAAAAAACGGAGCAGCTTGCTCCGTTTTTTATTGCATCCGAAAATCAGAGATTAACGAGCGCGGAAGACGATGCGGCCTTTTGACAGGTCGTATGGAGTCATCTCTACAGTTACTTTGTCACCCGTTAGGATACGGATGTAGTTCTTACGCATCTTGCCAGAGATGTGAGCAGTCACAACGTGACCGTTTTCAAGTTCAACACGGAACATAGTGTTTGGTAGAGTGTCAAGGACAGTGCCTTGCATCTCGATTACGTCTTCTTTAGCCATTTAATCCTCTTTAGAAATTAGGCAATATTAGCGGGCTATATTCTGCCGCTAAATAGTAATTATGTAAAGTTGAGGCGTATTCTACCCTCGCCAACGCTGATTTACTAGCCTTTGGTGGCGTTGAAAGCGTGTTTTGTAGCTCATTGCTGGGCACTCATCAATCTGATATCCCAAATATAGCCACTGTTGTTTGTTTTCTTGGCAGTATTTAATTTGATAAAGCACTGCTAACGTGCCAAGAGATAACTCGTAGTCAGGGTCAAAGAAAGTATAAAAAGCACTCGAGCATTGTGGCATCAAATCTGTCACCGCAATGGCGAGCAATTGATCTGATTCATCGTAAATGTGTAAAAACGACGTTGTCAGCCAGCTAGTTTGAGCAAATCGAGCAAACTCATCACGCTTTGGTGGGTACATAGTGCCGTTTTTATGCCGTTTGCAGATGTACCGACTGTAAAGCTCAAACCATTCCTCATCCATTTCAGGTTTCATTTCCCAGCGTAAAGACTGTGCTTTATTAAGCAGCCTCTTCTGACTTTTTGATAATCTAACGTCTGGAATCGAGACTCGAATTGGCTGGCAAGCGGTGCAATGCTCGCAATGCGGTTTATATATGGTATCTCCGCTACGACGAAAACCGTTAGCCATGAGCAACTGGTAATTTTCTTCAGTATGCAGCCTTTCATCAAGCGCCACCGCAACCCGCTCTTGCCGTTCAGGCAAATAACTACAAGGGTGATTATTCGTCAACCCTATTCGAATATGTTGTATATCCGTACTCATACTGAATCCTGCAAAACTTGGGGCTGATAGGCATCAAATAGTGTTTGCTTTTCTCTTAAAGATAGTAGTTTTTGCATAAATTCGTCACGCTCAAGTTCAAATGCGCCAAGTGATGCCAAGTGAGAATTCATAACTTGGCAATCGATTAATTGACCTTGCTTTGACGCCAAATGGTTGCATAAGTACCACAATGCAATTTTGGATGCGTTATCTTTTAGGCTAAACATCGACTCCCCGCAAAAAAGTTGGCCCACGCAGATGCCATATAGTCCGCCAATCAGGTTGTTGTCATGCCATACTTCTACAGAGTGACAGTGACCAAGTTTGGCTAACTCAATGTAGGAAGCTTGCATTTCCTCGTTGAGCCATGTTTCCTCTGCAGGGCGTGTTGAAGAACATAGTCTAATCACTTCTTCTGTCGCGAAATTGAGTGTTACTTTATAGTTATGTTTACGCTGAAATTTTTTGAGACTTTTAGATGGCTTAAACTGCAATGGGTCAAACACAGCGCGCGGAGAAGGGCTCCACCATAAAATAGGTTCACCAGGACCATACCAAGGGAAAATGCCTTGATAATAACCATTGAGGATTCTCATGGGGTTTAAGTCACCACCAAAAGCCAGCAAGCCATTGGGGTCGCTGAGTGCTTTATAGGGTGAGGGAAAGTTGAACGTTTCATCGAGTTCAGTTAAATAAATAGCCATAAGAAGTCGTTACCAACATTGGAGTCAGAGGAGTTTATGATGACCTGGTTAAGAAATATCGTAAAAGTATGGCTTGGGATCATACTGTTTTTACCACTTGTCGCCAACGCAGCCTATGAAAGAAATGTTGCCAAGCCAGTTAATGAAGTAGTTTACGGGAAGATTGACTCTGTCCGTTATATTACTCAACAAGAGGTTGTTCAATCGAAAAGTAACGGTTGGAAGACACTACTTGGTGCCACTATCGGTGGTTTAGTCGGTAATCAATTTGGTGGCGGTACGGGAAGAGAAGTCGCGACGGCAGTGGGTGCGCTTGCAGGTGCCGCAGTTGCTCAAAACCAAAGTAATTACCAATACACGGTTGAATATAAGTTAGTTGAGCTACTCATCAAAGTGAAGGGTGATAAGCTAATTAATGTCATCCAAGATGTTGATAAAAATATGTTATTTAGTCGAGGGGATGAAGTTCGTATTTTATATTTTGATGATGGAGTCAGGGTTGATATCACTTATTAACCCTAGGTTGTTTTAGCCTAACGAAGCCTAATCAGGCATGTACAGTCGGGCTGGCTTATCGTCAAATAAAGTCGAAATAGTTTGCTGTTTCGCCGTGCTTCTTTCGCTCTGATTTACATCGCTGGCAATGCCTTTAATTCTGTATCTTTAGGCTGCTTGAGGATATTCATAAATTAGCACCGATTTACTCTGGTTTTGTCGTGTTTTTTTGGGTAGTCTGAATTCACGAAGAATTGTTTAGCCCTCATAAAAAATCGTATGTTGAGGGCACAAAGGATTATCAACTTTTAATGGAAAGCCTAACGTTACAACCTATCAATAAAATTCAAGGGGAAGTGAACCTTCCTGGCTCTAAAAGCGTTTCTAATCGAGCTCTTTTACTTGCTGCTCTTGCTAAAGGCAGAACTCGCCTTACTAATCTCCTCGACAGTGATGATATCCGTCATATGCTGAATGCGCTGACTAAACTAGGCGTTCAATACCAACTTTCCGAAGATAAAACAGAATGTCTCGTTGAAGGCCTTGGGCGTCCATTTTCTGTCTCAGAGCCGGTAGAGTTATTTCTCGGCAATGCTGGCACTGCGATGCGACCATTAGCTGCGGCTCTTTGTCTTGGAGAAGGGGAGTATGTACTGACGGGCGAACCTCGTATGAAAGAGCGTCCAATTGGTCACCTTGTCACGGCACTGAAAGATGCTGGTGCGAACGTTGAGTACATGGAAAACGAGAACTTTCCGCCTCTCAAAATAATTGGTACTGGCCTAAAAGCAGGTACAGTTTCTATCGATGGGTCCATTTCAAGTCAGTTCTTGACCGCTTTCTTAATGTCTGCGCCATTGGCTGAAGGTGAAATTCGCATCAACATCGAAGGCGATTTGGTTTCTAAGCCTTATATCGATATCACCCTGCATATCATGAAGCAGTTTGGAGTCGATGTGATCAACAACGACTATCAAGAGTTTGTGATCCCAGCCGGTCAGCAATACATCGCTCCAGGTGATTTCTTGGTTGAAGGTGACGCGTCTTCTGCTTCTTACTTCTTGGCGGCGGCAGCCATCAAAGGTGGAGAAGTTAAAGTCACGGGTATCGGTAAAAACAGCATTCAAGGTGATATTCAATTTGCTGATGCGCTTGAAAAAATGGGTGCAGAAATTGAATGGGGTGATGACTACGTAATTTCACGTGTTGGTCAATTGAAAGGCATCGATATGGATTACAACCATATCCCTGATGCTGCAATGACCATCGCGACAACAGCGCTATTTGCCGAAGGCACTACCGCTATTCGTAACGTTTATAACTGGCGTGTAAAAGAAACAGACCGTTTGTCAGCTATGGCGACTGAGTTACGTAAAGTCGGTGCGGAAGTGGAAGAAGGGGAAGACTACATCATCGTCAAACCTGTCTCTCAGTTAAAGCATGCTGCGATTGATACTTACGATGATCATCGAATGGCGATGTGTTTTTCGCTGGTGGCACTTAGTGATACGCCTGTGACGATTAACGATCCAAAGTGTACGTCGAAAACGTTCCCTGACTACTTCGACAAACTTAAGGCTTTAAGCTGCTAAATATTCTGACCTAAAACAAAAAAGCCAGAGTGAATAACACTCTGGCTTTTTTGTTTCCCAATACTATTTAACCAGCGTAAATTCCTTAGAAAGGTGATGCGCTAAGTATTTGAACATATTGAATACTGCAGTCGTATTTGAAGTTGGTAAACCTTTGTCATCAAGGAAGTATTCACCTTTAAAAACTAAAACACCTTCTTTTTCTTCTACACTTGTTGCTCGCATTCCCTCGATGTAATCATCGTGCTCTTGGATGATTTGGTTAGCGATCAAAAGAAGGTCGAACTCTTCGATAAACGTTCTATCAGACATATTCTTTCTACCATTCTATTTAGTTAAGAATGCTGAGTATACCTACAACTAAAATGGGTTTGCATGATTAATTCAGTCAATCGTTCAGTAAGACTAAACAGATCAATTTTTAGAGTATAAGCATGATGCGGAGGAAGATGGCAGAGCATTGAACCAAACTATTTTGTGATGGGTAACAAAATTTATTGCATTGGATTAGCGGATGCTAAGTTTGCCTGTTTAGATATGCCGCTCAATACCTTTCAGAACCCTGTCTCTTTGAAGTATAAAGACGATGAATTGTCAACCAATCGGATCTGAATTTCAAAAAAGCAGTTGATCTTCTTTTCATCTCGCACAATAGTAAAAAAAGAAGCAATGAAATAGAACATTATGCGGGTGGCCTTTAAACAAGGTTTCTACCCGCATTATTATGAAGGACGTTAGAGTCAGTTATGGGTAAATCACTCGTTATAGTGGAGTCACCAGCCAAGGCAAAGACGATAAATAAGTACCTTGGTAAAGACTTTATTGTTAAGTCTAGTGTTGGTCATGTGCGTGATCTGCCTACGGCCGGTCAAAGCACTGGTGAGAAAAAAGCCGCAGCCATCTCAACTAAAGGGATGAGTCCGGAAGAGAAAGCGCGCGTTAAAAAAGAGAAAGACCGCAAAGCGTTGATCAAAAAAATGGGGATTAACCCATATCATGACTGGGAAGCGAATTACCAAATCCTTCCAGGCAAAGAAAAAGTTGTCAACGAACTACAAAAACTCGCCAAAGACGCAGATTGCGTTTATCTCGCAACCGATTTGGACCGCGAAGGGGAAGCAATCGCATGGCACCTTCGTGAGATCATCGGTGGCGATGAAGAGCGATACAAACGTGTAGTTTTTAACGAAATTACGAAAAACGCGATCCAACAAGCTTTCCAGACACCTGGCGAGCTGAACATGGATGGTGTAAATGCCCAACAAGCACGTCGCTTCATGGACCGTGTCGTTGGTTTTATGGTTTCACCTTTACTTTGGAAAAAAGTGGCTCGTGGCTTATCTGCTGGTCGAGTGCAGTCTGTTGCGGTGAAATTGTTAGTTGAGCGTGAGCGTGAGATTAACGCGTTTGTACCAGAAGAATTCTGGGACATTCATGCGAATACGAAAACGAAAGACAAAGCGGACTTTAAACTGCTTGTTGCGCAGAAAGACGGTTCTGCGTTTAAGCCAGTTAATGAGGCAGAAACCAAAGCAGCGATGTCTGTACTTGAGAATGCAAGTTACGAAGTATGTAAGCGTGAAGACCGTCCTACAAAGAGCAAGCCTTCAGCACCTTACATCACCTCTACGCTTCAACAGGCAGCGAGTACACGTCTGGGCTACGGCGTGAAAAAGACCATGATGCTAGCTCAGCGCCTCTATGAGGCCGGTTACATCACTTACATGCGTACTGACTCGACTAACCTAAGTGCCGAGGCTGTGGACGCTGTACGTGACTTTATTGGTTCTGAGTTTGGTGATAAGTACCTGCCAGCGAAACCATTGACGTACGGTAGCAAAGAAGGGGCACAGGAAGCGCACGAAGCGATCCGTCCTTCAAATGTGGGTGTTAAGGCGGAAGACCTGCAAGGTGTCGATGCTGATGCGCACAAACTTTACGCTTTGATTTGGAATCAGTTTGTAGCGTGTCAAATGACGCCAGCAGAATACGATTCAACAACCATCAGTGTAAAAGCGGCAGAATACACGCTTAAAGCGAAAGGCCGTATCCTTAAATTTGACGGCTGGACTCGTGTACAGCGTCCAATGGGCAAAAACGAGGATACAATCCTTCCTGCGGTACAACTTGGCGATAAGCTAAGCTTAGAGTCACTTGACCCTAAACAGCACTTTACAAAGCCACCTGCGCGCTACACTGAAGCAGCACTGGTTAAAGAGCTGGAGAAACGAGGTATTGGTCGTCCGTCGACTTACGCATCGATCATTTCTACGATTCAAGATCGTGGCTACGTGAAAGTTGATCAGCGCCGTTTCTACGCTGAAAAAATGGGTGAAATTGTTACTGACCGCCTTGATGACAGCTTTAACGATTTGATGAACTACGACTTTACTGCGCGTATGGAACAGAAATTGGACCAAATCGCTGAAGGTGAAGTGAACTGGAAAGCTGTGTTAGACAACTTCTTTGCTGATTTTACTGGCGATCTTGAAAAAGCGGAGCTGGATGAGTCAGAAGGCGGTATGAAGTTAAACCACATCGTCATGACGGATATCGAGTGTCCGACGTGTAGCCGTCCAATGGGCATCCGTACTGCTTCGACAGGTGTGTTCTTAGGCTGTTCAGGTTACGCGTTACCACCAAAAGAGCGTTGTAAGACAACCATCAACTTGGGTGACGAAGAAGGTATTATTAACGTTCTAGAAGAAGACGTTGAAACCGCAGCTCTTCGTGCTAAAAAGCGTTGTCCGATCTGTGAAACAGCGATGGACGCATACCTGATTGATGACAAGCGTAAGATGCATGTTTGTGGTAATAACCCGAATTGTGAAGGCTACCTTGTTGAATACGGCGAGTTCAAAGTAAAAGGCTACGATGGTCCAGTTGTTGAGTGTGACAAATGTGGCTCTGATATGGTGCTTAAGAACGGTCGCTTTGGTAAATACATGGATTGTACGAGCGAAACGTGTAAGAACACTCGTAAGATTCTTAAGAATGGCGAAGTCGCGCCACCGAAAGAAGATCCTGTTCATTTCCCCGAGTTGCCATGTGAAAACTCAGATGCGTATTTCGTACTTCGTGATGGTGCTTCAGGTCTATTTATGGCGGCAAGCAACTTCCCGAAATCGCGCGAGACACGTGCTCCTTTGGTTGCTGAACTGGCACGTTTTGAAGAGCGTTTACCTGAGAAGTTCAAATACCTAGCGACCGCACCGCAAGAAGATCCTGATGGTCGTCCTGCAGTCGTACGCTTTAGTCGCAAAACAAAAGAGAACTACGTTCGTTCGGAAGAGAATGGCAAACCATCTGGTTGGACAGCGCTCTTTGTTGACGGTAAGTGGGAAGTCACTGATAAGCGTAAAAAAGCGAAAGCATAATAACGTACGATCTAAGTAATGTAAAAAGGCAGCGATATCGCTGCCTTTTTTGCGTTTTGTTTTTGCGTAAAGGCCACTGTGTTGTTCGTATAGATCTTTGCTGCTTTGACTGAGTTTTGCTGACGCGAGAAGATCCCAGCATCAATATTTCGTAGTCGCTGATGTATTTTTTATGTAAAAAATATTCGTTGTAACTTTCATTTTGCATTCACATATTTGTTATACATTGGGCTAAAAAATCGGTGGTGTAGTGAATCCGTTCGTAAATTGTTTTCACAATGTAATCGTTTGCTTTTCCATGTGTGATCTAGATATCGTCTTGAGTACGCAAGAGCTGTATGGTACACAGAATGGCGTATTAAAAATTGTAATTTAGAACCCGCTTAGATAATTTATTACAAAAATTAGTGCAACTGTGTGCATTGTTTGCGTCAAAAAATAAGGAAAGAGTGGACGTTGCATACTGGAAGTGCCGTAGCTTTTTTATCCGTGTTGTAAGAGTTCACAGAAACTCAGAGACGGTTGCTAAATGTATTCGCTTGACTCCCCGAGTATGACTCATTCAAGCGAGTACCAAATCCAAGCTATAACGATATGGAGAACAACAAATGGCTGGTGTTTTGGGAATGATTCTTGCTGGTGGTGAAGGCTCTCGTTTGAGACCTTTAACGGAATCTCGCAGTAAACCTTCGGTACCGTTTGGTGGTAGTTATCGATTGATCGATTTTGCTCTAAACAATTTTGTTAATGCGGATCTGATGCGCATTTACGTCCTAACCCAATTTAAATCTCAATCTTTATTCCATCACTTAAAAAAGGGGTGGAACATCAACGGCATTACAGACCGCTTTATCGATCCTATTCCCGCTCAAATGCGTACTGGTAAACGTTGGTACGAAGGGACGGCGGACGCGATCTATCAAAACCTGCGTTTTATGGAATTAGAGGAACCAGAGCAAGTTTGTATTTTTGGCTCTGACCATATCTATAAGATGGATATCAAACAAATGCTGAACTTCCACTCAGAAAAGCAGGCTTCTCTGACGGTATCTGCATTGCGCATGCCACTAAAAGAGGCGTCGCAATTTGGGGTTATCGAAGTGGATAGTGAAGGTCGTATGATTGGCTTTGAAGAAAAACCAGCAAATCCAAAGTCGATTCCTGGTGACCCTGATTACGCTTTAGTTTCAATGGGTAACTATGTTTTTGAAGCTCAGGTACTGTTCTCAGAGTTGGTCGAAGATGCGGATAATGAAGCTTCATCACATGATTTTGGAAAGGACATCATTCCAAAGATGTTCCCTAGAGGTGATGTGTTCGTGTATGACTTCAGTACCAACAAAATCAGTGGCGAAAAAGAAGAGGTGTACTGGCGTGATGTCGGAACTATTGATGCGTACTGGCAAGCGCATATGGATCTGCTAGAAAAAGATGCTCCATTTTCGCTGTACAACCGTAAATGGCCATTGCACACCTACTACCCACCATTGCCACCTGCGACATTTACCGACTCTGATAATGGTCGTGTGCAGATAATCGATAGTTTAGTGTGTAATGGCAGCTATGTTAGAGGCTCAAGAATCGAAAAGTCGGTGCTTGGTTTTCGCAGTAATATTGCTTCTGCTTGCGATATCAGCGAATGTATACTTCTTGGTGACGTAAAAATTGGCGAAGGCTGTGTTTTACGTCGTGTGATTGTCGACAAGGATGCCGATATTGCTCCTGGTACTCAGATTGGTGTGAATCTTCAAGAAGATAAAAAACACTTCCACGTGTCTGAGGAGGGCATTGTTGTTATTCCGAAAGGAGCTCGAGTTGGCTACTAACAACTTATCTATTCTGTTTGTAGCTTCTGAGGTTGAAGGCCTCATTAAAAGTGGTGGCTTGGCAGATGTTGCCAAGGCACTACCGGAAGCCCTTCAAAACCTACAGCAAGACGTAAGAATTACCATCCCTGCGTACAGTAGTATTGATAAACTCGCAGACGCAGAAGTTGTATTAGAAACAGAATTAACATCATGGCCGCATACGGAGTATCGAGTTTTGCGGCTCATGTTAGGTCAAAATCCTGTTTACCTGATTGATTGTCCGCCGTATTTCAATCGACCATCAATGTATGCGGAGAACAACCAAGCGTATACTGATAACGGCGAGCGCTTTGCGTTTTTTAGTGCAGCATGTCTCGATATGTTACCCAAGCTCGCCTTTCAACCTAATATCATACACGCGAACGATTGGCACACAGGTCTTGTTCCATTTTTGCTCAAGCACAGGTATGGCAATGATCCGTTTTTTGCTCATACTAAAAGCGTCATTTCAATTCACAATGCGGTCTTTAAAGGCGTATTTAGTTATGAAGACGTGCAGTGTTTGCCAGAGTTTCATTGTAGAAACGTTCCCGATGCTGCGGTGAGTGCAACGCATATTACGATGCTTAAAGCTGGTGTAATGAATGCAGATAAGATAAACGCGGTTAGCCCTACGTACGCAGAGGAACTAAAAACAGAGCTTGGCAGTCACGGCATGGCTTGGGAGTTTCAGCAACGTGCGCAGGACTTAGTCGGCATCTTGAATGGTTGTGATTACAGCGCTTGGAATCCGGAAACTGATACCTACTTGCCGGTTAATTACTGCGCCGACCAGCAAAGTATGTCGCAAGGGAAGAAAGCTTGTAAAAAAGCATTACAACAACGACTAAATTTGCCCGAAAAAAATGTAGCTATGTTCGGTATGGTTTGTCGGTTGACCCAGCAGAAAGGCGTTCATTACTTGTTGCCTGCTTTGGCCGATTTTTTGAAGCACGATGTTCAGCTAGTTGTCGTTGGGACCGGAGACCCTGTTCTTGCCGCTCAGTTACGAGAGGTTGCCGCGCAGTTTTCTAGCAAATTTGCCTTTGTAGAAGCGTATGACAATGAACTTGCGCATATCGTTGAAGCTGGTTCTGATTTCTTCTTGATGCCTTCTGAGTTTGAACCATGTGGCTTAAACCAAATCTATAGTATGGCTTATGGGACATTACCGATAGTACGCGGTGTTGGTGGCTTAAAGGACAGCGTTAGCGATTATGATGTAAACCCATCTGAAGCAACGGGGTTTGTTTTTTTCGAACCGACACCGCAGGCATTGTTGTTAACGATGCTAAGGGCACTGTTGCTCTACGCTCAAAACGAGCCTGAAGTGAATAAAGTACAGTTGCACGCGATGCAACAAGACTTTTGTTGGCAAAAGGCCGCAGAATCTTATTTGCAGCTTTACCACTCAGCGTTAGTTTGACTTAAAATTGTAACGAAAGGCACCGAATGAGGTGCCTTTATTATCTTGAGTAAGGGGAGTGTGGTAGGATGGCTTTTTACTCAATAGCACGATCTTTTTGATACTCAATATGACCCAGCCGCTACTTTTTCATAAAACCTATTTGCACCCTACTAGTCATGAGTGGGTTGTATTTGTGCACGGTGCTGGTGGTAGCTCTTCTATCTGGTTCAAGCAAATTAAAGCTTACAAGCAACACTTTAACTTATTGCTGATCGATTTAAGAGGTCATGGAAAGTCAAATCAGTTACTTAAAGAGCTCATTGCTAGCCGTTATACCTTTACGGAAGTTACCCAAGATATTTTGAAAGTATTGGACCATTTAAAGATCCAATCCGCTCATTTTGTCGGTATGTCGCTTGGTACTATTATTGTTCGAAACCTTGCTGAATTGTCATCAGAGCGCGTACGTTCGATGGTGCTCGGCGGTGCTGTCACAAGGCTTAACACTCGTTCTCAGATATTGGTGAAATTAGGTAATTTTTGTAAGCATATCCTACCGTACATGTGGCTCTACAAACTGTTCGCTTATATTGTTATGCCTCAAAGAAGCCAACGAGAATCTCGCCACCTTTTTATTCGCGAAGCCAAGAAGCTTTGCCAAAAAGAATTTAAACGTTGGTTTATTCTCGCCGCTGATGTAAATCCGTTAATGAAATATTTTAAAGATCGAGAGTTACCCATTCCGACTCTTTACTTAATGGGCGACAGGGATTACATGTTTATTAAACCTGTCAAAGAAATGGTTGCAGCACATAAGCTCAGCATTCTACGAGAAATCCCGAATTGTGGTCATGTATGCAATGTAGAGCGTCCAGAAGACTTCAATCAACACTCCATCGAGTTTATTAAACAGCAAGCTGTATGTGCTTAAAACTGAGTGCATCCACTGAATAGGAGAGCCGCTATAGCTCTCCTAGTTGATATCCACATTGCCAACATGCACCAAATTGCCCTTCGTTTATTTCATGACATTTTGGGCATTGCCAATCTTGATACTCATGCCTATCGGATTGTTTTCGATATGCTTTTACTATTTCTTCAGCTTTCATCTTTTGTGCAGTGTCAAAAAGCCACACATAAGGATCGGTATCATCACCAAACGGCAGTTCTCCTTTTAAGCCGAAAATACCTTCTCCACGAACTTCACAGTAAATTTGTTCCACTTTAAGCAGCTCACATACAATGTGTGCTTCTGCTGGGTTTTTAGCGATAAATATTTTCATCAAAATACCCACTTCACCAATTACGAGTTTTGCTGACTTGGTGTCGGCCTTACTTTATTCATAACCCATTTAGTGATGATTGGAAATAGTCCCAATAGCGCAAAAGACGCTAATACTGCGGGTGAAACAATGCCCGATAGGCTTTCAATTGTTGCTAATTGAGTACCTGCATTCAGATATACGGCTGTGCCTGGCAGCATACCTATTTGGCTAGTGAGATAAAATCTACCTACAGACATCGGCGTTAAGCCCATCAGTAAGTTGATTAGAAAGAAAGGGAATACAGGGATTAGACGCAAGGAAAATAGATAAAAAGCTCCGTCTTTTTCGACACCTTGATTAATTGCGTTGAGTTTATTTCCGAATTTGTTTTGTACCCAGTCACGCAATAAGTATCGGCTGCTCAAGAAGGCCAGTGTTGCCCCCATAGTGCTAGCGAAAGAAACCAGTAGCAAGCTTGTCCAAAAACCAAATAAGGCTGCACCAAGTAAGGTGACTACTGCCGCTCCTGGGATAGAAAAAGCGGTAATTGCAATGTAGGTAAAAAAGTAAATCGCAGCCGAGAATACAAAATTCTGATCGATGTATGTAGTTAGTGCTTCTTGTTGGGCTTTTGCATTCTCTAAGGTTAAATACTGGCCAAAGTTAATACCTAAAAAGACGATAGCCGCTAGTAGGATGAGACCTAATATCAGTTTCTTATTCATAATTTTGATTCCAATTTGGGATATATGTAATAAGACAGTAGGAAAACCGAAAAAATTTCACAAAAAAACCGCAGATTAGACTGCGGTTTTACAAGATAGTTTTTAGGCCGACTTTTATTGGAGGCCGTTCATCAACTCATCTCGGCGAGCTTGAGGTACCACACTCCAATGAGTGCCGTTGATAGCACCTTCTAGTGCCCATAGCAACTCAATGTTGACGGTTGCAGAGTGCGTATCTCTTATCGCTTTATAGGCGTTAAGCGCACCTTCCTCTTCAAGCTTCTCTACGGATTCGATGCCGGCTTTTTTTAGCATGCGCTCGGTAGCCAGTCGTAAGTTAGGCAAATCTTTCAAACGGTTAGGCTTTGTACTTGCTTGCTGTTCTTTCTCAAGCTTTGCCTTTTTCAATGATTGATTCGCTACTTCGATTAAGCGTTCGCTTGATTCCCATAAATCGCTGGAAATAGCGTAGTACTTTGTAACGACTGGAAAGCCACGTTTTTTATAAACGTAAGGCTTTAGCCCTTGTTTCTCGAAGTCAGATGAAGTTTTTTGGTCTGCTCTGATATGAAGCTGATTGTTTACCACTAGTGCAAACATTGTTTCATCAGCGAATAGTCCGAAGCCACCAAACATTGAGCGCGACTTGATATTACCAAGTGCCTCAAATAGCTTCATAGAGTCTTTGAGTATCGGTTTATCCATGTTTTGTTATCTCGGTGTAATTAATATTACGCCACCAAAAGTCAGGTCCGAGAGAGTAGCAAACATGCGTAAAAACAATGTCATTACAGAGTAAAGTCATTGCTTACACACTTGCCATCGGTAACCCCGCTACCTTCCATATCGTAATATGGTTCAGGCCGGAGGCTTTGCGTCCCACTCTTTCGAATGGTTTGCCCTGTGCGTGACACAATGAGCATACTTCTTATATTGAATTAACATCACGGTTTAGCGTTAAAAGTGTGATTTCGGTTCAATAAAAATGATAGATTGAATGCTCTATTTTGCATATGGAAAGGTGCAAATTGGCCTTTGAAAAGGAGTTCTTAATATATATTACATTTATATAAAACAGGGAGTTAACGTTAGTCAATTGTTATTAGAGTGGTGTGAAGTATTAGAGAATGCTTAATTTTTCCAAAAAAATAAGCGCCCCTGTAGAGCGCTTATTTAACACGGTTAAATACAGTGAAATTTAGTTCATTTTTTTCACAGTATTTCGAATTACAAGCTCAGGTTGCATTTCGAAAATTCGTTTTTCGTGTTCTTTATCTTTGATACGCTCAAGTAGAATTTCGAATGCATTTTTACCAACACGACGTTTAGGTTGGTGGATAGTCGTTAGCGGTGGAGAGAAGTATTCCGCAAGCTCGATGTTGTCGTAGCCGATCACTGAAATATCTTCAGGAATTTTGATCCCGTTTTGTTGCAAGCGGCTCATTAGGCCTAGAGCCATTGTGTCGTTAAAACAGAATACCGCCGTCGGGCGCTTGTCCATTGCGGTAATTTTATCTGCAACTAATACGGCCGTATCACATTCAAAGTTACCTTCAAGGATCCAGTCTTCATTTACAGCTAGGTTCGCTTCGCTCATTGCGCGACGGAAACCTGCAATGCGCTCTTGGCAAGCAAGCTTTTCAAAATGACCGCTTAGACAAGCGATATCCGTATGACCATTGTCAATCAGATGTTTGGTTGCAATGTAGCCACCTTCTTCTGAGTTATCCATGATCTTGTCTGCTTGTGAGCTCTCTGGGCCCCAATCCATGACCACTTTAGGAATGTCCGCATGACGGTCAAGCATCTCTTTTAGTTCTTCGGTTAAGTCAGAACACATCACTAGGATGCCATCAACGCGCTTTTCAGCCAGCATACGAATGTAATCGCGTTGTTTTTCGTAAATCCCGCCTGTGTTACATAAAATCAGAGTATAGCCTTGGCGGTAACAGTAGCTCTCAACGCCATCAATCACTTCTGAGAAAAATAGGTTAGTTGATTGAGTTACTAACATGCCAATCGTACGAGTTGAGTTGCATTTTAGGCTGCGTGCAACGGCACTTGGCGCGTAATTCAGCTCGTCAACGGCTTTCATTACTTTTTCTTGCGTTGCTTCTGCAACGAAACGCGTTTTATTGATAACGTGCGAAACTGTCGTAGTGGAAACGCCGGCTAAGCGAGCAACGTCTTTTATCGTGGCCATAAATGGTGTCCTGTATCGAGCTACTGAAATATGTCGTATTGGATGTACCTGATGCTCTAATGGTTTCACACCTAGCAATATAAAATTGGCGCTAAGTGTCTCGGCAGCGGTTGATCCAAGTGCGACAAAAGGGTACGTAGCAGCATCGGTCGATGAATTTTATCTTTTTTCTATCTGATGAGAAATTGCCATCAACCTGTTAAGAAAACACAAAAACCGCTATATTTCAGCGGTTTACATATAAATCATATTTAATCGTTTGCGCTCACATTTTAGCCCTATGTGGACTGACTAGCAATGTTTTCAGCAAGAGATTTGTGTATTTGAAGTCACATTTTGACTGCTAAATAACCAAGCGTCTTTGCGCTAAGTTAAGGCAAACGAATATTATACCCAAGTTACTTACAATTGGTCACTTTCAGGCATACAGGAAGCCCGATAGGCAGGCTCCCTAAAAATAGGCGGCAATTATTCACCAAGAAGGTAGGCGCTGTCTAGTTTACAAAATGCAACTAATAGTTTCGCGACACTCGAGTAAAATCCAAATTCGTCGAATTGTTTACATTTGTCTGAAAACTGAGGTAACCAAGACATCAATTGTTGCTGGATAAAGTCGTTTTGTTTAACGAAGGCTTCTTCCATGTGTTTTTCTTGTTCAAGCTCGTTTGAGCGGATAATCATGTTCCCGAGAAAGTCGAGCTCAACGGCTAAGTGATCCGCAGGTTCCTTTAGGTTTTCGTCTACTTGAACGCCAAATTCAGCCATCAACTTTTCCATTTCCTCAGCTGGCTTGTCATTCAGTAAACCTGATTCACCAATGTACATGGATGCGTAAGGAAGAGCGCCGTATTTTTCTGTCTTCAAAAACAGTTCACAAAAGTCAGCTGCAAGCTCTAGTTGTGCATCTTCACGATCTTGTAACCGATTCAATGCATCAACTAGGCTATCAACGGCTGGTTTTAGCGACTCATTTTCACCTAAACCTGCGAGAAAACTGCGAATTTCAACACTGTGATAGGCTTCCAATTCTTTCTCTGTTAGTTCTTTTGCGAACAAGCTCGAAAACCACCAGTAAATTTCAGCGCGTTTCTCATTAAAAGCTTTCACTTCTTGCATTTTGGGCTCCTGAATGATGCTTCAAGTCATGCATCACAAAGTCAATTAGGGATATCCCCTAAGTGTAATCAATTAAAATGAATAGCAGTAACTATAATTGTTATGTTTTATGGTCAAAAATGACCGTTTATTAATAGCAATGGGCAAGCTTGTTTTGAATCAATAAAAACGCTAAATCTTGCGTTTTAATGTATCTATGACTAGAAATGTTACTAGTTATGAATAGAATACGTCTTGGATAATAAGAAGACAGAAAAGTGGTGTAAATGAGCTATCACGTATTAGTCGTAGAAGATGATGTTGTAACTCGTAGTAAGCTTGCGGGATATTTCCAAAATGAGGGCTACCAAGTCAGCGAAGCAGAGAGTGGCGCAGAAATGCGTGAAGTTTTGCAAGCGGGCGATGTAGACCTGATCATGCTGGATATTAACCTGCCTGGTGAAGACGGCCTGATGCTTACTCGTGAGTTACGTAGCCAATCGGATATTGGTATCATATTAGTAACAGGACGCACGGATAGCATTGATAAAATCGTAGGCCTAGAAATGGGTGCTGACGATTATGTGACAAAACCTTTTGAACTGAGAGAGCTGTTAGTTCGCGTTAAAAACTTGCTGTGGCGTATTTCAGCAGCGCGCAGTGGCAGTTCGAAAGCGAATGAAACCAGTGAAGAGCACATTGTGCGCTTTGGGGAGTGGACATTCGACATTCAACGTCGCGCACTTAGCCGCAACGGTGAGCCAGTAAAACTAACTAAAGCAGAGTATGAACTTTTGGTGGCATTATCGTCTTACCCTAACCAGGTGTTAAGTCGTGAGCGTATTTTGAACATGATCAGCCATCGAGTGGATGCGCCGAATGACCGCACCATTGATGTTCTTATTCGACGTATGCGCGCAAAAATGGAGTTCGATCCTAAGAACCCACAGATTTTTGTAACGGTGCACGGCGAAGGCTATATGTTTGCTGGTGACTAGTTTGAACATAACTCAATCGTAAAAAGAAAAGGAGAGCTTCGGCTCTCCTTTTTTGTGGCTTCAAGATAATACTAGTTTGCTTCAACCATTGGTGTTTGGCCGACAGTATCACGCAACCTTTGCCAAATACTGCCCAAGTACTCATGCCAATAAAGCTCTGTTTGTTCTAAGTAACGCGCTTTAGGTGAGTATTTATCCCAAGGTTGACTTATCTCGCTAATAGCTAAGAAGTTGGTCGGGGCTGGGATTGGTTTAATGCCTGCTGCGTTGAACTCATACAATGCACGGTTCATGTGACTCGCAGAAGTGACTAACACAATCTCCTTTTGTTGAACGAATGCAGCCGCTTGACG
Organism: Vibrio sp. 1874; assembly: GCF_033344395.1. Lineage (NCBI taxonomy): Bacteria > Pseudomonadati > Pseudomonadota > Gammaproteobacteria > Vibrionales > Vibrionaceae > Vibrio > Vibrio sp. 1874. The sequence goes on from NZ_JAWPOR010000003.1 coordinate 100,891, forward strand.
CGCCTCTTCCCACGTATCTTTCGCATCTTCTAATAAAATGATATCGGATTTCGCGACGCCCAACGCAAGGGCAACGTTCGCCATCATTCGCGCGTGGCTAATTTCAGATCCGCCAGCATAGCCGGATAAGATTAATTTCGCGCCTGGATACATTCTTAAAATACGAATGCCCTCAGTTAAGCGCATTAATGCTGCACGGCTTAACTGCGAGGTGGGTGGAATTTCGTCATCGATAACATGACCATTCCCTAAAACCATCACGTAGTCGATGGTGCCAGAAACTGGCAAAAAGGCTTTATGCTCTCGCTCTAACGGCATAAGAAGCTTGGTTGAAACAGGTTGGAAGGCAACAAGAAAAATGCCAACAAAAGAGAATAGAACAACGAAGCAGCCAGTTTTACGTTTTGTAGTAAAACTAATGAGAGCAAGACCCAACAAGCCTATCAGCAGCAATGCCGGAAGGGGCATAAGCATGGCTGACACTACTTTTTTCAGCTCAAACATACATAAATAGTCCGAAAAAACATCAATTGATAATAAAAATGAGGGTATCCCTCTTTATTCCTGCTTTCCTTGTGCCAGAATAGCGGCACAATCCGTTATGATAACTCAGCAGAAGTGACAGAAGACCGCAATTTCGACGATATCGCCCACAAATTTGCAAAAAATATTTACGGCTCCGATAAAGGGGAGATCCGCCAAATCATTGTGTGGGAAGATTTTCTACAGATTCTAAGTGAATTAGATGCTGACCAGCAACCCCTAGAAGTGTTAGACGCTGGTGGTGGTTTGGCACAAATGTCGCAAAAGCTTGCTAAGCTCGGACATCGAATCGCTTTATGTGATCTATCTTCGGAAATGCTGCAGTTGGCTAAGCAGGATATTGAAAAAAACGGTTTGCTTGAGCAGTATCGCCTGATTCATTCGCCTGTCCAATCCATCGGTGAACATATGGATGTACAGGTCGATCTGGTTATGTTCCACGCTGTGATGGAGTGGCTGGTTGATCCTAAGGCCGCACTTGAAACAGTTCTAGAACAAGTAAAACCGGGAGGCATCGCATCAGTCATGTTCTACAACCACCACGGTTTAGTCTATAAAAACGTGGTTTGTGGCAACATTCCTCATATATTAGACGGCATGCCTCACCGAAAAAGATTTAAACTACAGCCGCAAAAAGGCTTAAAACCTGAAGAAGTCTACCAGTGGATAGAAAATTCAGGTTTTAATATTTGTGGCAAATCTGGTATTCGCTCATTTAGTGATTACATAGGCAATATGGAATACATGGGTGATTACGAGTTTGAAGATGTGTTGGCGCTAGAAAAACAACTTTGTCGACAAGAGCCATACCTCTCATTAGGCCGCTACATTCATGTGTGGGCTAAAAAGAACGATAAACAGGAATAACAATGAGTGAGATGACTCTCAATGCTGCAGAGCAACCAATCGATGAGCTGGTTGGCTGGGTTAAGCAGCACGATTTCTCGTTGAACCTGACCACAGAGCGATTGGCATTTTTGATAGCCATTGCCGTACTGAGTAATGAAAGGTTCGATGAAGAACTGGGTGAAGGTGAACTGCATGATGCATTTGCCATCGTCACTCGACTATTTGATGAGACCGGCGAAGCCTCCGCTTTTCGTGCGAACAATGCGATCAACGAGATGGTTAAGCAGCGTCTTATGAGCCGTTTTGTCAGTGAGATTACTGACGGAGCGAGCATTTACCGCTTGTCGCCATTAGCGATAGGAATAACCGACTACTACGTGCGTCATCGTGAGTTCTCAAAACTGCGTCTATCTATCCAGCTATCCATGGTAGCGGATGAAATGGCGAAAGCGATTGAGGCAGCGCAAAAAGGTGGCACACCGGGTCACTGGAAGAAAAACGTATACGGTGTTTTAAAATATTCTGTAGGCGAAATTTTCGATCAAATTGACCTCAACCAACGTGTTATGGATGAGCAGCAACAGTCAGTGAAACAACAGATTGCTGACCTGCTTAACAAAGACTGGCGTGAAGCGATCAACAACTGTGAAGCACTTCTGTCAGAAACATCAAGCACGTTGCGTGAACTTCAAGATACGCTGCAAGCCGCCAGTGATGAACTGCAAACTCAGATCCTCGATATTCAAGAAATTGTTTACGGTGACCCTGAGCTGGAGTTTATCGAAGAAGCCTTGTTTGGTCTGCAAATGAAGCTGGACCGAATCACAAGCTGGGGCCAGCAAGCTATCGACCTTTGGATTGGTTACGACCGACACGTGCACAAGTTTATTCGTACTGCAATCGATATGGATAAGAACCGTGCGTTTAGCTCGCGTCTTCGTCAATCCGTCAAAGATTACTTCGATGCGCCTTGGTATCTGACTTATGCAGATGCGGAGAGGCTTTCTGACCTTCGTGATGAGGCCCTAGTACTGCGTGATGACGAGGTCACGGGTCAAGTTCCGATGGAAGTAGAATACGAAGAGTTTCAACAAGTCAATGATGAGTTGTCTGAACGAATTGGTGACATGCTAAAAGCGCATAAAGATCAAGGCACACCAATCGATTTGAGTGTGGTACTGCGAGATTACCTTGCACAGCACCCTTACACTCATCATTTTGATTTAGCTCGCATTATCGTCGATCAAGCTGTACGTCTAGGGTATTCAGAATCGGATTACCAAGCGATTCAACCAGACTGGAAAGCAATCAACGAATTTGGGGCAAAGGTACAAGCGAATGTCATCGACCGATACTAATGAATACATGTCAGAGAATCTGGCAAAAGCAATTTCTAACCCTCTGTTCCCAGTGCTAGACAGCATGCTTCGAGCAGGGCGTCATATCTCAAGTGAAGATCTAGACAACCACGCGTTGTTGTCGGATTTCGAACTTGAGCTTTCTTCTTTCTACCAACGCTACAACACCGAATTGGTGAAAGCGCCAGAAGGTTTCTTCTACCTTCGTCCACGTTCAACATCTCTGATTGGCCGTAGTGTTCTTTCTGAACTGGATATGCTGGTGGGTAAGGTACTGTGTTTCCTTTATCTAAGCCCAGAGCGTCTTGCGCACGAAGGCATCTTCACTAACCAAGAGCTGTACGACGAACTGCTTGCTCTAGCAGATGAAAATAAGCTGATGAAGCTAGTGACGAACCGTGCTACCGGTTCTGACCTTGATAAAGAAAAGCTGTTTGAAAAAGTACGTACGTCACTTCGTCGTCTGCGTCGCCTAGGCATGATCATCAACATCGGTGAAACCGGTAAGTTCAGCATCAGTGAAGCGGTATTCCGCTTTGGTGCCGATGTACGTATTGGCGATGACATGCGTGAAGCGCAACTGCGTCTGATCCGTGATGGTGAAGCAGTAGTGCACACCAAAGAGCCAAGCCAAGGCAGCCTATTGTCTGAAGAAGATCAAGACGACCAAGCCCAAGAAGAAACGACAGAAGAGGGTGAAGCATGAGCATGATTGAACGCGGTAAATACCAATCGCTGACCATGGTCAACTGGAACGGCTTCTTTGCCCGTACGTTTGACATCGATGGTCTGGTCACCACGCTATCAGGTGGTAACGGTGCAGGTAAATCAACCACAATGGCGGCGTTCATCACCGCATTGATTCCTGACCAAACGCTACTGCACTTCCGTAACACGACAGAAGCAGGCAGCAGCCAATCGTCTCGCGACAAAGGTCTGTACGGTAAGCTACAGCCGGGCGCGTGTTATGCGGCGCTTGACGTGGTTAACTCACGTAACCAACGCCTATTGTTCGCAGTAAAACTGCAGCAAGTTGCAGGTCGTGATAAGAAAGTAGATATCAAACCGTTTGTTATCCAAGGTCTTCCAAGCCATGTGAAACCAACAGATATCTTGGTTGAAAGCGTATCTGCGACTCAAGCTCGTGTACGTCAAATCAATGAAGTAAAAGAATCAATCGCAGAATTTGAAGGCGTTCAATTTAAAGCCTTCTCTTCTATCGTGGATTACCACGCACAAATGTTTGAATTCGGTGTGATTCCGAAGAAACTGCGTAACTCTGGTGACCGTTCTAAATTCTACCGCCTGATCGAAGCATCGCTTTACGGTGGTATCTCAAGTGCGATTACCCGTTCGCTACGTGACTACCTTCTGCCACAAAACGGCGGCGTGAAGAAAGCGTTCCAAGATATGGAATCGGCGCTGCGTGAAAACCGCATGACGCTAGAAGCGATCAAAACTACGCAAGCAGACCGTGACTTGTTCAAACATTTGATTACAGAGTCGACCAACTACGTGGCAGCGGACTATATGCGCCATGCCAACGAGCGCCGTAAAAAACTAGAACAGACATTGTCTTTGCGTTCAGAGTTATTTGGTTCTCGCGAGACCTTGATTGAGCAAAACAATCTGCTTAACCGCGTTCAAGAAGAGCTGGAACTGCTGATCGAATCAGAATCTTCTTTAGAGCAAGACTACCAAGCGGCTTCTGATCACTTGCAACTGGTGCAAAACGCGCTGCGTCAGCAAGAGAAGATCGAACGCTACCAAGAAGATCTTGAAGAGCTGAGCGAGCGTCTTGAAGAACAAATGATGGTAGTGGAAGAAGCGCAAGAACGCGTGATGATGGCTGAAGAGCAAGCTACCGTTGCAGAAGAAGAGGTGGATAGCCTTAAGACGCAACTTGCTGATTACCAGCAAGCTCTTGACGTTCAGCAAACTCGCGCCCTTCAATATCAACAAGCAGTTCAAGCGCTGGAGAAAGCGAAGAAGCTACTTGGCGATGACAGCCTAACGGCGGAATCGGCTCAAGCGCTTGTCTCTGAGCTTAAGAGCAAAGAATCAGAAAACACCAATGCGTTGCTATCGGTTAAGCACAAGCTGGACATGTCTTCTGCAGCGGCAGAGCAGTTTGAAACCGCGCTTAAACTAGTACAAAGCATCGTTGGTCAAGTTGAGCGCAAAGACGCGTCTGAACATGCGAAAACCGCAATTGCGAAAGCGCGTGAGTCACAACAAATCGCGCAAAACGAACAGCAATGGCGAGCACAACACCGTGATCTCGAACGCAGCCTTAACCAGCAGCGTCAAGCACGTGAACTGGTTGCTGAATACAAAAAGCAATATCACGTTGAACTAACCGATGAGGTTACGTTTGAACAAGAACGTGAACGTCATGCGACGCAAATCGAATCACTAGAGATAGCTCAAGAAGAAGTTCGTGATCAGCGTGGTGAACAGCGCCGTCTAGAGCAAAACGCGGTGGCAGAAATCAGTAAGCTTGAAGCAATAGCACCAGCTTGGATTGCGGCGAACGATGCGCTAGAGAAACTGAGAGAGCAGAGCGGTGAAGAGCTTGAGGATCGCCATGCGGTAATGAACCACATGCAAGTTGTCCTTGAACAAGAAAGGGAGCTGTCTTTAGCTAAAGATAAGCTTGCTGAGCGCCGTAGCCAGCTAGACTCTGAGATTGAGCGTCTTGCTTCTCCTGGTGGTTCAAATGACCCTCGCCTGAAAGGTTTGGCAGATACGCTGGGCGGTGTATTGCTGTCTGAGATCTACGATGACATCACGATTGATGACGCGCCTTACTTCAGTGCGATGTACGGGCCGGCTCGTCACGCTATCGTTGTTTCTGACTTGTCAGGCATCGAAGAAAAACTGGTAGAGCTAGACGACTGTCCAGAAGACTTGTACATCATTGAAGGTGACATCGATGCCTTTGATGACAGCTCGTTCGATGCAGAAGAGTTAGAGGGCGCGGTTTGCGTTCGTATGAACGATCGCCAAATGCGTTACTCTCGCTTGCCTGAGATCCCATTGTTTGGCCGTGCGGCACGTGAGCAGCGTCTAGAGTTGCTGCGTAACGAACGAGAAGAAGTGGTAGAGAAACACGCAAAAGCGGCGTTTGATTCTCAGAAAATGCAGCGCTTGTACCAAGCGTTTAACTTATTTGTGTCTAACCACATTCAGGTTGCTTTTGACGCCGATCCAGAACAAGCACTGGCAACTATTCGTGATAAGCGTAACCAAATTGCTCGTGTGCTGGCGGATCTGGATGCGAAAGAGCAACAACAACGTTCTCAGCTTCAAACCAGCAAGCAAGCGTTGTCTTCTCTGGACAAGCTAGCGTCACACATGGTGCTTGTTGAAGATGAGTCATTGCAAGCGCGTTTTGATGAGCTAGAAGAGAAAATCGCTCAGCTTGCAGAGGCAAAAAACTTCTTAAACAACCATGCAAAAGCCGTCACGCAATTAGAGAATATTGCGTCTGCGCTTGATGCTGACCCAGAGCAATTCGATGCACTAGAAGCAGAATACAAAGCGGCAGACGAGCGGCTACAAGATCTTAAGAAGCAAATCTTTGCACTCTCGGATCTCGTTGAACGTCGTCACTACTTCGCTTACTCAGATTCAGTAGACCTACTGAACAAGAGTAGCGAACTGAGTGAGCAGTTAAAAGCTAAACTGGTTCAAGCTGAACAAATGCGTACTCGCTCTCGTGAAGAGTTGAAGCAATCGCAAGGTCAAATGAACCAATACAACCAAGTATTGGCATCATTGAAGAGTTCACACCAAGCGAAACTGGAAACGGTTCAAGAGTTCAAACAAGAACTTCAAGAGTTTGGCGTGAACGCTGACGAAGGTGCGGAAGAGCGCGCAATGCGTCGTCGTGACGAACTGCACGAGCGTCTACACTCGTCTCGCAGCCGTAAGAGCGAATACGAGCGCACGATCACCTCTACTGAACTAGAGATGAAAGGCTTGGCAAAACGTCTGAAGAAAGTTCAGAAAGAATACGTTGAGCTGCGTACGTTCGTGGTTGCTGCGAAAGCTGGCTGGTGTTCAGTACTTCGTCTGGCGCGTGAGAATGATGTTGAGCGTCGTCTACACAAGCGTGAACTGGCTTACATGTCAGCGGATGAACTGCGTTCGATGTCGGATAAATCACTGGGTGCGCTGCGTCTAGCGGTTGCGAACAATGACGACCTGCGTGATGCGCTGCGTCTATCAGAAGGTAATGCACGTCCAGAGCGTAAAGTTCTGTTCTATATTGCTGTATACCAACACCTTCGTGAGCGTATTCGTCAGGATATCATCCGTACTGATGACCCAGTTGAAGCAATCGAAGAGATGGAAGTCGAGCTGGCGCGTCTAACGGAAGAGCTAACGCAACGTGAAAACCGTCTAGCGATCAGCTCTGAGTCAGTAGCGAGCATCATCAAGAAGACGATTCAGCGTGAGCAAAACCGTATTCGCATGCTGAACCAAGGCTTGTCGAACATTTCGTTTGGTCAGGTGAAGGGCGTACGTCTAAACGTGAAGATCCGTGAAAGTCACGAAGTGCTACTGAACGGTTTAGCGACACAACAAGAGCAACATAAAGACCTGTTTGAATCGACCCGCTTTACCTTCTCTGAAGCAATGGCGAAGCTGTTCCAACGTGTGAACCCACACATCGATATGGGTCAACGTTCTCCTCAGGTTCTGGGTGAAGAGCTACTGGATTACCGTAACTACCTAGAGCTAAGTGTAGAAGTGAACCGTGGTACAGATGGTTGGCTACAGGCTGAGTCTGGCGCGCTATCAACAGGTGAAGCGATCGGTACCGGTCAGTCAATCCTTCTGATGGTTGTTCAAAGCTGGGAAGAAGAGTCTCGTCGTCTACGCAGCAAAGACATTGTGCCTTGTCGTCTGCTCTTCTTGGATGAAGCCGCGCGTCTGGATGCGAAATCGATCGCGACATTGTTCGAATTGTGTGACCGTCTGGATATGCAGCTTCTCATCGCGGCGCCTGAAAACATCAGCCCAGAGAAAGGTACGACCTACAAACTGGTGCGTAAGGTGTTTAAAGACCACGAGCACGTACACGTAGTTGGTCTGCGTGGTTTTGGTCAAACGGATAAGCCTAAGACTGAAGCGCAAGAGATGATTGAAGAGTTTGAATCGTAAACTCCGAATCTAATAAAACGCCCGCAATGAACGCGGGCGTTTTTGTATCTGTTTGCGAGGCAGGCTTCGAACTACATAAGATAAGCCGAGACTGTAGGACGGCAGTCTCGGCTTATTAGCGGAACTTCACGAGGAAGCGACGTTTATTCCTCTGGAATATCGTCCCTGACTTCGATCATTTCAGCAAGCTCTTCGAGTGCTTGGACAGAAAGCTCAGACAAGCGTTGTAGGTGTTGGTCTAAGCTCTCTTGTTCTTCAAGCTCTGGTTCATCATTATTTGTTTCTTTTATTAGCATTTCCCAACCTCTCAAGTTGAGTAAGGGGAGCTCTCATCATACTCAAAAGGCAAAGTAGAAAAGAAACGATCTATGTTGATTTTGTTAGCTCGATCATTGATTCAACTTATATATGAGAAGGATGTGTTTAATAAGGAGAGCAAGTGCAAGGTTTTTGGATGCGGGAACAAAAACGCCAGTAATCATGACAATTACTGGCGAGTAATAACGAACATTATGTCGGAGGGTTAGAACAACGGCTTCACACCGAACTGCTCTTCCGCGTAAGCGACGCGTTCAATCGGTTTTGGATACTCAGCAGGTGTGCCAAGGCTCTCTATGTGTTTCAAACGAGGAAGCAAGCCTGCACCATTAGCGATTTGGATTGCCAGACCAGGGCGAGCGTTAAGCTCTAAAACCATAGGTCCTTCATCTTTATCCAGCACCATATCCGTACCCATGTATCCCAAACCTGTCATTTCCCAGGCACTTGACGCAAGCTCCAGCAAGCGCTCCCAATGCGGTACTTGAAGGGTCGAAAGGTCTTTACCTGTATCAGGGTGATGAGTCACTGGATGATCGAACTGCACCGCTCTGACGGCTTTACCTGTCGCGATGTCAATGCCTACTCCTACCGCACCTTGGTGAAGGTTTGCTTTGCCGTCGGAAGCCGCTGTAGAGCAGCGCATCATCGCCATAACTGGATAACCTTTAAATACGATGATCCGAACATCTGGTACGCCTTCATAACTGAAGCCATCAAAACAGTCATCAAACTTGATTAAGTTTTCAACCACAGCAACGTCATTTTTACCACCAAGAGAGAAAAGGCCAGCAAGCGCATTACTAATGTGACGCTCGACCTCATCCCTACCAATTGTAGAGCCGGAGGGTTTGGTATATACCCCGTTTTTGTGAGACGTAACAACCAGAATGCCTTTACCGCCACTACCTTGTGCAGGTTTGATTACAAAACCAGGCCAGTTCTCAACCATTTTGTGGATAGTCTTAACTTCAGCTTGGTTATGAATGACACCGATCAGGGCAGGAACTGTTGCTCCTGCTGCCTGTGCAATAATTTTGGTCTTTAGCTTGTCATCGACAAGTGGGTATTTAGAACGATCATTGTAACGGCCAATATAGCTGTGGTTACGCTTGTTCATCCCCATAATGCCTTTATGGCGAAGCTTAGACGGCGAAGTAAAACTTTCGAACATCGTTTAGTCCTCCGCTAGTGGTTTGAAGCGTCGTAGCTCAGTGAGGCGGTAACCTGTGTAAGTACCTAGTAATAGAATACCGGCCAGAACAATCAACTGTAGACCAATAAAGTTAAAGGTTAAGTGTTGAATGTATGAGTTAGTCATTGCGAGGTAAACTAATACCGCTGTCAGCAACGAACCACCACCTTGCAGAGCAACTTCCTTCGCACCTTCTTCTTCCCATAGGATTGACATACGTTCAATCGTCCAAGACAAGATGATCATAGGGAAGAAGGTAATTGTTAGGCCTTCCGTTAAGCCCATCTTAAACGCAACAACGGTGAACACCGAGATGATCATGATAACGGTAATAATGACCGCAGATATCCTTGCTACCAGCAATAAGTTCAACCTAGACAAATAGCTTCGAATAATCAGGCCTGTACCTACAATTAGCAAGAAACCGACAATACCCGTTAATAGTTGAGTTTGAACAAAAGCAACGGCAATCAACACAGGCATGAAGGTACCGGATGTTTTCAGGCCGATAATCACACGCAAGAACACAACGATCAGAGCACCGATAGGGATGAGCATGATGGTTTTGAACATCGCTTGCTCTTCCAAAGGTAAGCTATGAATTGAAATATTCAGTAATCCATCTGCTTCTATTTTGTTGTTTGTAGCTTGTTGTGGTGTCATTTCTTGCTTAATCATCGAGAAATGCACTTGGCTATTTTTACCACCAACAAGGTCAAGTAAGGATACGTTTGATTCATCCCACACTAACAAGTTGGGTTTCACTGCTTTTTGTTCGGATTTTGGTGAAAACAGTACCCAATCTTTACCTGACCAAACCTGAACCATTGGTTGAATTGTTTGGCGTCGACGACCATCTTCTAGTTCGATAACACCGACGGTTTTGCTCTGTATACCTGCGGTAAGCAAAATGTTATGCAGTGCATCAGTACGGCTGAAATCGTTCAGTAGTAGCGACGAGTTTTGGCTATCAGGGTCATTAAGCGCTTTGATAAGCTCACGAGTAAACGTCACATTATCGGCTGAGCGACTCATCGCACGTTCGATAAGGGCATTTGCCGCTGCTGCTTGTGGCGCTGAAAGCGTTGGTGGCGTAATGTCTTCCGTTGGCGGTAAAGGAGTGACTTTAGCCTGAGGGTCTACTAAGAACTGGGCTTTGTAGTATATGGTTTGTGGCCCTTGAGCTTGGCGAATTGACCATTCTGCACGACGACCTGAATCGTCATTGATGTAGGAAACGCCATAACCTGATGAGGAAGCAGATTCACCGATAAGTGTGTAACCACTTTGCGTATGAGGTGCTGCAAGTGACGCTTTTACTTCGTTGCCGTTAGCATTGAACTCAATACGAGCTTCTACATCCCACACCTGGCGAGTTTCGCCTGGCGTCCAAGGCACGCCGTAGTTTTCATGCCTGAAAACACTCAGAGCAATGCCCGCAATCACCAATAAGATGATAGAAAGGTAAAACGGTATTTTTGACGTCATAATCTACCTTATTATTTTTTATCTTCGTCCGTTTGGATATAGGTACGACTTACATCGACAAGTGCTATGTCGCGCATAAATTCTCTACCCAGTAAAATAGGATGGTTCATATGTGAGCGATCTGCCAACGTAAATTGCGCTTTTTCATGAATTTTTCCAACGCGCACCCAAAGTTCTACCACAGCGCGGCGTTCTAACTCTTCACTGGTAACCTGGCGGATTTTGACGTAGCGAATGACAGGAGCTTCGATCCAAGTACTTTTCTCTTCTTCGGATTTACTGGTGTCTGCTAAGTGGAATCGGACCCATTTTTTGCCATTTCTTTCGAACTCTTCAATATCAACGGCATTTAAAGACGACGTCGCGGCACCAGTGTCGATACGTGCATCAAAAGTTTGCTTAATCGACTCTACCGTGACCTTTTCGATAGAGCCAAGGACAATATCGTGAGTTGGGGTTGGTTCCACAGGAGCGGGAGATTGGACAATAATCGGCTCTTTCGGTTTTTTTACTTCTGCCATTGCTTCATCGCGAAATGTAAGAAGTTCAACCTGTAGTTTATCGACTTGTTCTTCAAGGCTGTCGATATAGTCCGATTGGTTGCTGAGCTGTAGCTCTAGGTTGGTAATGCGATTATTGACATTCGCTTCTGAATTTTGAATCGCCGCTAACGTTTCTTGGTGGTACTGTTCGCCTTTGGTTAGTGAGCATCCAGATAGTAAGGCGATGGCAACAATCGGGGTCAATCGTAATAACATTGAAAACCTTGGGATTGGATTAAGTTGTTTATTTTTTAGGAGTTTAGCTTATATCGATAAAGCCTCACAAGTAAGAATGTTTCTCTATTACTTATTGTTTGAGGAATAGTGATGAAAAGCCAAAAATCAAGGACATAAAAGCGCATCCTTATTTAGAGCGTGCTTATATTTTGACGTGAAAAATGGATTCAAAAAACAAACTCGCTCATTACGAGGAAAGAGGGTAATGTCTTAACTCGTAAAATGAGTTAAGACAATGTCAGGAATCTCAGCGAATTATGATTTGCGAGCGACAAGAACCGCGCGGCGAGGGGCAGGATAGCCTTCTACAGTTTTGCTTGGGTCGTTCGGATCTAAGTAGTCAGGTAGAGAGTTATGCGTCATCCAATCTGTGGTACGTTGTTCATCTACGGATGTGATGTTTTCATCAACGATACGAACATCTTCAAAACCGACCAATTCTAGCCACACTTTTAGGGCTTTTGCTGAAGGGAAGAAATAGACATTACGCATTTGCGCGTAACGAGAAGTCGGGACCAGTACTGCATTCTCATCACCTTCAATCACGAGTGTTTCCAATACGAGTTCACCTCCAGATACCAATTGATCTTTTAGTTGCACTAAATGATCGAGAGGCGAGCGGCGATGGTAAAGCACGCCCATGCTGAATACCGTATCGAACGCTTCTAACTTAGGTAGTTGTTCAATGCCCAATGGCAATAGGTGTGCACGTTGGTCATCGCCCATTAGTTTACGAATTGCTTCGAACTGAATCAGGAACAGGTGAGATGGATCGATACCGACAGTTAAGCGTGCACCTTCGCCTAGCATGCGCCACATGTGGTAGCCGTTACCACAACCTACATCGAGTACGCTGCGATTCTTTAATGGTGAAATATGCGGAAGCACGCGGTCCCATTTCCAATCACTGCGCCACTCAGTATCAATATGGATGCCGTGTACGTGGTATGGGCCTTTGCGCCAAGGATGGAATGTACGAAGTAAGCTTTCTAGCTTTTTAAGTTCCCCTTGAGGCATCGGCTCATTGTTTGAAATCGTGACAGAATCAACAATGTCGATGTTGTCCGGTCTACCCGCTGGGATTTTGTTCAGGGCTTTCAACCAGCGACCAAAGTCACCGTGCTCTGCATTTTGCCAATCCGTTAGCTGTTGCGGAAGCACATTAAGCCAAGGTTGAAGACGAGTGTCTTGGGCAATCAATTGGTAGAAATTTGCAAAGTTAAACATAGTTAGTCAATCGCTGAGTTGATGGGTATAAATTATTAACAAAAGCCGAAATCGGTATGGTTCAGGCTTGGTATGCATGGTCTATTTAATCGCGAACATGGAGCCGAAGTTAAAGCATTGGAACCAAACGTCGTAGCTAGAAAAGCCAATTTTAGCGAAACGCTCTTTATGTTCTTTCTTTGAATCTGGGCGCATTACGTTTTCTATCGCGCTACGCTTTTGGCTGATTTCTAGTTCGCTATAACCATTCGCACGTTTAAAGTCGTGGTGAAGGTCAATTAACAGTTCGTTCGACACTTCATCTTCGAAGACGAACTTCTCCGATAGAATCAAAATGCCGCCTGGACGCAGGCCTGCGTAAATTTTCTCGAGCAAGGAGTAACGATCTTCTGGAGAGAGGAATTGCAAAGTGAAGTTCAACACCACCACTGACGCGTTTTCAATTTCGATATTGCGAATGTCTGCTTCTACTACATCCACAGGAGTGTCACTGCGGTAAGCGTTGACGTGAAGTTTACAACGCTCAACCATCGCTGGAGAGTTGTCCACTGCGATGATTTGGCAACCTTCTTGTTTGATATGGCGACGCATAGACAATGTTGCAGCACCCAAAGAACAGCCAAGGTCATAGATGTTTGAGTGAGGTTTTACAAAACGCTCTGCCAGCATACCGATTGCAGAAATGATATTGCTGTAACCCGGTACCGATCGTTGAATCATGTCAGGAAATACTTCCGCTACGCGTTCATCGAACGTGAAATCCCCAATTTTATCGATTGGAGCCGAAAAAATAGTATCTGGATTGCTCTTAGGGTTCATAACTAAGTCTCTGCATACAAGCCGCCTGAAAATGTCAGGCACCAAAAAAGGCGCGTATTTTATGGGAATTTCGCGCCTCTGTCATGTGTTGCGTTAGAACATCTGTAACTGCGAGTTGCCATCGTCAGCAGGGAAAGGCGCTAACTCAGGGAGCGTGATACGCTTTTGTATGTCTTTATATAGGTTTGCGGCCAACTCTGGCGCAATTATATTGTCTGCGGTATGGATCATGACATATGGCTGTTTACCTTCGGCAATCCATTGTGGCAACTTGTTGAGCCATGGTTTAAAAAACTCGTAATTTTGCTGTTCTTCTGGATGACCAATAAAGCGAATCAAAGGGTGTGAAGCGGTAGCAATGGCGTGAACAGGGACTCGTGGTTTTTTCATTTGTGCATCAATAATCGCCTCATTGTCGGGCTTAGCGGCAAAGACTGGGCGGCTATCCATAATAATGCGGTCAATATTATTCTCTACTAACCATTGGTTAAGTGCTCGCTCTTCTTCGCCTTTGGAGAAAAATGCCATATGGCGAACCTCAACACCGAGAGGGAAGTTAGGTGGAAAGCTCGCACAGAACTTTTTCAGTCGATCAAGGTGCTCAGGACCAAATGCGGCTGGTAATTGAATTGTCCATTGGCCCACACGGTCATGCAAAGGCTCCATGACCTTCATGAAGTCTCTCAGTTGTTCGCTGCAACCTCTTAGCATTTGCTCATGAGTGATGGCTTTAGGAAGTTTGAAAGTAAAGCGAAAATCATCGTGGGTTGCGGCTCTCCAGTTTTGCACTGTATTGAGCGTCGGTGTGGCATAAAATGTCGTGTTGCCTTCCACGGTATGAAACACTTGCGCATACCTTTCTAAACGTTCAGCGGGCTTTGTCCCGCTGCCGTAAAAACTTTGTTGCCATTGATTGTGCGACCACATCGTCAATCCAAGTCGAAGAGGTAAGTTATCCATTATTCTTTACTGCTTGCTACTCGTGTGAATACTTTACGAGAGTTTTGCTGAAATAGGTAATTTCACGCTATAATCCTCCCCAATTTTTTCGCTTTGGTGCGCTTTTGAACATTTGTTGTACTAAAAAGCACCAGTGAATGATAAAACACACGTAATTGTATGTTGAGTAGTCGATTTTCGTGGACATTCAGCGTATAACTGAATCTTTACTCTGCTTAGCAATGAGGCTGACAGAGCGTAGTTAACAACATTTGAGAGATTGGGAATTTCATTATGCGTACCCATTACTGTGGTCACCTGAACAAGTCCCTTGCAGGACAAACTGTAGAACTTTGCGGCTGGGTTAACCGTCGTCGTGATTTAGGCGGTCTTATTTTTATTGATATGCGAGATCGCGAAGGTATCGTTCAGGTAGTTGTTGATCCAGATATGGCGGATGCGTATGAAGTGGCGAACACACTTCGTAATGAATTCTGTATCAAACTAACGGGTGAAGTGCGCGTTCGCCCAGAGAGCCAAGCAAACAAAGACATGGCAACAGGTGAAGTCGAGATCCTTGCGAAAGGTCTTGAAATCATCAACCGTTCTGATGTTCTGCCTCTAGACTTCAACCAAAAGAACTCTGAAGAGCAGCGCCTGAAGTACCGTTACCTAGATCTACGTCGTCCAGAAATGAGCGACCGCATCAAGCTACGAGCTAAAGCGTCTAGCTTTGTTCGTCGTTTCCTAGATGACAACGGTTTCCTAGACATCGAAACACCAGTCCTAACAAAAGCGACTCCAGAAGGCGCTCGTGACTACCTAGTACCTAGCCGTGTTCACAAAGGCAGCTTCTACGCGCTTCCTCAGTCTCCACAGCTATTCAAACAACTTCTAATGATGTCTGGTTTTGACCGTTACTACCAAATCGTTAAGTGTTTCCGTGATGAAGACTTGCGTGCTGACCGTCAACCAGAATTCACTCAGATCGATATCGAAACGTCATTCATGACGGCTGACCAAGTTCGTGCAACGACTGAGAAAATGGTTCGTGAAATGTGGCAAGAGCTACTAAACGTTGACCTAGGTGAATTCCCAGTAATGCCGTTCAGCGAAGCGATTCGTCGTTTCGGTTCTGACAAGCCAGACCTACGTAACCCACTGGAACTAGTAGACGTTGCTGACCTAGTGAAAGACGTTGAGTTCAAAGTATTCTCAGGTCCAGCAAACGATGAAAAAGGCCGCGTTGCCGTTATTCGCGTTCCAGGTGGCGCTTCTCTGACTCGTAAGCAAATTGATGGCTACGGTGAATTCGTTGGCATCTACGGTGCGAAAGGTCTAGCTTGGATGAAGGTTAATGACCGTGCAGCGGGCATGGAAGGTATCCAATCTCCAGTCGCTAAGTTCCTAAATGAAGACGTGATCAACGGCATTCTAGATCGTACTCAAGCGGAATCTGGTGACATTATCCTATTTGGCGCTGATAAAGCGGGTATCGTTGCAGAAGCAATGGGTGCGCTACGTTTGAAACTAGGTAAAGACCTAGAGCTAACGGATGAGTCTGCATGGGCTCCACTATGGGTTGTTGACTTCCCAATGTTCGAAGAAGATGACGAAGGCAACCTACACGCGATGCACCACCCATTCACATCGCCTCTAGGTGTGACTGCAGAAGAGCTAAAAGCAAACCCTGCTGCGGCAAATTCTAACGCTTACGATATGGTTCTAAATGGCTACGAAGTGGGCGGCGGCTCTGTTCGTATCCACAACGCAGATATGCAAGAAGCCGTATTTGATATTCTAGGTATCACACCTGAAGAGCAACAGCTTAAGTTCGGCTTCCTGCTTGATGCGCTGAAATTCGGTACGCCTCCACATGCTGGTCTTGCATTTGGTCTAGACCGTCTAGTAATGCTGCTATGTGGCACAGAGAACATCCGTGATGTTATCGCGTTCCCTAAAACAACAGCAGCGGCGTGTCTACTAACAGACGCACCAAGTATTGCGAACCCAGCAGCGCTAGAAGAGCTAGCAATCGCAGTAACTGCAGCGAAAGAAAAAGACGCAGAATAAGCGCACAACATTTGAAGAAAACTCCCGCAACTGCGGGAGTTTTTGTTTAAATAAACCCAAGAAACTTCCAAAGCAATTTCCCAAGCAACGCTTTTTAGAACATGTTTTTGTTATTAAGCGTCAAAATACATTAAAAGGTGAATTATGGCTGGTCATAGTAAATGGGCGAATATTCGTCACCGTAAAGCAGCGCAAGATGCGAAGCGCGGCAAAATCTTTACTAAATTAATTCGTGAAATCGTTGTTGCGGCAAAAGAGGGGGGCGGTGAGCCAGAAAATAACCCACGTTTGCGAGCAGCAATTGATAAAGCACTGTCTAACAACATGACACGTGACACTGTCAACCGCGCTGTCAGCCGAGGTGCTGGTGATGAAGGCGACGACAACATGGAAACCGTGATCTATGAAGGTTATGGTCCAGGTGGTACGGCGGTCATGGTCGAATGTATGACGGATAACCGAAATCGTACGGTATCTGGCGTGCGCCATGCATTCTCAAAGTCAGGCGGTAATCTGGGGACGGATGGTAGCGTCAACTATCTTTTCGACAAGAAAGGCGTGATTTCATATGGCCCAGGTTTAGATGAGGATGCGGTAATGGAAGTAGCATTAGAAAGTGGTGCTGATGACATTGAAACGGCAGAAGATGGCTCGATTGATGTCTACACGGCCCCAGGCGATTTTGGACTCGTAAAAGATGCTCTTGATGCCGCAGGGTTTGAGGCAGAGAACGCGGAGGTGTCGCTGATCCCATCTACGAAAGCAGATTTGGACGCGGATACTGCGCCAAAACTACTTCGTTTGATTGACGCTTTGGAAGATCTGGACGACGTTCAAGAGGTTTATCACAATGGTGATATCTCTGACGACGTTGCGGCTACGCTAGATTAAACTCAAGGTGTCGGGAGCGGTATTTGCTCCGAAGTTAGCAAGTAATAATAAAAAGACTGAGGCCGAATTAGGCCTCATTTTTAGGAACATTCATGTCAATTATTTTGGGCATTGACCCAGGTTCGCGCATTACCGGCTATGGGGTCATTCGTCAAAATGGACGCCACTTGCAATACCTTGGTAGTGGCTGCATTCGTACTTCAGAAAAAGAACTTCCGGGTCGGCTTAAACAGATTTATGCAGGCGTCACGGAAATCATTACCCAGTTTCAACCGGACGTTTTCGCGATCGAGCAAGTGTTTATGGCCAAAAACGCGGATTCAGCGCTAAAACTTGGCCAAGCTCGTGGCAGTGCAATTGTTGCTGCGGTGAATGCGGAGTTGCCGGTATTTGAATACGCGGCTCGTCTTATTAAGCAAGCTGTCGTAGGCACTGGTGGCGCGGACAAAGCGCAAGTTCAGCATATGGTTCAGCAGATGCTTAAATTGCCCGCCAAGCCTCAAGCGGATGCGGCCGATGCTTTAGGTGTGGCGATTTGTCATGCCAATACTAACAAGACTCTCGTTGCCTTAGCGGGCAAAGCAACCAGTGCCAGAAAAGGGCGCTATCGATAAAATTAACTGGATGTCTATCCAGTTCTTTATTATCCTGTCGCAAATTCATTTCCAAAGAGTATTTATAGTGATTGGACGTCTTCGTGGCATACTGATTGAAAAGCAACCACCTGAAGTATTAATTGAAGTTAATGGCATTGGCTATGAAGTCCAGATGCCAATGAGCTGTTTTTACGAACTGCCAAATGTTGGCGAAGAAGCCATTATTTATACTCACTTTGTTGTCCGTGAAGATGCGCAATTGCTATATGGTTTCAACACGGTAAAAGAACGAGCACTTTTCCGTGAAGTGATCAAAGCCAATGGCGTTGGTCCTAAACTCGGTCTTGGTATTCTCTCTGGTATGACAGCAACGCAATTTGTTACTTGTGTGGAACATGAAGACGTTTCTACGCTGGTTAAGCTTCCAGGCGTTGGCAAGAAAACCGCAGAGCGATTGGTTGTTGAAATGAAAGACCGCTTGAAAGGGTGGGGCGCAGGCGATCTATTTACACCATTTACGGATGCTGCTCCTGCGGATTCTAGTGCGACATCCAACAACGCGGAAGAAGAGGCAATCAGTGCGCTTCTAGCTCTAGGTTACAAGCCGACTCAAGCGTCGAAAGTGGTATCTCAGATCGCTAAACCGGACATGAGCAGTGAGCAAATGATCCGTGAAGCTCTAAAATCAATGGTGTAACGCTGGTTGCACAGTGAACATTTGTTCAAGATAACTCATTCTCTAAGGTTAATGCCAATCGCTTAACGATGTTTTTTTGTGTCATTTCAGCGAGCCTGGCGAGACTGGGAATCTAATAGCAGCACGCTGAGCGGTTAATGAAACAATTTGACCATAAATCGCTCGGATAGAAGATCCTGTATCACGCTCCTTCGTCGCTGTACAGGATGACGAGATATAGAAATATGCCACTTGCTGTTAAACGAGCGGCATTATTCTCTCAGGTAACCATTTTTCAAGGTAAAAAGATGATTGAAGCCGATCGTTTAATCGCGCCAGAAAACCCTGCCTTTCGTGATGAAGATGTCATTGATCGTGCTATTCGGCCAAAAAAATTAGCGGATTACCAAGGTCAGGACCATGTCCGTGACCAAATGGAGATCTTCATTAAAGCTGCTCAGTTACGTAGCGAAGCACTTGATCACCTTTTGATTTTTGGTCCCCCAGGTTTGGGTAAAACCACACTTGCGAATATCGTTGCCAATGAAATGGAAGTGAACATTCGCACTACTTCAGGCCCTGTACTTGAGAAAGCAGGCGATTTGGCCGCGCTGTTAACCAACCTTGAAGAAAACGATGTGTTGTTCATCGATGAGATTCACCGCTTGAGTCCGATGGTTGAAGAGGTGCTATATCCGGCGATGGAAGATTATCAACTGGATATTATGATCGGTGAAGGTCCGGCCGCTCGTTCTATTAAGATCGATTTACCACCGTTTACGTTAATTGGTGCGACGACCCGAGCGGGCTCTTTGACGTCACCATTGCGCGACCGCTTTGGTATTACTCAGCGCCTTGAGTTTTATAAGATAAAAGACCTCCAAGATATCGTGCAGCGAAGCGCGGATTGTTTAGGTTTATCAATGGAACCTGAAGGTGCATTGGAAGTGGCAAGACGTGCGCGTGGCACACCACGTATTGCTAACCGTTTGCTACGCCGTGTTCGTGATTATGCGGAAGTAAAAGGCAATGGTCACATTTGCGCCGATGTTGCCGATAAGGCGTTGAATATGCTTGATGTGGACGCCGAAGGCTTCGATTACATGGACCGTAAGCTACTACTCGCGATTATGGAAAAATTTGGTGGTGGTCCGGTCGGGCTCGACAACATGGCAGCGGCAATAGGTGAAGAAAAGGACACTATTGAAGACGTTCTTGAGCCTTATCTTATTCAGCAAGGTTATTTACAACGCACTCCGCGTGGAAGAATCGCGACAGATCGTGCGTATTTGCATTTCGGAATTGAAAAATAAGATTCCCTCGCTGGGCCTTTGTTGCCCAGCACTTCATTAAAGTTGACCAAACTCACATTTTTTGAATTTTTTCTCATACTGGTTTAGTAAGTAAAAAGCATTGATTGTTAACTCGATGTTTGCTTGCAACTGGTTAATTTCTCTCCTGATTACTCTCTCTTAACATCCGTATCCAATACTGGTTGATCTAGATCAATGTGATGGATTTTTGTGCAAATTCCGCGCATAAACATTGATGTATATCAAAGCGCGTTACGGCTATAAACCTTTTGAAACAATCTGTTTTTACAAGTAATATTAGTCCCAGCTATATTAGCTGATGCTTAACAATTAACTAACCAATGAAGCACATTTTTGCAACAATGAGTTGTGATAATTCAACATTTTTCAAGTGTAAATAACACCTGAATATGGATTGCAATATGTAGAGAGTGTCATTCAGCCGACACATAGGAGTTACCATGATTGACGTAGTTGATCTATCGCGGTTGCAGTTTGCACTGACAGCGATGTATCACTTCCTATTCGTACCATTGACCCTTGGTATGGCCTTCCTTCTGGCCATTATGGAATCGATGTACGTAATGACGAACAAGCAAATCTATAAGGACATGACCAAGTTCTGGGGTAAGCTATTCGGTATTAACTTTGCACTTGGTGTGGCGACAGGCCTTACCATGGAGTTCCAGTTTGGTACGAACTGGTCTTACTACTCCCACTATGTAGGTGATATCTTCGGTGCACCGCTAGCGATCGAAGCACTTGTCGCATTCTTCCTGGAGTCAACTTTTGTTGGTCTATTCTTCTTCGGGTGGGATCGTCTATCTAAACGCCAACACTTAGCGGTTACCTGGCTTGTGGCACTAGGCTCTAACTTCTCTGCTCTTTGGATTCTTATCGCAAACGGCTGGATGCAAAACCCAGTAGGCGCAGATTTCAACTTCGAAACCATGCGAATGGAAATGGTGAGCTTCTCTGAGGTTGTACTAAACCCAGTTGCTCAGGTTAAGTTCGTGCATACGGTTGCTTCTGGTTACACTTGTGGCGCAATGTTTATTCTAGGCATCAGTTCATACTACCTATTAAAAGGTCGTGACATTGCGTTTGCTCGTCGTTCGTTTGCTATTGCTGCTTCTTTCGGTATTGCAGCTATCTTATCTACCATCGTTCTTGGTGACGAATCTGGCTACGAGCTTGGTGAAGTTCAAAAAGTGAAACTCGCTGCAATTGAAGCAGAGTGGCACACTGAACCTGCACCTGCCGCATTTACGTTATTTGGTGTTCCTAACCAGGAAACGATGCATACCGATTACGCAATTAAGATCCCTTACGTAATGGGTATTATCGCGACACGTTCTTTTGATGAGCAAGTAACAGGTCTTCGTGATTTACGTGATGAACACGTCGATCGTATTCGTGACGGCATGTACGCTTATGAACTTCTAGAGAAGCTTCGTGCGGGCGATAAGTCAGAAGAAAACATGACTGCGTTTGATGAAGTGAAAGGTGACCTAGGTTACGGTCTACTTCTAAAACGCTACACAGACAATGTTGTTGATGCAACAGAAGAGCAAATCCAAGCTGCTGCGGACGACTCAATCCCAACAGTATGGCCGCTATTCTGGTCATTCCGTATCATGGTTGCTTGTGGCTTCATCATGTTGTTTGTCTTTGGTGCGGCGTTTATCCAAACGTGTCGTCAGAAGATTGAGCAGAAACAATGGATTCTAAAAGCTGCACTATTTAGCATTCCACTACCTTGGATTGCAATTGAAGCGGGTTGGTTCGTCGCTGAGTACGGCCGTCAACCTTGGGCTGTAGGTGAAATTTTACCAGTGCATGTTGCAGCTTCTGCACTAACTGCAGGTGAAATCTGGACTTCACTCTTCGCAATTCTGGCGCTATACACGGTATTCCTGATTGCAGAAGTTTACCTAATGTTGAAATTCGCTCGTAAAGGTCCAAGTAGCCTGAAAACGGGTCGCTACCACTTCGAGCAAAATGCTGACTCTGTTGAAGACAAAGTTAGTCGCCAAGTAGAAGCGTAAGGTAAGGAGATAACAAGATGTTTGATTACGAAATCTTGCGACTCATCTGGTGGGTACTAATCGGTGTTCTACTAGTTGGTTTTGCAGTAACAGACGGCTTCGATATGGGTGTAGGCGCGCTTGTACCTATCATCGGTAAAAACGACACGCAACGCCGTGTCATGATTAACTCAATTGCTCCTCACTGGGATGGTAACCAAGTTTGGCTTATCACTGCTGGTGGTGCACTGTTCGCAGCTTGGCCTTTGGTTTACGCAACGTCATTTTCAGGCTTCTACTTAGCGATGATTTTGACACTAGCAGCGCTATGGCTTCGTCCTCTGGGCCTAGACTACCGCTCTAAAATCGAAGATCCAAAATGGCGCAATACCTGGGATATCTGTATCTCAATCAGTGGTTTTGTTCCGCCAATCATCTTTGGTGTAGCGTTTGGCAACCTTCTACAAGGTGTACCATTCCAATTGAGCGAGTTCTTGATGCCAACATACCATGGCTCATTCTTTGGTCTACTAAACCCATTTGCACTGTTGTGTGGTCTAGTAAGCTTGTTCATGATTTTGATGCAAGGTTCTACTTGGCTACAAATGAAAACAACAGGCGAAGTGCATGTGCGTGCGCGCAACGTTGCTCAGTTGGCTGGTTTACTGACGGTTGCTGCGTTTGTAGCGGCTGGTTTCTGGATCCAAAATATCGATGGCTACGTCATTGTTGGCGGTATCGACACTAACGCTGCTTCTAACCCTCTAAACAAAGAGGTTATCCGTGAAGCTGGTGCGTGGATGAAGAATTTTGAAAACTACCCACTACTATGGGCTGCTCCTGTATTAGGTGTTGCAATGCCGCTTCTCGCTGTATTGGCATCTCGTCTTGAAAAATGTGCGATTTCGTTCATTACTTCAAGCTTGGGTGTTGCTGGTGTTATCTTTACTGCAGGTTTTGCGATGTTCCCATTCATCATGCCTTCAGACTTAATGCCAAGCCACAGCTTAACAATGTGGGATGCAACGTCATCTGAGCTGACTCTGAACCTAATGACAGGCGTTGCGTTTGTTATGGTGCCAATCATCCTTGGTTACACATCTTGGACTTACTACAAGATGTTTGGTCGCCTTGATGACCAGTACATTGAAGACAACAAAAACTCACTTTACTAAGGAGCATTTACTATGTGGTATTTCGCATGGATTCTAGGTGTACTACTTGCTTGTGCATTCGGTATCATCAACGCTCTTTGGCTAGAGCACTCAGAAATGATGGATAAAGACAGTGAGTAACCTCGCTGATAAGGTAGCGAAACTTCACGCACCAATGGATAAGACTCTGCTACGAGTCTTATCTCTCATCCTTGGCTTTATGCACGTAGGATTGGTGATGTGGGACCCTGAAGCTTACCATCAAGCAATTGGTGGTTTTAACTCAATCACCGCACCAGCACTGATTTGGTCTGTATGTTCAAGCATGGTGTATGGGGTGGGCTTCAAGCCAAGAAACTGGTACTGGCAAGTTTTGTTTAGTCCTTATTTCTCGTTAGCTATCTTAATTTATCTAACGGCACTTTATTTCATTTAGGCTGAAATATGCTGTAATAAAGTCGGTTACTAAATCATCGAATAAAAGCTAGGTATCTCGCCTAGCTTTTATTTTTTCTACAAATTTCAAAAATATTTCCTTAGCTCGGTACCAATTGCTGTCGCTTCAGTTATAGTAATTACTTTAAAGAATTGAATATATTGGTACTCCCTTGCAAGGCACATCAAATCTCTTTCACTGGCCGATCACTGTGTACTATGAAGACACTGATGCGGGCGGTGTTGTATATCATTCTAATTATCTAAAATTCTTTGAGCGCGCACGGACAGAGATGTTACGTGCTAAAGGCATTTCTCAACATGTGTTACTGGAACAAAATATCGGCTTTGTTGTCCGACACATGGATATCGATTTCAACCAAGGCGCTAGGCTGGACGAGCATCTGACAGTCGTAACCCGAGTGTCAGAAATAAAACGTGCTTCTCTGCAATTCTGTCAAGAGTTGGTCAATGATCAAGGCAAGATATTGTGCAAGGCCTCGGTTAAGGTAGCATGTATCGATAATAAGAAAATGAAACCAATAGCTATTCCAACCTTTATAAATTCGGAGCTAACAAATAGTGACTGCTGATATTTCCATTTTAGATCTCTTTCTTCAGGCCAGTCTGTTGGTAAAGCTTGTGATGCTGACGTTGCTTGGCATGTCAATTGTGTCATGGGCAATGATCATCAAGCGCAGCAAAGTGCTTTCTCAAGCGTCAAAAAATGCAGAGCAGTTTGAAGACAAATTTTGGTCGGGTACTGATCTTTCTCAGCTTTACCAAAAAGTAAAAGCGCGTAAAGACGAAATTGAAGGCACAGAAGAAATCTTCTACGCAGGTTTTACAGAGTTTGCTCGCCTACGTAAGAGCAACGCAAATTCACCAGCTTACATCATGGAAGGCACTGGCCGCGCAATGCGCGTTGCTGTTTCTCGTGAAGTAGATGAGCTAGAAACAAGCTTACCGTTTTTGGCAACAGTCGGCTCTATAAGCCCTTATATCGGCCTATTTGGTACCGTTTGGGGCATCATGCACGCCTTTATTGCGCTGGGTGAAGTAAAGCAAGCTACGCTGTCTATGGTTGCACCGGGTATCGCCGAAGCACTTATCGCGACAGCGATGGGTCTATTTGCGGCTATTCCGGCAGTAATGGCGTACAACCGCCTAAGCAATAAAGTGAGTAAACTAGAGCACACTTACGCAACATTTTCTGAAGAATTCCACAGCATCCTTCATCGTCAAGCGATGGCTGGCCGAGACAGCGCGGATAAGGAATAAAGCATGGCGGGTTATCAACCTAAAAAGCGAAAAATGACAGCGGAGATCAACGTTGTTCCGTATATCGACGTAATGCTCGTACTGTTGATCATTTTTATGGCGACCGCTCCATTTGTGACTCAAGGCGTCGACGTTGATCTTCCGAAAACATCGACCGCAGAATCTATGCAAGACCTTGCTGGCGAGACTGACAGTAGCTTTATTATCATCGAAATTGATAGCGAGGGTAATTTAGGCCTAAGCGTAAATGATGAAGAAGTTCAGCGAGGTTTGTCGTTGCAAGATGTTATTGTGCGAGTGAAAGCGGAGCGAGAGGTTAAGCCGGATTCACCAGTTGCGGTAGGTGGCGACGCGGCAACACCATATGCCGATGTTGTTCTATTGCTAGATGAACTAAGTAGAGCTGGTATCCCTAAGGTAGGTCTAATGACCGATATCAGGGAATAGACATCAATTATCTATGAAAGATCACAAGAAGAAACCCAACCAATACGCCAAACCGATAGCAATATCGGTTGGTTTGCATGCAATTCTAGTTGCAGCCCTGCTTTGGGGGACGGACTTCAACATGTCTAAACCAGAGCCTACAGGGCAAATGGTTCAAGCTGTTGTCATCGATCCAAAACTTGTGCAGCAACAAGCGAAAGAAATTCGCCAGCAACGCGAAAAGGCAGCGAAAAAAGAACAAGAGCGTCTTGATAAACTGAGACGCGAAGCAGAGCAGCTAGAAAAAAACCGCAAAGCTGAAGAAGAGCAAATTCGCAAGTTGAAAGAGCAGCAAGCGAAAGATGCTCAAGCGGCGCGAGAAGCAGAAGCTGCACGTAAGAAAAAAGAGCAAGAGCGCAAGCAGGAAGAAGAACGTGTTCGCAAAGAAAAAGAGCGAGCTGCTAAGCTAGAAAAAGAGCGCAAGGAAAAAGAAGAAGCCGTGCGTAAAGCTGAGCAGGAGCGTTTAGCAAAAGAAGCGGCTATAGCAAAAGCTGAGCAAGAACGTTTGGCTCGTGAAAAAGCAGCAAAAGAAGCGGAAGAAAAAGCACGTCGTGAGCGTGAAGCTGCTGAAAAAGCTGAACAAGAGCGCATTGCAAAAGAGAAAGCGGCAAAAGAGGCAGCGGAGCGAGAGCGTAAAGCGAGAGAAGCAGCTGAGCGTGCCGAGCGTGAGCGTAAAGCTCAAGAAGCCGCGTTAGATGATATTTTTGCGGGTCTCGAGGATGAGGTCAGTAAAAACAGTGCTGCGCGCAATCAATTTATTGACGACGAACTTTCTCGTATGTCATCCATCTATACTCAAAATATTCAGCAAAAGCTGATTAAGGATGACTACTTGCTGGGAAAGGAGTGTAGGGTAAACATCAAATTGATTCCGACAGGAACTGATATGATGGTCTCTGGTGTTACCGTTTTGAGTGGCGATACTCGAGTATGTGCTGCGGCGAAGCGAGCAATAGCTCAGGTAGGGACGTTCCCTAAATCTTCAGAATCAGCGGTCAATGAAAGACTAAAAGACATCAACATAACTGTTGCTTTGGACTAAAAGGAATAAGACGTGATTAGACGCCTTTTACTAGGAATGTTTGTACTGTTTAGCAGTATGACAAATGTGGCGAATGCCGCATTAGAGTTGGTCATTACCGATGGTATTGATTCAGCACGACCAATTGCTGTTGTTCCGTTTAAGTGGGAGGGCACACAAGCGCTTCCAACGGATGTTTCTGCTGTTATCGCCTCGGATTTACAACGTAGTGGTAAATTCAGCCCAGTTCCAACGAGCAAAATGCCACAAACACCGTTCAGTGAATCAGAAGTTAATTTTGATGCTTGGACCAATTTAGGTGTGGATGCGCTATTGACTGGTTCAATCAAGCAAAACGACCAAGGTGACTACGTTATCAACTATCAACTTGTTGATATTGTGCGTGGTCAGTTAACAGGTGGGAAGAGTAAGGCGCTTGGTAGTGACGGTGAATTGGTTCTGTCAAAAGATCATGTGCTGTTCAATAAAGTAGCCACTGTTCAAGGGCCTCGTATGCGTGAGTACGCTCACCGTATCTCTGATTTGGTGTATGAACAGTTAACTGGCGACCGTGGCGCTTTCATGACTCGTATCGCATATGTGGTAGTGAACGATAAAGACCGTTTCCCTTACCAACTTCGAGTCGCTGATTACGATGGCTACAATGAGCGTCTGGTTTTACGTTCTAAGCAACCATTAATGTCACCAGCGTGGTCACCAGATGGTAAAAAGCTTGCGTATGTTAGCTTCCAAAATGGCCAAGCAGAAATCTTCATCATGAACATCTACACCGGTGAACGTGAGAAAATTACTTCATACCCACGTCACAATGGTGCGCCAAGATTTTCGCCAGATGGCAATAAGTTAGCGATTGTTCTTTCTAAAACAGGCTCGCTTCATGTTTATACGTTTGACCTTAACACTCGTAAGCTGACGCAAATTACGCGTGGCAGATCAAATAATACGGAACCGTTCTGGCATCCGGATGGAAAATCGTTGATTTTCACATCGGATAGGGGTGGTAAACCACAGATTTATCAAGTAAATTTGGGCAGCGGTTCTATTGACCGTTTGACTTGGCAAGGCAGCCAAAATTTGGGTGGTCAGATTACTCCTGATGGGCGATTCCTAGTTATGGTGAACCGCAGCAACGCAGGATTTAATTTGGCGAAACAAGATTTGGAAACTGGTGCTCTTCAAGTCTTAACTAAGACCTTGCTTGATGAGTCTCCTAGTATTGCCCCAAACGGTGGCATGGTTGTGTATAGCTCGATTTACAACAAGAAAAACGTACTATCGATGGTGTCAATTGATGGTCGATTCAAGGCTAGATTACCGGCAACAAATGGGCGTGTTCGAGCGCCTGCATGGTCACCGTTTTTGTAGTAATAAGTTTGATTAATAAAGGAAAATAAGATGCAACTGAACAAGGTTCTAAAAGGGCTACTAATCGCGCTTCCTGTAATGGCTGTTACAGCGTGTAGTTCAAGCGACGACGCTGCTTCTAACACTGGTGCAGCAACAAACAACAATGGCGCAGTGGAAACAACAGTAGCTACGCCAATTGATCAAAGCGGTCAGTTGACAGAGCAAGAGCTAAAAGAGCAAGCGCTACGTGAAACTCAAACAATCTACTTTGCTTTTGACAACTCAACAATTGCAGCAGATTACGAAGAGATGCTAGCGGCTCACGCTTCTTACCTAAGCAAGAACCCAGCACTTAACGTAACTATCGAAGGTCACGCTGATGAGCGCGGTACACCTGAGTACAACATTGCTCTAGGTGAGCGTCGTGCACAAGCAGTAGCGAACTACCTACAAGCACTAGGTGTTCAAGCTGACCAAATCTCAATCGTTAGCTACGGTGAAGAGAAGCCACTTCTTCTAGGTCAATCAGATGAAGTTTACGCTAAGAACCGTCGCGCGGTTCTAGTATACTAATTCGAGGTAATCCTCATGTTCAGTAACACTAAGCGCGCTGTTGCGCTTACGTTACTGGCAAGTGCAGCGAACTTTGCGTTCGCTGCACCAGCTCCAGTATCCGATCTCAACAGCACATCATCCGTCTCTAAGAGCCGTTCATCTGAAACGGAAGTAGAACGTCTAGAACGTTTGCTACAAAATCGCAATCGCGTTCAGCTCCAAATGCAACAGCAAATTGACCAAATGTCACAAGAGATCAGTGAATTGCGTGGTCAATTAGAGCGAAATAGCTACGAAATGAAACAAATGTTGCAACGTCAACGTGAGTTGTTTGTCGAGCTGGATCGTGTTCGTGGAGAGATAAAATCCACACCTGCACAAGAAGCACAACCTGTGAAAACAGGTGGCCAGTACACTCCAAATGTTGATGAGCAAACGGCATATCAGAATGCAGTTGACCTCATTCTCAAAAAGCGTGATTACACTGGTGCAATTGCAGCGTTCCAGCAGTTCCAGAAAGATTATCCTGATTCTACATATTCAGCGAATTCTCACTACTGGTTAGGTCAGTTGTACTTCGCTAAAAAGCAGGATGAGGATGCAGTGAAAAGTTTTGCCGCTGTGGTGTCTTATAAGGACTCCAATAAGCGAGCCGATGCGTTGCTTAAGTTAGGCGAAATCGCTGAGCGTAATAACAATGCAGCTCAAGCGAAAAAGTACTACCAACAAGTGGTTGATGAATACCCAGGTAGTGCATCTGCAAAACTTGCCAGCTCTAAGCTGTAAGACGTTATGTTTTAAAAAGGAAGCTTCGGCTTCCTTTTTCTTTTCCATTTTCTGTTGGTGCAGAACGGCTAAGTCGATAGCAATGATGCAGAGCCTCTGACCTTATGTTGCACCGAATTTCGCTACTCGGAAATGCTACCTGTAACAAAGATATACGGCTAGATCGCTAGAAATCCCCGCGACAAGTTGGTTTTTGAAAATTAACGAGGTTACAATACTCGGATTAAAGGAAGTTGCGTAGAGCAAGAGCAATGAGCCATATATTAGATAAAATCGACACTGTTTACCCATTCCCACCGAAACCAGTTCCATTAAGCGAAGAAGAAAAAGCATCTTACATTGAGCGTATTAAAAAGTTACTCAAAGAAAAAGATGCGGTACTTATCGCGCACTACTATACCGACCCTGAGATTCAAGCCCTAGCTGAAGACACTGGCGGGTTTGTTGGTGACTCGTTGGAAATGGCGAAGTTTGGTAATCGTCACCCTGCAAGTACATTGATTATTGGTGGTGTTCGCTTTATGGGCGAGTCGGCCAAAATTCTGACACCAGAAAAGCGCATTCTAATGCCAACGTTGGAAGCGGAATGTTCGCTCGACCTTGGCTGTCCTGCGGATAAGTTCAGCGAGTTTTGTGATGCTCACCCTGATCATACGGTTGTAGTTTACGCAAACACCTCAGCAGCGGTTAAAGCCCGTGCCGACTGGGTCGTTACATCGAGTATTGCGCTTGAAATCGTGGAACACTTAGACGCTGAAGATAAGCCAATTATTTGGGGACCAGACCGTCACCTAGGATCGTACATCGCTAACAAAACTGGCGCAGATATGCTGCTTTGGCAGGGTGAGTGTGTGGTTCATGATGAGTTCTCTGCTGATGCGTTACGAAAAATGAAGAGCGTGTATCCAGATGCGGCTATTTTGGTTCACCCTGAGTCACCAGCAAGCGTCGTAGAACTTGCCGATGCCGTTGGATCAACGAGTCAGCTGATCAAAGCAGCGAAAGAGCTTCCTCACAAACAAATGATCGTTGCGACAGACAAAGGTATTTTCTTTAAAATGCAGCAACTAGTGCCAGAAAAAGAACTTATCGAAGCACCAACCGCAGGTGCAGGCGCAACATGCCGCAGCTGTGCACACTGTCCTTGGATGGCAATGAACGGTTTGAAAGCAATTGAGAAAGCGCTTAGTGAAGGTGGTAAAGAGCACGAGATTTTTGTTGACGAAGAACTGCGTGTTAAATCCCTTATACCACTTAACCGCATGCTAGATTTTGCTGAGCAGCTAAATATGCAAGTGAAAGGTAATGCTTAAAAAGTAGGCGTAACTGAAAGTAAATCTCAAAAACCAGTCGAATATGGCTGGTTTTTTTGTGTCTTACTATCAATGAGTTACTATTGATGCAATCAATGAATATCGAGGTCATAAATTTATGGCGGTGTGGTTAGTAGTTAAAAAGTGGCTTAGTTCACACCTTTTTAAATTGAGCAACCGAAGCCTTCTCATCTTTAGTGGCTTATATGTGAGCCTTTCATGGTGGCTGCTGGTTCTCGCTGGTGAAACAGCATTAACAGACAGTTTCGCTAACTTTATCTATTACCTCATGGTTACGGCGAGTACGGTGGGTTATGGCGACCATTCTCCAGTAACAGATTTGGGTAAATGGGTTGTCGTACTATTTGTAATCCCCGGCGGTTTGAGCTTATTCGCCGCATTATTGGGGCGTGTCGCTGGAGCCGCGATGGACTATTGGCGAGCGGGTATTTTAGGAAAACGGAGAGTAAGAGTGGAAAACCATATTGTATTGTTGGGCTGGAATGGATCGAGGACGATGCACCTTATTCGCATGTTACAACATGAAGAAGAGGGAAAGCGTCCGATTGTTTTATGCAGCCGTTCAGAAATAGAGAACCCGTTACCTGGCGAAATCAGTTTTATCAAAGTGACCAGTTATACCGATTCGCAAGAAATGAAAAACGCCAATATTGCCGAAGCCGCTTGCATTATTGTGGATAATCTCTCGGACGACATTACCTTGTCAGCCGCTCTATACTGCGCATCTGTAAACCCTTCCGCTCATTTGGTCGCTTACTTTAAAGATGAAGCGCTAGGCCGACTTCTAAGTCAGCATTGCCCGAAAGCGGAATGCATACCTGCTGTTGGCGCAGAAATGTTGGCAAAAGCGGCGGTTGACCCGGGCTCAAGTGCGCTTCATCAGGAGCTTTTGGCTTCAACACGAGGTATGACGCAATACTCAGTTATTTATCCCGAGGGTCAGTCTGCCACCACTATTGAGAATCTCTTCGTTTTTCTCAAAAGACGCCATCATGCCACGCTGATTGCTTTTGATATTGGCGATGGTATTCAACTCAACCCAGATTTAGATGCTGAAGTACCCGCGAGTACCAAGCTGTTTTACATTGCAGATGAACGTATTGAAGATTTTGCCTGGAAAGAAATGAACAAGGAACAATAATGCACATGATTGCCGGCCTGTTAGCAGGCTTCCCAAACTTTTTACTCTATTTCTCTGTTTCTATTATTTTTGTATTGGCGTTTAAGTTCATCTACGTCAAGTTGACGCCATACGATGAGTGGCATCTGATCAAAGAAAAACAAAATACAGCAGCAGCGATTGCGCTAAGTGGGGCCTTCCTTGGTTATTGTCTCGCGATTTCGGGGGCGGCAAAAAACTCGGTCAATATCGTCGATTTTATGGTGTGGGGCGTTGTTGCAATGCTTGCTCAAATTATCGCATTTGCAATTGTACGCTTTATTTTACTTCCGAAAGTGGCAGAGCGTATCGAAAAAGATGAACTGCCAGCCGGTATTGTATTAGCCGCAGTTTCTGTTTCGGTCGGCGTATTGAATGCCGCTTGCATGACTTACTAGGAGGAACGATGAAGCGGAGTTCTAACGTTAAACGTTCTTCCATGGACAAAAGCTTAAAGCTTGGGAAAATTCTTCCCTTTGCTGCCTTTGGTGGTATTTTCTTCTTTGCTACGTACGAGTCAAAAACAGAAGGGTACATTTTTTCTGATGCTGATGAGTGTAAATCTAACTCGCCTGAGTTTAGTGAACAGTGTGACATTGCATACCAAGAAGCTTTAGCTCGTGCCGAACAAAATGCCCCTCGCTACCGCAGCGAGTTCGAATGCGAGAATGATTTCTACGAGGATGATTGTTACTACAGTTCCAGTTCCCGAGCTTATGTACCTAACTTTGGCGGTTTTTTTTACAGTCGCTCATTAAGCGGGTTGAAAGGTTATAACAAGAGCTATTACTCAGAGCCGATGTACCGTTATAAATCCAAATTCTATAATGGAGCAGGACAATTCTTTGGCTCCTACCGAAATCAGCCGACCAAAGTTGCGACTAATAGCCTTAATAAACGTGGTGGCGGCACCATTGGCAGGGCGATGTCTCGAGGCGGGTTTGGTAAAGCGGTGTCGGTCAGTCGAGGCGGTTAAAAAGCACTATGTTTCGACGAGAAATACAAGAGCGCGAAAACTGGCGTGAATTAGCACGCCAGTTTGGTTTTGGTTTCCATACCATGTATGACCAACCGTATTGGGATGAGAGTGCTTACTATCAATTCACGCTGGAGCAAATTGAGCGCGATATAGAAGCGCCCACTGAAGAGCTGCATCAGATGTGCCTGGCTATTGTGGATGAAGTCGTTCGGAGTGAGCGGTTGCTGACGCAATGTGCGATCCCTGAATCTATGTGGGAGCAGGTCGCTTCTTCATGGAGACGAAGCGAACCTTCGCTTTATTCGCGGCTGGATTTCGCGTACAACGGGACCTCGCCAGCAAAATTACTGGAAAACAATGCGGATACGCCAACCAGCTTGTTTGAAACTGGCTTTTGGCAGTGGGTGTGGCTAGAAGATGTTGTAAATAAAGGTCGAGTTCACCAGAGCGCGGATCAATTCAATATTCTTCAAGACTTTTTGATCGAGCGCTTTGCCGAAATAGCAAAATACCAACCAGGACAAACACTTCACTTTAGCTGCTGCAAGTACACTGAAGAAGATAAAGGGACTGTCCAGTATTTAGAGGATTGCGCGCGAGAGGCAGGGTTAGCAACGGCATTCGTGCATGTCGAAGATATTGGAGTTACGGAAGATGGTCTGTTTGTGGATGCTGACGACAGAGCGATTCGTTGGATGTTTAAGCTTTACCCTTGGGAGTTTATGTTTGAAGAGGAATATGCGAAGTACTTAGCGACTGCGAACGTAAACTGGTTAGAACCGATGTGGAAGTCGATTCTATCCAATAAAGCACTTTTACCGTTATTGTGGGAGCGCTTTCCTAATCACCCGAACCTTTTGCCCGCTTATTTTGCTAACGATTCAAAAGCGAACACTATGAGAGATTATGTCATCAAGCCACTATTTTCTCGAGAGGGCGCGAACATCGAGATCGTCATCGATGGAAAACGTTTTGTTAAAACGTCAGGGCCTTATGAATCTAAATTCAATATCGTCCAGCAATACCATCCACTACCTAAGTTTGGGCACAACCATACGTTAATTGGCAGTTGGTTGGTCAATGATAGAGCTGCCGGTATTTCGATTAGGGAAGATAGTAGCTTAGTGACTCAAGATATGGCGCGGTATATTCCACATGTAATTTTAACATGATCAAAAAAGCTCTCCATTTGGAGAGCTTTTTGTCTATTCAGCCGTTCAATCTTGATGGTCGACAGCGTTGCGTCTATTGTTCTTCAGCTAATGCAACACCGCGCTGGGTAAGACCACATAACATCACTGGCATTGCATTGAAGATCTCTTCAAACTGCTCTAAGCCTTCCATACCTTGTTCGGCCAATGTTTCAATGGTTGTTTCTGGGTCGTAAAGCATAGTAAGAGAAAGTAAAACACCACCGAGTAGGGCATTATCTTCGCTATCCTCAGGCATCAACGTTTCCCAGTCATCACGCGCAAGTTGCCAGCCTTGTAATACACCTTCACAGAAATCGCGAGCCTGACTTGTTACAATGTCTTGCTCATCTAGCGCGCACCCTGCAGGCCACTGCCAAGTGCCTTCTAGGAGAGCGGGACGAGTTTGGTTCCACATTTGTACAATCTCGTCAATGTACTGCTCTAGTTGTTCACCGTCAGTAAATGGCGCTGTTTCTTCTCCACCCCATAAGAATGGCAACCACTCTTGAGGCATTAATACGTTTGGCGCTGCAGCCATCGCTGTTACAAAGCCTTGAGTTTTTGCTAGGTTTAGTAGTTTACCGTCAAGTTCTGGGAGAGAAAGGATGTCTTGTAGTTTCAAAATAGAATACCATTTGTTAATGGGCTGGTTGATTGCGCTCATCTTACCAATCAATTAGTGATAAATCGATATTAGGGAATGATTCACACATCTATGGAAATTCGCTCATCACTTAGAAAAAAAAGCATTCTCGCCCTAACACTTTACCTGTGCTTCTTTATCGCCACTATCGGTTCTGTCGCCTATTTGGTTGTTGAGCCACCGGTTAGACAAAAGCTAGAGCAAAACCTAGAGTTACGTACCCAACTCCTGGCTCTTGAGATAAAAGAGCCCCTCCTCAGTTCTACAGGTGTATTGAGCAGCTTAGTAGGGCTAGCCCAAGGGACTGAAAATATTCAATCTCTCAACACAATAATTCCACATATACTTCAATTGAGTGACAAGATGCTTGTTAGTGGTGGCGTATGGCCTAAACCCGAACTAAAAGCAGAACAATGGAGATATAAAAGTCTATTCTTCAATAAAAACAGTGATAGTGGTATTGACCAAATTCACTCCTACAATAACCCCGAATCTGGCGGTTATGATAATGAAGCCTGGTATGTCGCTGCCGCCGATGCTCCGGTAGGTTCTGTTAGTTGGTCTACGGTTTACATCGATACCTTTACTCAGGTCCAGATGATTACCGCGTCTTCTCCGTACTACCAAAACGGTCGATTCGCTGGAGTTGTAACGGTAGACCTATCACTTGATGCACTTTTTCAGTTTATTCGAGAGCACACGAACCAGCATTCTTTGGGGGTAGTGGTTCGCGATGCTGACTCAAACGTGATTATTGAACACAACTTTCAACTGACGGACGAAATTTATGTCAGCGAGCTTGATTTCGGAGAGTTCGATTGGCGCATGGAAGTTGTCAACGCAAAAGCTAAAGTCGCCGATCAAGTGTTTGAACAAGTGATGAGCGTTGAGGGGAGGATCATTCCATTTTTGCTCTTGTGTGTCTTGGTCGGTTACTACTTACTGAATCGCTATATTGTTGAACCAATTGTTCGCATTGCCGCTAAGATTGATGACTCGAAAACTGGTGGGATCATAGATATTGACTACGATAGCGATGACGAAATCGGACAGCTTATCGAGAAGTTCAATGAAAAGACGATCTATTTAGAGCAGGAGAGAATAAAAGCTCAGGCTTCGACAAACGCTAAAACGGCATTCTTAGCCACATTGTCCCACGAGATTCGCACACCAATGAACGGTGTACTAGGAACTGCCCAGATACTGTTAAAAACACCACTTACCGATGAGCAGCGTAAGCACCTGAGAACACTTTATGATTCAGGTGATCACATGATGACATTACTCAATGAGATTTTAGATTACTCAAAAATTGAACAAGGGCATGTTGAGTTTGAAAATAAGCCTTTCCCAATTGAGTCGATTATCGGCAGTATCAAGAGTGTTTATCAAACTCTATGTGCAGAAAAAGGTCTTCGCTTTAGAGTCGTCTCGCATTTACCAACGGGTCGTTGGTACAACAATGACAAAGCCCGTTTGCGTCAAGTACTGTTCAATCTACTCAATAACGCTGTTAAGTTCACCGATCGTGGCATCGTAGAGGTAGAGCTAGCCGAGAAATCGAGTAAGGCAGGCACCAAGCTGATACTAAAGGTAAAAGATACAGGAATTGGTATTTCAAAAGAGGCACAAAAACGCATTTTTCGTCCTTTTGAGCAAGCGGAGTCATCAACGACTAGACGGTTTGGTGGTACAGGGCTTGGTTTAGCAATAGTCAAAGAAATCGCGGAACATATGGGTGGGCAAGTGGTTGTAGAGAGTCAGGAGGACGCTGGAACGACTTTTACTGTCGAAATTGCCCTTACACCTTGCAAGCCAGGTAAAGTAGAGTCAATCAATACACATAAATTGAACTGTAAAGGGTTGAAAGCACTCATTGTTGAAGACAACCGAACAAATGCGATCATTATGGAAACTTTCCTCCGAGCCAAGGGCTTTGAGTGCACAAGTGTCGAAAATGGTCAGCTTGCAGTCGATGAGGTTGCGATCAAACCATTTGATTTGATACTGATGGATAATCATATGCCTGTTCTAGATGGCGTTGGGGCCATATCAGCCATTCGAGCAATGAGTTCACCTGCTAAGTCGGTACTGATTTTTGGCTGTACAGCGGATGTGTTCAAAGAAACACAAGAGCGTATGATTAATGTAGGAGCAGACCACATAATAGCGAAACCAATAGTGGAGTCTGAATTAAATGATGCACTGTATCTTCATGCGACACAGTTATATCAGTACCAATCGGACTTTGATGGAAATGCAGCAGATAGCTTTAATACTGAAAAGTGGTTACTCAACTTCTATGTCGCTCTAGATAATGGACATCTTAATGAAGCACTTGAGGCTATTTCAGCGATCATTGCGGAGGCTCCCCTTGAACTCAGTGGCGACGTTTCTTCAGTCGCCGAACGGATAAGAAGTAACTTAAAGCGTCAGCAATCCCCGGACCAAGATGATATCGATACATTAACGATTTTGCTGGCCTCACCATAACTGAATCAATATGGCGCAACTGTGAATTGTTCTTACTATTCATACGTCATCCAGCGTCGTCACAAACTCTTCTAACCTGCAATGAACAGGCTTGCAGTTTTACTTTTACGAGTAAAGCAGCAAGACCTTCTACTGTGATTATATCGGTAATACTCTGAATTTTCGCAGCTTGGTAGCATAAGCTATAGGAGTGACTGTTTACAGTCCGAGTTTTGTTCTAACTTTACGTCAAAATAATTATCGTAACCCCTTTTTATGTAAGTGAAATCCGTGTTTTTGTACCATTTTTACGTGATTTTAGGCGTTTTTACTCGCCATTGGTGAAAAAAACTACTTTTACTTTAAAAGTTGGTTATAAATTTACAACTTAATTTTAAATACAGAACCATAAGCTAGTT
The DNA here is from genome assembly GCF_033344395.1 of Vibrio sp. 1874. Taxonomy (NCBI): domain Bacteria; kingdom Pseudomonadati; phylum Pseudomonadota; class Gammaproteobacteria; order Vibrionales; family Vibrionaceae; genus Vibrio; species Vibrio sp. 1874. The sequence goes on from NZ_JAWPOR010000003.1 coordinate 138,439, forward strand.
TTTGTGTGCTCTAATTGCATCATTAACTGGCTTGGTGTCTTTTTAGTGGTTAATAGTTTTATTATTTTTATTAATTGCAGTGTTTGATTTTAAGGGTTTTGTAAATGAAGTCTCGTGGACCATTTTGTATTCGTCACGCCGCAGCGGATACCTTTGCTATGGTTGTTTTTTGCTTTATCACAGGGATGATTGTCGAGATTTTGATTTCAGGGATGACATTTGAGCAATCTCTAGCATCGCGTACGCTATCGATTCCAGTGAATATCGCCATTGCTTGGCCGTATGGGGTTTTTCGTGATTGGGTGCTGCATCAAGGTAGTAAGGTGTCGCCGTCTTCCTTTATGAAGAACATCTCTGATCTGGTCGCTTATGTACTATTTCAATCTCCAGTTTATGCGGGTATTTTATTCGCAGTTGGCGCGTCTACAGATCAAATTGTGACCGCAGTGGCAAGTAACGCTGTTATTTCTTGTGGCATGGGTGTGTTGTATGGGTACTTCTTGGACATGTGCCGCCGTTGGTTCCGTGTTCCCGGTTATTCTCAAAGCATGTAAATGCCCCAGTTTTGCTCAATTTAGTTACTTAGTGAGCAATCGATTCGAAAAGGGCGCTTTTTTTTATGTTTAGCCTTGACCATCAGGCACATAATCATTAAATTAGCGCCTCGTTAGCCAATGATGCTAACCAAAATTTGATTCGGTGAGTTGTCCGAGTGGCTGAAGGAGCACGCCTGGAAAGTGTGTATACGGCAACGTATCGAGAGTTCGAATCTCTCACTCACCGCCACATTCTAAAAGGTCTGATTTATTAGGCCTTTTTTCGTATCTACACTAAAGTAATGCGTCATTGAAAGTACACAAGAGTGCTCAAGGTGCAAGCGCCATTCTATCTACAAGCCAACTATTCACATCTCACCTCTATACAACGCCAAAATTGAAGATGCTATACAGAGGCAGCCATAATCTGATTGGTGCGGGTTAGCACATCCGCTTTAATCTAGAATCTAGCACCCATATCACATGAGGTATGAATACGGCCACAAGAATGAACGTAGTGCTACTAGATGCTAAGCAAAACAGCCATGAACACGAATACAACAGCAATCATACCAAAGAGATCTGTGTTTAGATTGAGGTCATCAGGGTTAAATTTTTCAATGCTTTGCGTCGTTTTGCATCTTATCTTCATGTTCTTGTCCTTATTTCATGTACGATTTCAACAGCAACATAACATGCAATTGAGTGTTCACAAGTCATAAAAAGCATAAGTATACTTGCACCTCATTGAGCGCAAAAAATACTCAAAGCGTTTTAAAGTGGCGGTCTACCTTTTGTAACATCAAATATTCTTTCTGTTTTTGTGCCTGTATCGCTATAGTTGAGAAACGGTTATCTCGTTCTAGTTAGGAACAAACTACTGGCTGCCGCTACATTCTCTCAGCGTTCCCACTCAGTCGCCTTGGGTAGATACTTTAGTCGTTGAGTACTGCAAAAAAACGCCGCATGAGCAGCGGCGCTTTGTTGAGGAATTCCCTTTCCTACTTGTAGCTAAGTTCTGTCGCTTTGCCTTTGAAGATCCGGTATACCACAAAGGTGTAAAGCAATATCACCGGCATAACAATCATCACACCGTAGCCCACGATTATTAACGTCGCAGGCGAGGAGGCGGCTTCTTGTGCGGTCATTAATCCCGGCACAACTTCTGGGAAGAAGCTATACGCAAGACCAAGAAAGCTCAAGGCGAAAATGACGGTGACACCAAAGAAAGGCCAACGCACACCCAGATCATTCACCATCGGAACCTGACGCAAATAGCGATCAACGAGGAAGATGGTCGCCAACACAATTAACGGAACTGGGGCAAGCAACAAGACTTCTGGGAAACTGAACCAACGCAGGGCAACTTGTTGATTTACAATTGGGTTTACAACGCTCACGACTAAGATTCCTAAGGCTGCTAACCAACCAGCACGACGAGACCAACGTGCTGAACGTATTTGTAAATCACCTTCCGTTTTCAGTACCAACCATGCGCCACCGATGTAAACATACGCCGCCGTTACACAAAGTGCGCTTAACCAAGCAAAGCCAAATGCTTCGGCTGATTGCTCAAATCCCATGATGTAACGACCCACCATGTAACCCTGAGTTAGTGCGGTGATTAGCGAGCCAATTCGGAAGCACCAATCCCAATGAGGCTTATGATCCGAGTTCGCTTTGGCGCGGAAGTCGAACGCCACGCCACGCATGATCAATGCGATAAGCATGATGGCGGTCGGCATATAAAGCTCAGTCAAAATCAAGCTATGAGCGGTAGGAAAGGCAATTAGCAGAATACCGACGGCTAACACTAACCACGTTTCATTCGCGTCCCAGAAAGGGCCAATAGACGCTATCATTCGGTCACGTTGCGCTTCATTATCACTTGGCAACAGGATACCGACGCCAAGGTCGTAGCCGTCGAGCACGGCATACATAAAGACCGAGAAGCCAAGCAGCAGAAGATAAATTTCTGGTAGATAGTCGAACATGATTAGGCCTCTTGTTGTGTCAGTGGGACTTCATGGGCTGCAACGTCTTTGCGCGCCAAATAGAACAGGGTATGGATGTACGCAACCAGCAATGCCGCGTAAATGGCTAAGTACATAATGAGCGAAGTCATCACACTACTGCTCGCAACCGTGGTGACGGCTTCTGATGTACGCAATACACCGCTGACCAACCAAGGTTGTCGACCAATCTCAGTAACATACCAACCCGCCAGTGTGGCTATCCAACCAGAGAACGTCATAGCTAACACTGTGTACAGGTAAGGTTTAGGTAGCGCTTTTTTGCGTGCTAGCTTCACCGCGCCATACCAGCTAACCAGCAGCATAAGAATACCCACACCGACCATCACGCGGAAACCAAAGAACAAGGGCTTCACTGGCGGGTGATCAGGTGCAAACTCGTTAAGTCCTCGGATTTCTCCGTCTAAGTCATGAGTAAGAATCAAACTCGCTAACTTCGGGATGCCAACTTCAAAATCATTGCTGCGAGTTTCTTCATTTGGCATCGCAAACAGAAGAAGAGGTGCGCCTTGCTCGGTCTCCCACACGCCTTCCATTGCTGCAATTTTTGCAGGTTGATGTTCAAGCGTGTTTAACCCGTGAAGGTCTCCGACAAAGATTTGAATTGGGATGAATCCAGCCGCCGCGAACAGTGCGACTTTTAGGCCAAGTTTGGCTGAGCGATGATCTGGCTTTTTCATTATTTGATAAGCCGAAATACCCGCAATCAAGAAGCTGGCAGTCAGCGCCGATGCCAATAGCGTGTGCAGAAGACGGTAAGGTAAAGAAGGATTGAAAATAACTTCCTTCCAACTGGTTACATGTACTATTCCGTCAATCACTTCATATCCGCTTGGTGTGTGCATCCAGCTGTTAAGCACCAGAATCCAAAATGCGGACATACTTGTCCCAACTGCAACCAGAACGGTTGCGAGAGTATGAACCCATTCCGGTACTCGTCCTCGTCCAAAAAGCATCACACCAAGGAAGGTGGCTTCCATAAAGAAGGCAGTCATCACTTCGTATCCGAGCAATGGTCCTGCAACGTTTCCGACTCGCTCCATAAAGCCCGGCCAGTTAGTACCAAACTGGAAACTCATCGTAATGCCGGATACCACACCTAAGGCGAAAGTGAGAGCGAATATCTTGACCCAGAAGTAATAAACATCGAGCCATACGGGGGCTTGTGTGCGGTTATATCGCCACTTGAAAAACACCAACATCCACGCCAACGCGATGGTGATGGTCGGGAAGAGAATATGAAAGCTGATATTGGCCGCGAACTGGATCCGCGACAGCATGAGGGTATCTAACATCTTGGTTCCTCAAAAACGTGCCGTGCTAAAAATCGTGTCTATCTGTAATTTAGTTACGAAAAATCGGGCAGTTTGGATTCATGTATCGAGAAATACAGGTGATTCTGTTTTCTTCTAACCATGATTTATATCAACTAAGACAAAGAAAGGAGTGTGGGAAATTGTCTCAAAATGCCGCTAATAGTCGCGAGAAGTGAGTAAAAGAAAGCAAATGTAACTGAAGCCACATGAATTAAGATTAGTTCGAATTATCCTTATGATGGCTTCGATAATTCTGAAATAAAATTACAGAAACAGTGTTTTTAGTAAGGAAAATTGCCTTGCCTTCACTTTGAACCTCCATACTATTTATACACTAGTCATGTCGAGATCATCTCAAACACAGCAAACTTACTGGCAGTTAAGGTGGGAAACTTTAGCTAATTGATAAACTTAAAATTGCACTGCTAATGACATGTGCATCATAAGTTCGTTAGCACTCGACCAGAAGTGCGATAGGCTACATTTTTATACTAGCGAACGATTTGGCTCTAGGTAATTCGGCTTTCACTAGATCAACAAGTCGACTGCGGACCATTTTCGATTCCTGATGAGTTTCAATCCAAACTGACACTTACTTTTCAGCAAGTGTGCTAGTGTCTTTCTTGTTATTTATTAAATAATTAATAAATGCCTATATGGTAAAGAGAGTTGTGGGCAGCTATCTCGAGCAGTAGACTGGCGCTAGCCAGAGAGTCTGACTTTGAGGGGGGCATTCTACATGAACCTTGGATTCTGCCACCGCAAAGCTGATATTGAATTTGATGGAGATGGATAATGAACGACAGTTGGGCTAATTTCTTTCCTTACTTTGCTGGAGCTTTTAAGCTTATTGTATTAGGGATAGGAGCCTACTTAGCCATTAAATGGCATTTTGACGAAGAGCGAAGGGTAAGAGAAGCGGAAGGTGTGGTGTTTGATAACCCAAGTCTCATGAAAAAGTTTGCGAAGACGCTAACTCTGCCATTCCTTTTGTGTCTTCTCGTTCTTCTTGTTATATATGCTACCAACTGGTTCCTGTACTGACAGCGTTATTGTTTGTTGTAGTAAAGTTGAATGCTGCCACCTCTGAGAGTCGAGCCGTAGTTGAAGTTAACGCCTATGCCGAAATTGTCTAACCAATCAAAGGGCTTTGGTGCATAAAATAGCCATCCTATAGAAGCTTCGTAGTAATGCGGGCTTCCCAGTTCATCGCTTAAATCATGCGAAAGGTCGACTCTTTTAATCCCGGTAAATAAAGCTTGCTCACCGTGATAAATATTGTAGTAACCGGTGATTTCATTAGATAGGTACCAACCTTTAGGGTTGCCTATATTGCCGTTATTTGCGCTTCCCCAGCTGTGCCCCATGAATGAATTCAATGTCGAACTGGCATGCCATTTCCCCCAACTTGTGGGAGACGTGTATTTGGCTTTAATGGATGGTTGAACTATTGCCGCCCATGCTGAAACGTTAACGGCACGGCCGTCTAGGATTCTTCCAATGATGGAGGAAAGTTTATTATCGGTAGAGAATGAGTTTTCATAACGCATAAGGTGAGTCGTCGTTCTGGTGCTAAGGGTGACGTTTTCACTTGCTTTGTATAGGTACCCATAACCAATCGACGCACCGTATGTCCTTTCCTTGAGAAGATCCTTACTTGTGCCGAATAGTTTGAGATCATTCTCTGTTTGTATCGTAAATGCCTTAAACGACAGCTCATGTAAGTCCTCGCTGCCCTCTATGTCAAAGTTAGTCGTGTAAGGGAGAACATATACGGATTTGCTTCGACGTTCATTGATTGACTCGTCAGTCCCGAACTCTGGGTTGGCGGTATCAAATAATGCATTCGGATCAAAGTCGCCAATACCAAACGCAATTGCGTCAGTATCGGACAGCAAAACCGCGATAGAAAAACGTTGTTGGAGAAGGTTGCTAATTTCCTTATCTAGTGGATCCGCTTGAGCTGTGTTAGGAAGAGAGAGTAGGAGAGCGAGCGAAACGACTCGCCACTCCACTGAGGCGAAGTTGGGTTGGAACATTTTGGCTCTTTCAAATGGTTCATGCATGGAGTTTTTGGACGTACCGGTACGCTAACATTAGTTTAATCGTTGAATGGTCGGTGTAACTTTGAGAAATCTATGTTTTCTCATATTGATATGAAAAAGTTCCTTAAACGAGTTTAGCTTCAATGTGTATGCTGCACCAGATTTGTTTAGCAACATCATTCTTTTCTGAAGATGTAGCAAGACTTTGTGACTAGGTTGCATTATTTTCTTTAATGCGTCTCTTGAGAGGAAAATAGCAAACTTTTTTATTGCCTTGGCGCTCAAGAAAATCTGAATCGTTCACTGTGCTACTGGTTAACTTCGAAAACTTGTAAGCATCCTGTCTGCCAACATCACGACTAACATCATCAAGGAGTACCCTTAAATACGTCAGATAAACAATGGTTTTTTTGAGCTTTAGAAGAAATGTTCGGACCTTTGCATATTCCGCGGTGGTGCTCAATCCAAGAACTGTGTTTTGTATGTGTTCTTAGTAAATCATTGAGTCGATCTATTCTTCAAAATGTGGTCCCTTTTAATTCACTTTCTGTTACATATTTTTCGTTTTGAAAGAGCATTTTAATTTGCATCTTTTGAAAAGATCTCTTTGTTAAATTTTGTATAAAATCAACTAATTGTTGAAATTAGAACCCTTGTCAAAAAGTCATTAGATTTCATGTTGAATAGCCTCTTTTACCTAATAGTATACTCTATTTGTTTGATATAATTTCCGGCAGTTTGTATACCATAAATAAAGAGAGTCTATTCATGTTCCAGAACTTAACGATCAAGCAGAAGATAGTGATTCCGCTGTCATTGATTATTGGATTGTTTATTGTGAGCTCTGTATTAAACGTTATGACAAGTTGGAAGCAATCTGAATTGAGTGAGACACTCAACGAACGGATCGTGCCGAACTTATTAACGATTGAGGATGCTTACCGCGATCTTTACCAAGCTACATCTGCAATCCAAGGTGTTGCTCTTTCTGATACTCAAACCGATATTGATCACCACATCGGTGAATACAAAGACAACGCATACAAAGCGCTGCCGCGTATGGAACAAATGATTGAGCTATCGCAAGCCGGTGTGACGCCTTCTACACATGGTAATGAAGTTCGAACGCTTGTCTCTTTGGGTGAAAAATGGTTAGCAAGTTATGAGGCGATGCTACGTTTACCTCAATCTCAATGGCGTGGTTACTACAATGAGCACAAACATACCTTTGAAGACCAATTTATCGAGGTTAGAGCGCAGCTTAACGTTGTAAAAGATGCAATAGAAGAAAAGCAAAGCCAATTGAAGGACGAAATATCAGCGGCTGCAACAAGAGCAGAACTCATTCTTGAAGCGGGCATTGTGATTGTTATTCTGGCCGCTATTGCGATGGCGTTTTTGTTGTTGCAAACGGTTGTGAAGCCTATCAATGATATTAAAAATGCGATGACAGAAATTGCGTCCGGTGAAGGTGATCTAAGTCAGCGAATCGATGTAAAAACACAAGACGAAATTGGCAATTTAGCAGACGCATTTAACCAGTTTGTGTCCAAAATTCAAATGACAGTCGCTCAGGTAATTGAAAGCTCAAATACCTTACGTAACGAAATGGCAAATCTTAGCTCGTTGACCACGACCATCGCGAATTCGACCGTTTCTCAGCAAAAAGATAGCGAGGCGGTAGCGGCGGCAGTGCATGAAATGCAAGTCACCAGCAGAAATGTAAGCGATAGCGCTAACGAAGCTGCGGTTGCGAGCCAAACAGCGAATGATGAACTTACCAATACCAATGTTATTTTGGATCAAACGGTTAGCTCAATTCGTAGCCTCGCAAGTGAAATCGAAAGCGCAAGCCACGTCATTAACACATTGGATCATGATGTGAGTAACATTGCGTCCGTACTGGATGTAATTCGTGGTATTGCCGAGCAAACAAACTTATTAGCGCTTAACGCAGCCATTGAAGCGGCTCGCGCTGGAGAGCAAGGGCGAGGCTTTGCTGTCGTAGCGGACGAGGTTCGTTCTTTAGCCAGTCGTACGCAACAGAGTACGGGAGAAATCCAAACCATGATTGAAAAGCTACAATCTGGTGCAGGACAAGCTGTAGAAGTGATGCGCGGTAGCCAAAATAGCAGTGATGAAACGATCAAGTCCGCTGGCCGAGCGAGTGAATCCCTTTCTGAAATCTTGAACGCGATTTCACGTATGAACGAGATGAATACACACATTGCAACGGCTGCGAGCCAGCAAAGTACAGTAAGTGACGAAGTAAATAGCAACGTACAAGGCATTGCAGACAGTAGCACTTCAATTGTGGAAATCGTAAACCAAGCGCAAGCTTCTTTAGCCATGTTGTCAGAGCAAACTCAACGTTTAGATCATCAGGTCAGTCAGTTCAAAGTATAAGCTTGAGAACAGCAATCTCACTGACGAAATAACCCGCTTCTTAGCGGGTTATTTTTTAGATAAGTGGCGAACCTGACTTGTGAAATTTCGACTATATTTACATTCCTTTCTCACTTTAGTTCGTATACCAGAGTGGGCAAATAACCCTAGACAGTGGTAACAAACTCTGTACAGCGTGATGATGCTTTTATCATCACTTTTGCTGCTTTTTAACCATTGCAATTGCACACAGGAAAATGTGATTTCCAACCCAAAATCTTCAAATTTGAGAACTTCATAACACCTTTACCATAAACGTTTTTCGTAAGCGTATAGAACTGTAAATTTTGTTGTATGTACAACACTGGGTATTTATCATCCTAATTAATTTGTTCTGGATATACATCCATTAGTCATTATTAAGTCATTCTAGAAGCTTTTAATAAGGAATCTTGAAGGCTTGTCGGTAGATAAGAGAGAAAAATTCATGAGACGTAAAACCACGCTATCTCTGCTGATTGCGTCGAGCCTTTTTGTGGTTGGATGTCAGCCTAGCGAAGAAGGATCGAGCCAAGGTGGGGGGCCTGCGCCCGCAACCGAAGTAGAAGTGTTAACAGTGCAGCCAACGCGCCAAGCATTAACAGTGGAGTTGCCGGGTCGTAGCCGAGCATTCAAAGAAGCAGAAGTTCGTCCGCAAGTCACTGGCATTATTTCGGAGCGAAATTTTGTTGAAGGTGGCTTTGTTGAACAAGGACAGTCGCTATATCAAATTGATGATTCATCATTTCAGGCGGATTTGCTGAGTGCTGAAGCGGAATTAATCCGTGCGCAAGCTGCGGCAGAGTCGACCTATGCCACGGTGAAGCGTTACAGAACCTTGATCACCAAAAAATCCATCAGCCAACAAGACTTGGATGAAGCAGAAGCGGCATACAAAGAAGCGAAAGCACAGGTCCTCGTCGCAAAAGCCAAGATCAACACAGCAAAAATCAACTTAGATTATACGCAAGTCAAAGCTCCGATTAGCGGGGTGATCGGTAAATCGAGTGTGACAGCGGGTGCGTTGGTTACGGCTAACCAAGCTGCCAAATTAGCGACCATTCAGCAGCTTGACCCTATCAATGTTGATATTGTGCAATCATCCGCGCAACTGTTGCGTTTGAAAGCATCATTCTCCCAAGGCCATATGCAAGAAGATGACTCTGCGCAAGTTACATTGATGCTTGAAGATGGCAGCACTTACGAACACAAAGGCACAATGAAATTTACTGAGGTCAATGTGAACGAAAGTACGGGCAGCGTGACGCTTCGTGCCGAATTCCCAAACCCTGACGGTTTGTTGCTACCTGGAATGTTTGTTCGTGCGACGGTCATTACTGGTGTCGACCCTGATGCGATTCTAATACCACAAAATACGGTCTCTCGTGATGCGACAGGTAAAGCGACAGTGATGACGGTTAATGGCGAGAACAAAGTGGAAGCGAAACCAGTGAAGACTGCCGAAGCGATCAATAGCCAATGGCGCATTATTGATGGTTTGAACGCGGGTGATAAAGTCATTACCGCCGGTTTACAAAAGGTAGGGCCAGGCAGTTCGGTAACTATCCAAAACGGTGAACAGGAGTAATCATGGCACGATTTTTTATCGATCGTCCGGTATTTGCTTGGGTTCTCGCGATTCTAACGATGTTGGCGGGGGTAATGTCATTATTCAATTTACCCGTCTCGCAATACCCAACGATTTCACCGACGACGATCACCATTAGTGCTCGCTATCCAGGTGCATCAGCAAAAACCGTTGAAGACTCGGTAACGCAGGTTATCGAGCAAAACATGACAGGATTAGATTACCTTCGCTACCTATCATCGAGCAGTGATGCATTTGGTAATGCGACAATTACCCTGACGTTTGATAGCGAAGCTGACCCTGATATCGCGCAAGTACAGGTGCAGAACAAACTGCAATTGGCATTGACTTCATTGCCGATGGAGGTACAAAACCAAGGTATTGTCGTCAATAAATCCAATACGGCATTTCTCATGGTTGTCGCAGTTTATTCTGAAGATCCTGACTTTACAGAAAACGATATCGGCGACTTTGTTGTAACGAATATTCAAGACCCGATAAGTCGTGTAACTGGCGTAGGACAAGTGCAGGCGTTTGGTGCGCAGTATGCAATGCGAGTTTGGCTGGACCCTTTTAAGCTTACGCAGTTCAACTTGACCGCGATCGACGTAGCAAATGCAATCAGTGAACAGAACGCGCAAGTTTCTTCAGGTCAACTTGGTGCGGCACCTGCGCAGGAAGGCCAGTTGTTGAATGCAACGATTTCGTCTGCAAGTCGTTTGAGTAGTGTAGAAGAGTTCCAAGACATCATTCTTAAGTCCGACGCCAGTGGTTCGAATGTTTATTTGAAAGATGTAGCTCGCGTTGAGCGTGGTGCAGAAAGTTATGATATTCGAGGCCAATATAATGGCTTCCCAGCATCGGGGTTAGGTATTTCATTAGGTACTGGCGCAAACGCGCTTGAGACAGCCAATGCGGTAAAAGAGCGCTTAGAACAACTGAGTGCAACGTTCCCAGAAGGGTTGCAGATTGCTTACCCATTTGAAACAACGCCATTCGTCAAAGCCTCGATTCAAGAAGTGGTTAAAACGCTATTAGAAGCTATTCTTCTTGTGTTCTTAATCATGTACCTGTTCTTGCAGAACTTCCGTGCGACGATCATTCCAACGATCGCAGTGCCTGTCGTATTGCTCGGAACCTTCGCTATTTTGTACGCGACTGGATTTAGCGTAAACACGTTAACCATGTTCGCGATGGTTCTGGCTATCGGTTTGCTGGTGGATGATGCCATCGTTGTGGTGGAAAACGTCGAGCGTGTGATGCATGAAGATGGGTTGGAGCCCAAAGAAGCGACCAAAAAATCGATGGGACAGATTACTGGTGCCCTGATTGGTGTTGGTTTGACGCTTTCTGCGGTATTCGTCCCTATGGCGTTTATGTCTGGTTCTACCGGGGTTATTTACCGTCAGTTTTCAATAACTATTGTGGCGGCTATGACGCTTTCCGTTTTGGTTGCGATAATTCTGACTCCAGCATTGTGTGCTACGTTGCTGAAAAAAGGCGATGCTGAGCTTCTAGAGAAGAAAGGCTTCTTTGGCTGGTTTAACCGCAAGTTTGATGCGATGACAGCAGGCTATGAAACCGGCGTTGCCAAACTTCTAAAACGCACAGGTCGCATGTTGGTTGTATTTTTGGCAATGAGTGCAGGTGCTGGCTGGTTATTTATGAACCTTCCAACGTCATTTTTGCCAGATGAAGACCAAGGCACAGTATTCTCAATGGCTATTTTGCCGCCTAACTCAACACAAGAACAGACGGAAAAAACACTTGAGAAAATGCGTGACTTTTACCTAGTAGACGAAAAAGACAATGTAAAATCCGTCTTCTCCGTTGCTGGATTTAGTTTCGCAGGTCAAGGCCAAAACATGGGGATGGCATTTATCGGCCTGAAAGATTGGTCTGAGCGTGAAGCGCCTGGCGCCGATGCCGCTTCCATTACTGGTCGAGCGATGGGGTACTTCTCTACCATTAAAGAAGCTTTGGTGTTTGCGTTCGCCCCTCCAGCGATTCAAGAGCTAGGTAACTCGACAGGTTTCGATTTCTATCTCCAAGACTCGTTGAATAAAGGGCACGATGCATTAGTTGCGGCTCAAGGGCAACTTCTGGGCATGGCTGCACAAAACCCGAAACTTGTCGGTGTTCGTCCAAACGGTCAGGCAGATGCGCCAATGTACAAAGTGAACATTGACCACGTTAAACTTCGTGCTTTGGATGTCAGTATCAATGACGTAAACCAAATCCTGTCAGCTGCATGGGGCGGGGCTTACATTAACGATTATATTGACCGCGGTCGTGTGAAGAAAGTGATGGTGCAAAGTGATGCGGAATACCGCATGCAGCCAAAAGACTTCGATTCATGGTACGTACGCAACGCTAAGGGAGAGATGGTACCTTTCTCTGCTTTTGCGAGTGGCGAGTGGACCTATGGTTCTCCTCTTTTGCAGCGCTTTGATGGTTTGCCAGCAATGAATATTCAAGGCGGTGCAGCTCCTGGTGTAAGTACTGGTGAAGCCATGGAAGAAATTGAAGCAATGGTAGAAAAGCTACCAGAAGGTTTCACGGTGAACTGGAATGGTATTTCGTATGAAGAGCGCCTTTCCGGAAACCAAGCGCCAATGCTATATGCGCTATCTATCCTCGTCGTATTCTTAGTTCTTGCCGCTTTGTATGAAAGTTGGTCAGTACCTTTCGCCGTGGTGTTAGTTGTTCCTCTTGGTGTGCTTGGTGCTGTGCTTGCGGTAATGACGCGCAGTATGGATAACGATGTGTTCTTCCAGGTGAGCTTATTAACGACGGTCGGCTTGGCAACCAAAAACGCCATTCTGATTGTTGAGTTTGCAAAGGACTACTACGAGAAAGGCGCTGGGCTTATCGAAGCAACCCTGCATGCCGTTCGTGTTCGTCTGCGCCCAATTATCATGACATCGCTTGCTTTTGGTTTGGGTGTGGTACCACTTGCTATCAGTTCAGGTGTGGGATCGGCAGGTCAAAACGCAGTAGGTACCGGCGTACTTGGTGGCATGATCAGTGCCACGATATTGGGTATATTCTTCGTCCCAATCTTCTTTGTAGTGGTTGAGCGATTGTTTGATCGACGTGCGAGAAAAGAGTCGGAGGCAGAGTTGTCTGAGACCAGCACTAAACCCAGTCAGCAAAGCGAGTAGGACTTGGTTGTTTTAACTGAGTTATACTAGTGATAATTAACACGATTAAAGGGCGCTTCGGCGCTCTTTATTTTATGTTTTCACTTGGTGGTTACCGTCTATGACGCGAGCCTGAAAGACGGCGTGTTGTGTGCAGTATCAGCACAGCCTTTTCGACCGAATGAAAGCCTAAAGAAGAAAAACGACGATGAAAGATCAGAAAATTTCCCCAATTTCCGTTTTGGATCAAAGCCCTATGTTTGTCTGCGGTGTGATGCAGCGCATGTACCGCAATCGTGCCCAAGCCGAGCTCTCTCGGCAAAATTTGATGACACTAGAAATGGCAAGTGCACTGGCCGCTTTAGAAGAATTTCAACCTATGAGCCAGCAAGCGTTAGCTGATGCGGTTCGAACTGAGCGAAGTGTAGCAAAGCGGATGGTGGACAATCTGGAAAAGAGAGGGTTTGTTCAAGTTTCTAAAAGTAAATCGAATCAGCGCCTTAAAATGCTAAGCATGACAAAAGAGGGGGCAAATGCTTTAAAGCAAGTTCATCAAATCATGACGAATTTACAGAAAGAGTTTTTTTCTTGTTTGTCGGAATCTGAAGCGACTGAATTTTTTCGTCTGGTAAGAAAGCTCACTTTTGCGAATCACGACCAGTAACTTACATCAATGCCGTCTAGCGTCTTTATTTTATCGCTGGCCAATTATATTAAGTTGTAGAACTTAAGAAATAGGATGCCCAACGTACAGGTCACGGTAGAAAGCACCGTAGTGAGTGCGATGATATTTGCAGCTAACGTGGCATTGCCTCCCATGGAACGCGCCATGACATAGCTGGCAGCAGCGACTGGAGAGGCGTTCATAAAGAAAAGAATACCTAGCTCAATTCCTCGAAATCCTACTAAGTAAGCTCCCATGGTGATGATGACTGGCGCTACGATGAGCTTGTAACTGCTCGCAAACCAAGATGGACCTTTCTCTTTTCTCATCAAGCTAAAGTCAAGTGAGCCACCCGTACACAACAGCGCCAAAGGCAATGTCATTTTGGACAAGTAGTCTCCTGCGTCAATAACCACATTCGGTACTGGAATAGCGAGTAAATAAAAAGCCATTCCTAGAACAATGGAGATTATGAGCGGATTCCTAGTCAGTGTTCGGCCCATCATCTTTGCTGCTTGCGAGGCAGACGTTGCCCCCTTGGGCGATAAGCAAATTACCGCTTGGACGTTATAAATAAATGTGGTGACCGCGACATAGAGCGCTGCTAGCGCCACACCTTGAGAACCATACGCATTGGCAACGTAAGCGATACCAATAATACCTGTATTTGCTCGGAACCCACCTTGGATGAGAACGCCTTGGTCAGGCGATGCTTTGAACAGAAGTTTGACGGAAAGGTAGGTGAAAATGAAAAACGAAATACTAGCGATGACGCCGAAATTGACGAATCCACTTGCCGCGGAAAAGTCGTGTTCTGAAGCCACAATGCTGACAAATAACATTGCAGGCAAGGTAACTTGAAACACCAGTTTAGAGCCTACTTCGATAAAATTATCGTTGATTAGACCAAAGCGCTTAAAAAGAACGCCAAGTACCAACATCAAACAGATAGGTCCGGTTATCGACAAAGAGAATTGCAACTGATGTAAAACAGCTTCCATGTAAGTATCCGCAGCAAAAGAAAAAAGTGTTCCTGTTGCCTATTAAGCCACAAACCCGGAGGGTAGGACAGTAACGTGATGAAATTTTCTTCTGTTGTAGGTTCCGGAGTCATTTACACTCCAAGTTATGGACGAGGTCCCAATTTAACAAAGCGGTACTGGTCCTACGTGCGATATGTTGGTTAACTTGTTGTCGTGATGCATCCACATGCGTATTAGATGTGAGGGCTGGTCATCGTAGTTATGGATAGGAGTTCATCAATGAAAAGGAAACACAACAAAACTGTACTGTGTGCGTTTGTCTCTGGTTCGGTATTTGGTGCGGTTTTGGTCATTGCGATGTCTTTACCAATGTAATCCTCTTAATTGGCTGTTGGAACACTCACACTAATTCAGTACAAAACAGATTGAGTTCTGCGGTGTGTGCTGTTAGTTTAAAAAACATGAAAATACACGTTCGCCCTTCATTAACAACCTTCTCTTGGTGGCGCTCTAAATAGAGCGGCGCGGAATACTTACATTCTTAAGCTGCTGGATGGTAGCTAAGAGTGTTTGATCTTTTTATCTCCAGTAGCGATCTATTAAATACTTGGAGACAAATATGAATAGCCATAAAAATACATCTCAGCGTGAAATTATACTTACCGGAGATCGAGCAACAGGTCCATTACACCTCGGGCACTATATTGGTTCATTGCAACAACGAGTCAAATTGCAAACGGAGCACGAGCAAACGATCTTGGTTGCGGACATGCAAGGGCTGACGGATAACGCGCATAACCCATCAAAGGTATTCTCTAATATTCTCAATGTCGTTGCAGATTATTTGGCTGTTGGTATCAACCCCGCTCAAACTACGATCACGTTGCAGTCTCAAATTCCAGCGTTAGCCGAGTTGACAATGTATTACAGTAATCTTGTTTCTATCGCACGATTAGAGAGAAACCCTACGGTTAAAAATGAGATTCAGAGTAAAGGTTTTGAACGCTCTATTCCCGCAGGCTTTTTAACGTATCCAATTTCTCAAGCTGCTGATATTACGGGGTTTCATGCGACGCTAGTACCAGTGGGTGATGACCAACTGCCGATGTTAGAGCAAACTAATGAAATCGTGAGAAAAATAAACCATCTGGGTGGAAAAGAGGTTCTTAGAGAATGCCGTCCATTACTTAGCGATGCACCTCGTTTGCCGAGTACTGACGGTAAAAATAAGATGTCTAAAAGCATGGGGAACGCAATCAACTTAGGCGCCTCCGAAAAGGAGATTTCCGCGGCAGTGAAATCTATGTATACCGATCCCAATCATCTGAAAATTGAGGACCCTGGCCAAGTCGAAGGGAATATTGTATTCATCTACCTCGATGCTTTTCATCTTGATAAAAATTATGTCGAACAGCTAAAAGACCATTATCGACGAGGTGGATTAGGTGATGGTTTGACCAAGAAAGTGTTAGAAGAATGCTTACAAGAGATGCTTCGCCCTATTCGAGAAAAGCGCGCTATGTATTTGAATGATAAAGCGCAGCTGATTGATATTTTAAAACAAGGTAGTGAGCGTTCTCGCGAGAAAACCGAAAAAGTGCTATTTGATGTGAAAGATGTATTTGGTTTAAATTTGTTCTGAATTAAAAGTAGAGAGTTGAACATAAGGCACGACGACTGGTTAGCAACGTGCCTTTTTAAGTTCCCAGTCAGTCAAAGCGCATTGTTAAGAAGAAAAAAATTCACGACGAAAATCCGCGACTTCTTGTTGGTAATAGCTTTGCCATTCCGGTTCTGACAAATGTGAATGGCTAGAGGCTCTTTGCGTTCTTAGCTTGGACTCAAGTTGTTGTAATGCTTGTTGGTAATCTTTGACTTGTTTTTTTTGCTCTGTAATTTGCTGCTGACGAGCATGAATGTTTTTACTTTCTTCTTTCGTTAAGTAAGTTCGTTCTAGCTCTGCGATGATCGCCAAGCGATCTGGTAGGCTCATACTATTAGGAATCAGGGTGACCGCACGCTCATATTTTTCCTGGTTGCTTGTTAGCCCGATAGCATCTGCATGTTCTTGCCAGTCAATGGTGAGTTGCTCGAAAGCTCGCAAAAAGTTATCTGGGCTTTGAGTGTCCAGCTTTTGGGCTTCTAAATTGAAATCGTACAGCGCGAACTCATCCGCGAAAACAACATCAGCCAATTCTCCCCAGATGCTCCTTGCTTCGTTCTTCAGCTGTGCAATACGCGACGCCAGTGATTGTTGCTCATCAAATAACAAATTTCCTACACTCTCTTGCCATTGGCTGCTGAGCTGAGGGTAGTTCGCCAAAAGCTGGAATCGAGCTGAAGATAAATGCGCCTCAAACAAGGCGACCTGCTCTTCACAACTACGGTTCAACATACACTCTTGCCAAAACGTCTCAAGTTCGGCGACAAGTTTCCTGCCTTTGAGTTGAGTTAATCGCTCAGTCGTTATTTGAACTGTGGAAGGGAGCTTAGCGGTTTGTGGTGAAGTATCTGTATCGGGCACGATGCTACTCGTTTGTAGTGATGTACTGGAGACACTCTTATTTTTTGTCTTAGGGAAAGGAGAGGAAGCGAGCTCTTCTTTTTGAACATCGTGACTGAAAGTTAAAAATATCATGCCCGCCATAATGGCGGACATGATTATCAAAGCGATTTTCTTCATGGCTTGATTGTTGCGCTTACTGGGAAATGGTCAGAAAGGTTATAGTGTTTCCATAAACTCTCTGCGGTTGTGCGCGGCACGTCTACACGGTTGTCATTGAATGATTTCACCCCGTATTCACTACTCACCATAACATAGTCAAGGTATTCCACGTTTTCGCCACCTGATAACGCTTCACCTGCAAAGTTATTGATACGGGGATCAAAGGTTGACTCCGTGTAACCAGAGTACTGAGGTTCGATGGCGCTTAAGTTAGCGATCATTTGTTGGTAGTCACCAGGGAACTTTCTTTTGTTTACGTTAAAGTCGCCGCTGTATACCACAGTTTCGCTTGAAGGAATGTTAAGAGATTGGGCGAGTGCGCGGATTTGTTTGAACTGGCGCTGACGATACTCACGGGCGGTGTCTGTATCGAAAGATGCGGTATGGGTAGCCAACACATGGTAAGCCTGACCACCTTTAATTATTTCCGCATAATTTACGCCTTTATCGGCAAAGCAGTCTGTACCAGAACAATCGGGAAAGACATATTGCGCTTCGTTCACGATAGGGTAGCGACTAACTATGATTACGCCACCATCATGAATATTAACGCCTTCTTTATCTAACATCTTTGTTTGGTAAGGATATTCCTTGGCTAACTCACGTAAGAATGCTTCACGGCCGCTGGCAAACACCTCTTGCAGCGCCAAAACATCGTAACCTTTTACATGTTGAGGAATCAGTTCGTAACGATCTCCAATGTGCGATGCAATAGCCGTCAACGCCCAGATGTTATAAGTCATCAACTTAAGGTTTTGTTCTTCGTTGTCGACAGACTCCGCTACCTTGCTTGGCGTGATGGTGTAGTAAAGATCATCATATCGAGCGGTACTGTCTGACTTAAATGCCAGTTCGGTTTCTCTCGCACCAAAAGCGTTAGTGTTGGCACGATGAATGTTACGATCATCTTTGAGTGATAACTCGACATCGGCTGCGGACAAGCCGTATTCAATGGTCGAATTGTACCAATGGCCTTCCATTATTTGATTGAGTGTTATGCTTTCACCTTCAGGGCTAGAAACCACCGTTTCAAAACGGTAAGTTTGATTTGATTTCACGCCCTCCCAACGGTTGAAGCTTAATACAGATTTAGTTTCCCACGGACCAAGTACCTGCACATGTTGTTGCCACTCTTCTCCGTATTGAAGCAAATCACTGCCTTCATGTTTTACTTGAATAGTTAACGGTTGATCAGAGTTATTCGTTAGGTAAACGTCGGTATCTGCAATGCAGGGTAACGCTATCAAGCTACTTAATAAAAGGCTCCACTGCGAAAATTTCATCTTATTTTTCCATCATTTGAACTAGAGCAATCATTCTTGTTTATAAATGTTACTTGCACGTTAAATATGGATGACATCTAAGCCAGCGCTGAAAATTGTTATCAGAATGTGATCTTTATTCAATGGTTAGGATGGGGGTATTGAGTGTGTGGTCGTTGAAGCGGTGGAAAAATAATACCAACAGTCAACGAATTGCATTCACTGCAATCAAGCTGTCATCTTTGCTCTATAAGTTGTGCGGCGTCATTCATCTAGCCATATGGCTAGAACTCAAATTGATAGATGGAGCACCATGGCTAGAGCAGTAAATCCAACCGATGAAACCATCATTAAATTGTTACAAGAGCAAGGTTTGATTAGAAGTGAAGCAGAAGCACGTTTAAAGAAAGAGGTGTACCGCTTGCAACCTAATGAGATAGCAAAAGTAAAAAATTATGCCCAGCATTTTGGGATAAATGCGAAAGAAAAGCTCATTGATGAGATCTTGGATCTGCGCCGAGAAGCGCTCATGAAAAGATGTAGACACAATACGGAGCATGCGAGCCTATCTCTAAAATAGCATGTGATAAAACTATCAATTACTGGTCAAGATTTGATCTCTCAAGCCGATGTATATAAGAGCGTTCAATGATATCGAGCGCAAAAAACAGTGTGTTTTAGAGGTTAAGCTTTCACTTAAGTGAGAGGTTTGGAAAGGCTGCGGGGAGAAAGTGCATGCGTATTAAAGACTTAAGTGTCGTAAAGAAAATATCGGTTAGTTATTTAACCGTTTTTGCCGTGTTTGGTTTAGTGTCAGTAATGTTGGTGCAAGGTTTGTTAACACTGAATAAAGACATTTCAGTGTTAACAGATAAAAGTTTACCTTCTGTTGCGATTTTGAAAGGTATCCAAGTTGATATTACTAAAGTGCGTAAAGATGAGTTCTCTTTATTGCCAAACGCAAATCACCCCAAAATTGGTGAATGGTTAAAAGGCCTCGACCAATGGCGTTCTGATGTGCAGGCTGGTATTGCAGAATACGAAAAGCTCGACCTTAATAAGCGTGAAACGCAGTCCTTTAGCGTTTTTAAAGAAACTTGGAATCAATACATCAAAGAAACGAAGACTTACAACGTATTGCTAAGCCAAGGCGATGCTGAAAGTGCAAATGATGTAATTTTATCAAGTTTCGATACCTACTCAAAAGCGTTGAGCAGCTTGGATGATACCCTCGCGTTGAACGATGAGTTGGTGAATTTGATTGGCGAAGAAGTACAAAGTGAAGCGGCATTTACACAATACAGCGCTGCTGTTGGTGCGCTTGTCGTCGCATTGGTCATGGTAATGTCTGCCATGCTGCTTTCTCGAGTCATCTGCGGGCCTGTTGATCGAGCATTGGAGTTCGCTTCCAAAATCGCCAAGGGTCAATTGAATAATCAAATCGACGAAAGCGAATTGAGCAAAGACGAGTTAGGAACGCTGCTCAAAGAGCTTGTCGGTATGCAAACAAACTTACATTCGTTGGTTTCTGAGATTAATGACTCAACGATTCAGCTAACGGCAGCAGTAGAGGAAGTGAGTGCTATTTCTTCTCAGACCGCCTCTGGTATGCAAAATCAACAAATTGAACTTAGCTCGGTGGCTTCTGCGATGACAGAGATGCAAGCTGCTGTAAGTGAAGTGGCACAAAATACCGAAGTTGGCGCAACCTCTGCTTATTCGGCTGCGGAAGTGGCAAAGCAAGGAACGGCGACGTTACAACAAACTATCGCAGTAATTGAGCGTGTATCACATACGATCCAAGAATCAGATGAACTGGCACGTGAGCTTGAATCGAGCTCAAACAATATCAATGTGGTCGTCGATGTGATCCGCGGGATTGCCGAGCAAACAAACTTGTTAGCACTGAACGCCGCAATTGAAGCCGCTCGGGCTGGTGAACAAGGACGTGGGTTTGCTGTTGTGGCAGATGAGGTTCGTTCTCTGGCGCAACGCACTCAAGACTCCACTTCACAAATTGTGGAAATTGTTAATCAACTACAAGAGAGCAGCAGTAAAATAGGGCATTCAAGCCGCGATTGTCAGGAGGGTATTTCTCAGTGTGTTGAGCAAGTTAATGACGCTGATAGCCAGATAAAAGAAATTGAACATTCTGTCGATAACATAGCGCAAATGAGCACACAAATCGCAACGGCGTGCAGTGAGCAGAATTCTGTATCCGAAGAGCTGAATCGCAGTGTGGAGCATATTAATAGTGCTTCAACAGAGATGGCTGAGGGAGCTTCACAAACGGCTGTGGCTTGTCAGCAGATTAGTAGCCTAGCGCACAACTCGAAAACTCGAATGGGTTCATTCCAGCTCTAGTTGTTGTGTTTCAGCTTTATTCCTAACCTCATTGCTACAATAAATAAGCCGGACGAAATGTCCGGCTTATTTATTCTCTGTCTATATAAGTTCAGAGTATGCTCAACCTTGGGAGAATATGCTCGCTAGGCTGGGATACCACTGTGAAACTTAAAATCTGTATCTGGCGTAGAAATTAAATCTGCCTCTATACGTCCAAAGTAGGCGATGCGCTCGCTGATATCTTTGCCTGCGATTTGCTCCGCTAATACAAGATAATCCTGGTAATGGCGTGCTTCTGAACGTAATAAAGAAATGTAGAACTTTGCGATATCGTCATCCATATGTGGTGCTAGTTTGGCAAAACGCTCACAAGATCGGGCTTCGATGTACGCACCAATGATGAGTTTATCGATCAGCGTTTCCGGCTCATGAGTCTTCATATGCGAAATCAGTCCTTTAGCATAACGACTTGCTGGAATATTTTTGTACTCAATTCCACGACTTTCCATGATCTCTAAAACTTGATAAAAGTGGTGTAACTCCTCTTTTATCAAAAGCACCATCTTATCGATCAAATCTTGGCTGTATGGTGAGTCGGACTTAGCCATGATTGACTTAGAAATATTGCTCTTGCCTTTTAAAGTTTCCAATGAGCCTACGTTACGGTAAGCAAAATCTTCGTAGGGCTTAAACCAGTCAAGTAGAGCATGTGAACTGGATTGGTCAACGGCATACTTACGAATTAAAAACATGGCAGATTGGCCAGCTTTTAGTTCGCACAGTAGGTGGTCTAACAAAATGGTTTGAAGGTTCTCTGGTTTCTTTGCTTCCTCTACCCATTCATCAGGTGTACTGCATCGCAGAAATTGGTTAATGGGAGCAAGAAGATCTTGATAGGCGTCTAGATTCATCATTTTAGTTTTAGTACTTCACATTTTTATTGGGCATATCCGTTGTCTTGCGGATAGAAAAAAGGCTGCAATTGCAGCCTTTTTTGACCTGAAGTGAATGTTACCACTTTTTCTTCTCGCCGAAGAGAGCTTCCATGTCATTGTCACGCTCTTTGTCAGCAATCTGCTGCATTTCGGCATCGCTTTTATCTTGGCGCTTTTTATCTAAGTCACCTAACATCTCTTCAAGCTTTTGTTTCGCTTGAATAGAATAAGGATCGCTCTTAGTGCTCAAAGCATCGATACCTTTACGCAGCAGTTGAAGTGCGGTGCCTGGTTGGCCACGAGCGATAGAGTCGTTTGCTCTTTTGATGACATTTTCAATGTTGATGCGAATTTGCATCGTTTCCAAGCGCGCATTTTCGGTGACGTAAGTCTGGGTATCCAATCGGCCTTTGTTGTGCTCGTTACGGATAGTGTCGCGAAGTCGTTTAACCAGCTTAAGCATGACGATAGCTTGTTTATCACTACTCGGCATCTTGAAAGTGGTACTCTCGCCAGTAGGACCATTCTCTTTTAGCTGCGTAATCTGCTGCTTCATATTTTCGATACGTTGAGCAAGTTGCTTGTTCTTCGGGTCCAGCTCATGCATGCTCTCTAGCGCGTCAAGAATACGATTGTTTAGACACAGCAACAGCTCTTTACTAAAAGGGATATGGTGCGCATGACCAATCAACTCTTCAGTACCATCTATCAAGGCTACATATCGCGCTGATTCCTGCCTTTTTGCGGTTTCAACTTTAACCTTATATTGCAACATAATGTTATAGCCTAGGATTAACACCAGTAGGATGGCTACCAAAGCGATTATTAAACCAATATTCATATCTTTGCGTCTGCTTTACTTTTCTGCGGCTAGCGTTAAAGAATACATGAATCTTATCTTACTCGGCACCTTATTTGTTTGATTATTTTGTCTCTCCCACGTTTTAGTTACTGATAGAAGTCACATCATAGAACTTCGGTCATTTATTGGCTCAACTTTGTGCATATTGTTTCTTGCTTGAAGATTATTAGTATGTGATTGAGGTATAAGTTAGAAATTGCTGTTCATTTCGATTTGAACGCGTTATAACTAATTATTATATCGCTCGCTTGAGTGGCCAATAAACTCTCTCATGAATAAGTAAGGGATTACGATGAAACTGCAGCAGCTGAAGTATATTGTTGAGGTTGTAAACCATAATCTGAATGTATCTGCAACGGCGGAAAGCTTATATACCTCTCAGCCAGGTATCAGTAAACAGGTTCGGTTGCTTGAAGATGAGTTAGGCATTCAGATTTTTGAACGTAGCGGTAAGCACTTAACGCAAGTGACGCCAGCTGGTGAAGAAATTGTACGTATCTCTCAAGAAATTCTCGCTCGTGTAGAAAGTATCAAAGCGGTGGCTGGAGAGCACACCCATCCAGAAATGGGGACGCTGAATATCACCACGACACATACGCAGGCTCGTTATGCACTGCCAGATGTCATCAAAGGTTTTACTTCTCGTTATCCAAAAGTGTCGTTACACATGCACCAAGGTACACCGTCACAAATGTCTGAGGCGATAGCTAAAGGCACAGCGAATTTTGCGATTGCGACAGAAGCGCTTCACTTATATCAAGATGCTATCATGCTGCCTTGTTATCACTGGAATCGTTCAATAGTTGTGCCTAAAGACCACCCACTAGCGAAGAAAGACAAAGTAACGATCAGTGATCTTGCCGCTTACCCATTAGTCACTTACGTGTTCGGTTTTACTGGCCGTTCAGAGCTGGATACAGCATTCAACCGCGAAGGTTTAACCCCGCGAGTGGTGTTCACTGCAACTGATGCAGACGTCATTAAAACTTACGTTCGTATGGGTATTGGTGTGGGTGTGATTGCAAGCATGGCTGTAGATGAAGAGCAGGACGGTGACTTGGTTGCAATAGATGCGAGCCATTTGTTTGGCGCGAGCACCACGAGCATCGGCTTCCGCCGTGGTACATTCTTACGCTCTTACATGTTCGATTTTATGGAGCGTTTTGCACCGCACTTAACGCGTCCAGTGGTTGAGCAGGCGATTTCGTTGAAGTCTAATGCAGAAATCGAAGAGATGTTTAAAGACATCGAGCTTCCGGTGAGATAACACTTCATTGATGTTTCGATTCCCTCTACAATGCGCTCGTTGTAGGGGGAGCTATGAAAACGCAATTTCAATTTATTAATGACTGCTTAATCGAAAACCAATCTTTGTGGCGATTCGAGCCTTTTAAAAGCAGCATTCACACATCATTACCTTGGCAGGAGCAACATCCTCGACTGTGCCAATGGCTAGCGTCTCTTACTCCCTCTCAAATCGAAGAATACAAAGCAGCACCAGAACTCGCGTTAAAAGCACTTAGTCCGTTTTTGCCTGAGCTTGAACAACTCGCAGAACTGACTCATTTAGAGCTTTTGTCGTTAAACGGCTTGGAGCTCGCTCGTGGTTTAGATAACGGTATTCCGGGACGTAAGTTGGAGCAAATTAGCTCGATGGGTGAAGCTGCAATTCAACAACACTGTGGCGAAGAATGGCTAGAATGGTGCTCAGGTAAAGGTTACTTGGGGCGAATCCTGACAACGCAAACCGATCAGCCTGTAACCAGCTTTGAATACCAACAAGCACTGTGCGATTCGGGGCAACAAGCAGCCAATGAACATCATTGGAAGATGACGTTTATTCAAGGCGACGCGTTTGATAGCAAAGCGAAAGCCGTGTTTAAGCCAACGCAACACGCAGTAGCACTGCATGCATGCGGTGACCTTCACGTTCGTTTAATGCAGTACGGCAGTGAAAATGGGGTTGCTGCGATGACCATATCACCTTGTTGTTACCACTTGATTCAGTCGGAACAATACCAGCCGATGTCGGAATCGGGCAGGGCTTCTTCTCTCTCATTGTCTAAGCAAGAACTGCGTATCCCATTACAACAAACGGTGACGGGAGGAGAGCGCGTGCGTCGTCATCGTCAGCAGGAAATGATGTTTCGTCTTGGGTTTGATTTGATCACGCGACAAGCTTTGGGAATGGCAGAGTATCAGCCTGTGCCGAGTATCCGTAAGTCGCAATTAAGTGATGGTTTTGAAGCCTTATGTCGCTGGGCAGCGGAGCAAAAAGGCATTGTTCTTCCTCAAGAAATCGATTTCTCTCATTTTGAAAAGTTAAGCGAACAACGCTTCTGGCAAATGGAGAGAATGAGCTTAGTGCAACTTGTTTTTCAACGTCCGTTGGAGATCTGGCTCGCATTAGACAAAGTGCTTTATCTTGAAGAACGTGGTTACCGTGTTAGATTGTCAGAGTTTTGCCCTAAATCGGTCACGCCTAGAAATATTTTAATTTGTGCATATAAGATTTAGTTATTCTTTATAGCCAAACGCTCTATATAAAAAAGCCCACTTATGAGTGGGCTTTTGTAAACAAAACGTGACAAGTTATGTTTTATTTTGTCATTAATTAAACATAGCGATAGCTTGAGTTGGTTCAACGTATTCCAAGTCAAAGCTTTCTGCTACTTCTTTACACGTTACTTTTCCGTGAATAACGTTTAGACCTTCAAGGAAGCCTTTATCTTCTAGAAGTGCTTCGCGGTAGCCTTTATTTGCTAACTTCACGATGTATGGAAGTGTAGCGTTGTTGAGTGCAAATGTTGAAGTGCGAGCAACTGCGCCAGGCATATTTGCTACACAGTAGTGAACCACTTCATCAACGATGTAAGTTGGATCTGCGTGAGTTGTCGCGTGTGAAGTTTCGAAACAACCGCCTTGGTCAATTGCCACGTCAACCACTGCTGCACCAGGCTTCATCTTAGCAATGTGCTCTTTAGTGACCAGTTTAGGTGCTGCTGCGCCAGGAATTAGAACGGCACCGATAACAAGGTCCGCTTCTAGAACATGCTTCTCGATAGCGTCTTCAGTAGAATAAACCACTTTTGCGCGACCTTGGAATTCTTCGTCAAGCTTACGAAGTGTGTCTACGTTACGGTCTAGAATGGTGACGTCAGCGCGAAGGCCAACCGCCATACGAGCAGCGTTTGCACCAACAACGCCACCACCAACGATAACGACTTTTGCAGGTTCAACACCAGGTACGCCGCCTAGGAGCAGACCACGACCGCCGTGCGATTTTTCCAACGTTTGCGCGCCAGCTTGGATAGACATCCGACCTGCCACTTCTGACATTGGTGCTAACAGTGGCAAACGACCCATATTATCTGTTACAGTCTCATAGGCTATACAGACAGCTTTGCTCTTGATTAGCTCATCAGTTTGTGGAAAATCTGGTGCTAGGTGTAAATAAGTAAATAAAATTTGCCCTTCGCGGAGCATTGCTCTCTCTACTGCTTGGGGTTCTTTTACTTTTACAATCATGTCTGCTTGCGCAAATACGTCAGCAGCATGAGGGAGAATGGATGCGCCGACAGCGATGTAATCATCGTCTGAAAAACCAATGCCGGCACCTGCATTGGTCTCAACTAAAACTTGGTGACCATGTGAGATGAGTTCTCTCACGCTAGCTGGGATCATACCAACACGATATTCGTGATTCTTGATTTCCTTAGGTACGCCAATGATCATCCTGTATCCTCTTTCTATAATGGTTGTATTAACTGTTAGTAGGGTGTTATTGTCGAATTAATAACTAGTATAGTTATAGATTTGTAAAATTTGGCACCAAATATTAAAAAGTTGTAGTATATTTTTTTGCAAGGAAGTAATAAGGTGGAATAAAAAATGGCAGACAACTATAAAAAGCCGTCCAAGGAACTAGACCGTATCGACCGCAACATTCTTAATGAGCTGCAGAAAGACGGTCGTATTTCAAACGTTGAGCTTTCAAAACGTGTGGGACTTTCTCCAACGCCATGTTTGGAGCGTGTACGTCGCTTAGAGCGTCAGGGTTATATCACAGGGTATACTGCATTATTGAATCCGCAGTTCCTGGATGCATCACTATTAGTATTCGTTGAGATTACGCTAAACCGTGGTGCGCCGGATGTGTTTGAGCAGTTTAACTCAGCTGTTCAAAAGCTAGACGACATACAAGAGTGTCATCTTGTTTCAGGTGACTTTGACTATCTTCTTAAAACCCGTGTATCAGATATGGGTGCTTACCGCCGACTATTGGGCGATACGTTACTACGTCTACCTGGCGTAAATGACACTCGCACATACGTTGTTATGGAAGAAGTGAAACAATCTAACCAGCTTGTGATCAAAACTCGTTAATTTCTTGCAAAGAAAGCGGTATATGCTTCCGCTTTCGCCAGAGAGTAATTGGGTTTTTCTCCTTGATATGGTTAAATCAATTTACCGAGCGGCTTGATGCCGCTCGGAATGTTTTGCAATTTCCTATTTCATTTCCATATTCAAGTTGATTTATGTTCAAAGAGAACGCAAAGAAAGTCGAAACCATTATCAAAACCAGTGAAGAGCCCCAGTCTTCACGCTTAAATGGCTTCCAACGCTTAAAAGAGTGCTGCTTTATCGTTGGCGTTCTTAGCTCGGTATTGCTTGCGGTTGCACTATTTACCTTCAGTCCGGCCGATCCTTCTTGGTCCCAAACCGCATGGGGAGGGGATATCGATAATGCTGGTGGCCTTTTCGGCGCTTGGCTAGCCGATACTCTATTCTTCACATTTGGCTCTCTCGCTTACCCAATCCCTTTCTTGCTAGCGGCGGCTGCATGGGTGATTTGCCGTAAACGAGGAGAAGATGAGCCAATTGATTTCATGCTATGGGGTACAAGGCTGCTCGGTCTTGTCGTCCTTATTATGACCAGTTGCGGTCTTGCCGATATTAATTTTGATGACATTTGGTATTTTTCATCCGGAGGTGTGGTCGGGGATGTGTTGTCTAGCCTCGCTTTACCTACATTGAATGTACTCGGTACCACATTGGTACTGCTGTTCTTGTGGGGAGCGGGCTTTACGCTCTTCACTGGCATCTCATGGCTTAACATCGTGGAATGGCTTGGTGATCGTGCGTTAGCACTAATTGCCGCGCTTGCAAATAAGGCAAGAGGTTCAGAGCAGGAAGTTTTAGAACCTCAGCTTGATGAGTTTGTAGAAGATAAAGTCTCTACGCCTAAACATAATGTAGACCATGAAATTGATGATGAGCCGCTTCCTCATTTAACGGCGTACGATGTTGATGAACCGAAAGAGCCGGCGCCAGCGCATGAGTATCCTATTTATATGCCGCAAGCTAAACCTGATAAGCCTGCGGAACAGGCGATGGTAGAACCGACGCCACCACAACGCAAGGCTACGGTTAATGCTGCGCCAGTTTATTCTGAACCTGAGCCTCAAATACAACCTATCCATACGGTTAACACGGATAACGTTGATCCGCTCTTGGAACGCACCAAGCAACTGAATGTTACGATAGAAGAGCTTGAAGCAGCGGCGCAACAAGCAGATGACTGGGGAACTGAAGAACAGGCAGCCCCATCATTTGCAGACACTTACTCTTCCTATGTAGAGCCACATACAGCTACAGAAGAACCGATCAGTGTTGAACCAGATTATGCGGAGTACGAACAATTTGAAGCAGAGCAAGTACAGCAGCCAAGTATTGAGCATCCTGTACATGAAGAGCCTGCAATTGATTCTGCTGTATTAGATAGCATCACGGCGCAAACGGAATCGAGCCAACATATTGAGCCTACGATCTCTGACTTTGATGTGTTAGATGATGAAGACGAAGTGGAGTCTCAGCCTGCGCAGCAAGTACAGCCAACAACGCCTCATCAGCAAGTTGCAACACCTTCAACAACATTTGAACCTGCACCTCAAAAAGTTGAGGTAGAAGAGGTCCAAGACAACGACCAAGACGTTACCGCATTCCAAGATATGGTTTCCAATGCGCAAGCCAAAGTCGCTGCAACACAGAACCCATTTTTGGTACAGAAAGAAGAAAACTTGCCAGTTCCGGAAGAGCCACTCCCAACGCTCGAGTTGCTTTATCATCCAGAAAAACGTGAAAACTTTATCGACCGTGATGCGTTAGAGCAGGTCGCTCGATTGGTAGAGAGCAAACTCGCTGACTACAAAATCAAAGCCGATGTGGTTGGTATTTATCCTGGTCCAGTGATCACTCGTTTTGAGCTTGATTTGGCGCCGGGGGTGAAAGTAAGTCGTATTTCTGGTCTTTCAACTGACTTAGCGCGTGCATTGTCTGCGATGGCGGTACGTGTCGTGGAAGTAATCCCTGGCAAGCCTTACATCGGTTTGGAACTGCCAAACATGAGTCGTCAGACGGTCTATTTATCTGATGTCATCAGTAGCCCTCAGTTTGAGCAAGCAACGTCACCAACAACGGTTGTGTTAGGTCAAGACATTGCGGGTGAAGCCGTGGTGGCCGATCTTGCGAAGATGCCTCACGTGCTAGTAGCAGGTACAACAGGTTCTGGTAAGTCGGTGGGTGTGAACGTGATGATTTTGAGCATGCTGTATAAAGCAGGTCCAGAAGATGTACGCTTCATCATGATTGACCCGAAAATGCTAGAGCTTTCTATTTATGAAGGTATCCCTCATCTTCTTTCTGAAGTTGTGACTGATATGAAAGACGCATCAAATGCTCTACGTTGGTGTGTGGGCGAGATGGAACGTCGTTACAAATTGATGTCGGCATTAGGTGTACGTAATGTGAAGGGCTTCAACGAAAAATTGAAGATGGCAGCAGAAGCGGGCCACCCAATCCATGACCCGTTCTGGCAGGAAGGCGACAGCATGGATACTGAACCGCCATTGCTAGAAAAGCTGCCTTACATCGTCGTTGTTGTTGACGAATTTGCTGACCTAATGATGGTGGTAGGTAAGAAAGTTGAAGAACTGATTGCTCGCTTGGCGCAAAAAGCGCGTGCGGCAGGTATTCACTTAATTCTTGCGACTCAGCGTCCATCGGTTGATGTTATTACCGGTCTAATTAAAGCGAACATTCCAACTCGTGTTGCGTTTACGGTATCGACTAAAACGGACTCTCGTACAATCCTAGATCAAGGCGGCGCAGAATCACTACTTGGTATGGGTGATATGTTGTATCTACCGCCGGGATCAAGTCATACAACTCGTGTTCACGGTGCATTTGCATCAGATGATGATGTTCATGCTGTTGTAAACAACTGGAAAGCGCGTGGTAAACCGAACTACATTGAAGAGATCATCAGTGGAGATCAAACTCCAGAAAGTCTATTGCCAGGTGAGCAAATGGAAGCGGATGAAGATGTAGACCCGCTCTTCGATCAAGTTGTTGAGCACGTGGTTCAATCACGTCGAGGTTCGGTTTCCGGTGTTCAGCGCCGATTTAAGATAGGTTACAACCGTGCCGCCCGTATTGTAGAGCAGCTTGAAGCGCAGGGCATCGTAAGTGCTCCGGGTCATAACGGTAACCGTGAAGTACTGGCACCTGCGCCACCAAAAGATTAATGAACTTGTGTTACTCACCTCAGTCCAACTGAGGTGAGTGGTTCTAATAATAGGTATCTGAATGAAAAAACTATTTTCAGCGAAACTTTTCTCCGCGCTTGTTTTAAGCTTTTCCCTCTTCTCTACTGCACACGCAGCATCTCCTAAAGATGAATTAAACAAACGCCTTTCTATGAATGATGGCTTTAGTGCGGATTTCTCTCAGCAGGTTATCAGCCCTGAAGGCGAAACGGTTATGGAAGGAGAAGGTACGGTTGAAATTGCCCGCCCAAGCCTGTTCCGTTGGAGTACAACATTCCCTGATGAGAACCTATTGGTCTCTGACGGTAAGACATTGTGGTACTACAGCCCATTCATCGAGCAAGTGAGCATCTACTGGCAAGAGCAAGCAACAGAGCAAACGCCATTTGTTTTGCTAACGCGTAACCGAGCAAGTGATTGGAATAACTACAAAATATCTCAAAAAGGTGACCAGTTCACTCTCATTCCTACCGCAGTAGACTCCACACAAGGTCAATTCCAGATTAATATTGATGCCAAAGGTGTCGTGAAAGGCTTCAACGTGGTTGAGCAAGACGGTCAAAAAGGTTTGTTCACCTTTAACAACGTGAAGCTGGGTAAACCAAAAGCAGACAGATTCACATTCACAATTCCAAAAGGTGTGGAAGTGGATGACCAAAGGAATTAATTGGTAGTGAGTAATTACACATTAGATTTCTCGGGGGACGAAGATTTTCGTCCCCTTGCTGCTCGTATGAGACCGGAAACAATCGAGCAATACATTGGACAGCAGCACATTTTAGGCCTTGGTAAGCCACTGCGCCGTGCGCTAGAGGCGGGTCACATTCACTCTATGATCCTTTGGGGACCACCAGGCACAGGCAAAACGACATTAGCGGAAGTGGCTGCAAACTATGCCAATGCTGAAGTAGAGCGCGTGTCTGCCGTGACGTCTGGTGTGAAAGAAATTCGTGCTGCAATCGAGAAAGCACGTGAGAACAAAATGGCGGGCCGCCGCACCATCTTATTTGTGGATGAGGTGCATCGCTTCAACAAATCTCAACAAGATGCGTTTTTACCGCATATCGAAGATGGCACGGTTACCTTTATTGGTGCGACGACAGAAAACCCATCGTTTGAGTTAAACAACGCATTGCTGTCACGTGCACGTGTCTACAAGCTAACGTCTCTCGA
Source organism: Vibrio sp. 1874 (assembly GCF_033344395.1). NCBI lineage: Bacteria > Pseudomonadati > Pseudomonadota > Gammaproteobacteria > Vibrionales > Vibrionaceae > Vibrio > Vibrio sp. 1874. The sequence continues at coordinate 170,081 of NZ_JAWPOR010000003.1, forward strand.
TAAAGATGAAATCTCACTGGCGCTGAATCAAGCGATCAGTGACAAAGAGCGTGGTTTGGGCAATACACCCGCACATTTCGCTGATAACGTATTAGACCGCCTAGCAGAACTGGTCAACGGTGATGCTCGCATGTCTCTCAATTATCTTGAGCTGCTCTACGACATGGCAGAAGACAATGCGCAAGGTGAAAAAGAGATCACGCTTAAGTTGCTGGCTGAAGTGGCAGGGGAGAAAGTCTCTCGCTTCGATAACAAAGGTGATATCTGGTATGACTTAATCTCTGCGGTCCATAAATCCATTCGTGGCTCTAACCCAGATGCGGCGCTTTACTGGGCTGCACGTATGATTGCTGCGGGTTGTGATCCTCTTTATATTGCCCGTCGATTACTTGCGATAGCATCGGAAGATGTCGGCAATGCGGACCCTAGAGCCATGCAAGTGGCACTCTCCGCGTGGGACTGTTTTACGCGCGTTGGTCCAGCAGAAGGTGAACGTGCGATTGCACAGGCGATCGTGTACTTAGCGTGTGCGCCAAAAAGTAACGCGGTGTATACAGCATGGAAACAAGCGCTCACGGACGCTCATAACTTACCTGAATATGAAGTGCCGCATCACCTTCGAAATGCGCCAACCAGTTTGATGAAAGACATGGGTTATGGGGCTGAGTATCGTTATGCTCACGATGAGCCTGGTGCTTACGCAGCAGGTGAGCAATATTTGCCACCTGAAATGGGCGATCGTAGGTACTATCAGCCGACAAATCGTGGTCTAGAGACCAAAATCGGCGAAAAGTTAGATTACTTGGCTACTTTAGACGCAAATAGCCCACAAAAGCGCTATGAAAAGTAGGCGTTTTTGGATACATTTGTTCAGTAAATTTTTTTAACGCGTACGCTTGGAAAGTGCGCGTGATTTCACAACAAAAAGCATAGGATTAACAATGCTGGATTCTAAATTACTTCGTACAGAGCTGGATGAAACAGCTGCTAAACTGGCGCGTCGTGGCTTTAAGCTAGACGTAGATACTATTCGTAAACTTGAAGAACAACGTAAGTCCATTCAAGTAGAAGTAGAAAATTTACAATCCACGCGTAACTCCATCTCCAAGCAAATCGGCCAAAAAATGGCGGCTGGCGACAAAGAAGGCGCAGAAGAGATCAAGAAACAAATCGGTACGCTAGGTAGCGATCTTGATGCGAAGAAAGTTGAACTTGAGCAAGTAATGGCTCAACTAGACGAATTCACGCTTTCTGTACCAAACATCCCAGCAGATGAAGTGCCAGATGGCAAAGATGAAAACGACAACGTTGAAATCTCTCGTTGGGGTGAGCCAAAGTCTTACGACTTCGAACTGAAAGATCACGTTGACTTAGGCGAAATGGGCGACGGTCTAGACTTCGCAAGTGCAGTTAAGATCACTGGCGCACGTTTCATCGTGATGAAAGGCCAATTCGCTCGTCTACACCGTGCAATCGCTCAGTTTATGCTAGATCTTCACACTGAAGAGCACGGCTACACAGAAATGTACGTACCTTACCTAGTAAACTCTGACAGCCTATTCGGTACTGGTCAGCTTCCTAAGTTCGGTAAAGATCTTTTCCACACAGAGCCTCTAGCGGAAAAAGTAAACGACGAAGAGCCACGTAAACTGTCTCTAATCCCTACTGCAGAAGTACCTGTAACGAACCTAGTTCGTGACACGATTTCTGACGAAGCGGATCTACCAATTAAGATGACAGCTCACACGCCATGTTTCCGTTCAGAAGCGGGTTCTTACGGTCGTGACACTCGTGGTCTGATTCGTATGCACCAGTTCGACAAAGTTGAGCTAGTACAAATCACTAAGCCAGAAGATTCAATGAACGCACTAGAAGAGCTAACAGGTCACGCTGAGAAAGTTCTACAACTTCTTGAGCTTCCTTACCGTAAAGTGGTTCTATGTACAGGTGACATGGGCTTCGGCGCTCGTAAGACTTACGACCTAGAAGTTTGGGTTCCTGCTCAAGAAACTTACCGTGAAATCTCTTCATGTTCTAACATGTGGGACTTCCAAGCTCGTCGTATGCAAGCGCGTTTCCGTCGTAAAGGCGAGAAGAAACCTGAGCTTGTACACACGCTAAACGGTTCTGGTCTAGCTGTAGGTCGTACAATGGTTGCTATCCTAGAAAACAACCAAGAAGCAGACGGCCGTATTGCAATCCCTACAGTACTTCAGAAGTACATGGCGGGCGCAACGCACATCGGTTAATTCATTAACCACTAGAACACCAAAACCCAGCCTTAGTGCTGGGTTTTTTGTTATCTGCGTCGAGTGAAAATACGTTGTTATGTAAATGTAGGATGAGGTATTGCATAGTTAGCCTAAATTATAAAAACCAGTCCCTAATGATATTTTTCTAAGCTTCATTGAGCGTGACAAGCTCCTCCAAAAGATAAAGAGGAGGTACTTTCATGGCTTCAATAAGAATAAGCGGCTCTGTTGGCTTGGGTGGTAAAAATGTGGATGCTGATATTCGTACGGTACAAAGGTCTATTAACCAATTGCTTGGTTCTTTAAAGGGAGTAAAGGAACTTAAAGTGGATGGGAAACTAGGCTCTAGACCGGAAAACTCCAAGACTGTCGCCGCAATTAAAGCTTTTCAGAAAAGCCTTGTTGGGATGGTTCGTCCAGATGGAAGGATAGATGTGAATGGAAGAAGCCATCGTAAGCTGAATGATTATTTAAAACGAACACCTGAGACTGCGGTGGCATATACGTTACCTTTGGTTGGCTCAAGAGATGCGTTGACGGACTTGGATTATCGCAAAGTAGCTGAAACCCTTGAATGCGAAGTCGCTGCTATTAAAGCTGTAGCGGAAGTTGAGAGCCGAGGAGAAGCCTACTTTAGCAATGGTAAGCCAAAGATTTTGTTTGAGGCTCATATATTTTCGAGACTCACTTCAAGAGCCTACGATAACAGTCATCCAAGTATTTCAAGTCGGCATTGGAATCGAAGTCTGTATGTTGGTGGTATCTCAGAATACGTACGTTTAAATAAAGCGATTGAACTGAATTCAAATGCAGCAATCCGCTCCGCATCTTGGGGACGTTTCCAAATTATGGGCTTTAATTTCAAGTTAGCTGGTCATGTTACCGCTGAATCCTTTGTTAAAGCTGTATTCGAGTCAGAGAAGAAACAACTTGAGGCTTTTGTTACGTTTATCCAAAAGTCTGGCTTAGGTGAACATATAAGAGATAAAAATTGGGCTGCCTTTGCTCGTGGTTACAATGGTTCTGAGTATCAGAAAAATCAATACGACGTCAAATTAGAAAAGGCTTACAAAAAATATGCTTCGATTAAAAATGCTGCGTAACATTTCTTTGCTTGGACTTATTTTTAGTTCATCTGCTTGTGCTTCCAGCCACACTAATACTGCGCTATTTAAGTGTGATGCTTCACATCCTAACCGTCTAGAAATATCAATAGAAAATATAAACAGTCAGGTTCTACTGTCGGAGCTTAACTTAGGGGGGAGCAGTATTGAAAGAACCTTAGCTGTAAAGGACTTTAAATTAGACCAGTATCATCGAGCGTTGGTAGATGAGAAGTCACTGGAATTTAGTATTGGTGAGCGCGTCATATTAGTCAGTGAGTACTTTAGCGAGGAGTTTGGTGAGGTAGAGAAAATACTCAGTGTTACTTTGAGAGAGCCTGAGCAAACGCAGTACTTTGAATGTGAGGAAGGGAGTATGAGTAACCTTGCATTGCTTTTCCATGAGAGTGCCGAATAATCGATTACAGAGTAATTATTACTAAAACGTAATAGTGTTTTCGAATTTATCCTAATTATCTTGTTATTTGTAATCGATATAATCATCCACCTTACCACGGTAAGTAGATTTTCTCATTCAAGTAACGAAGAGGGCTTATGGCCGTAGGGTGGGCAAATGACGATAGCGTCAGCCAACAAATTCAAAACACAATAGACGACGAGATTTCCCGTGTTCGTGGCAGTATCACAAGGGGTGAAAGCGCCCATTATTGCGATGAGTGTGGTGATGAGATCCCAGAAGCACGTCGTTTTGCTATGAAAGGCGTTCGTTTGTGTATCGAATGTCAGTCAACAATCGAATTGGTGTCTCAACGCCAAGCATTGTTCAATCGACGAGCGAGTAAAGACAGTCAACTCCGATAACTTTACTGTTCTAATAAATAATGAGACGGTTTGAGTCTCATACTCAAACCGTTTTCGTATTGAATTGGACTATGAAGCGAAGCAGTCTTTACGTTGCAACGCAGCATCAATCGCGTTAACTAGCTTCTCAATATCTTCCGGCTTGCTGATGAACGGCGGCATCATATAAATCAGTTTGCCAAATGGACGAATCCAAACTCCGTGTTCAACAAACAAGGCTTGGATGGTTTCCATATTCACAGGGCGATGCGTCTCCACTACGCCAATGGCACCTAGCCAACGGGTGTTCTTCACCAACTCGTATTCTTCAAGTTTTGGTAGTAACTCAGAAAACAGCGTTTCAATTTGTTGGGTTTGTTGCTGCCAATTACCTCGCTCAATCAATTCCAAACTTGCGGTGGCAACAGCACAGGCGAGTGGATTCCCCATAAAGGTTGGACCGTGCATAAAACAGCCTGCATCACCACCACAAACGGTGTCTGCTACGTGTTTGCTCGCCAGAGTCGCAGAGAGGGTCATGTAGCCGCCAGTGAGTGCTTTCCCGACACACAGAATGTCTGGTTGAATGTCTGCATGTTCGCAGGCAAACAACTTACCGGTACGACCAAATCCGGTAGCGATCTCATCTGCAATCAATAACAAGCCGTATTTGTCGCAAAGCCTACGCACGCCTTTGAGAAATTCTGGATGGTAGATGCGCATGCCGCCTGCGCCTTGAACAATAGGTTCTAGGATCACCGCAGCAAGTTCTTCATGGTGCGTTTCAATCTTGTGCTCGAAGTCAGTAAGGTCCTCTGGCTTCCATTCATCCCAATAACCACAAGTTGGTGACTCCGCAAAGATATGCTCAGGCAAAAAGCCTTTGTAAAGAGAGTGCATTGAGTTATCAGGATCGGTAACCGACATAGCCGCAAAGGTGTCGCCGTGATAACCGTGTCGCAAAGTAAGAAACTTCGGTCGGCGTTCGCCTTTTGCATGCCAATATTGCAGTGCCATTTTTAAGCTGACTTCTACGGCAACGGAGCCTGAATCGGCAAGGAATACATGTTCAAGGTTATTTGGTGCAAGGGACAATAGCTTCTTACACAAACTGATTGCTGGCTGGTGGGTAATCCCGCCAAACATCACGTGAGAGACCTGATCGATTTGCTGGTGAGCGGCTTGATTTAAATGCGGGTGGTTGTAGCCGTGGATCGTCGACCACCAAGAAGACATGCCGTCGACCAGCTCAGTACCGTCTTCCAATTTAATGTGAACACCATTTGCCGATGCCACTGGGTAGCAGGTCAGAGGTGTCAATGTCGAAGTATAAGGATGCCAGATATGCTGGCGGTCGAAGGCGAGATCCATGTGCGATTCCAATAACAATTAAGATTAAAAAATAAACAGATGTAAACTTTGTTTTTTGTGTTGTGTTGACAGTTTATCGAGACTCAGTAGACTGTCAACACAACAACAAAAGTGACTAAAGGAATACACGTGGAAGTTCGTCATAACTGGACGCATGCTGAAGTGCGCGATCTCATGGAAAAACCATTCATGGATCTCCTATTCGAAGCGCAGCTTGTACATCGTCAATATCAACAAACCAACCATGTTCAAGTAAGCACGCTTCTGTCGATTAAGACAGGTGCTTGTCCAGAAGATTGTAAATACTGTCCTCAGAGTGCTCGTTACACCACAGACATCGAAAAAGAGCGCCTGATGGAAGTAGAACGCGTACTCGATGCTGCGCAAAAAGCCAAAAATGCTGGTTCTACTCGATTCTGTATGGGCGCCGCATGGAAAAACCCGAAAGAGCGTGATATGCCGCATTTGACCGACATGATCAAAGGCGTGAAGGGCATGGGTTTAGAAACGTGTATGACATTAGGCATGCTGACGCCAGATCAAGCAAAGCAATTGGCAACCGCAGGTCTGGATTACTACAACCACAACCTAGATACCTCTCCTGAGTTTTACGGCAACATCATTACCACACGTACTTACCAAGACCGTTTAGATACTTTGTCTCACGTGCGTGATGCTGGCATGAAGATCTGTTCTGGTGGCATCATCGGCATGGGTGAAAGTGCTAACGACCGAGCTGGTTTATTGGTTGAATTGGCGAACTTACCGGTACACCCTGAAAGCGTTCCAATCAACATGCTCGTGAAGGTGAAGGGCACACCACTGGAAGAAGTGGATGATGTTGAGCCATTCGATTTCATTCGCCTGATTGCGATTGCACGAATCATGATGCCTCAATCAGCCGTTCGTTTATCCGCTGGTCGTGAAAACATGAACGAACAAATGCAAGCGCTGTGCTTTATGGCGGGTGCAAACTCCGTCTTCTATGGCTGCAAACTTCTGACCACGCCAAACCCTTCAGAAGACAAAGACATGATGCTGTTCAACAAGCTCGGTATTAACAGCCAAGAGGTGTCTCAAAAGCCTGATGAAATCGAAGAAAACGAGTTACTCGATCGCGTCGTAGAGCGCGTTGCTGCCCGTCCGACAAAAGACGACCTTTTCTACGATGCCAGCGTTTAAATCTCGTATCGAGTCCGCCCTTGCTGAGCGTAAAACGCAAGGGTTGAATCGTTCTATGAATGTGGTGTTTGCCGGTAACCAGTCCGTTTTGGAACACGAAGGTAGACGCTACATTAATTTCTCAAGTAATGATTATTTGGGATTGGCTAATGACCAAGCGCTTGTTCGGGCTTGGCAGCAAGGTTTAAGCGTATATGGTAGTGGCAGTGGAGCATCACCGATGGTGACTGGCTTTAGTGCCGCGCACAGCAATTTAGAAGCCGCACTGACCGAATGGTTGGGTTACGACAGAGCAATTCTGTTTGGTTCTGGATTCAGTGCTAATCAAGCCTTGTTGTTCACCTTGTTGGAAAAATCAGACGTATTGATCCAAGACCGTTTGAACCATGCCTCACTGATGGAAGCGGGGGCGTTATCACCAGCTAAGATGAAGCGCTTCAAACACAATGACATCGAGCACCTAAAGTCGCTGATTAATAGCGAAGACAACCATCTAGTTGTGACTGAAGGGGTATTCAGCATGGACGGCGACTGTGCGCCGCTTAGCGATATCGCTGCTGTCGTTGATAGCCACAATGCATGGTTTGCTGTCGATGACGCTCATGGTATTGGCGTTCTTGGTCAATCCGGTGGTGGTTCTTGTGAGTTGGCAACGGTTAAACCCGAGATACTGATCGTTACTTTCGGCAAAGCGTTTGGTATGTCTGGCGCGGCTATTTTATGTGACCACGCAACGGGGGACTTTTTAACTCAGTTTGCTCGTCACCATGTGTATTCCACAGCGATGCCTCCGGCACAAGCCTATGCGCTAACGCATGCGGTTTCTATCGTTCAAGAGCAGTCTTGGCGACGTGAAAAGCTTTCAGAGCTTAGTGAAGTGTATCGAGACTGCCTCAGCGATCTGGAGGGCTTTGTTGAGACTCAGACTTCGATTAAGCCGTTTGTGATTGGTGAATCTGAACTGGCTTTGCAGGTTGCGAGCGCTTGTCGCCAAAACGGCATTTGGGTTACCGCTATTCGACCACCGACGGTGCCTAAAGGGACGTCTCGCCTTCGAATCACACTCACTGCCAATCACACCAACGAACAAGTTAAAACGCTTTCAATGGCATTGAAGCAAGCATTAGGAGCGCTGTAATGGATAATGCAACTACCGCATTAGCGCAAACGCTCGCGTTAGAGAGTTTCCATCAAGATAAAGACGCGATTGCCTCTTCGTTTGGTAAAGCAGCAGAAACATACGATAAACATGCGGCTTTTCAACGTGATGTCGGGCATCAGCTGCTTGATAAACTTCCTGAAAACTTGACGGGAAAACGTGTATTGGATTTAGGTTGTGGCACGGGTTATTTCTCCCAACTACTTCAACAACGCGGTGCGGAAGTAGTCTGCGGCGATATCTCTCAAGCCATGTTAGATAAAGCAGAGCAGCGTTGTGGTGCAGTACGAATGCACTACCAAGTTGCTGATGCTGAAAACTTACCATTTGACGATGATAGCTTCGATTACGTGTTTTCAAGTTTAGCGCTGCAATGGTGTACAGATTTAAGTTACCCACTAAAAGAAGTGCGCCGCGTGCTAAAAAATGGTGGGAAAGCGTGGTTCTCTACACTGGTTGATGGATCACTGTATGAGCTGCGTGCATCATGGGAAAAAATTGATGCATATCAACACGTCAATAACTTTCTAACGCTCAATCAGGTAAAAATTGCGTTAGCGCAATCTCGATGTGACAGCCATCAACTAGACTTGACCACCATCACAGTTTGGTACGACTCTGCATTTTCAGTTATGCGTGACCTCAAAGGTATAGGTGCAAATCACGTAAGCGGGCGCTCACACGGTTTAACTAGTCGCGAGACTTTGTTGCAAGTTGAGCATGCGTACCAAGCGTTTAAAAACGATCAAGGTCTTCTACCTGCAAGTTATCAGGTTTGTTTTGGAGTAATACATCTATGATTGATGCTTTTTTTATTGCTGGTACGGATACTGATGTTGGAAAGACGGTAGCGTCTAAAGCCATTTTGCAAGCGATTGCAGCAAAAGGACTAAATACTATTGGTTATAAGCCAGTGGCAGCAGGGAGTGACAAGACTGAAGCGGGATGGCGTAACTCTGATGCTTTACACTTACAAGACGCCGCAACACTCGATGTGGCCTATGATGATGTGAACCCATACGCTTTAGAGTTGCCTGCTTCTCCCCACATTGCAGCGAAGCATGAACATGTCGAAATAAGTTACGATGTTCTGAGTCAAAAACTGGCTCAACATAAGCAGCAAGCCGATGTTGTTCTCGTTGAAGGTGCTGGAGGCTGGCGTGTGCCAGTATCCGATACGGACTGTTTATCTACATGGGTAAAAGAAGAGCAGTTACCTGTTGTACTGGTGGTTGGCATTAAATTAGGCTGTTTGAGCCACGCTTTACTCACAGCGGAGAGTATTAAAGCGGATGGTTTGAATCTTGTTGGCTGGGTGGCAAACCGCGTCAACCCTGGCACAGAGCACTACGCTGACATTATCGAGATGCTAGAAGCACGTATCGATGCACCTAAGCTTGGGGAAATTCCATATATTCCAAGTGCTAAACGCAAAGAGCTAGGCAAGTACATTAATGTAGAGCCGTTGCTAAACACTGACTAATGGTGTTTAGGATAAAAGACTAAAAAACCCAAAGGGCTGCGCAATGCAGCCCTTTCTTGTTGGTGTAACCTAAAAAGTCAGATTACTTATCTTGGCTGAGCCCCATCAATGCTTGTTGTGTTTCTGCAACACGCTGAGACATATGATGATCGGTTGAAATACCAAGTTGTTGCTTTGCCTCGTCCTCTGAGATGCCTAGGTGACAACGTAGTAAATCAATAGCCATTTGATAGTCGTTAGTTTCTACCATGGTTTTTCCCTCAATACATGGAGTTTTTGAGCTCACCCAATGCACTTTTTGCAATGTACTTAGAGTGGCTCTGTTTTGTTCATCTCATTCGAATTTAGCATGTCCATGTGGCCGCACAATAAGACCAAAGTCTATAGCAGAGCTAACGTACTGTTTTTGGTCTATTAAAAAATTTCTAGCTAAGTTGCGAAGAGGTGATAGATTTAACACCAAGATCATCTATCAATAGATGATGGGTAGCTCAGAGCTTATTTTATCATTTTGATAAATGTATATGAACGGAGGTTCCAGCTCCTACCAAAGCATGTTTTGAAATCGCTTGAATCAAATATTTCAGTCCCGAAAACAAATGTTGCAATTTATTGCTTAACCTTGTTTTTATCGCGGATAGACTATATCTATAACGCACGGAACATGAAAATCAACGGAATTGGCTTTTATAGCGATTACCATTTGTTCCTTATAACAATCCGTTTTAAAAAAACGATAAGCTTCCTCGGAGAAAAGTAATGAAGCGAATTATGTTATTCCTAGCAACTAACCTAGCTGTCGTGCTAGTGCTTAGTGTTGTTCTGAATATTGTTTACGCTGTAACTGGAATGCAACCAGGCAGTCTGTCAGGTTTACTTGTAATGGCTGCTGTATTTGGTTTTGGTGGCGCATTTATTTCGTTGATGATGTCAAAGGGTATGGCACTACGCTCGGTTGGTGGTATGGTCATTGAAAGCCCGCGCAACGAAACGGAGCATTGGTTAGTCGAAACTGTGGGTCGTCAAGCTCAACAAGTGGGTATTGGTATGCCAACGGTGGCTATTTATGATTCACCAGATATCAATGCATTTGCGACAGGTGCAAAACGAGATGACTCTCTTGTCGCAGTTTCTACTGGTCTTTTACACAATATGACTCGTGATGAGGCAGAGGCAGTACTTGCACACGAAGTGAGCCATATTGCAAATGGTGATATGGTCACGATGACGTTGATGCAAGGTGTCGTGAACACGTTTGTTATCTTCCTATCACGCTTTATTGCCAATATCGTGGCATCGAACGATGATGAAGAAGGCCAAGGTACAAATATGATGGTTTACTTTGGCGTATCCATGGTGCTTGAACTGGTATTTGGTTTCCTAGCTAGCTTCTTGACTATGTGGTACAGCCGTCATCGCGAATTCCACGCGGACGCAGGTGCTGCGCGCCTCGTTGGCAAAGAAAAAATGATTGCGGCTCTAGAGCGTTTGAAGGTGAGTCATGAATCTCAACTGGATGGCACCATGATGGCGTTTGGTATCAATGGCAAGCAGTCGCTGACTGAGCTACTAATGAGCCACCCTCCGCTAGATAAACGTATTGCAGCGTTGCGAGGCCAGCAATACTAATTGTTCCTACTTAAATAATTGTTAATCTGCTGAAAAGGCTTGGTTTTGACCAAGCCTTTTTTTTCGCCGATTGATCGCGTGCGAACTTCATCACGTACTACTTACAGAAATAAAGTTATACAAAATTATTTTTGTACAACTTTGGAGGAATGAACTATCTTGTACATATAATAATTTTGTACAACTTAATGGGCGTGTAGGAGTAAAAAATGGACATACAGTCTGTTGGCAATATCTATCAAAAGCTCAACAAAGCGAACTTACATCTGCTTAAGGATATATATCACCAAGATGTAGTATTTGAGGACGCAGCGCATCGTTTAGAAGGATGGCCAGCACTTTCGGATTATTTCACCTCATTATATGCCAACGTCATCAGTTGTGATTTTGTAATCCATGAGCATCAACAAGTCGGAGATACAGGCTTCCTAACTTGGACAATGGACCTTCAGCATCCCAAACTTCAGAAGGGTGCGCCTATTCTCGTCAATGGTGTTTCGCACCTCAAATTTAGCGAAGGTCAGGTCATTTATCACCGAGACTATTTTGATCTCGGAGAGATGCTCTATGAGCATTTACCATTACTTGGTTCAGTCGTTAAAACCATCAAGCAGAGGTTAGGACAATGAACAACACCATTTTAATCACAGGCGCCACCTCCGGAATAGGAAGACAGCTTGCCCTAGATTACGCGACCTCAGAATGGAATGTGATTGCTTGTGGTCGGAATCAAGATGTTCTTGCAGAACTGGAGGCAGTTTCTTCCAAAATTCATACATTGCAGTTTGATGTGACAAATTATGAGGAAACTCAGCAGGCGCTCTCTAATTTGCCCTTTACGCCAAACACATGGGTTTTTAACGCAGGCGATTGTGAGTACATGGATGAGGGAGTGGTCGACGCGAAACTCATGGCGCGTGTGATGAACGTAAATGTTGTCGGTGTTGCCAACTGCGTTGAAGGCTGCCAAGTACATTTAGAGAGAGGGCACCGCATTGTTATTGTTGGCTCTATCGCATCAGAAGTGGCACTGCCTCGTGCAGAAGCTTACGGCGCATCCAAAGCGGCAGTCAGTTATTTTGCACGCACGCTCGCCGTCGACTTGAAAAAGAAAGGGATCAAAGTGGTAACGGTGTTTCCTGGTTTTGTTGAAACGCCGTTGACTGACAAAAACGACTTCGAAATGCCAATGATCATTTCTACTCAGCAAGCGTCGGACTCTATCAGGAAGCAGTTAGCCGCCAACAAGACCTATATCTATTTCCCAGCGAGATTTACCAGTATTTTACGTTTTATCTCGTTACTTCCATACAGTTGGCAAGCTCGCCTAACTGCTAAACTCGTATCATAAGAAGGAATAAAAATGAAAACAGCAGGAAGAAAGAAGATAGCGATTGTGGGAACGGGAATCTCTGGCCTTACTTGTGGTTATTACTTGCATAAAGAACATGATGTAACGCTTTTTGAAGCGAACGATTACATCGGTGGCCATACTGCAACCGTTGATGTGAGCCTTGATGGTAGAGAATACGCGATAGACACTGGGTTCATCGTCTATAACGACCGTACGTACCCTAATTTCATTAAAATGATGAGCGAGATTGGCGTTGAAGGTCTGCCGACTCAAATGAGCTTCAGTGTCAGAAACGATGGGAACGGACTAGAGTACAACGGCCACACAGTGTCGACATTGTTCGCTCAAAAACGCAACTGGGCAAACCCTAAATTTTATCGATTTATCTTCGAGATACTTCGTTTCAATAAACTTGCCAAGCGCTTCGCTAGCGAGCAATCCTCGCACTCTCAGACGTTAGGTGAGTTCCTTGATGAACACAAATTCAGTGCTTTCTTTACCGATAACTACATATTACCGATGGGTGCTGCGATTTGGTCGTCGACTTTAGCTGACATGCGTGCATTCCCTCTTATGTTCTTCTTACGTTTCTTCCTCAACCACGGTCTGCTAGATGTGACTAACCGGCCACAATGGTATGTGATTAAAGGTGGTTCACGTTCATACATTCCACCATTGACCAAAGGCTTTGCCGAGAGTATTCGTCTTAATAGTCCTGTCAAAAAAGTGGTTCGCAACGAAAAAGGGGTTGGCGTTCAAGTTCGCGGAGAAACGCATTGGTTTGATGACGTTATCTTTGCTTGTCACAGTGATCAAGCAATGAGAATGCTAGAGGATATTAGCCCAATTGAGCAGGAAATCTTGGGGGATATGACATACCAAGCAAATGAAGTTGTTCTTCATACCGACTCTGCCGTACTACCAAAACGTAAGGCAGCATGGGCATCATGGAACTACCTATTGGAAGGCAGTGAAGAGGAACAGCAACGCCTCCCTTCGCTCACTTATAACATGAACATTCTTCAACATATTCAATCAGAGCACACGTTTTGTGTAACGTTGAACAGTACTGAGCAAATTAACTCAAATAAAGTCTTGCGTTCGTTCACTTATCATCATCCAGTATTCACCACTGAGTCTATTGCAGCGCAGCAGCGCAAAGATGAGATACAGGGCAAACAAAGTACCTGGTTCTGCGGCGCTTATTGGTACAACGGTTTTCATGAAGATGGCGTGCGTAGCGCGCTTGATGTTGTGAAAGAACTAGAAGAAAAGTACCGCGAACAAAATGTGGTTCCTTTCGAAAAAGGCGCAGCGTGATATGGATAGCCAAATGAACAGCCGATTGTTTATAGGCAACGTTCGTCACCGTCGATTCACGCCTGTGAATCATGAGTTGAACTACTCTTTATTTATGCCCGCCATCGATGTAGACGAGCTCGATGCTTTAGAGAAAAAAGTATGGGGTTTTGGTTCGCGTTGGTGGCATTGGGCACGCTTCAAACGCAGTGATTACATTGGTGAAGGTAGCGTCAAGTCGGCAGTGCACAGCAAAATTGAAGAACTGACAGGTGTTCGCTGTACCGGCAAGGTAATCGCAGTCTGTCACTTGCGTTATCTAGGACTTTATTTCAGTCCCGTTAATTTCTACTACGTTTATAACACGGAAGGAGAATGGAAGTATGTCCTCGCAGAGGTGAGTAACACTCCTTGGAATGAACGACATTACTACGTGGTGTCAGCAGATAAAGAAGAAGAAAAGTTTGGTTGGGAACAAGATAAAGCATTCCATGTTTCACCATTCAACCCGATTGACCAACTCTACCGCTGGAGAATTAAGCCTTTGACAGACAAGTTGAATATTCATCTTGAATGTCACAAAGGAGAGAAACACTTTGATGCCACCATGGTTATGAAAGCTAAGCCACTTTCAAGCAAAACCTTATTGAGGTGTTTGATCGTTACACCAATACAAACGGTAAAAGTAATGGTTGGTATTTATTGGCACGCATTAAAACTTTGGGTGAAAGGCGCACCTTTTTATTCTCATCCTAAATATTCAACGCATGAAGAAATAGAAGCCGATATTGAAAAAACAGACAAAAAAAATAAAAAGCACAAGGAGAATTCTGCATGTTAAATACTAGTTCTATGACATTGCCGCGTAAATTGACGACAACGCAAAAAGCGGCTCGCGGAGTTATTTTTCAATGTCTGCAAAAAATGGAAATCGGCTGCTTAACAGTTATTGAAAGTTTTAAGACGGAAACGACAGAGCGAAGCGAGCGTTTTAGTGCGCCAAATGGGGAGTACAGTGGTCAACCTGTTGTCGCTACTATAGAGGTAAAACATCCAGGCTTTTATTCACGGATCTTGCAGGGCGGCAGTATTGCTGCTGGTGAGGCTTATATGGATGGGTGGTGGGATAGCCCCGATTTAACCTCATTAATGAAACTGATGGCCCTTAACATGCGTGCTCTAGATAAACTCGAAGAGCAAGGCAGTTGGTTGACTAAAATACTGTACAAGTTCAGTCATTGGTCAAACAGAAACTCTGAAGAGAACTCACGTAAAAATATCCATGCGCATTACGACTTGGGTAACAACCTATACGAAGCGTTCCTTGACACCAATATGCTGTACTCGTCGGCGCTTTACAATCATGCGGACGACTCTCTAGAGCAGGCTCAAATCAACAAAATGGATCGTCTATGTCAGCAACTTGAGCTGAAGCCCACTGATCATGTTGTTGAAATTGGCACTGGGTGGGGCGCTATGGCGATTTACATGGCCGAACAATACGGCTGTCAGGTCACCACAACAACGATATCTGAAGAGCAACACGCGTACGCGGAGCAAAAAATCAAAGAGCGTGGCTTAGAAGATAAAATCACACTACTCAAAGAAGATTACCGTAACTTAACCGGCACTTATGACAAGCTCGTTTCTATTGAAATGATTGAAGCTGTGGGCAAACAATTCCTGCCTTCGTACATTAAGGTCTGTGAGTCTTTATTGAAGTCTGGTGGCTTGATGGCGATTCAAGCGATTACGATTGCCGATCAGCGTTACGATTACTACAGTAACAACGTCGACTTTATCCAAAAGTACATTTTCCCGGGTGGTTTTTTACCGTCGGTAACCTCACTAACCCAAGCAACAACAAAGTACAGTGACTTAGTGACGCGAGACTTGTTCGATATTGGTTTGGACTACGCCAAGACGCTGAACGAATGGCACTTACGTTTTAATCGAGCAGAGAATGAAGTGCGCTCGTTTGGCTACGACGACCGCTTTGTGCGTATGTGGCGCTACTATTTGAGCTACTGTGAAGGTGGCTTTTTGGCTCGCACGATCAGTGCCGTTCACATGACGTTTCAACGCCCGTAGTTCGTTATGAAGGTGTTTCTTGCTTCGACATGGTTCCAACTCTGCTGGTTTGCAGCGGTGCTTGGAACCTATCAATGGCAATGGGTGACGTTATTCCTTACTTTGGCAACCCTACTATATTGTTTGAAAACTGACGCATCTTCGCTCAAAAGTATTGGTGTTATCGCCACGATTGGTCTCGTGCTTGATACATTAAATCAGCAATTTTCAATTTTCATGTTTGCCACTCAATGGTTACCCCTTTGGCTTTTGTGCCTTTGGATTCTGTTCGCCTGGTATGCCTATCAAGTCAAGTCAATTTTGTACCGTTTCCCAAAAACCTACGTATCAATAGTAGGCGGACTCGGAGGAACAGCGAGCTACTTTGCTGGCTATAAGCTCCAAGCCGTTGAATTTGGATTTAGCACTGGCGCTACACTGGCAATGTTGTTTGTCGAATGGTGCGTCATGATGCTCTTGATACTCAAGGTGTACGGAAATGAAAAGCTTGAAGAGAGACTTAACTCAGAGACTGACTAGGCTGCTTGCGTTGGTAATAGTAACTGGCTCTTTTGCTCTGCAAGCTCAACCTGTTGGAAACAGCGAAGCTGCTAGCAACATTGCGAATTGGAAGGGATGGAAAACTGTTGGAGAAGCCCAACTTACTTGGTTCATCTTCGATATTTATCACTCAAGATTAAAAGCGCCTGATGGAAAGTTCATCGTAAGCGATGACGTATCGCCACATCCCCTTGCGTTGGAAATTAATTACAAGAGAGACATCAGTAAGCAACAGCTGCTTGATGTGACGGATGAGCAGTGGGCGAAATTGGGTTTTACGGACTCATATCGAAAAGCTTGGATCAGCGAGCTCGATCGTATGTTTCCTGATATTCAAAAAGGTGACGAGCTTACTTATCTAACAGATGGAAAATCTGGTCAGCTTTTTTATAAGCAGGTTGGGGACGTGCAAGTAAAGAACGTTGGCATCATTGAAGACGAACGAATGAACGATGCATTTTTGGCTATATGGTTATCACCCAACACAGAATTTCCGAAACTCCGAAAACAATTGATAGGGCAGGTTAGATAGTGTTTAAACGAATTTTTAAATCAGCGACTTTAGTGGCAGCTGTTTTTCTTTCGGCATGTTCCGCAGACATTGATAATTACCGCTCTTCTAAACCGACTTTTGACGTATTCGGTTATTTCGAAGGCGACATAAAGGCGTGGGGGATGGTGCAAGATTATACCGGACAGCAAACGCGTCGCTTTGAAGTCGATATAGTGGGTACTGTAGCGGGTGATACGCTGACGCTGGTGGAAGACTTCGTGTTTGATGACGGAGAGGTGGACCAGCGAATTTGGGTTATCACTAGATTAGAAGACGGTCGTTATGAAGGTAAGGCAGACGATATTATAGGTGTGGCAACAGGGGAAGAGCAGGGCAATGCGCTACAGTGGCAATATGACTTTGAGCTACAAATGGAGGATTCATCAGTGACGGTTGCTTTTGATGATTGGCTTTATCGTCAGGATGACAGACACGTTTTCAATCTAACGAAAATAAAAAAGTTTGGTGTGGAAGTAGGAACAATAACCTTGTTCTTCCAAAAGCTGCCATAACAAATGGGGCTGATCTTCAATTAATAATCCATTCCATATAACTAAAATTATTTTCTCCCGACCTAACTCTCCTAACTAAAAAAGGTTGACGCTTTCGCGTCAACCTTTTAAGTATCTGGTCGTTACAGGAGTATTACAGCTTATCTGTCAGCTCGATTGCTTGACCGATATAGTTCGCTGGTGTCATCTCTTTCAGACGTGCTTTCTCGTGCTCAGGAAGCTCAAGACCGTCGATGAAGTTACGCATTGCTTCGCCGTCTACACGCTTACCACGAGTTAGCTCTTTCAGCTTCTCGTATGGCTTCTCGATGCCGTAACGACGCATAACGGTTTGTACTGGCTCAGCTAGTACTTCCCAGTTCTTGTCTAGTTCAGCAAGAAGCGCTTCACGGTTTACTTCTAGCTTGCTGATGCCTTTAAGTGTCGAAGTGTAAGCGATGATAGCGTAGCCAACACCAACACCAAGGTTACGTAGAACCGTTGAGTCAGTTAGGTCACGTTGCCAACGAGAGATAGGCAGTTTCTGTGCTAGGTGGCCGAATACAGCGTTCGCAAGACCTAGGTTACCTTCTGAGTTTTCAAAGTCGATTGGGTTAACTTTGTGAGGCATTGTTGAAGAACCGATCTCACCAGCAATAGTTTTTTGCTTGAAGTGGCCTAGTGCAATGTAACCCCAAACGTCACGGTCGAAGTCAATCAGGATAGTGTTGAAACGAGCGATAGCGTCGAACAGCTCAGCGATGTAATCGTGCGGTTCGATTTGAGTTGTGTAAGGGTTCCAAGTTACGCCTAGAGACTCTGTGATGAACTCTTCAGAGAACTTGTGCCAATCTAGCTCTGGGTAAGCAGAAAGGTGTGCATTGTAGTTACCTACTGCACCGTTGATTTTCGCTAGGATCTCAACGTTTTCGATTTGCTTGAATTGACGCTCCATACGGTACGCCACGTTTGCCATTTCTTTACCCATAGTAGATGGAGAAGCAGGCTGACCGTGTGTACGAGATAGAAGAGGAATGTCGCGGTATTCCACTGCTAGTGCTTTGATAGCGTCGATTAGGTTACGGATTTCTGGAAGAATCACGTTCTCACGCGCTTCTTTAAGCATTAGAGCGTGTGATGTGTTGTTGATGTCTTCAGAAGTACATGCGAAGTGGAAGAACTCGTTTACTGCGTGCAGTTCAGGAACGTCTGCTACTTTCTCTTTTAGGAAGTACTCAACCGCTTTTACGTCGTGGTTAGTTGTACGCTCGATCTCTTTGATACGGCGTGCATCTTCTTCAGAGAAGTTTGCAGCAAGGTCGTCTAGGAATTGGTTTGCTTCTGCGCTAAACGCTGGCACTTCTGCAATTTCAGCAGTAGCAGCAAGCTTTTGTAGCCAGCGGATTTCAACGATAGTACGGTACTTTAGTAGACCGTATTCACTGAAAATTTCGCGTAACGCAATTGTCTTGCTTCCGTAACGGCCGTCTACTGGTGAAACAGCAGTCAATGCTGACAGTTCCATGATGTTCTCCTGAATTGGGTTTCTAAATTTCGTGAGCTTTATACCAATAACTGTGGCAATTGTCACGAATATTGCGCAAACGTTTGCGCGAGATTTGTTTTAGTCGAAAAAAATGAGCTCGCGATAAACGCGAGCTGCTTACTTGATATTTTACTACAGACGAGCAAGAAGGATTTGTGCTTGCTCTACCATCTTCTTGCGCCCGAAGATTAGGTGGCGACGCTTACCACCAACTTGACGCCAAAGAACTGCACTACGAATGCCAGATAACAACAGCGCACGAACTTTGTGTTGGCTTGCCGTCTGCTGCAGTACAGATGGCGTGCCCGTTACTTGAATGCGTGGGCCAATAGGGCTAACGACATCCAGATAGATGCTCGCTAAATTGCTGATCATTTGATCGTCTAGTAGCTCAAAGTGCTCTGACTGACGCTTGGCCATTTGAATACGATCACCAAGCTGAGACATAGCATCGTTTCGAGAGCTTAACTTACGTTCTAACGCCATTAAACTAATAATGTAACGAGTAATTTCACTGCCTGATGGTGTGCTATCAATCCCTTTAACCAAGCATTCTAGGCCGAGCTTTAGATCGGCTTCGCGACCGAATACGCCAACTGTGTTAGCAGGGTTAGTGCTCAAAATAGCGTTGATTGATGTTTCAAAAGCATCTTGATCACAATGTCCGTTTCTCGCTACCTGTTGAACTAAAGCAACAGCTTGGCAAATCCCAGCGAAAGCGATAGTACGGTCATAAAGTGTATTCGCCACGTAACGACTCCTAAGCTTGAGAATATTTAATGCGTTGCTCGATGATGCCGCCACCTAGGCACACGTCACCTTTGTAGAACACTGCTGATTGACCTGGAGTTACAGCAATTTGTGGCTCGTCAAAGATAACTTTAATGTTTTCATCATCGATAGGGATGATTGTACAAGGAATATCTTCCTGACGGTAACGAGTTTTCACTGTGCACTTCATAACATCGCGAATTGGCTCACGATCTACCCAGTGAAGTTGTGATGCAAGTAGACCTTCTGATTTCAACATTGGATGGTCTTTACCTTGAACGGCAATCAAAACGTTACGTTCTAGATCTTTCTCACCAACGAACCATGGGTCCTCGTTACCACCGCCGCCTTTACGGCCACCAATGTGTAGACCTTTACGCTGACCAAGTGTGTGGTACATCAGGCCTTGGTGTTGACCAATCACTTCGCCTTCTGGAGTCTCGATATTACCAGGCTGAGCTGGAAGGTAGCGACCCAGGAATTCCGTAAACTTACGTTCACCGATGAAACAAATACCAGTAGAGTCTTTCTTCTTCGCCGTGATTAGATCTTGCTCTTCAGCAATGCGGCGTACTTCTGGCTTCTCTAGGTCACCAACAGGGAATAGGCTACGTGCGATTTGCTCGTTGCTTAATGTGTACAGGAAGTAGCTTTGATCTTTGTTGCCATCTAGACCACGCAGCATCTGTGGTTTTTCACCATTTTCTGGGAAAGAGCGACGCACATAGTGGCCCATTGCAATGTAATCAGCATCAAGTACTTCATCAGCGAATTCTAGGAATGCTTTGAACTTGATTTCTTTGTTACAAAGAATGTCAGGGTTCGGAGTACGGCCAGCTTTGTATTCAGCAAGGAAGTACTCAAATACGTTATCCCAGTATTCGGCAGCAAAGTTGATAGTGTGTAGGTGGATGCCTAGCTTGTCACATACTGCCTGAGCGTCAGCAAGATCTTCTGCCGCTGTACAATATTCTTCGTTGTCATCTTCTTCCCAGTTCTTCATGAAAAGGCCTTCTACTTGGTAGCCTTGCTGCTTTAGAAGATACGCGGAAACAGATGAATCAACGCCGCCGGACATACCGACGATGACTTTCTTTTGGCTGTTATCAGACATTACTAAACACCACTTAAATAAACGGGATGCAGATTCTATCAGAATCCACAGACCGGTGACAGATCCGAGATCGAAATCACAATTCGTTTCGCTGGATTTTTCTTCAACAAAGATTCGAACGAGTAATTTCGCAAGTATAGAAGAGGTATATATGGCATAGTTGGCCAAAATCCAAGAGGAAACACCAAATGACAGAAGAAAACCAATTTATGCAAGAAAGTGAGTTGATTGAAATTGTTGAAAATCAGCTCGAAGATGGCAACCCGCTTAAAGTAAAAGAAACCCTTATGCGTTTAATGATGACAGGCACACCACGTGAAGATGCGGTTGCGATGATGGCATGTGCGATGTCAATTGAGATTTTTGATGTAATGAAGAATGAAGGTGAGTTCAACCTAAAGCGTTATAGCGAGCACCTTGAGCAACTACCAGATCTCAGCTTTATGGAAGGTGAATAAGCCACCTAAAAGAAAAAAGCTGTCAGCAAACGTTTGCTATAATCGCTTTTATTGCTGCTTTATTATTAGCGGTATAGAATCCGCTCTCCTTTTCATCCCCTTACTCAGACTGACAATATGAAATTTCCTGGACAACGCAAATCGAAGCACTATTTTCCTGTTCATGCTCGTGACCCGCTGGTGAGCCAAGCACAAGAAAGCAAGAAGATGACGCGCACTCACATCATTGGTATTGACCAAACCTTGGTTGATATTGAAGCAAAAGTTACAACGGATGTGATTGAAAAGTACGGTCTGAGTAAAGGTCACTCTCTGGTTATCGATGACGAAAGAGCAGAAGAGTTATACCAGCAACTGAAAGAAGAGAACTTGATTACCAATGAGTATGCGGGCGGTACAATTGGTAACACGCTACATAACTACTCCGTGCTAGCGGATGACCGCTCCACACTACTTGGAGTGATGAGCCAGGATATTAAGATTGGCAGCTACGGTTACCGTTATCTTTGTAATACATCAAGCCGCATGGACTTGAACTACCTACAAGGTGTAGATGGTGCAATTGGCCGTTGTTTTGCTCTTATCACAGAAGACGGTGAACGTACTTTTGCTATCAGCGAAGGGCAAATGAACCAACTCCATCCTGATAGCATTCCAGAGAAAATCTTTAAAAATGCATCAGCACTTGTACTGACGTCATATCTAGTACGTTGCAAAGACGGCGACCCAATGCCGGAAGCAACAATGAAAGCAATTGAGTACGCGAAAAAGAATGATGTGCCTGTTGTTCTGACTTTAGGCACAAAGTTTGTTATTCAAGATGACCCTAAATATTGGCAAGAATTCATTAGAGATAACGTTTCAGTCGTTGCGATGAATGAAGATGAAGCAGAAGCACTGACGGGGGAATCTGATCCACTTGCTGCGTCTGATAAAACATTGGAGTGGGCTGATCTAGTATTGTGCACGGCGGGTCCTGTAGGTCTATTTATGGCTGGGTATACGGAAGATAGCGCGAAGCGCGAAACTTCTTTGCCATTACTTCCAGGGTCAATTGCTGAATTTAATCGTTATGAATTCAGTCGTCCGGCGAAAAAAGACTCATGCGAGACGCCAATAAAAGTGTACTCGCATATCTCGCCATATATGGGTGGCCCAGAAAAAATTAAGAATACAAATGGCGCAGGTGATGCTGCGTTATCTGCTGTTCTTCATGATATGGCAGCAAATAAATACCATAAAGAAAATGTGCCTAATTCAAGCAAGCACAGTAACGAGTATTTAACTTACTCTTCTTTTTCTCAAGTCTGCAAATACGCAAACCGTGCTAGCTACGAAGTTCTCGTGCAACATTCACCACGATTGTCGCGCGGACTTCCTGAGCGAGAAGATAGCCTAGAAGAAGCATACTGGGAACGTTAATACGAAGCGGTTTAATTAACTATTCTGTAACTAAAGTAAAAGGCACATTAAGAAATGTGCCTTTTTTATTTGTAATGGTTTAAATAAAAAAGGCTCCCTATGGGAGCCTTTTAAAAATAGCACGGATCTAGATTAGGAACTCATCCAGAGATTTACCTGCATCAAGTTGCTCTTGAATCGCCGAAGGTGTACGACCTTGGCCAGTCCAAGTTTTCTCATTACCGTTTGAATCTGTGTATTTGTATTTAGCAGGGCGAGGTGCGCGCTTCGCTTTGCCTTTCGTCTTAGTTTCGCCAGATAGCGCAGTAATAAGTGCTTCTACGTCAATACCGTCTTGAGCGATTTTCTCAGCAATCTCTGCAAGCTTAGCTTCTTGCTCTGCTTGTGCTGCGCGTTCTGCTTCTTCTGCTTCACGACGCTCATCTACGACAGTAGTGAGTTTATCTAGAGCTTCTTCCAATTGTTCTAGAGTCAGCTCACGAGAAAATGCACGAAGGCTACGGATATTTAGAAGGGTTTTAGTCAGCTCTGACATAACGATTCCTATTAAAAGGTTAATGTGTTGGGCACTTTTTATCGTTACGATTAAATAATGCCAATCTATAAATAAACAAAGAGTCCTTATATTTAACTTTATCTTTTCCTTATGTGCAAATGCTAAATCAAGATTTTGTTTAAATTTGACTATTTTTTAAAGCAATTAATATTATTACACTCGAAATAAATCATTATTAGATGAGAACTAAAATCAACAATCATTATTGTATAGAGAGAGTGACAGCTTGGTTTTTTATAAAAAAATTTGAGTTATTACTTAAAAATATGAAGCATCCATCTTTAATGGTGTGTCATATATCCTTAATTTATTGATATAAGATAAACCATGATATTTCTAAGGTAGTAATAATGTTTCATAAATAACATGATTGATGTGATTTCAGTTGCACAAAACTTATGGAAGTAGGCAAGGTTTATAAATTATCTCAGTCATTATTTATTTGTTTAATTTAGTTTGATGTGTTGCATTGACTCTCATCATAAGTACAATGGCTGCCACCTGATGCAATATTGCAGACAATTTGTTGTTAATTTGTACAGTTAGTGGTTAATTGTTTGTTGTTGCCGTAGAGGCGCGGTCTCGAAGAGTAGCTATTATTGGGGTGATGCCAATGAATAATAGTGGAAGGCGAAGATTGCCGAAGTAAGTAACTCATCAAAGTTACTTGCTGGGGTTGTATCTGAAAGGAACAACACTGCCATAGTATATATTCACATTAAACTATGGAGCGCTACTGTAGGGTTGGGTGGAGTGTTCGCTTCCCTGTCGCTAAGTTCAACATGAGCACGTATCGTATGCTACGTGACTTGTCTGCAGTAGATCTCTAGCCAAACTTTGGTTTTTGAAGATCATGAATTTAATAGATTTTTCTAGTTCTCCTGTTTCATTATTGCCACCTATTGTCGCTTTGACTTTGGCGATTTTGACTCGACGTGTATTAGTTTCCTTGGGTGTAGGTATCGTGCTAGGTGCGGTGCTACTTAATAGCTGGTCTATCAGCGACACCGCAGGTTACGTCAGTTCTCAAGTTTCTTCTGTCTTTATTGAAGATGGCGGAATTAACACTTGGAACATGAGCATTGTTGGTTTCCTAATCTTATTAGGTATGACAACAGCTTTATTAACGCTATCTGGCGGTACTCGTGCTTTTGCTGAATGGGCACAATCTCGAGTGAAGAGTAAACGCGGCTCCAAACTTCTTGCCGCCTTTTTAGGCGTATTCATTTTTGTCGATGATTACTTTAATAGCCTTGCTGTTGGTGCGATCTCTCGCCCAGTAACCGATCGCTTTTATGTGTCTCGCGCTAAGCTTGCGTACATTCTAGACTCAACCGCTGCTCCAATGTGTGTAATTATGCCTGCTTCTAGCTGGGGTGCTTACATTATTACTATTATTGGCGGGATCTTAGTCTCACATGGGATCACAGAGTATTCGGCTCTTGGCGCATATGTTCGTCTTATTCCAATGAACTTCTACGCCGTTTTTGCGCTGCTAATGGTGTTCGCTGTTGCGTGGTTTGGTCTTGATATTGGTAAAATGCGTGAGCATGAGATCTCTGCATCGCAAGGTCGTGGCTTTGATAAAGACAAAGAAAATGACTCGCAAGAAGCGCATGACCTAAACGAAGAGCTAGATATCCGTGAAAGTGAAAAGGGTAAAGTGTCAGATTTGATACTTCCTATCGTGACGCTGATTATCGCGACTATCGCTTCAATGCTTTACACGGGTGGCCAAGCATTGGCTGCTGATGGTAAGGAGTTTGCGCTTCTTGGTGCTTTTGAAAATACAGATGTAGGTACATCACTAATCTACGGTAGCTTGCTTGGCTTAGCAGTTGCACTGTTTACTGTTGTGAAGCAAGGTCTACCAATGGCTGAGATCGCACGTACACTTTGGATTGGTGCTAAGTCTATGTTTGGTGCGATTCTAATCTTAGTATTTGCCTGGACCATTGGTTCTGTTATCGGTGATATGAAGACTGGTACTTACCTTTCGACAATGGCGCAGGGCAATATCAACCCTCATTGGCTCCCAGTTATCCTATTCTTGTTGTCTGGCCTGATGGCGTTCTCAACAGGTACTTCATGGGGTACGTTCGGCATCATGCTTCCAATCGCTGGAGACATGGCTGGCGCAACAGACGTAGCGCTAATGCTACCGATGCTGAGTGCGGTTTTAGCTGGTGCGGTATTCGGTGACCATTGTTCACCAATCTCAGATACGACTATCTTGTCATCGACGGGTGCACGTTGTAACCACATTGATCACGTATCAACACAGCTACCTTATGCATTATCAGTCGCGCTTGTTTCATGCGTCGGCTTTATTGCCCTTGGTATGACTGCTTCAATAGCGTTCTCGTTCATTGCAGCGTCGATAACATTCGTTATCGTTTGCGCTATTTTGTCATGGCTTTCAAAGTCTAAAATAGCGTCTTGCCAGAGTGCGTAATTCACTGATTTAAAAAGTAAATTTATAGGAGGCTTCGGCCTCCTTTTTTATTTGTATTATACAATTCGAATTTTTTTAAAATTAAGGGTTGAAAAAAGTAATCAGCTTGGTTAGTGTGGTTGGTAACAAAGCAAATGAGAAGAGCCTTGAAATAAGTATGCGTAATTTTGTAATGAACATTCATCACCATCATCACCCAATCTAGTCTTTCGGGCGATGTACGCATACCCGGGAGGCAGGAAACTCCCGGAGGTAAAATCAAAGTAAAAGCAGATTTTAAACCCTCGGGAGACTTCAATCTCCCGAGGGTTTTTTAGTTTTATTAGTTTGAAAAATACTTAGATATCAAAATCTTGCATAGGGACAAAGCAATGCAAACACAACGTTTAAGAATCGCAATTCAGAAAAAAGGTCGTCTTAGCAAAGAGAGTCAAGCTCTACTAAAACAGTGCGGCGTAAAGTTCAACGTAATGGGCGAGCGTTTAGTTGTCCATTCTGAAAATATGCCAATTGATTTACTCTTGGTTCGTGACGATGACATCCCAGGTTTAATTATGGATGGCGTGGTTGACCTTGGCTTTATTGGCGAAAATGAACTAGAAGAAGTTCGCCTTGACCGCAAAGCATTAGGTGAACCCTGCGAGTTTGTTCAGCTTCGTCGACTTGATTTTGGTGGCTGTCGTTTATCTATCGCAATCGACAAGGACGAAGAGTACAACGGTCCACAAGACTTAGCTGGCAAGCGTATTGCTACAACGTATCCTCAACTTCTAAAAGCGTACATGGATGAAGCCGGCGTTCCATTCTCTACATGTATGCTGACAGGCTCTGTAGAAGTTGCCCCTCGCGCGGGTCTCGCTGATGCTATCGCTGATTTGGTTTCTACAGGTGCAACACTGGAAGCGAACGGCCTTAAAGAAGCTGAAATTATCTTTAAATCAAAAGCGACATTGATTCAACGCACAGGTGAGTTCGACGCAGACAAAGTGGCGCTAATCGAAAAGCTGTTAACTCGCATGCAAGGCGTGCAGCAAGCGAAAGAATCTAAGTACATTATGCTTCACGCCCCAGCAGAGAAGTTAGATCAAATTAAAGCACTACTGCCAGGTGCTGAAGACCCAACTGTTCTTCCTCTTTCTGCAGATAAGCAGAAAATGGCTGTTCACTTAGTGAGTTCTGAAAACCTATTCTGGGAAACAATGGAACAGCTGAAAGAGTTGGGCGCAAGTTCAATTCTCGTTCTACCAATTGAAAAAATGATGGAGTAAGCATCATGAGAACAGTCGTTTGGCAATCATTAAGTGAGAATCAGCAAGACTCTATTTTGGAGCGCCCTGCTATTGCAGAAGGTGCCAATATCACCACTGCTGTGGCCGAAGTTATTGCTAAAGTTCGAGAAGGAGGTGACTCTGCTCTTATTGAGCTGACAGAAAAGTTTGACCGTGTTAAGCCTGAATCCATTCGTGTTTCTTCTCAGGAAATTAAGGCAGCGTCAGAGCGTTTGTCAGAGTCAATGAAGAGCGCACTAGAGCAAGCTTACGCCAATATTTCTAAGTTCCACAAAGCGCAAAAGCCGCAACCGCTCAAGGTGGAAACGCAGCCAGGTGTTCTTTGTGAACAAGTAACACGTCCAATTCAAAAAGTGGGTTTGTACATTCCTGGTGGCAGTGCGCCTTTGCCATCGACTGTTTTGATGCTCGGCGTTCCTGCAAAAATTGCAGGTTGTCGTAAAGTCGTTCTTTGTTCTCCACCGCCAATCGCTGATGAGATCCTTTATGTCGCGAAGCTGTGTGGCATTGATGAAGTGTACAACGTCGGTGGTGGCCAAGCAGTTGCTGCAATGGCTTATGGCACCGAGACTGTATCGAAAGTAGATAAGATCTTTGGTCCGGGCAACGCTTACGTGACCGAAGCAAAACGACAGGTTAGCAATGATTTCCGCGGTGCTGCGATTGATATGCCTGCAGGGCCGTCTGAAGTGCTTGTGATTGCCGATGAAACCGCAGATGCAGACTTTATCGCTGCGGATCTTTTGAGCCAAGCAGAGCACGGTCCTGATTCTCAAGTGGTACTTGTGACTCCTTCTCCTGTTATTGCGGATCAAGTGACAGATGCGGTTCAACGTCAGCTTAAGGAGCTATCTCGTGCGGACATCGCCGAGCAAGCATTGGCTTCAAGCTTGATCATCATTGCCGAGTCTCTTACTCAATCGGTTTCCATTTCGAATTACTACGGTCCTGAGCACTTAATTGTTCAGACTAAGAACCCACGCGAGCTTCTACCTCTATTAGATAACGCAGGTTCTATCTTTCTTGGTGATTGGTCGCCTGAATCAGCAGGTGATTACGCATCGGGCACCAACCACGTTCTTCCTACTTACGGTTACACACGCACGTATTCAAGCTTAGGCTTAGCGGACTTTTCGAAACGTATGACGGTTCAAGAACTGTCTGCTGATGGTCTAAAGAACCTTGCACCAACGGTGGTAACCATGGCGGAAGCAGAAGGTCTGGATGCGCACAAACGTGCAGTGACCATTCGCGTAGAAAAACTGGCAGCTAAGTAAGAGGATATTGAGATGGAAAAGCTAGCGCGCAAACAAGTCCAACAACTTACCCCTTATATGTCGGCTCGTCGAATTGGTGGTACCGGTGACGTATGGCTAAACGCCAACGAATCGCCATTCAATAATGAATACAAAACAGACTTCGCTCGTCTTAATCGTTACAGCGAATGTCAGCCTAAAGAACTGATTTCTGCTTACGCAGCCTATGCGGGTGTGAAACCAGAGCAAACACTAACATCTCGCGGAGCGGATGAAGGTATTGAACTATTGATTCGTGCTTTCTGTGAGCCGGGTGAAGATGCGATTCTTTACTGCCCACCGACTTACGGTATGTACGCCATCAGTGCAGAAACCATCGGTGTAGAGCGCAAAACCGTGCCGCTAACGTCAGATTGGCAACTAGACCTTGCAGGCATCGAAGCCAATCTGGATAACGTGAAACTGGTTTTTGTATGTTCGCCAAACAACCCAACAGGTAACTTGGTTAAGCGTGAGGACATTGTGTCTCTACTTGAGATGACCAAAGACCGTGCAATCGTGGTGATGGATGAAGCGTACATCGATTTTTGTCCAGAAGCGTCAACGGTAGACCTACTGGCGCAATACCCGAACCTTGCGATTTTGCGTACTCTGTCGAAAGCTTTCGCACTTGCTGGTCTGCGTTGTGGATTTACGCTTGCGAACGAAGAGCTGATTAATGTACTTCTTAAAGTTATCGCACCTTACCCAGTCCCGGTTCCAGTGGCAGAAATTGCGACTCAGGCGCTTTCGGAAGCTGGTTTAGCGCGAGCGAAGTTCCAAGTTCTTGATCTGAATGCAAACCGTGCTTACTTGCAAGTTGGCCTTTCAATGATTCCGGGTTTAGAAGTGTTTGAAGGGTGGGGGAACTACCTATTGGTGAAATTCCCAGATGGCGATGATCTTTTCAAAGCGGCTTGGGATACGGGCATTATTTTGCGTAACTCGCCAATTGAGAACTGTGTACGTATCAGTGTTGGTAACCGCGACGAGTGTGAAAAAACGCTTGGATTTATCAGAAACTACTACGCATAAGTAGAGACAAAATTAATCGCTCTCGCTCAATAGCGGGAGCGCCAAAAGAATAGCAATAAGGAAGTTCCCGAGTGAGCAAACAACAAAAAATCCTTTTTATTGATCGTGATGGCACCTTAATTGTTGAGCCGCCGATTGATTTTCAAGTAGACCGTTTAGACAAACTAAAACTAGAGCCATTTGTTATCCCAAGCCTGTTGTCGTTGCAGGATGCAGGATACCGTTTAGTGATGGTTACGAACCAAGATGGTTTGGGGACCGACAGCTACCCACAAGCTGATTTTGATGCACCACACAACATGATGATGGAGATCTTTGAATCTCAAGGTGTGAAGTTTGATGACGTGCTGATTTGTCCTCACTTCGATGAAGACAACTGCTCTTGCCGTAAGCCTAAGCTAGGCTTGGTGAAAGAGTACCTTCAAGGTGGCAAAGTTGATTTTCAAAACTCCGTTGTGATTGGCGATCGTCAAACCGATCTTCAACTTGCAGAAAACATGGCAATTCGTGGCATTCAATACAACCCAGAAACCATGGGCTGGAAACAGATCCTCAAAGATCTGACGGTGAAGGCGCGTGTTGCTGAAGTCGTTCGCACCACAAAAGAAACAGACATTAAAGTATTCGTTAATCTTGACGAGCAAGGCGGTAACGATATTTCTACAGGTCTTGGCTTTTTTGACCACATGCTGGATCAAATCGCGACGCACGGTGGATTCCAAATGGTGTGCAAAGTGGAAGGTGACCTGCACATTGATGATCACCACACAGTGGAAGATACCGCTCTAGCATTGGGTCAAGCGTTAAAAGAAGCACTGGGTGACAAGCGTGGTATTGGTCGCTTTGGCTTCAGCCTTCCAATGGATGAGTGTTTGGCACAATGTGCACTAGACCTATCTGGTCGTCCTTACCTTAAGTTCGACGCGCAATTCAGTCGTGAGCAAGTGGGTGATCTTTCAACAGAGATGGTAGTTCACTTCTTCCGATCTCTGACTGACACATTAGCGTGTACGCTGCACCTGTCTTCAGCGGGCAACAATGATCACCACATTATTGAAAGTCTATTTAAAGCGTTTGGTCGTACTTTGCGCCAAGCAATCAAAGTAGAAGGCACTGAGCTACCAAGTAGTAAAGGCGTACTTTAAGGCTAACCTTAGCAAGGAGAAAAACAGTGACAGAACAGAAAGTTGTCATTATCGATACTGGCTGTGCCAACGTCTCTTCAGTGAAGTTTGCTATTGAACGCCTAGGCTATGACGTAACAATTTCAAAAGATCCGCAAGTTGTATTGTCGGCAGACAAGCTATTCCTACCGGGCGTGGGAACTGCCAGCGAAGCGATGAAGAACCTAGAAGAACGCGATCTTATCAGCTTGGTAAAACAGGTAGAAAAGCCGTTGTTAGGTATCTGTTTAGGTATGCAACTGTTGGGCAAAGTGTCTCAAGAGAAAGGGCAGAAAGCCGACGAGTTGGTTGAGTGTCTTGGGCTTTGTGATGGCGAAGTGAAGCTACTACAAACTGGCGATTTGCCACTGCCGCATATGGGTTGGAACACGGTCTCTGCAAAAGCAGGTAATCCACTTTTCAAAGGTATTGAAGAAGGAGAGTACTTCTACTTCGTGCACAGCTTTGCAATGCCTGTTGGGGATTACACGATTGCTGAATGTGAGTACGGCAACCCGTTCACAGCAGCAGTACAAAGCGGTAACTACTACGGCGTGCAATTCCACCCTGAGCGTTCTTCAAAAGCGGGCGCGAAGCTTATTCAAAACTTCTTAGAATTATAAAAGGGATTTAGTGTGATTATTCCAGCTCTTGATTTAATTGAAGGACAGGTGGTTCGCCTTTATCAAGGTGATTACGGCCAAGTAACCGAGTACAAAGTCGACCCAGCAGAGCAGTTCAACTTGTACCACCAAGCGGGTGCTAACTGGCTGCACTTGGTGGATTTAACTGGCGCGAAAGACACAACAGCACGCCAGCTTGATTTGATTGCAAAACTACTAGCAAGCACACCAGCAAACATCCAAATCGGTGGCGGTGTGCGTACAGAGCAAGACGTGATTGACCTGCTAGAAGCTGGTGCTCAGCGTGTTGTTGTTGGCTCAACAGCAGTAAAACAGCCGGAGCTTGTGAAAGGTTGGATGGAAAAATACGGCGCAGAGAAAATCGTTCTTGCGTTAGACATCAATATCGACCAAGACGGCACACGTAAAGTAGCGATCTCAGGTTGGCAAGAAGACTCAGGCGTGACCATCGAAGCTTTAATCAACGATTACCTAACGGTAGGTTTGCAGCACGTACTTTGTACTGACATTTCTCGTGACGGTACGCTCGAAGGATCAAACGTAGAGCTTTACGTTGACCTATGCAAACAGTACCCACAAGTGCAGTTTCAATCTTCAGGTGGCATTGGCTCATTAGCAGATATCGAAGCGCTAAAAGGCAGCGGTGTGGCTGGTGTGATTGTTGGTCGTGCGCTGTTAGATGGTAAGTTCACAGCAGAGGAGGCGTTTGCATGTTGGCAAAGCGAATAATTCCATGTCTTGATGTTCGTGATGGACAAGTGGTAAAGGGCGTTCAGTTCCGTAATCACGAGATCATTGGCGACATCGTTCCACTGGCACAGCGTTATGCGGAAGAGGGCGCTGACGAGCTTGTGTTCTACGATATTACCGCTTCAAGTGATGGTCGTGTCGTAGATAAAAGTTGGGTCGCTCGCGTTGCAGAAGTGATTGATATTCCTTTCTGTGTCGCTGGTGGTATTAAATCAGCGGAAGATGCAGCGCGCATTCTTGAGTTTGGTGCAGACAAAGTGTCTATCAACTCACCTGCCTTGGCGAACCCGCAATTGATTACTGACCTTGCTGATAAGTTTGGTGTGCAATGTATCGTGGTGGGCATTGATTCTTACTACGACAAAGAGACCGGCAAGTATCAGGTTTACCAGTTTACTGGTGATGAAGAACGCACCAAAGCAACTCAATGGGAAACGCGTGATTGGGTGCAAGAAGTACAAAAACGGGGCGCTGGTGAAATCGTACTGAACATGATGAACCAAGACGGCGTGCGTAACGGCTACGATATTGAACAACTTAATATGGTGCGTGAAGTGTGTAATGTGCCATTGATTGCATCGGGTGGTGCAGGTGCCATGGAGCACTTCGCAGAAGCCTACCAAAAAGCAAATGTGGATGGCGCGCTTGCCGCATCGGTATTCCACAAGCAAGTCATCAATATTGGTGAACTAAAGCAGTATTTGAAACAACAAGGCATTGAGGTACGACTATGAGTGTGAAAGCCGCCGAAGTAAGTTCGCTAGCTGAGCGAATCAACTGGGAAAAGGTGGATGGTCTGGTACCTGCTATCGTACAAGATTTCCAATCAAGCCAAGTGCTGATGATGGGTTATATGAACCAAGATGCGTTGGCAAAAACGGGCGAAACAGGTCAAGTGACGTTTTTCTCTCGTACCAAGCAGCGTCTTTGGACGAAAGGTGAGACCTCCGGCAACGTATTGCAACTAGTGAACATGCAGCTCGATTGCGACAACGATACGCTACTGGTGAAAGTGAATCCCATTGGTCCTACATGTCACTTGGGTAACACAACTTGCTGGGATGTGGACCCTCAAGAGGAGTCACAAATGGTGTGGCTTCATCAACTTGAGCAGCTATTGGCTGCCCGCAAGAGTGCCGACCCAGATTCCTCTTATACTGCCAGTCTTTATGCCCGTGGCACCAAGCGTATTTCGCAAAAAGTGGGCGAAGAAGGCGTTGAAGTCGCGCTTGCGGCGACGTCGGGCGATAAGGCGGAGTTAGTGAGTGAATCTGCAGATTTGATTTATCACTTAATGGTATTGCTTCAAGACCAAGGCTTATCGATGAATGACGTAGTGAATAAACTGAAAGAGCGTCATAAGTAAGCTTGCGATAAGTGAAAGCCCCTATGCTCTCGAGCCTAGGGGCTTTTTACTTTAGTGTTCTTGATTCGGGGCAAAAACCGGCAACAGTGCTGGTGGCGATTAGATTCTGAATCACGCTCGTCCCTAGCTGTTCAGAATGACGGTATATTTTCTAATGGTACTTGCAGTAGAGTTATTTACTTCAAATAGGTACATATATTCACGTCACTCCAACGAACCTAGGCGAAGTCAAGAATCCAATTAAATCGAGCTCAATAAGCTAGGAGTGGATGATCTTACCCACAACACTTCTTAAATTTCTTACCGCTTCCACAGATACACGGGTCGTTACGACCTACTTTTAGGCTACTCACTGGTTGGTTTAGGCGAGGATCTTGTTCTGGTTCTTCTTCTAGCTCTTCTTCTGGAAACGTGCCGTCAATGTAGTACCAAAGCCCATTTTCTTTTACAAAGCGAGAACGCTCTGTCATGCAGTAGCGTTTGCCGTCTTCGTCAAAGTAAGCGTTGAATTCAACAAAACCTTCATTCTCGTTACAACCCGCTTCAGCTTTCACTACCTCAAGCTTGCACCAATCGCTGTCGATAGATTGGGCAATGCCTTCACGTTGCTCTTCTGCATTACAGCTTGGGTGGTATGTGTTCACCACGTAATCCACTAGACCTAACACATGCGCGCTGTAACGAGAGCGCATTAGCTGCTCCGGAGTGGTGACGTCAGCGTGGTTATTGTGGGCAATTTCACAACACTGTTGGTAGGTGCGGTTAGAGCCGCAAGGACAAGAAGAAGCCATAAAATGAAATCTCGATTAATTAAGCGGTAAAAACAAACAACCCCACATAAGTGAGGTCGCAGGTATTCTTTGGGGCATTATAGCCGTTTAGGGCGTTTGAGACAGCAGTTCTTGAGCCCATTCCGTCGATTGATTAAAAGCGTCTGCTAATTGAGGTTCGGTTAATTTAAGAACGGTGCAATATCGCTCGGCTAACTCCCAGTCCGCTTGTTCGTAGGCGATCGTCATCGAAAGTAAGTGACCAAGTACGCCTTTTCGACTGGTTAATGCGAGTTTTATATCTTCGTCAACGGGGATATCTTCAATGACATCCGAGAGCGGTTGATCGAGCAAAGATCCGAGCAAAGAAAACATGCCTGTCAAAAAAGCCTGCCCAGGGTCATACCTAGTGTTCATTTGACTAAGTAGCAGTTCACACATTCGTGCACGCTGAATCGCTAAAGAGTAAAGAGAGTCAGGTTTATCTTCTTGAACGGAGGCAATTGCAACTAAGGAAATAAAGCGTCGTAGTCGCTCTTCACCCAGATAAATAAGCGCCTGTCTGAACGATTTGATCTTAGTCGTTAATGTATAGCCTGAATTTACGTAAGTAAGCAGCTTGTATGACAGCGTCACATCAATCGAAAACAGACGTTCAACCTCATTGAAGTCGATGGGCTTATCTGCAATCTCTTTACAAAGTTGGATGACGGTAAGAAACGCGGGGTTCAACCGTTTTTTCTGGATCATCTCAGGTTTGCTAAAAAAATACCCTTGAAAATAGTTAAAACCGGCTTCTAGAGCTTGCTCAAACTCTTCATAGGTCTCTACCTTTTCCGCAAGAAAGTCGATTTTAAATGGGCTCAACGCCTGAATAAAAATGGCAGCTTTCTTGATCGGCACAAGTCTAATATCAAACTTGATCATGGAAACGTATGGAAGAAAACGCTTCCAAGCTTTCGTCGGAACAAAATCATCCAGAGCAATTTTGTACCCGCACTCATGAAGGTGCTTGATGGCTTCTAACAGTTCTTCTGTCGGTTCGCAGTCTTCAAGGACTTCAATGACGAGAGATTCTTTAGGAAACAAAGTTGGGACCAAGTTCACCAAGCTTTGATGCGGAAAGTTAACAAAGCCAAGTTTGTTTCCTAATGTGTTGTAATGCGTCGACAAAAAATGATCGGATAGCAGTCGACTAGTAGCCAGCTCTGGTTCTACTTCAGGGAAGGTATTTTTAGGGCCGTCTCGAAAGAGGAGTTCGTAACCTATGGTTCGTTTTTCTCTATCCAGAATCGGTTGGCGAGCTACGTAAGAATACTTCAATTAGGTACTTCGTTCTGTTTAACTTAGTATTATGATAATAGCGATTTTTTACAAAATATCTACGACTTGAGCGTGAATCTTCTACACGCTCTACATGCTTAACGCAAATTCTGTATGAACGGTCTCGTTTGCAGGTCAAAACTATCAGAATTTACTTTTAAAACTGAGCCTTGCGTATACCAATCCCCTAAAACAATTCGGGTCTTTTTAATGCCATCGACGTCAAAAAAATGTGTGTTCGGGCGATGTGTGTGACCATGAATCATTATGTTGACGCAGTTCTGAGACATCACTTTCTCGACCTCATTTTGGTTAACGTCCATGATATCTAATGACTTGCTCATTTTATCATCACGAATATCGGATTGAACTTTTGAGACAATTTTCTTCTTAATGAACCAAGGAATACGGTTAAACAACCATTGTAGCCATGGCTTGTGAACGGTTTTTCTAAACTCTTGGTACTTCACATCGTCAATGCAGAGCGTATCGCCATGTAGGATTACGGCTTTTTGACCATAAAGATCAATCGTGCAGACATCGTCGAGTAATGTCATACCGGTTTCTTTGCAAAAGCGTTTGCCGAGTAAAAAATCTCGATTGCCTTGGATGAAAAAAGTTGGCACACCCGCATCCGTCAGTGCTTTAAATTCTGCGCGGATTTGGTCTGCAAAAGGGGTGTTGTCATCGTCACCAATCCAGAACTCAAACAGATCGCCGAGTACATAAAGTGCATCAGCTTTTGTTGCTTCTGTTCGCATGAACGTCACAAAACATTCCGTGATATCAGGACGTGATGGGGTAAGGTGAAGATCGGAAATAAATAATGTCGTCATAGAAATAAGGGGAAGCTATGCCTCCCCATTAACTTATCTTTTAAAAATAATTCCTAAGAATTACTCTTCAATTGTTGTACCAGTGATTACTACGTCTTCTAGAGGTACGTCTTGGTGCATGCCGTAAGAACCAGTGCTAACGCCTTTGATCTTATTTACGATGTCCATGCCTTCGATTACTTCACCGAACACACAGTAACCCCAACCATCTAGGCTTTCGCTACGGAAGTCTAGGAATGTGTTGTTGTTTACGTTGATGAAGAACTGAGAGCTTGCTGAATGCGGCTCCATAGTACGTGCCATAGCAAGTGTACCCACTTTGTTGCTTAGGCCGTTGTTTGCTTCGTTCTTGATAGGTGCACGAGTCGCTTTTTCACGTAGACCAGACTCCATACCACCACCTTGGATCATGAAGCCGTCAATAACACGGTGGAAAAGCGTGTTGTCGTAGAAACCGTCGCGGCAGTACTGAAGGAAGTTTGCGCTTGTCTCTGGCGCTTTCTCTTCGTTTAGTTGAATCTTGATGTCACCAAAATTAGTGTGAAGGGTGATCATGCTACTTTCCTTTACTGTGTTGTGTTGAGCCCGAGATTCTAGCCTAAGTTCTAGTGCTTTAAAAACTCAGGAAGAGGAAATTCTTCGTTTTGTGCTTGAAGTTTAGCCGATTATCGTTTTATCGGTTAATTGCTATTACCTAACTAGGTTGGAGTTGATATACTCATCTTCTTTTATTCATTCACAATCATAGATAGAGATCATGTTAAAGATATATAACACACTCACAAGACAGAAAGAGGAATTCAAACCAATTACAGCTGGCAAAGTCGGTATGTATGTCTGTGGAGTTACCATCTACGATCTCTGTCACATTGGTCACGGTCGTACTTTCGTCTCTTTTGACGTTGTATCACGTTACCTTCGCTACTTGGGCTACGATCTGACGTTTGTACGTAACATCACAGATATCGACGATAAGATCATCAAACGTGCCGCAGAAAATGGTGAGTCTTGCGATTCATTGACTGAGCGTTTGATTGGTGAAATGCACGCTGATTTTGATGCGCTGAACATGAAACGTCCGGACGTTGAACCTCGTGCGACACAGTTTATTGCTGAAATCATCGAATTGGTTGAGAAGCTAATCGAGCGCGGTTTTGCATACGTTGCAGATAACGGTGACGTAATGTTTGAAGTGGGTAAGTTCAACGAATACGGCAAGCTTTCTAAGCAAGACCTTGATCAGCTTCAAGCTGGCGCGCGCGTTGATATCGAAACAGCAAAACGCAGCCCTCTAGACTTTGTACTTTGGAAGATGTCTAAGCCGGGTGAACCAACGTGGGAATCACCATGGGGTCCAGGCCGTCCAGGTTGGCACATCGAATGTTCTGCAATGAACTCGTCAATCCTAGGCAACCACTTCGACATTCACGGCGGCGGTTCTGACCTTCAGTTCCCACACCATGAAAATGAAATCGCGCAATCATGCTGTGCACACGATACACAATACGTGAACACATGGATGCACAGCGGCATGGTAATGGTAGACCGTGAGAAGATGTCTAAATCTCTAGGTAACTTCTTTACTATCCGTGACGTTCTTGGTCACTACGATGCTGAAACAGTGCGTTACTTCCTAATGTCTGGTCACTACCGTAGCCAGTTAAACTACAGCGAAGATAACCTAAACCAAGCACGTGCTTCGCTTGAGCGCCTGTACACATCTCTACGTGGTTTAGACCTAAACGCTGCGCCTGCTGGTGGTGAAGAGTATGTATCTCGCTTTACAGCAGCGATGAACGATGACTTCAATACACCAGAAGCGTACTCAGTTCTGTTCGACATGGCGCGCGAAGTTAACCGTCTGAAGACAGAAAACCTAGAGAAAGCGAGCGAGCTAGGTGCGCTAATGCGTGAACTAGCAGATGTGATCGGTATTCTTCACCAAGATCCAGAAGCCTTCCTAAAAGGTGATGCAGGTAACGATGATGAAGTGGCTGAAATCGAAGCTCTGATCAAGCTGCGTAACGACTCTCGTGCTGCGAAAGATTGGGCGAATGCAGATATGGCTCGTGACAAGCTGACCGAAATGGGCATTGTTCTGGAAGATGGTCCAGAAGGCACAACGTGGCGTCGTAAGTAATTGAATTTTCATTTTTAAAGGGCTGATAATTCAGCCCTTTTATTTTCCATTTCCATAAATTAAAACTTTAACTTTAGGTAATGCTCTGTGGCTCAGATGTATTTCTATTACTCAGCAATGAATGCGGGTAAATCAACAACGCTTCTTCAATCCTCTTTCAACTATCAAGAACGCGGCATGACGCCAGTTATTTTTACGGCTGCGCTAGATGATCGTTTTGGTGTCGGTAAAGTGAGCTCTCGTATTGGTCTTCAATCTGACGCACATTTATTTCGTCAGGATACCAATTTGTATCAGGAGATCGCAGCTCTGAATGAGGTTGAAAAACGTCACTGTATTCTTGTTGATGAGTGTCAGTTCTTGTCGAAAGAACAAGTTTATCAACTTACTGAAGTCGTTGATAAGTTGCATATTCCAGTATTGTGTTACGGCCTTCGCACCGATTTTCTAGGCGAACTTTTTGAAGGCAGTAAGTATCTATTATCTTGGGCAGACAAGCTGGTTGAGCTCAAAACAATCTGCCATTGCGGCCGCAAAGCGAATATGGTTATTCGTACCGATGAACACGGCGTGGCAATTAAAGAAGGCGATCAAGTTGCGATCGGCGGTAACGATAAGTATGTCTCCGTATGCCGCCAACATTACAAAGAAGCGCTCGGTAAATAAGCCGTATTGATACAGAAAAGCCACCGAACTTGGTGGCTTTTTGTTGTCGGTTAGAAAAAGTTAGACTAAGTCAAAACCAAACCGCTCGAGTAAAACCTGGTAAGAAGATTCGACTTGCTGAGGGATGTTCTGCTCGGTTTGAAATCCTTTCTCTGGATAGCTTTTTACGCGAGAGAAATCTTCCATTAGTGCTTCTAGCACCATCATTAATGGCATGTCTTCATTAATGTATTCAAAAAATGGAAGAGCCGCAGAGCTTACTTGGAGCTGAGTGTAGGGTGACTGCCACTGTTTTTCAAATGTCGCGATTGCTCTACGCTCCATAAACGGTTTTTGTACCAGAATAAACGAGGAACACTGTTTTCCTTCCTCTTTTAATCGTTGCTCAGTAAAGCGAACATTTTCTCCACTGTTTGTGGATTCAGTTTCGAGCAAAATTGCTTCACTTGGAACGCCCGACAACTTTGCAATCTCGGCAAAGGTTTCTGCCTCGCTTTTTTCAAACAGTCCATCTGTGAAGCGACCTTGACCCCCTGAAAATACAATCAAAGGTGCCAACTTTTGGTGGTAGAGCTTGGCAGCGTGCTCCGCTACACGCACATCATTACTGCACATCACAAACAAACAGTCCGCAGGTTTCAGTTCATGTTTGAGTTGCATGTAATCCCAAAGCGTTTCTATATGTCTATAGAGTCTCATAGCGCATCCAAAGTTGAATTGAAGTGAAATCGATAACCAAGTGAGAGTAGTTTGTCAGCAAGAATACGCTTGTCAGCTTGCTCTGTGACGGGTGGAAGAGGTATATCACTTCCGATTTTGTTTATGGCAGCTTGGTAGAACTCAGCCTTGCTGACAGTATGAGGTGTCGTAACATTAATGACTTGGTTGCTTAAATTGCCTAAGGCAAATTTCGCAGCCGAGACAGCATCATCTTGATGAAGCATATTAGCTGGTGCTTTACGACTAACTTGTTGAAGCCTTGCAGCAAAGCGAGATGGGTGTCTATCTGGCCCGATTAATCCGCTACAACGTAGAATAACAAAGCTAATATTCGAGTCGATAACATGCTGCTCTGCTTGAAGCATAATACGTGCATTGTCAGAGAAATAAGGGCTTTCGGCTGCTAAAGAGAGTGACGCGTCAGCTTCTTCCATATCGGAAGCAAGGTTAGGGTAAACCGTGGTAGAGCTGATCATGAGAAGTTTTTCAACGTTGTTTTGCTTAGCTGCGTTGGCAAGTATTTGCCATTGCTGTGCATATTCTTGACCGCGTCCTTTACGAAATCCTGGAGGAAAAGCACCGATAACGTGCGTAATTTGATGCTGTTTGAGCAGCTCATCTAGCCGTGCTGTGGCGTTCAATTGATTGAAATCGAACAATGCGGAGTGAGTTAATGAGGTGGGTAACTCTTTTAATCGAGTTTGGCTACGACGAGTGACGACAACATAGTGTCCATCTTTCATCAATATTTCTGCTAGCGGAGTTCCGAGCCAGCCTGCACCTACGATCAATGTATTTGCCATTTGGGTCTTCCTACTTACTTATGTCTGCCCGAATAGGTTGAGCAGTTCTGCTTTGGCTTGTTGATGGAGGGGATCTGAATGCCATTTCTGGTGCTGAATAAGGTCAACATTGACTTGCCAAGCCAGTTTTGTGAAATCATCCCCAACTTTTTTTAATGTATTAGGTGAATACGCGACTAAATGCTGTGGTAGAAAGCACCAACCAAACCCTTTATTCGCCAATTCCAACAAAATATAGTAGTTATCAGCGTACCAGATATCTGGGCTAAATGCTTGATTGAGACCACATGGCTCTGCACTTTTGGATCGTATGACCAATTGACGATGTTGTTTTAGTTGATCAATGTGAGTGATTTGCTGCTTTGCTAAAGGATGCGTTGAAGAGACATAGACATCAAATGCAATATTGCCAAGATTGGTGAAATCGATGTGCCTTGGCATTTGTAAATCACTCAAAATAATCCCAGTCGTGGCGCGTTCCGACTTAACCAATTCAATGATATCAGGGCTTGATGCCGTTAAGCATTCAACTTGTAAGTGTGGAAAGCGTTGCTCTAACTTCTTTAGCACATCCGGCAAGCGAGTCAGAGGAATCCCTTCATCAATAGCTAAGACTAATTTGTTCGTTGGCGTGGAAAAGAGCTGCGATGCCCTATTGTTTAGGCGGTCGAGTTGGCTGATTGTTGCTTGTGCATAGGGTACGAGAGCGAGGCCATTCTCAGTTAATTTAGGGTACCTGCCTGATCGATCAAAAAGCTCAACGCCACAGTCGATCTCCATATTCATGATGTGCTGGCTCACTACAGATTGAGCTCGCCCCAGTTTTCTAGCTGCTCCTGAAAATGATCCTGCTTCTGATGTAGCAATAAAAGCTTGCAGTTGTTCGATGGTAAACATATCGCTTAAACCGATGGTATCTAACTTTTGGTTATCTAAATAATAGATAAAATTCTAAGCATTGAGTAGAACTATTTGGACAGAGAAATATGACTCGTAACGAACGAATTTTTCATGCAGTACTTTTTGAGTTAATCGCACTCGCGATTATTGTACCAGCGGCTTCATTGATCACTGGAAAGGGCTCTAGTGATCTTGCGTTGGTTGGGGTCGGGTTGAGCATGTATACCGTGCTATGGAACTACATCTACAACTTGTACTTTGATAAGTGGTTTGGTGACAATCGAGCTGAGCGAAGTTTAGCGATGCGGCTTGGACACACTATTGGTTTCGAGGGAGGATTAATCTTTATCTCTCTACCTGTGATTGCCTGGTTCTTAGAAATTACGCTTCTTCAAGCTCTAATGCTGGAAGCCGGCTTCCTCGTTTTCTTCCTATTTTATGCCACTGGTTTTAACTGGTTGTATGACAAGGTTCAACCATTTAGCAAAATGAAAAAGCGATTATTGCCGCAGGCATCGACAGGAAAAATATAGGACTAAAAAAGCCACCGAGTTCGGTGGCGTTTTTTGTTCAAATTACACAGACAAAACTCTTAAAATCTTATCTGCATGTTCTGCAACTTCAATGCCTTCGTCTGTTAGATAACCACCGTCAGGCTGTGTACAAAGTTGCTTCTTATATAGACGAGCAACGGCTGCCTGCATTTCTTCTGACGCGTCTGTATGAACTTTAATACCAGTTGCAGCACTACTTAGGTCGAACTGAAGAAGTAGATTCAATTCGGCGATATGTTCAGCTGAATATTTCATAAATGATTCCTTTGCGCTTTTTTTACCAAGCTAGTCTGAAAAGTAGCGTTGGGCAACATTCAACGACAAGAAGTGTTAAGTATGGCGCTATCAGGCTGATATAACGCAGGATCTTTGTTCGAAAGGCCGAATACTTGTTAAGTATCAATGATACTTACTGTAGCGAATGATAGGCGCTATTTATTGCTTGATCTCCCAATAACAACGATTTTAGTAAACACGCCAAATAGCACTTGAAAAAATAGGGAAATAGAGCGATTATCCGCGCCTCTTTAAATGTTTCTAAATGTTACACCAGAATGAACTTTAATCAGTTTGACTCACTATTACCGCCACAAGCTGCGGAACGCGCGGCTGAAGTGGGGGTAGGCAAAGCAACGAAAGCTCCAATCAAATCTTTTCTGCTCGCCATTTCTGCGGGGCTTCATATTGGTATTGCTTTCATCTTCTATACCACAGTAACGACAGGCGCAGGCGAGCTGCCTTGGGGCATTACACGACTCATTGGTGGTCTGGCATTTAGCCTTGGTTTGATTTTGGTGGTGGTTACTGGCGGCGAGCTTTTCACTAGCTCTGTGCTGACACTAGTTGCGCGTGCGAGTGGAAAAATCTCTTGGCAAGCACTTATCAAAAACTGGTTGGTGGTTTATTTTGGCAATATGGTTGGGGCCATTTTGCTCGTGGCCTGTATGCTAGTTACCAAGCAATATATGTTTGATCATGGCCAAGTTGGTCTCAACGCGATGGCGATCTCCCAACACAAATTACATCATGGTTTCTTTGCCGCTGTTGCGCTTGGCATTATGTGTAATGTATTAGTTTGTATTGCAGTTTGGATGACGTTTAGTGGGCGAACATTGACAGATAAAATAGCGGTCATGATTTTGCCTGTGGCTATGTTCGTGTCGGCAGGTTTTGAGCACTGTATTGCGAACATGTTCCAAGTACCTATGGCGATTGGTATTAAGTACTTTGCGCCAGAAGCGTTTTGGCAAATGACAGGGGCAGATATTGCAAACTACGCGGACTTAAACATGATGGGGTTCATCGTAAACAACCTAATTCCTGTTACGATAGGAAACATTATTGGTGGTGGCGTATTTGTTGGCATGTGGTATTGGATGATTTATCTACGCGATGAAGATAACCATTTGCGATAAGTTTAGAAGATCACAAGAAAGGCGAACTAGATGGTTCGCCTTTCTTTTTATTTGTCTCTGCAAATGTCAAACAAGTCGAGTCATGCTAAATCAACTCTTCGTTGATGCCAAAATCGGTTGGGAGCCAATGAGAAGTTACTTCCTTTGGTTCTTGAACGAGCCAATCCAGAGGTGCATCGGACAGGAGTTCATCGTAATTTTCTTTGATCATTAAGACATCCATGTACGTCTCTCCAAGTTTGTGGTCACTGCCTTTACTTTAAAATTAGAACATGTCAGTCACGTGATCAATGCATGACGATTCGATTGATCACTTATGTTGCTATGTTTCTGGTTGCGTATGGGTTTTGGGGGCTTATCCACATTTTCTGTGGATAACCTGTATCAAAGGTCGTGCGTATCTAAACTTGCAAAGAAAATTTCATAAAATTAGAGGCTTATATCAAAAAGAATTCTGCCTGACTT
This sequence comes from Vibrio sp. 1874, assembly GCF_033344395.1. Taxonomy (NCBI): domain Bacteria; kingdom Pseudomonadati; phylum Pseudomonadota; class Gammaproteobacteria; order Vibrionales; family Vibrionaceae; genus Vibrio; species Vibrio sp. 1874. The sequence continues at coordinate 213,845 of NZ_JAWPOR010000003.1, forward strand.
TTCATCTGAAAGCGTCTTGATGAGTGCTCGAAGAATAGTTGAGTTATTCAGTTATAAGTACGTTCGACTTGGCAATATAAGTTGTTTAACGGTCTTTACCTACAAGCGCCAGCTAACCATGAGTTTTGGTCGATTCGGGTTGCTCGATTTTTATCTTGATTCGGCCTTCTTTGGTTTGTACCCAGCGCAATGTCATTTCTAACGTTATGGTTACGGAGGCACTCAACATAACGAAAATCGCCAGCATAATTACTAACTGGTATTTAATCGCAACCATCGGGCTCGCGCCACCTAGAATTTGACCGGTCATCATACCCGGTAAGGTAACCAGCCCTGTAGTGGCCATAGAAGCTAAAGTCGGGGCGAGGGACTTTCTAAGAGCCTCCTGAATGAAGGGGAAGGATGCGTAGCGAGGAGATGCTCCAAGTGAGATTGCAGCCTCATATTCTGCTTGTCTCTGCTCAAAAGCCGTAAACAAATTCTGAAGAGCGATGATATTACTACTCAAGCTGTTACCCAATAACATACCGGCAAGTGGGATCATGTACTGCGCATTGTAAATAGGGGATGGTTGCACTAAGCCTGCTGTAATTGCTATCAGAAGTGGTATTAGACCACAGGTAAGGCCCGTTAGTAGCGGAAGCATAAGTGGCTTTTTAGGTAAGTGAGCTTTTCCCGCAATTGAGCTGGCACCAATCAGTAGCATGATGGCAAGCCAAAGTATATTGACAAGTAAGCTGTTTAATTGAAAAAGATATTCTAAATACACGCCAATCAATATGAGCTGAAGTGTCATTCGGATAACACTGATTATGGTGTCTTTTGCTATCCCTAATTTGTAGCGGGCATTGATAAAGAAGGGGACCAATAAAATCAAACCAAACAGTGCCAGTTTGACCCAGCTTATATCCACCACGTTATCCATAATCGCTCCTTGAAAATACGCGAATAATTGTATCTAAGCCTCTCCTTTATATGAACCACTACGTGCACTTTTTGCTGTTCTTAAAGTAAATCTTGAGTGCTATTTTAGACATTAATACGCAGCATTTTGTTTACAAGTGGTTATCTTTTCCGGAGTTTTTAAGTCGATTTATGGCATGGTAATTACGATTTAAATGTGATCGATGTTTCTTAAATGTTGGTTATTTAACAACTCATTAAAAGACTTATTTTGTCACATCTGTTCATGTTTTTTAATAAATAACATCAATCCATCATATCTCTGGATGAGCTCAAAAAAGTGTTGAATTACAAGGTCTGAGGTCGCTTATTTGATTGAACCCTACTATTAGTATGGTCTAACATTTTCCATTAGAGATTGTAAAAAACTTAAGCTTGGTTACGCGGGCTTTTCAATAACACTAGATACAAAATAGGCAAATGTATGAGTGATGTTAATAAAATTGAGAGTGGTGAAAAACGCTCCCTGGAGTGGAAGTCGTTCCTCTTCATTGCAGTTGTTCTCTTCCCAATTCTGAGTGTGGCCTTTGTTGGCGGCTACGGGTTCATCGTTTGGATGTTGCAAGTCTTCTTCTTTGGGCCTCCAGGCGCGCACGGCATGTAAGCCAGTGAGCTCATAACCACACTTTTGAAAAGATTTTAAGAGAGCAAATAATGAAATCATTAATCATTAAACTGTGGCGTACCATGACGCGCCCAGCTGTACATATCAGCCTAGGTGTGCTGACTATGGGCGGCTTTATTGCTGGTGTTATCTTTTGGGGTGGCTTTAACACCGCTCTAGAAGCAACCAACACAGAAGAATTCTGTATTAGCTGTCACACAATGCGTGACAACGTGTACGTTGAGCTGCAAGAAACGGTGCACTGGAAAAACCACTCTGGTGTTCGTGCTACCTGTCCTGATTGTCACGTTCCACATAACTGGACAGATAAGATCGCTCGTAAGATGCAAGCTTCTAAAGAAGTATTTGCACAAGTATTTGGCAACTACGACGAACCGGGTGTGTTCGAAGAGCGTCGTATCGAACTTGCTAAACACGAATGGGATCGTTTCTCGGCAAACAAATCTCTGGAGTGTAAAAACTGTCACAACTATGAATCGATGGATTTCGAGCAAATGTCTCCTACGGCTCGTATCCAAATGAAGCAAGCCGCTGAGAAAGATCAAAGCTGTGTTGACTGTCACAAGGGTATTGCGCACAACCTACCAGCAGGCATGGACAGCATTGGCGGTATCGTGGGTGATCTAGAGGGTATGACTTCTAACACGGATTACGGCGTTGGTCAGCAACTCGTGAGCGTTCGTCACCTACCAATTTACTTTGATGCGCAAGGCAGTAAAGAAGCTGGTCTTCTTAATCCTGCATCGACCGTTAAAGTTCTTGAAGACAAAGGCGAGTTTGTTGAGATCGAAATTGACGGTTGGCGCAAAGCAAAAGGTTTTGGTCGTGTAATTCAAGAAGACTTCGGTAAGAACATTGCGACTGCGTCTCTGATGAAAGAAGCAGCAACAGACAGCAACATTGTGACGACTGGTGAGAAAAAAGTGGATGAGCTAACAGGCCTTCCTTGGGAAAAAGTAGCGGCGAAAGTATGGATTAAGAAAGAGTCTATGCTGAACGACATCAATCCTGTTTGGGAAAAATCTCGTGAAGCCTACAAGACCAATTGTTCTGTATGTCACACTCAACCTGCGGAAGCGCACTTCGACGCGAACACCTGGCCAGGTATGTTCGACGGTATGTTGGCGTTCGTTAACCTAGATACAGACAGTGAAGCACTGATCTTGAAGTATCTACAGAAACACTCTTCAGATTATGCTGAAGGTCACCACTAATAAGCGTCGGATTGGAGTAATTTTAAATGGCTATTACACGAAGAAGTTTTCTTAAAGGTGTAGCAACCACAAGTGCAGCGTCAGTAATTGGTCCTAGCTTATTGGCGTCCGCCTCTGCAAATGCCGTTGAGACGACAGGTACTTGGAAAGTAACCGGTTCTCACTGGGGCGCGTTCCGCGCCCACATCTACGCGGGTAAAGTTCAAGAGATCAAGCCGCTAGAGCTAGACAAAAACCCAACAGAAATGTTGAACGGTATCAAGGGCATTATTTACAGCCCTTCACGTGTGCGTTACCCAATGGTTCGTCTAGATTGGTTGAAGAAACATAAATACAGCGCAGATACGCGCGGTAACAACCGTTTCATTCGAGTAACTTGGGATGAAGCGCTAGACTTGTTCTACCGCGAACTAGAACGTATTCAAAAAGACTACGGTCCATGGGCGCTACACGCAGGTCAAACGGGTTGGAACCAAACAGGTTCATTCAACAACTGTACCGCGCACATGCAACGTGCAGTAGGTATGCACGGCAACTTCATCACGAAAGTAGGTGACTACTCGACGGGTGCAGGTCAAACCATTATGCCTTACGTACTTGGTTCAACCGAAGTTTACGCACAAGGTACGTCTTGGTCTGAGATCCTAGAAAACTCTGACAACATCGTTCTTTGGGCTAACGACCCAGTGAAAAACCTTCAAGTAGGTTGGAACTGTGAAACGCATGAGTCGTTTAAGTACCTTGCACAACTAAAAGAAAAAGTGGCGAAAGGTGAGATCAACGTTCTATCTGTAGACCCAGTGAAGAACAAAACTCAGCGCTACTTAGAGAACGATCACTTGTACATCAACCCGCTGACAGACGTAGCGTTCATGCTCGCTGTGGCACACGTGTTGTACAACGAAAACCTGTACGATAAGAAGTTCATTGATACTTACTGTCTCGGCTTTGAAGAGTTCATTCAATACGTTCAAGGTAAGACAAAAGACAAAGTAGAGAAGACGCCTGAATGGGCAGCAGCGATTTGTGGCGTGAAAGCGGACAAGATCCGTGAATTCGCACGCATGCTAGTCAGCGGTCGTACACAGATCCTGATGGGTTGGTGTATCCAGCGTCAAGAGCACGGTGAGCAGCCATACTGGGCAGCGGCTGTGGTTGCTGCAATGGTTGGTCAAATCGGTCTACCTGGCGGTGGTATCTCTTACGGTCACCATTACTCAAGTATCGGTGTGCCTTCTACTGGTTTCGCGGGCCCTGGTGGTTTCCCTCGTAACCTTGACCAAGGTATGAAACCGAAGTGGGACAACAACGACTTTAACGGTTACAGTCGTACTATCCCTGTTGCACGTTGGATCGACTGTCTGCTAGAGCCTGGCAAAGAGATCAACTACAACGGCGGTAAAGTGAAACTGCCAGACTTCAAGATGATGGTTATCTCGGGTTGTAACCCATGGCACCACCATCAAGATCGTAACCGCATGAAGAAAGCGTTCCGCAAGCTTCAAACGGTTGTAACGATCGAGTTTGCTTGGACTGCGACATGTCGTTTCTCAGATATCGTTCTACCGGCGTGTACGCAATGGGAACGTAACGACATCGACGTATACGGTTCATACTCGAACAAAGGTCTGATTGCGATGCATCGCCTAGTTGATCCATTGTTCCAATCTAAGCCTGACTTCCAAATCATGAGTGAACTAACTCAGCGTTTTGGTCGCCGCGAAGAATACACTCGTGGTATGAGCGAGATGGAATGGATCGAAAGCCTTTACAACGATTGTAAAAAAGCGAACGAAGGTAAGTTTGAAATGCCAGAATTCAACGAGTTCTGGGAGAAGAGCGTACTAGACTTCGGTGAAGGTAAACCTTGGGTTCGTCATGCGGACTTCCGTAAAGACCCTGAGCTGAATCCACTAGGTACGCCGTCTGGCTTCATCGAGATCACGTCTCGTAAGATCGGCCGTTACGGTTACGAACACTGTCAAGAGCACCCAATGTGGTTCGAAAAATCAGAGCGTTCACACGGTGGTCCTGGTTCAGATAAATACCCATTCTGGTTGCAGTCTTGCCACCCTGATAAGCGTCTGCACTCTCAGATGTGTGAGTCTGAAGAGTTCCGCGCGACTTACGCGGTACAAGGTCGTGAGCCGGTTTACATCAACCCAGCAGATGCCAAAGCAAAAGGTATCAAAGATGGTGATTTGGTACGTGTATTCAACGGTCGTGGTCAGCTGTTAGCTGGTGCTGTTTTGACTGACAGCTACCCACGTGGCGTTATTCGTATCGAAGAAGGTGCATGGTACGGTCCTCTAAACGAGAAAGAAGGCGCAATCTGTACCTACGGTGATCCTAACACCCTAACGCAAGACATCGGTTCTTCTGAGCTTGCACAGGCGACTTCTGCGAACACATGTATCGTAGACTTCGAGAAGTTCACAGGTAAAGTGCCGCCAGTCACTTCATTTGGTGGTCCGATCGAAGTTGCTTAATTAGTGCAGTTTGCATAAATCCAAATACCAGCCTCAGGGCTGGTATTTTTTTATCAAAATTTCAGTGAGCGTTGTCTCAATAGTAACTTCATAACGTTAAACGAGACTGGTATTCGTGATGATGGTAACGAATTGGGTGAGACAAGCAGGAGATAATGCGCCAAGCTAAACAATAATAATTAAGTGAGTAGACTCTTTATGGCTCAGAGCATTCAATTAGCAAATCACACTGAGATCACTGTGAATAACAATGACTTCCAAGTTGAAGTCGAGGGTAATCAATTACATTTTTCTTTTGCTGGTCTTCACAATAAAACCTTTACGGACCGTGAAGTGTTATTCGAAATGCCGTTTTTGTACGAGCACGAGGCCGACGTAATTGGGGATGGTTTTCAAATGTTGGCGCAAACGGCGGGAACGATCAATCACCCCGTTGATATTGGTCGCTGCCCAGACAGTAATCCTTCTTATCGAATCTACCCTAAAGATGCACCTAAGCGTTATTACAACTATTTAGTGGTGGAAGGTTCAGCGGGCTACACATTATTTGGCTTCACATCATGTCATCGCTTTGCAGGCTATTTTGATGTTGTGCTGCGTGATGGGCATTGGGTTTTATCAGCCGCAATTGATGGTGAGTTGACTCAAGTGGCGGATTGGGAAAGTAATCAACTTGAATCCGTGGCGGTACTCTGTGGTCAATCGCTGTCCGAGCTTTATCAAACCTATGGCGAGATGATTGCAAAGCATCATCCTGTTCGCCAAGGTGTGACACAAGATGCGCCTGTTGGTTGGTGTTCGTGGTACGCGTACTACGCAGACGTGACAGAGCAAAACATCATGCAGAACGTTGATTGCATGCAAGATAAGCTCGAAGACCTGGAGTGGGTACTTCTGGATGATGGCTATCAAGCCTTTATGGGCGATTGGTTAACCCCATCAGATAAGTTTTCTGGTGGCGTAAAAGAGCTCATTCATAGTATCCGTGCAAAAGGCAAAAAGCCGGCGATTTGGATGGCGCCCTTTATTGCTCAGCCTGAGTCGGAGATCTTCAAACAGCATCCAGATTGGTTTGTTCGCCACAAGGATGGTGGCTTACTTAAAGCAGAAGATGTCACATACGGTGGTTGGCGATGCACGCCTTGGTACATACTCGATACCTCAAACCCAGAAGTACAAGACCATCTGACGAATGTAGTCTCTGTCATGAGACAAGAGTGGGGCGTTGAGTTGTTCAAGCTAGACGCGAACTATTGGGGCACCTTAAAAGGTGTTCGTAAACAATCTGGTATTACAGGCGTTGAGGCGTATCGCTTAGGAATGGAAGCGATTGCCAAAGGCGCTGGTGATGCGTGGCTTTTAGGTTGCAACGCGCCAATGTGGCCATCTCTGGGGCTTGTGGATGCAATGCGTGTTTCTGACGATGTAGAGCGTCATAGTCGTCGATTCGAGCAGATAGCCAAAGAAACCTTTTACCGTAGTTGGCAGCATCGAAAATTGTGGCAAATTGACCCGGATTGCGCCACGTTCACTTCATTAGCTAATCAATCTGCATCCAGAGAAGAGTATGAATTTCATCGCACGGTGTTATTAGCGAGTGGTGGTTTGCTGCTGTCTGGTGACCCGCTCCCTGAGATTACGCCGTTTGCTAAGAAGACACTGTCTAAGCTCATGTTACGTCAACAACGTAACCAACAATCTGCAAAGTTTACCGCTTTGAGTTTAAATCACGCGTTTTTAAAACTAACGACGAAGAATGACCTCCATTGTTTGTTTAATTATGCGAGTTACGGAGCGATGGAATTTACGCTGACGTCTGATCAACCGGTGGACTGGTATGATTACTGGACAGGGGAAAAGCTAAACCAAGAACCTTGCCAGTTGTTAATGGTGAGCGTTGATAAAGGGCTCAATGCGAAAGCGATCGTTACAGCATAACGTGAAGTAAATCGCCCAATACCAAGATCAAGAAAGGAGCCTATTGCGGCTCCTTTCTCGTTTTGATGCTCTGGGCGTTAGAACTCGAATAAAAAGTAATACCCGTATCCAACAATAAACGCAGGAATGGACGAGTAAATAGTCGCGACCAAAGCAGCTTTCGGTGCCATTGCAATGGCGGGGAATAGGGCGTCACCATCGTTAGAAATCGCATTGGCCAGTTGCGCAGAAAGTGGCGCTGCACCAGAAATGTATAGGCTAGTGACTAAAATTTGCGGTCCACAACCAGGCAACATACCAATGGCTAGGCCAGCTAATGGCATCCAAATTCCCCAATGAGAAAAGGTTTCTACAAGGTCGAGTCCAGAAAAATAGGTCGTCAGTTCAAACGCCAGAAACGCCACGATCACCCAAGCACTGACGAAATTCGTATCTTGTGCTGCTTTTTGAATCGGGTGTGAGTCCACGATTTTTTCATCTTCAGAGACCGTTGACTGATAATCGCCGAGCTCTTTTGTCATAGCCCACAACGACATTGTGATCACCGCGAAGATAGCGCCCAGCCATTCAATGGTATTGGCCTGCAAAGACAACAGCTGATTAATATCGATTTGGAAAGACATTAACACAGCAACGACACTAGCAGGCACAATAAGCCATTTCCAAAATGCGCCTTGTAGATTGATTGCACGTTGTTCAAGGGGTGTGTGTCGGTCTGTCTGGTGTTGGCAACAAGCATGTGTCTGAGGTGCTTCTTTTGGTTCTGGTCGCAGAAAGTTATCAGCATGAAAAGCATTAACGACTAACCCTGAAAGAGTACCCACGATAATGCCTAATCCAACCACGCCTAATCCAACACTTGGTTTGGCGGCCAGAAGTAAAAAGGCAGCGTCACCCATTGTTGAAGTAAGTACCGCGACAATCGCACCAAATCCCACTCGGCCACTAATAAATTGCGTTGTCACAACAATAGCGCCACCACAGCCAGGCAAAGCACCCAATAAAGAAGCAAAGAAAACCTGATGATTACGCGAGCGATGGTAGAGCTCGGTAATTCGATTGGTTTTCGACATAAAGTTTGAAAGATAATGATAAATAGCCAATGTGGCAGCAACATAGCATGACACTGCCCAGAATGAGTCGGATAGCGTCTGTACGGCAACGTCACGTGTATTTTCATTGCCTAGCAAAATGAGCATGACGATAGGGATCAGCAATCGCTTATAAGCTAAACGAAACTGAGTAGGCTGAAACAACTGTTGTGCAGAGTGTAAAAATTGGGTCGCGTTCATCGTTTACTCAAATGCAAATAGGAATAATTATCATTATATGTAAATGAGATTTATTCGCAATAGCATTGTGAACTTTTCTTCGTGTCAAACTCTCTGAAATCAGGTAAAGTATCGGCCTTTGTGAGCAAACACGCCCTAATTAACTGTATTAGGCGGCGTATAAAATTGACTTGAATAGGAAGAAACATGATTCTAGTTGTAGGTCATAAGAACCCAGACAGTGACAGTATTTGTAGTGCACTCGTTGCAACTGAACTTCTAAAAGCGCGTGGCGTTGAAGCTATGCCAATTCGCCAAGGCGAAATCAACCGTGAAACTCAGCACATCCTAGAAGTTGCTGGCGCTGAAGTTCCTGAGCTTCGCACATCAGTTGCGGGTGAGACCGTTTGGCTAGTAGATTACTCAGATCTAGCACAAGCACCAGACGATATCGCAGAAGCTGAAATTGCGGGTATTGTTGACCACCACCGCCTAGGTGACGTGATGACAGTAAACCCAATGGAAGCATGGATCTGGCCTGTTGGTTGTACCAACACTGTTCTATTCAACATGTTCAAGATTGAAGGTCACGCGATTACTCCACAAATCGCTAAGCTAATGATGTCAGCAATTCTATCTGACACAGTAGGCTTCGCTTCTCCAACTTGTACACAAAAAGACAAAGATGCCGTTGCTGAGCTAGCGGCAATCGCAGACGTACAAGATGTTGACGCATTCACTAAAGATCTTCTAATTGCTAAGACAAACATCGAAGGTCTATCTGCGGCTGAGCTTGTTGAGAAAGACCTTAAAGGTTACCCATTCAACGGTCGTGACGTAGTGGTTGGTCAGGTTGAACTTGCAACTCTTGAGCAAGTTGACGGTATGATCGAAGCACTAGAAGCAGACCTAGAATCTCGTTGTGAGAAAGATAACCTAGCGTTCGCTGCTGTAATGCTAACAGACATCACGACTGCTCAAACTCGTCTTCTATACAAAGGTGAGTGGGCTGAGAAGCTTGTTAAGCACGAAAAAGACGGCATGCTAATGATGGAAAACACGCTAAGCCGTAAGAAGCAAGGTTGGCCTTGGCTTCAAACTGAGCTAGCTTAATTTTCTAGCATATACTTTAAATGCCCGCCTAGCTGCGGGCATTTTTCTATGGGAAATAGGAGACGAATATGTCTGAGCAACTGACCCAAGAGCAGATGGATACCATTAATCGCTACAATGAAGAGCAACGTTTAAAGTACTGCGTAAAAGAGATTGTGGCGAATCGTAAGATTTGGATTCTGAAAGACGAACATGGCTGTGTCATGTTAAATACAGAAGATGATGATTGTGTACCAGTATGGCCAAACGAAGAGTTTGCTTTGCAATGGGCGAATGGTGATTGGGAAGATTGCGAGCCTGAGGCGATCTCTTTAAACAAGTGGCACAGCCGTTGGACCTCTGGTCTAGAGGATGACGAGCTATCGATTGTTGTATTCCCAAATCAAAATGAAGAAGGGGTCGTATTGTTTCCTGACGAGTTTGATTTTGAACTGCGCAAACAAGCGAGCCGCCGTTAGTTCTTTGATTAGTACCCATGCAATAAAGAAGCCTGCGTTAAAGCAGGCTTCTTTACATTTGCACGATTACATCTTTGATAAGCTATTTTGTTTGATGGCTTGGCGCTTTATAAAAGTGGCTTTCGACTAGTCGTTGAGTAATAGGATGCTCGGGATGAGTCAGTACTTGGTTGGTCTCGCCAAACTCGACCACTTCACCTTCATGCATCACCATCACTTTATCAGTAATATGCTTAACAATGCCAATATGCTGAGACACGTACACAAATGACAATCCCATCTCTTCTTGCAACTCGAGGAATAAGTTAATGATCTGCGAGCGCATTGCCATATCCAAACCGTTTAACGCCTCATCAGCGACAATGATGGAAGGTTGAAGAATAAGTGCACGAGCCAAACACACGCGCTGTTTTTGACCGGCAGCTAGCATTTGTGGATAAAAATAGGCGTGCTCAGGCAGCAATCCTACGCGGAGTAGGGTGTTCTTTACACGCTGCATGCGCGCATCTGGCGGCATGTTGGTATTTCGCTTTAGCGGACCTTCTAAAATACGACCAATCTGGATTCGTGGGTTTAACGATGTGTTTGGATCTTGGAAAATCATGCGGATGAGCTTGCAGCGTGTCGCGTAATCTTTGTGCTCCAATCGTTCGCCATTCACACGGATCTCTCCGGAGCTTGGTTCAACAACGCCAGCAAGCATACGAGCTAGTGTGGATTTTCCTGACCCGTTTTGACCAATAAAACCAATAGTTTGTCCTGGCTCTAAAGTAAAGCTTACCGGTTTAACTGCCTCATTAACCTGACGTTTGAACAGACGGGAGCGCGTAACAAATTGCTTCGATAAATTATCGACTTCAAGTAACGCACTCATGACTTTTTCTCCGTGTTCAATGGAAAGTGGCAGTTAAATTTATGATTCTTAATTCGTCTGGTGTGTGGAATTTCTACACATTGTTTCTGCGCATATGGGCAACGTGGTCCGAGGCGACAACCGATAGGCAGATGCTGCAATGGCGGAATCGAGCCCGGTAGGGATTGGAGTTTTTGCTTGTGTGGTACCCAATCATTAAAGTCAGGCATCGCTTTAAGCAAGGCATCGGTGTACGGGTGCTTGGGTGCCGCAATGATTTTACTGGTATCGGCAGACTCCACCGACTGACCACAATACATTACCGTAATACGCCCTGCCCACTGTGTTATGGTCGCTAAGTCGTGGCCGATAAGCAGAATGGTTGTGTTATTAAGTTGGTTCATGCGGCTCAACAGACGCAAAATTTGCGATTGGGTAATCGGGTCTAAGTCGTTGGTTGGTTCATCTGCGATCAGCAATTTAGGTTTGGTCGCAATCGCCATGGCAATCATGACCTTTTGACACTCACCATCAGTCAGTTCATAAGGGTAGCTACCCATTAAACGCTTGTGATCTTTAATACCCACTTTATGCAAAAGCGCGATGGCTTGTTTTTTACGCCATTTAAATCGCTCCCACCATTTCCCTTCAAATGCGCGAGATGGAATGGATTCAATCAATTGACGCCCGACTTCCTCTGAAGGGTCAAGACAAGTTGAAGGCTCTTGGAAAATCATCGCAATATCACGAGCAATGACGCGCCGACGCTCTTTTGGCGTAAGCTGAAGCAAGTCAATATTGCCAAGGCGCATACGGTCAGCGGTGATGCGCCAGTTATCTTTACTCACACCGACAATCGCTTTTGCAACTAAGCTTTTTCCAGAGCCAGACTCACCTACAAGACCACGAATTTCGCCTTCGTTCAAAGTTAGGCTCATTCGGTCAACGGCTTTGACCAACCCTTGAGGTGTTTCGATCTCAATGGTCAAATGTCGAATATCTAACAACGGCATTATTCGATCCCCGCATTAAGCGCTTGACGTACACCTTCACCTACTAAGTTTAGGGTAATAACAGTAAACATGATGGTCAGGCCGGGTAGGGTCACTGTCCAAGGTGCAATATAAATAAGCTCGACAGAGTCACCTAATATTGCTCCCCACTCGGTGCTTGGGGCCTGTGCACCTAGGCCAAGAAAACCCAGTGCCGTAATATCTAAAATCGCAGCAGAGAGCGCGAGTGTGATTTCAGCGGCAATGACCGTCAGAATGTTAGGAAGAATTGAACTCCATAGTAAGTAGAAATCATTAGCGCCATCAAGGCGTGCTGCCATTATGTAGTCTTTTTCAACTTCGGTGTGGACTGCGATATAAACGGAGCGAATAAAACGCGGAATCAAAGCCAAGCAGATTGCGAGTAAAATATTGAACCCACCAAAGCCTAGAAATGCCACAAAAATGATTGCTAATAAGAGCGACGGGATCGACATGACGGTATCGAGCAAGTGGTTGAGAGTACTCGACAGTAAGCCTTTCGTCATACCTGCCAATACGCCAATTAAACAGCCTACAACGGCAGCAATTGCGGTGATGGCGACAGCAGCGCCAAATGTCAGCTGAGAGCCCATAATCAGGCGCGAAAGAATATCTCTACCTAAGTCATCGGTCCCCAAAAAGTAATCAACCGTTCCTGCTGGAGCCCATGATGGCGGCACAAGCAACTCACCTGACTGTGCTTGGGCGTCAAATGGTGCAAGTAGGGGGGCAAAAATGGTAATAAGGACGATAAACACCAAGCACCACAAGCCAAACATGGCTAGTCCGTTGGCGCGGTAGCTTCGCCAAAAACGCTCAAACTGTGTTGGAATGCGCTCTTCCTGATAAACGTTATTTGTTAGCATACCATTCCTTTCGAACTAAAGGGTTAATCATCGCGCCAATCAAATCCGAGAGTATGTTAGCGGTAAGAACCAAAGTCGCAAGTACCATCACGCCAGCTTGGATAGATGCATAGTCTTGGCTTGCTAGCGCATCTAAAAGCCAACGACCAATACCTGGCCAGTTAAAAATAGACTCCGTGATGATAGCTAAGGTAATCATACTCGAAAGTTGAACACCAACCTTGGGAATGATAGGCGGTATCGCATTCCGCAATACATGTTGAGTTACGATTTCGCGGTTAGAAAGACCTTTGATTCTCGCTGCACGGATGTAGTTTTGGCTCATCACTTCCGCTACCGAGGAGCGCATTAGTCCGACAACCTGGGTGGTTGGAGCCAAAGCAAGCACCAAACATGGCAGCACCATATGCTCAATGACGCTTTGCAGTGCGTGAGCGCGGTATTCACCTTTCGCCATGAATGCGTCGATAATGGCAAATCCGGTTACATGATCAATTTCGTAAAGCAGGTCATATCGTCCTGCCACGGGAAAGAGTTGGTACTCTAATGAAAAAACCATGATAAGTAACAGAGCCACCCAAAAAATTGGGGCGGAATAACCAGACATCGACATGAATGAAATGCTGGTGTCGAGCCATTTACCTTGCTTCATCCCAGCCACGGTTCCAAGTGGAATACCGATCAAAAGGGACACCAAAAAGGCAAAAAAGCACAGTTCCAAAGTGGCAGGGAATACGACGGCGAGCTCGTCATAAATCGCGTTGCCGTTTTTACTTATGCCAAAATCAAGCTGAGAAAGGTTGATTAAGTAAGTTTGCCAACCAGACCAAAAATCAACGTTTGCCCAGTGCGAGAGAGGGTCAAGGCGAAGCAGAGAAAAACCCACTAATGTAAGGATCATCAAAGTGATGATAAATAGGTTAAAGCGTCGAACGGTATACCAAAACATCAGTGAATTCTCTCAACTCTATCAAACGGTTGGGCATTGAAAGGGCTTGATTTGAAGCCTGTCAGCGATTTGTCGTGCACACGGAACTGCACGCCATGCGCCAGAGGAATAACCGGGAACTCTTGATTCAAAATGTTCTGTGCTTGGCGATATAGGTTCAAACGGTAACGCGGTTCTTGAGTTTCTAACGCCAAATCGAGCAAGAAATCGAAGTCATCGTTACACCACATGGACACGTTAAGGCCAACGCGGTCAGACTCGCAAGATAATAAAGGGCGGAAAAAGTTGTCAGGATCCCCGGTATCACCAATCCAACCTGTTAAAAGTAAATCGATATCGTTGATGTTCTCCAAATCCACACGTTCAAACCTATCATCGGTCAGTAGCGTTAATTTAACCCCAATATCGGCAAAATTCGCTTGGATTAGCTCCGCGGTCTTGCGAGGGCTTGGGTTAAAAGCACGTGGTTCAAGTGGTACCCACATGGTCAATTCTAGGCCGTCTTCGTAGCCTGCATCTCGAAGTAGTGCCAATGCATAATTCCGGTCATAACGAATTTTTACACTGTCTTTTTGATAAGCCCATGAATTAGGTGGTAGCAAGGTATAAGCTTGGGAGCCAGTTCCGTAGTAAACCGAATCTAAAATATTTTGACGGTTGATCGCTAAGTTAAGTGCTTGGCGAACTCGAGCATCACTCAGCGCGGTGGTTTCTGTGTTTATCGCAATAAAGGAAACGTTGTTAGCTGGTGTAGCCGTCAGCTCAAGGTTGTCATTTTCTTGAATGACAGGTATTTGGCTCGAAATAGGTGAAGAGAGTACGTCACACTCGTTTCTTAAAAGTTTAGCTAATGTACCCGTGCCTCTGTGAGAGATATCGAACACCACTTGTTCCATTTTTGCTGGTGACTTCCAGTAATTAGAATGACGCTCTAATCGAATCAAATCGTTCACTTGGTACTCTTTTAATTGATAAGGGCCGGTACCGATAGGAAGTTGGTCGATTTCTTCTTTATGATCTTTTGCAGCCAATTGCTGTCCATACTCCGCAGACAAGATAACCGCATGGCTGGTGGCAATATTGGCCAAGAAAGAAAAGTTTGGCTGAGATAACGTAAACCTTACCGTATGCTCATCTATTGCAACCACGTCTTGGAGTAGGTTTTGAAAATCTAACCCTGCAAACCATGGATAAAAACCACCACCTACTTGGTGAAAAGGATGGTCTACATCGATGATTCGCTTGAAGCTAAATACCACATCTTTTGCATTCAATGGGCGAGTGGGTGTGAACCAAGGCGTGGTTTGGAATTTAACACCACGTTTAAGCTTAAACGTGTATTCCGTCCCTGATTCATTTACTGACCAACTCTCGGCGATGCTTGCCACGGGCTGATGTGATTTAGGATCGAGCGTGAGCAGCGTATCGTACAGCTGCGGGCTCAGAGCCTCTGCGGTAATACCGCTATCAATAAGCTGAGGGTTAAACGTGGTCGGCTTACCCTGTCCGCAAAACACAAAGCCAGCTTTGCGAATATCATTGTGGTCAATTTCATCGCCACAAGCGGTCAGTAGGCTAATCCCAATAAGGCTCAGCGATAATCTTATAAAAGCATTCATAATATGAAATGTTCATTGGATCTTGCTCGTTTCGTTTGATCTTACTCTTTCAAAGCTAACAAGCGAAAATGATCTCGCTAATTTATCACCTTTGTGAACTCGCTCCAAACATAAAATCCATACACTGTAAGGTGTTATGCCATAAATGCATGCGAATTAGAGCGCAGTCACGAGCTCGTGTATTGATTGAGTACTCTCGGTCAAGTTAGCTTTGTCCGACCAAACCATATTTTCTAACCATCCCTCGTAATTGGTGATAGCTCAAGCCAAGTAGCTCGGCTGCTTGTCGTTGATTAAACTTGGCTTCTTCCAATGCACGATTGAGTAAATGGATATCTTGTTCCTCTTGCCATTGTTTATAGTCTAGAGGGAATTGGATGGTGTTGCTTGATGCTTCCTCTTCTTGTTGTTCTGCTTGTTTTGCACTATGGCCAAGCGCGCTGTGCCAAACCGTTTCAAAAGGATTGAAAACCAGTTCATCAATTGGGTGAGCATTCAGACCATGTTGGTAAATTGCACGTTCAATCACGTTTTTTAGTTCGCGGACGTTACCGGGCCATTCATATTCAATAAGCGACTGCTGCGCTTTTGGGGTAAAACCGACAAAGTATTCCAGTTGCAGTTCACGACACATTTTCATCGCGTAGTGCTCTGCTAAAGAGAGAATGTCTTCTTTGCGCTCGCGAAGAGGGGGTAACATAATGACATCGAAGGCTAGCCTGTCGAGCAGATCTGCACGAAAATCACCTTGCTCTGCCAACTTTGGTAGGTCGGCATTGGTTGCACAAACAAGTCGAACATCCGCATTGAGAGCGGTATGACCGCCAACTCGTTCATATTCACCATATTCGATGACGCGTAATAGCTTTTCTTGAACTAAAAGTGGTGCGGTTGCCAGTTCGTCAAGAAACAAAGTACCGCCCTCGGCGCGCTCGAAACGCCCTTTATGCTTACCTTTAGAGCCCGTGAAGGAGCCGGATTCATGTCCAAACAATTCGGAATCTATTAGCCCTTCGCTTAATGTCGCACAGTTGAGTGATAGTAGTGGTTTATCCCAACGTCTTGATAAATAATGCAAACGCTGAGCGATGAGTTCTTTACCCGTACCTCGTTCACCAATGATGAGGACTGGGCGCTCAATGGGTGCAAGTTGTGATACTTTATCTAGTACAGCGAGAAAAGCAGGTGATTCACCAATCAGGTTTTGCTTCATAAAATCCTTCTTATTTAACAGCCGAGCCATGATTCAGGGATAGAGTTGGTAAATTTCACCAACAGTTGGTGAAAAACATCATAGCACAATAGTGTGTAACGACAACAAAATGAATAACAATCTGATTTAAAAGAAAATTATAAGTTGGCACGTTACTTGTTATATATTCAGGGAGACACAAGGTTAATCACCACCTTGTCGAGTTTTAATAGGAAAAAAGAGGAGTTCCGTTATGGGTATTTTTTCTCGATTTGCAGATATCGTTAACTCAAACATCAGTGCATTACTGGACAAGGCGGAAGATCCTGAAAAAATGATCCGTCTTATCATTCAAGAAATGGAAGACACACTTGTTGAAGTGCGTACTAACTCGGCTAAAGCGATTGCAGACAAGAAAGAGTTGGCTCGTAAGGTTGAAACGTTAGAAGAGCAAATTGGCGAATGGGGCCAAAAAGCGAGCTTAGCATTAGTTAAAGAGCGTGAAGATCTAGCTCGTGCAGCGTTAATTGAAAAGCAAAAGCTAGAGCAAGTGATTAAGGGCCTCCACACTGAGCAAACCTTAGTGGAAGAAACGATCGATAAGCTTACTGGCGAGATTGGTAAGTTGGAAAGCAAAATTGCTGAAACGCGCGCAAAACAGCAAGCACTAGCAATTCGTAACCAAACTGCATCTAACCGTCGTGATGTGCAAAAACACCTGCACACTAGCCGTACTAATGAAGCGATGGCGAAATTTGAGCAGTACTCACGTAAAGTGGATGAAATGGAAGCGGAAGCAGACTTGTATGCTCAAACTGGTAATGCTAAATCGCTAGAACAAGAGTTTGCAGAGTTGCAGGCACAAGACGAAATTGAAAAAGAGTTGGCAAAACTGAAAGAACAGATGTCATCGAAAGATAAATAAGAAAGGAGCCATTTATGTCGGCATTTTTTATAGCAGGACCAGTGATTGTCTTTTTAATCTTTGTCGCTCCACTATGGCTCTTCTTACACTATCGCAGCAAACGCAAAACAGATAGTGCACTGTCGAGCCAAGATTTAGAGCGCCTTCAGGTACTATCTGAAAAAGCGGAAGCGATGCAGTCCCGAGTTGATACATTGGAGCGCATCTTGGATGCTGAGTCACCAACATGGAGACGAAAGTATGAATAATCGAGAACTGTATCGTGACCCAGTAAATGGCAAAATCTCCGGTGTTTGCGCCGGAATTGCCAACTACTTTGGTGCAGAAGTTTGGTTGATTCGTATTGTAGTGATTTCTGCAGCGCTGTTAGGTGGTACGTTTTTGGTATTGTTAGCGTACATCGCGATGGCGTTTATGTTAGAAAAGCAACCAGTAACGTATTCTGAAAATATCAGAGCGCAGCAAGAGCATACGCTCAAAAGTAAGCCTTGGCAGAAAGGGCAAAGCCCTGATCAACTGCTCAGTGTGTTGGAAAGGGATTTTGACCGTCTTGATGTCAAAATTCGTAACATGGAAGCTTATGTTACGTCTGATACATATAGGGTGAACAGAGAATTCAGTAAGCTCTAGGCATTTTGTATCCAAAGAAGATTTAACTGAAGCAGGCATAAAGCCTGCTTTTTTATCACAAATTACTAATTTTAAAGCACTATTAATCTTTTCCGCTCTGGAAGTTCGTTCAAAATTCATCTACTTTAAAAATAATCCCCCAATTTTTATGGATGAATGTAATGAGAAGATTGCTCATTCCTATTGCCATCTCGGCTGTCTTGTCGGGGTGCGGTAAAGAACTTCCTCCTGTTCCTGAACCTGAATCGCGCCCTGCGAAGCTATTTACAGTATCTGTTGGCAATGCCCAGTTTGAGCGACATTTTCCTGCCACGACGGAAGCTGGCGATAGAGCAGTACTGACATTTCGAGTTCCTGGGCTTCTTCAAACGATAGAAGTGAATGAAGGTCAAGTCGTCAGTAAAGGTGATGTTTTGGCGTCATTAAACCCAGATGAATATTCTCTGCTCGAACAGCAAGCTCGGGCAAATTTTTTGCTCGCAGATGTGCAATACAAGCGATACCAAAAGCTACGTAAAGACCAAGTAGTATCTGAGCAAGATTTTGATGAGGCAAAAGCGAACCACAACTCGGCAAAAGCTCAATGGAATCAAGCAAAGGCAAACTTAAGGTATACCAAACTTGTCGCGCCATATGATGGAACTATTTCGTACATTCCAGCAGAAAACCATGAATATGTTGCCGCGAAAGAAGGGGTGATGAATATTCAGTCCAACCAACTCCTCAAAGTGATATTCCAAATCCCAGACTATCTTCTAAATCGTTACACGCAGGGGAGCGATGTCTCTGCCAGAATGATATTTGATGCGTTCCCCGAGCGAGCCTTTGACTTAACCTTTCAGGAAATCGATACAGAAGCCGACCCTAAAACGGGCAGTTACAAAGTCACGATGGTCATGGAGCGGCCAGCAGAAATTGGCCTTTTGCCGGGAATGTCTGGCAATGCTTACCTCCTGTCCAAAAGTGCAGGAGCGACAAAGATTCCTAACTCCGCGTTGCTAGAAGAAAACGGCAAAACATACGTTTGGCGTGTCGATGAGCAAGGCATTGTATCCAAAGCCGCAATTGAGATGAATGACAAAAATCAAGTGTTAGCCGGGCTTAACGATGGCGACCAAATCATTATCTCGGGTGTCAGTGTAATTGAACCCGGAATTAAGGTAAGAGCGTGGATTAAGGAAAGAGGGTTGTAATATGAAAGGAATCATCTCTCTAGCGACTTTACTTTCAACGCTTTTTCTCGTTGGCTGTGGGGATAAGGCGCCAGAAAAAGAGCTCGAAACGCCACGAGTTAGAGTTACGTCATTAGCGGGAAACAAGGTGGATGACAACTTGTACTTCCCTGCGGTTGCGAATGCAGCGGATCGCTCTCATTTGAGCTTCAGAGTGGCAGGAGAAGTCAGCCGCATCATGGTAAAAGAGGGCGACAAAGTCACGAAGGGTGATGTCATTGCAACGCTAGATCCCACTGACTATGAGTTGGATGTAGATAATGCGAGTGCGCGTTTTTCTGTTGTCGACAGTCAGTATCGCCGCTCACGCCCTTTGGTTGATAAAGGCCTATTAGCTAAGTCTCAGTTTGATGAAATTGCAGCACAACGACAAATCGCCTTAGCTGAGCTTCAGTTAGCCAAACTTCGTCTATCATTTACTGCCTTAAAAGCGCCCGTGGATGGGATTATTTCGCGAGTTAATATCGACCAATTCGAAAATGTTCAAGTCGGACAGCATATCGTTAATATTCACAGCTTGGAGCGAGTCGAAGTGTTGATTCAGCTTCCTGACCGCCTCTATGTGAACCAACCGCCAACGGAAGAAAGGCTTACCGCGATCAAAGCATTAGTGCGCGTGCCCAGTGGTAACGAATATAACGCGACGGTAAAAGAATTTACAACCGAACCCGACCCAACAACAGGTACGTTTACTGTCACACTGTCGCTTCCTATGCCGGAAGAAGAGTACATCCTAGATGGTATGGCTGTTGAGGTAACTTCTAAAGACGAGAATGTTGGGCTTGATCTCAACCTAGGAATTAATGTTCCTATCGAAGCCATTTTTAATGCGGATGGTGACGAGCTGGGGCGCGAAAACAAATTTGTTTGGGTACTGAATGACGACAATACGGTATCGCGCAAACAGGTGCGAGCAGGTAAGGCATCTAAAACGTCCATTCAAATCCTTGATGGTCTCATGCTCAAAGACAAAGTCGTGATTGCCGGTGTTTCTCGATTAAGGGATGGCATGAAAGTGGAAGTGATACAGGAAATGGCTACGCAGGAGGCCGGTCTATGAGCGATCTTAATAAATCAGTGCCTCAAAGTGATGATGATGTGACCGGTATTGCTGCGTACTTCATCCGAAATCGCGTCATCAGTTGGATGGTCGCACTGATATTTTTGATTGGTGGTATCGCCGCATTCTTTGGTTTAGGGCGTCTTGAGGACCCTGCTTTTACTATTAAAGATGCGATGGTAGTGACCTCTTACCCTGGTGCGACACCGCAACAAGTCGAAGAAGAAGTGACGTATCCAATCGAAAAAGCGATTCAGCAGCTTACTTATGTTGATGAAGTGAATTCGATTTCTAGCCGAGGATTATCGCAAATCACGGTCACGATGAAGAACAATTATGGCCCTGATGATCTGCCACAAATCTGGGATGAGTTACGCCGTAAAGTGAACGACCTTAAAGGGACGTTGCCTCCAGGTGTGAATGAACCTCAAGTGATCGATGATTTTGGTGATGTTTACGGGATTTTGTTAGCGGTGACTGGCGACGGTTATAGCTATAAAGAGCTACTGGATTACGTCGATTACTTACGCCGAGAGCTCGAACTGGTTGATGGCGTGAGTAAAGTTTCGGTATCTGGGCAACAGCAAGAGCAAGTGTTCATCGAAGTATCGATGAAAAAATTGAGCAGTATAGGTCTTGCTCCGGATACCGTGTTTAATCTTCTTTCGACGCAAAACGTAGTTTCTGACGCAGGAGCGATCAGAATTGGTGATGAGTACATCAGAATTCAGCCGACTGGCGAGTTCCAGAGTGTGGATGAGCTAGGCGATTTGTTGATTACTGAGTCGGGTGCTCAGGGGCTCATCTTCTTGAAAGATGTGGCGGAAATAAAACGTGGTTACGTAGAAGTCCCGAATAATATTATTAATTTTAACGGAAGTCTTGCACTAAACGTCGGCGTTTCTTTTGCTGAAGGCGTCAACGTCGTTGAAGTCGGAAAAGCGTTTGATCATCGCCTTGCAGAGCTAAAGTACCAACAACCTGTTGGTATCGAAATCTCGGAAATTTACAGTCAGCCTAAAGAGGTGGATAAATCGGTTAGCGGTTTTGTTGTCAGCTTGGCTCAAGCTGTCGGTATCGTCATTATCGTACTTCTGTTCTTTATGGGGCTACGTTCTGGGCTACTTATCGGTTTAATCTTGCTGCTGACGGTGCTGGGTACGTTCATTTTCATGAAGTATCTCGCGATAGATTTACAGCGGATTTCATTAGGTGCCTTGGTTATCGCATTGGGTATGCTGGTGGACAATGCCATCGTTGTGGTTGAGGGGATTTTGATTGGTACTCAAAAAGGGCGAACTCGACTCCAAGCAGCGACCGACATTGTTACCCAAACAAAGTGGCCATTACTTGGGGCAACTGTGATTGCGGTAACTGCATTTGCGCCAATTGGACTGTCTGAAGACTCGACGGGCGAATACTGTGGCACTTTATTTACGGTTCTGCTGATCTCTTTAATGTTGAGCTGGTTTACCGCTATCTCGTTGACACCATTCTTTGCTGACATCTTCTTTAAAGGCCAGAAGATTAAACAAGGTGAAGGGGAAGAAAATGATCCATATAACGGGGTTATTTTCGTTATTTATAAAAAGTTTCTTCAGTTTTGTATGCGTCGTGCTTGGTTTACCGTTGTGGTGCTGATTGCGGGATTAGCGGCAAGTGTTTACGGGTTCACCTTTGTGAAGCAAGCGTTTTTCCCATCTTCGACAACGCCGATTTTTCAGTTAGATGTATGGATGCCAGAAGGAACTGATATTCGAGCAACTAACACAACGCTTAAAGAGTTAGAAAGTTGGTTAGCTAAGCAAGAGCATGTTGACCATATCACGACGACCGCGGGTAAAGGCTTACAGCGCTTCATGTTAACGTACGCGCCAGAGAAAAGTTATGCGGCTTATGGTGAGATAACCACTCGTATGGAAAACTACGAAGCGTTAAAACCATTAATGGCGAAGTTTCGAGAGTATTTAAAAGCCAACTACCCAGAAATCAATTACAAGCTCAAACAGATTGAATTAGGCCCTGGTGGTGGTGCAAAAATTGAAGCGCGCATTATTGGTTCAGATCCAACCGTCCTTCGTACGATAGCCGCTCAGGTCAAGGACATCATGTACGCCGATCCTCAGGCAACAAATATCAGGCATGATTGGCGTGAACGAACCCAAGTTCTTGAACCGCAGTTTAACGAGAGTCAGGCACGTCGCTATGGCATTACAAAATCAGATGTCGATGACTTCTTGTCTATGTCATTCTCTGGAATGACGATAGGCCTTTACCGAGACGGCACGACGCTCATGCCTATCGTGGCTCGCTTACCTGAAGATGAACGTATTGATATTCGTAACATCGAAGGCATGAAAATATGGAGTCCAGCACAGAGTGAGTTTATTCCACTTCAACAAGTCACAATGGGTTACGACATGCGTTGGGAGGATCCTATTATTGTGCGTAAGAACCGTAAGCGTATGCTCACTGTGATGGCAGACCCTGATATTCTAGGTGAAGAAACCGCATCGACGTTGCAAAAACGTTTACAGCCCCAAATCGAAGCGATTCAAATGCCTCCTGGCTATTCACTAGAGTGGGGTGGTGAATACGAATCTTCTGGTGATGCTCAAGAGTCGCTGTTTACTACCATGCCAATGGGGTACTTGTTCATGTTCTTGATCACTGTATTCCTATTTAACTCTATCAAAGAGCCACTCATTGTTTGGCTTACCGTGCCACTGGCGTTAATTGGTGTCACCACCGGTTTGTTGGCGCTCAACACGCCGTTTGGTTTTATGGCATTGCTCGGCTTCTTAAGCTTATCGGGAATGGTGCTCAAAAATGGCATCGTATTACTGGACCAAATTGAAATTGAAATGAAGTCCGGTAAAGAGGCTTATGACGCGGTCGTTGATGCTGCGGTAAGTCGCGTCCGTCCCGTTTGTATGGCTGCTATCACGACGATCCTTGGTATGATCCCACTGTTGCCAGATATTTTCTTCAAACCAATGGCGGTTACGATTATGTTTGGTTTGGGTTTTGCGACAGTCCTGACACTGATTGTCGTGCCAGTGTTGTATCGTTTGTTCCATAAAGTGGCAGTACCGAAACAGGCTTAGTGCTACTGATATAACGATGAAAAATATCGCGCCTCTAGCTCATCAGTTAGAGGCGCTTTTTAAGGAAGAATAATGACAGAACAAAAAACGTGTGCGTGGGCGATGAATCACCCATTAGAACGCGAATATCATGATTCCGAATGGGGCGTGCCAGTATATGACGACCAAGTCCTGTTTGAATTTATTACTTTGGAAGGTGCGCAAGCTGGGCTTAGCTGGATCACCATCCTTAAAAAACGCGAAGGTTACAGAGAAGCGTTCGAGAACTACGACCTAGATGCGTTGGAACAAAGAAATGAAGAACGCGCTGAATACATCGTGGAAAACTTCGATGTTGTGAGACATCGCGGAAAGATTAACTCGGTATTTAGTAATGCCAAAGCGGCTAAAGCGTTAATTGCTGAATACGGGAGTTTATCAGACGCGTTGTGGCAGTTCGTGGACGGTGAACCAATCGTCAATCAATGGCAACATATGAGTGACGTACCAGCTTCGACAGAGCAATCCAAAGCCATGAGTAAATTCCTAAAAAAGAAAGGCTTCAAGTTTGTCGGTGAAACCATCTGTTATGCTTTCATGCAAGCCGTCGGCATGGTGGATGACCATATCGTTGGATGTCCTAAAAAGCAGAATAAGTAACGTTTGGCGATTAAGCTAATGTTGTTAGTTCTGGCTATCATGAATACGTTCCAAAGCTTCGATTCGACGCCATTGAGTGGTATCGAAGCTTTGTTTTCTTAAAGCAATGATTTCTGCCTGTTTTTCGTCTTGCCCTAGAAAATCTCTATTCAGAATATTTTGACGCTGCTTTAAGTAAGTGGCGAGTTGAGTCTCAAATGATGCTCTTTGCTCATCAAGCTTTTGGAGCCTCTGCGCTCCGGCATCTCCTACCAGAGCAACACGGGCGATGTACTTGTCTTGTGAATCAAGCTGAGAAGCTTGCTCGAGCTGCTTTGCTAATGCGTTATTGCGTTCACTTTCTCGTATGTAATCCGGTTGTTCTGATAACGCTTGATTGAGAAGGTGTTCTTGACTCTCGCTATCCGATGCCTGTGTTTTAATCGTCAGCTTTTCTAAAGCAAGTTGGCGAAGTCGGTTTTCTTCGTCAAACAATTGGGTTATCTGCACCTCGTTAAAGTATTGAAGCTGTAAGTTCAGTATTGCTTCATTCAGCATGGTTAACTGTTCAAGCGTTAGGTGGTTGTGCTCAAAAGGCTCTAATGCAGAGAGTGCTTGCTTGTAGGAAAGGTAGGTTTGAAAAAGTTTGGCATCAATATTCAGAGTTTGCTTTGCTAAAGTGTCATCATTGACTTCCGCTTTGATCGTATCGAGATCTTCTTCGCCCAGCCGGCTAAGAGAATATTCGAAGAAATCTTTTGGTGAAGAGACATCGGCGGCTATATCTTGCTGAGATTGCGAATGGTTAGAGGTTATCTCTTGTTGTTTGTCGCTTTGCAACAGAGAAAGCGCTCCCACGCCAAATATCGAGAGCAGGATAAAAGTGGTGAGAGCGACTTTCTTCATTGTGATGACCTCTTATAAACCTTGAAGTTTGAGACGATTTGCATGTTGGCGATAAAGCGTGACTGGATCGGTTTCAAAAAGATGATGAATACCGAGTAGACCGTTAATTTCATCCAAATGGTTCATTTGATAATCATCACGTATGACTTTGCCCAAATGTGTGCTGCACGCACCAACTAAGCCATCATTTGGCCCATCAAAGGCTAAGCCAAGTACCATCATGGCAGCGTCGGTCGGATCGAAAACGTTTGTAAAAGTGGATGATCCGGTCCATGAGTAGTAATAAACGCCATTTGAAGCCAGCAAGTCACCATTACCACATTCACTGATAGGGACTCCCTCCGGGTAGTGTTGGTTAAACGCTAATGATCCTTCCGTGGTTAATGCTGCTAGTGAGGCTAAAGGGTCTTGGTCGAGATCAGAACCACCTGATAGAAGATTAATAAGAGTAGTTAAGCCTTGCGCCAGTTTTACCGCGAGCTGCTCACTACCCGAACCCTCAGATACGGTGCCACGAACTAAATCTGCCACTTTAGACCCTTTATTAACGCCTCCTATACTCGTAACTGATGCGACTAGGTCAGGACGGACAGAGGCAACATAGCGCGTTGTTGGACCACCATGACTGTGACCAATGAGATTGACTTTCTCTGCGCCTGTTGCTGCAAGTAAGGTTTCTACTTGAGCAAGCAGTTGCTCCCCTCGAACTTCGCTGCTATTGGTCGCGGATACCTGTGCAACATAAACCGTAGCGCCATCTTTTGTTAAGGAATGTGGTATTCCGAAAAAGTAATCAACGCCTGCCAGGGTATCAAAACCAAACAAACCGTGAACCAGAACAATCGGATACTTGGTTTGGGTATAACCTGTTGCAGCGTATACGGAGGTTATTGGGACGGTAACTAAGGTAAAAAGCATTAGCGCTATAAATTTGAGTTTCAAAACTATCTCCTTGTGGTATGACCTCTTATGAATGATAAAAAGTAGGAGAGAAACTCTAAATTTGGAAAGCCTATTTGTGGCACATTATTTCATTCTGTGACTGCTCAATTGAAAAACAACACAAATGATTAACATTAATTAATGGGTTCGGGTGAATGTTAGTTAATTCTAATTAAGTCAGGGGCTTATAAAAACGCCCCGCAATGCAGGGCGATTCAATCATTGTTATAGGGAGGCTTCTTTTTCAAGCATTAAGGCATTATAACGCGCAAAACCAGCCTCTAAATCAGCGATCAAGTCATTTACGTCTTCTAAGCCAATATGAATACGAACCAAAGTACCTTCAAAGTGTGGGTGAGCTATGGTTCTCAGGCTGTTAAAGCTCTTAGGTTCGTTAGCTAGAATGAGGCTTTCATAACCGCCCCAAGAGTAACCCATACTGAAGTGTTTCATACCATCAAGCAGAGCCGTCGTCGCTTTTGGATAAGACGTTTTGAGAACAAATGAAAACAAGCCGTTTCCACCTGTGAAATCTCGTTTGAAAAACTCATGGCCAGGATTTGTTTCTAAAGCTGGATGGCGGACATGATCAACTTCTGGGCGAGAAGCGAGCCACTGAGCGACTTTTAAACTGCTTTCTGCGTGCTGTCTTAGGCGAACATCCAACGTGCGAATACCTCGAAGACCTAGGTATGCGTCGTCAGGAGAAACGCACTGACCCATCAGGTAGCTTTGTTCACGAAGCTGATCCCAATACTTTTCAGAAGCCACAGCAGTACCTAGCATGACATCTGAATGTCCAACAATATACTTAGTTGCCGCTTGAATGGAAATGTCTACGCCATGCTCGAAAGGAGAGAAGTTCACGCCAGCTCCCCATGTGTTGTCTAGCATCACGATGATATCTTGCTCATGGGCAATGCGCGCTAATGTAGGTACATCTTGGACTTCCATGGTTATTGAACCAGGAGACTCTAAGAAAAGGACTTTGGTATTCGGCTGAATCAAGTCTCGGATACCTTCACCGATCATTGGGTCATAATAGGTGGTTTCGATGCCCATTTTCTTCATGATGGTGTTACAAAAGTCACGAGTTGGTTCGTAACAAGTGTCCACCATTAGAATGTGATCGCCAGTTTCAACGAAAGAGAGGATGGCGTTTGAAATTGCTGCCGTTCCACAAGGGTAAAGCGCGCAACCAGCTCCACCTTCAATCTCAACCATTGCGTCTTGGAAAGCAAAGTGCGTGTTGGTGCCTCGGCGACCATAAAACAACGTTTTGTTTGCACGATTAATGGTGGCTTGGTTCTTTTCTGCAACGGTATTGAATACCACAGTTGAAGCGCGTTGAACGGGTGGGTTTACAACACCATTTGTCCACTTTTTATCGCGGCCAGCGGTAATGAGTTTGGTTTTTTTTCCCTCTGACATAAAAGTTCCCTGTCTTAAATATTGCGGTTTTGAATATTTAAAACATGGACGACGTAGGTTATGCAAGGGAAAAGTCAACTATCAGCCAATAACAGCCAAGATGAACAGGTAATAATGATGTCGAGAGGTATCGTGTAGATAGGGAGCTAAAAGAACAAACCTCCAGCAGGATGCATGTAGCGCTGGAGGTTTTTTAGTCGGTGTATTTGAGGTATTAGAGGAGTGGGTTGAAGAGATAGAACACTCGCTCTAAGAACCGAGAAAATAGGCTCCTTTTCTCCCATTCTTCCAATACAACAGTGTGAGATTGCTTAATATAGCTATCTTGTAACCAAGACATTTGCTTGGTGAACTCTTCGTCATCAACGGCGAGGGTCACTTCGAAGTTCAGCCACAAGCTGCGCATATCCATGTTTACGGTGCCAACTAAACAGAATTGGTCGTCAATTACGACAGATTTTGTATGCAGCAAACCACCATAAAACTCATAAATCTTGACCCCTGCACTCAAGAGCTCACTATAAAAAGCGCGTGACGCCCATTGCACCATCATAGAGTCATTTTTATGTGGAATAATGAGTTCAACGTCAATGCCTCGTTGTGCTGTCATCTTTAACGTTTCGAGTAAATCAGCATTGGGCACGAAATATGGTGTTGTGATTCGTACCGAGCGATTGGCTTGGTTTATTGCCAATGTTAATACTTGATAGATCAGATATTCCGGCATACCTGGGCCAGAAGGCACAACCTGAATAGGGTGTTGGAATTCACTCTCATCGATCTTGCATTCAGGTAGTCTTGGTAAATGACGTTCGCCAGTTTCGACTTCCCAATCCCAACAGTGGATGGCACTCAATACGTTTACCGTTGGTCCCGTAATGCGAACCATGATGTCCACCCAATGCCCGACGCCACTGTTTTGCTTGAAGTAAGCCGGGTCAACCAGGTTCATTGAACCGGTATAAGCAATTTCATCATCAATTACGATGATCTTGCGATGTTGGCGAAGATCAAGACGACGTAAGAAAATACGCCACATCTTCACTTCTAGCGCTTGAATAACTTCAATTCCAGCATCCTGCATCATTCGATACCAAGGACTTCTGAAAAAACGTGGACTACCTGCTGAATCGAGCAATAGTTTGACATCTACGCCGCGTTTAGCCGCTTGAATAAGCGCAGAAGCGACAGAGTCAGCCAAACCACCCGGATGCCAAATGTAGAATACCATTCGAATACTGCTCTGCGCGTTTTCGATGTCTTCAATAATGGAATGCAAAATCTCATTAGGTGACTGTTGCAGCGACAATGTATTACCGCTCAATGCGGGAAGACCAAGGCGGTTGTTACAAAGTTCATCAATTCGGTAGATGTGCCTTCCCATCGTTTCTGGGTTGTGCGCGTTACAGTCGTTAAGCTGACTGAACCACTTCTCGAATGGTGTAAACATCTCTTTCGCACGTTCGGCTCGCTTTCTGCCTAAGTTCAGTTCACCGAAGAGGAAATAACATGCGACACCCAGAACGGGAAGGATATAAATGATCATTAGCCAAGCTAAAGACACGCTCACTGCACGGCGCTTTAAAACGACACGAATGGTCACACCTGCGACCAGTAACCAATATAGCCCGATGCCAGCTAAAGTAAGAAAGTGATAAAACTTGTCCATATACGCTCAGAGTAATATGCCCTTCTAGGATATTAAGCATAAAAGTGGGTTGGGGGAATAGATTTCCCATTTAGACGTGGGATTGACCTTATATGAGGAACGAATTTCATAACAGCTGATTCTGTTATTTTAATGTGAAAAATAAGGTCATTCTTTAACTTTTGAACAAAAAAGCAGCATTTAACCTGCGCAACTCGACACTTGTGCGATAAATGTACTTTTTTGGGGTTCCAATTTTAAAGGGGAGCTGCTTTACTTTCTAGACATAGTGCGTCGAACGCTTATTTTATAAGTGTACAATAATTTTTACATAAACTTTTTAGACGCCTATCTCTATGCATACACAACAAACTAATTTTGGAGAAAAAGCGTGGCTACAACTAATACAGCAGCACCACGTGATACGTGGGGGTCTAAACTAGGCTTCGTAATGGCAGCAGCGGGTTCCGCTGTCGGTTTAGGCAATATATGGAAATTCCCTTACACAGCAGGTGAGAGTGGCGGCGGTGCATTCGTTGCTATCTATCTTATCTTTGTAATTTTTATCGGCTTTAGCGTGATGCTGACAGAGTTCGCTATTGGTCGTAAGACAGGTCTTTCTGCCGTAGGTGCATTCAAAACAACTGACCGACGCTGGACGTTCACTGGTGTTATGGGAGTCTTCAGTGGTCTTTTGATCATGGGCTTCTACCCAGTGGTTGGTGGTTGGGCATTGGCCTACATCTTTAAAGTGGGCGGTGGTCTACTCAGCGCGCCAGAAGCAATTGGCGACAGCTTTGGCGGTTTCATCTCAGATCCGATTCAACCTTTAATGTGGATGGGTGTTTACCTGTTCCTTAACGTCATGATCGTGATGAAAGGGATTTCGGGTGGTATTGAGAAAGCCGGTAAGGTTCTGATGCCGCTTCTGTTCTTAATCCTAATCGTTGTTTCTGTTAAGGGCTTAATGCTGCCAGGTGCAATGGCTGGCCTTGAGTTCTTATTCATGCCGGACTTTTCTAAAGTCGACAGCAACGTGGTTCTTGCTGCACTAGGACAGGCGTTCTTCTCACTTAGCTTAGGTATGGGTTGTATGATGACGTACGGTTCTTACCTGAAGAAGAAAGAGAACCTAGTTCAAACAACCGGTATGGTTACAGCGATGGATACTGGTGTTGCGATTCTTGCTGGTGTTGCTATGTTCCCAGCTATGTTTGCCTTTGGCATGGAGCCTGCGGCAGGCCCTGGTCTTGTATTTGTTGTCGTTCCTCAGCTATTTGCTGAAATGGGCGGAGTGATTGGGTTGCTATTCGCGTTGCTATTTTTCATCGGTTTGACGGTGGCGGCATTAACTTCTTCAGTATCACTATTGGAAGTTGTCGTGTCTTACCTAATTGACGAGAAAGGCATGAAGCGCTCGAACGCAGTTCTGTCTGCAAGTGCAGTTATGGCGGCATTATGTATTTTTGCGTCACTATCGTTAGGTGGAATGGGACCAACGCTGTTTGGTACCGGTGCCTTTGATATCTTCGACTTGCTAACGGACAAAATCTTCTTAGCGGTTGGTGGTATGTTGGTTTGTATCTTTGCTGGATGGCGCCTAAGCCGTGCTGAGCTAGAAAAAGAGATCACTAATGACGGCGAAGTATCCTTCCCGCTATTTGGATTGTGGTACAACCTAGTTAAATACCTGATTCCTGTTGCGATTGCTATTGTTGCCTTCATGGGGATTAAGTCTGGCTTTGACAGTGGCAAAGGTGAAATCATGCTGCTGGGTATCGCAATCATTGGTCTTGCTGGCATTTTCTCTAAGAAGCTTTAGCAAAGACCTTAGGGCAAGCCTCGATAGCTTTGTCCGGTAACTTATGTATACTGCTGGCTCCAAACGTGGAGCCAGTTTTTTATGTTCGATATTCTACATACCCATCCCGATTTTCTGATCATCAATAAGCATCCCAACGTCTCTGTTCATAAAGACGATGGCGACACAATGCTGCTGCAAGAAGTGGCTAAGCAGAGTGGTGATGAGCAGCTTTATCTTATCCATCGCTTGGATAAAATGACATCGGGTATTCTGCTCCTCGGACGCAACGCCAAAGCGGCTAGTGCGTTATCGCAAGCTTTTGCTGACCGCCAAGTGGAAAAGTTCTATCTGGCGATTGGCTCTAAAAAGCCGAAAAAGAAACAAGGTTTGGTCGTTGGTGATATGGAGCGTTCGCGCCGTTCATCATGGAAGCTGGTCAACAGCAAAAACAACCCAGCCGTCACCCAGTTTTTCTCTCTTGCGGCAGAGCCCGGAGAGCGCCTATTTTTATGTAAGCCACACACTGGTAAAACGCATCAAATCCGCGTGGCATTAAAATCGGTTGGCTCAGGTATTGTTGGCGACCCGATTTACAATGCAGGCAATGAGGCTGATCGCGGTTACCTGCATGCATTTTCACTTTGCTTCCAATACCGAGATGAGCAATATCGCTTTGTTTGCGATCCACGAGAATACAAAGTGCTGGGTAGCAAATGGCACAGTGAAATCGTCTCTCAGGGCTTGGATACTTGGCTTTCCCCTTGGGAGCTGAACTGGCCTACGATCAAATAACCGTCACAAAGAAAACTAATAAGAGAACTCGATGCAAGCATCACAACTTCCGCTGTTCTTTCAGCATCTAGAAACCGAGCTCGCGCAAGCTCCTAACGAAATTCGTCGACTGTTTCATGGTCGTGGCCGTCGTTTTGAGGGCCTAGAGCAAATCACCTGTGATTGGTTACAAGGTCAGTTGATTATCAACTTGTTTAAAGAAGTCGACGACGCGTTTCTCGCTGAGCTGAAAAGCGGCCTGAATGCGTTGGCACAATCACAACTGTGGGCAGACAAGCAAGGTCGCACTATGGTTCTTCAGCACCGTTATGCCGATGGTGCGCCTTCAGAAGTACTTGTCGGTGAATTAGACGCTCGCCCTGTCGTTGAAGAAAGCGGTTTGAAATACCAATTGGATATTGGCCGCAACCAAAACTTCGGTCTGTTTTTGGACATGCGCTACGGTCGTGATTGGGTTCGCGAAAATGCGAAGCACAAAAACGTGCTTAACTTGTTTGCTTACACCTGTGGCTTTTCTGTCGCTGCCATTGCGGGTGGCGCAGATAAAGTGGTTAACGTCGACATGGCGAAAGCGTCGCTGTCTAAAGGTCGTGAGAACCACAAGCTAAATGGTCATAACATCAACCAGGTAAGCTTTATGGGGCACGATATCTTTAAATCTTGGGGTAAGATTAAGAAATCTGGTCAGTATGATTTGATCATTATCGATCCGCCTTCATTCCAGAAAGGCAGCTTTGCGCTGACGAAAGATTACAAAAAGATTCTACGTCGATTACCGGATTTGTTGGCAGACGGCGGTCAAGTGATGGCATGTGTGAACTCGCCATCTGTGACAAGCGACTTCTTGATTGAAAGCATGAAAGACGAAGCGCCAGAGTTGACATACCGTGAGCGTCTGGATAACCCACCAGAGTTTATGGACGTAGACAGCGAAGCAGCATTGAAAGTGTTGCTGTTTAGCGAGAAGCAATGACGACGAAACGAAAGTTGTACCTATCTATAATACCAGCCGTTTGAGTACGGCTGGCATTTCCACGATACCCCGTTAATCTGAATAGCGAGACGCGAGTGTGATTCAGAGTCTATTATCAGAGTGAGTTATTCCTAACACGCTGATATTAGATTCCTGATCTCGCCTAGGCTCGTCGGAATGACGGGAAACAATAAAAGATCGATACCAGCAGCATTAACCGATCTGCACTTCAAGATCCGCTTCGATGGTTGATGAGCAGGCGAGCACATAGCCTTGTTCAATTTCTTCTGGCGTCAATGTTTCTAGGCTAGTGGAATAGACGTTGCCTTTACGAACCTTGCATTTGCACGAGCCACAAATCCCGCTTCGACAAGCGACGATTAATGGTAAACCTGCGCCTTCGAGCACATCGGCCAGTACCTGACCTTTTTGAGCATCGATGCTTTGAGCAAAATCAGGAACAGAAACGTTAACCGTCTCATCGGAGACCGATGATTCTGCGCCAGTCGCTGGCGTAAAACTCTCTTGGTAGAAGTTCGTCATGTCAAAACCAAGGTCATTCAAATAGCCGTGAACATCTTGCATAAACTGGCTTGGACCACACAGGTAAACGGTGCGCTGTTTGAAATCAGGAACAAGCTCTTTAAGCCAGTCGGCATTCAAACGACCTTGTGGATGCGATGTTCCTTCGCGGTTTTTCAGCAACAACTTTAAATTGAAGTTGGGATACACAGCGTCTAACGTTTCTAGCTGATCGTAGTAAATCGTCTCTTCTGGGCTGCGTGCAATATGAAGAAATGCGATGTCCACATCGTTGTCGTTTTCATCTTGATTACTCAGCCAGTGCTTTGCCATCGAAAATACGGGCGTGACGCCGCAACCTGCACTGATAAGCAAGGCTTTTGTTTCGCCATCACGTAACACGGGTGGATGGTCGATGCAGTTAAATTCGCCTGCTGGTGGTAATGCTTGAACAGTATCACCGAGCAGCAGCGAGTCAACGATGTAGTTCGATACTTTACCGCCAGATACTCGTTTGATGGTGAGTTGAAGGTGATCGTCTTCATTGATCGAGCTGATTGAATAGGCACGAAACTCCATTTTTCCATCAATTTCGACGCCCAAGTTAATAAACTGGCCAGGCTTAAACTGAAACAGAAGTGATTCGGTTAGTTCGGCCAATTTTATGCTGACGGTGTCGTGTGTTTCGAAGTATTTGTCGATGCAACGGAGTGTGACGGGTTGGTTACCTTGCCATTCAAAAAACATAACAATCTCTTTGGTTGTGGCTATTTTTGGTTCGAAATAGATAGCGCCTCCGCGTAAGGAGGCGCGTAACAAGCAAGTTTATTAAGCTGCTAGGATGGCTTTTAGATCATCCTGAACATTGCCAATACTGCGCATATCGAACTTCTCTTGGATGATGGCGATTAGGTTTGGCGTTAGGAATGCCGGTGCAGTAGGGCCTGTGTAAATGCCTTTCACGCCCAATGCAAATAGCGTTAGCAAGATAACGATCGCTTTTTGCTCGAACCAAGAAAGCACAAGCGTGAGTGGCAGTTCATTGATGTCACAGTCAAACTCTTTCGCCAGTGCAAGTGCAAGCTGGATTGCAGAGTAAGCATCGTTACATTGGCCCACATCCAATAGGCGAGGAATGCCGTTGATATCGCCAAACGTATTCTTGTTGAAGCGGAACTTACCACACGCCAAGGTCAGGATTAGCGTGTCTTCTGGTGCTTCAGCCGTAAAATCGGTGTAGTAGCTACGTTCCGCTTTATCGCCGTCACAACCGCCGACTAGGAAGAAGTGCTTGATGTTGCCTTGCTTCACTTGGTCGATAACCGCAGGGGCGGCGTTCATCAGTGCATTTCGACCAAAACCAACCGTGATGTGGTGTTCGACTTCATCGTGTTGGAAACCATCTTGCGCTAGAGCACATTCAATCACTTGGCTAAAATCATCGCCTTCGATGTGAGCCACACCAGGCCAGCCAACAATACTACGAGTGAATAAACGGTCTGCGTATTGACCCACATTTGGATTCAACAAGCAGTTTGACGTCATTACGATTGCGCCAGGGAAGTTTGCGAATTCTTTCTGTTGGTTTTGCCATGCGCTGCCGTAGTTGCCGACAAGATGAGGATATTTCTTCAGCTCAGGGTAGCCGTGTGCAGGCAGCATTTCACCGTTGGTATAAACGTTAATGCCTTTGCCTTCAGTCTGTTGCAGGATTTTTTCTAGGTCATGCAAATCATGGCCAGAAACAAGAATACATTTGCCTTTTACTGGCTTGACGTTCACCGTGGTTGGTTCTGGATGGCCGAAGGTCATTGTTTCACCTTGGTCGAGCATTTCCATCACTTTGTAGTTCATCAGGCCGATGCGCATTGAGCAATCAAGTAGTTCGCCGAGATCTTCAGGGTCTGTGCCCAACCACGCCATGATTTCATGGTATTCGGCATAGATATCGTTGTTGGTTTGCTCAAGAACACGTGCGTGCTCCATGTACGCGGCTGCACCCTTAAGGCCGTATAGGCAAAGTAGGCGTAGGCCAATCACATCTTCATGTACTTGGTCCTTACCACGGTTAACCGCGACTTGAGGAGCAAAAGCTAAGATTGCTTCTGCGCTATTTGGTAGCTCAAAGTGAGCAACAACAGGGATGTCAGCAACTTCGGTATCGGCGAGTGTTGCAGCAGACATTACTTGCTCTTTTAGCAATGCTTTGTACGTTGCCGCTTGAGAAGTTAGCTCTAGGACACGTTCAGGGTCAAAGTTTACGTTCGTCAATGTAGAGAAAAATGCCTTTGGTGCCCATTGGTTGATTTCATCGTTAATGATGTTGAATTCAAGTGCTTTTGATGCCCAAAAAGAAACCCCTTGCAGTGTGTAAACCAACACGTCTTGAAGGTCAGATACTTCAGAAGTTTTACCACACATACCTTGTGCAAAAGAACAACCTTTAACAGCAGGGGTTTGAATTGTCTGTTCACATTGAATACAGAACATATTGGGTTCTCCAGTGATTGTTTTAATAGTCGTGATGTTGACCACTAGAGAGCAGAATGCGTGCCAATTATTATCTTGTTGATTTGTATTGAATTTTATCAGATTTAGGAGAGTGGTTGATGTGATTAAGACAACGCAGCTGATGTCTTAATCACATCGGCTTCTTGTGGTCGGTTATTTATTGATCCCGAGCTTTTTACCCATCCGATATAAGTTCCCTCGATCTATTTGTAAAAACTCCGCTGCTTTTGCCCAAACGCCACCAGTTTGGCTCAAAGCATGTTCAATTAAATCACGTTGATAGCTTTCTATTAGCTCTCGCATTGGTTGGCTTTCTTTAGGCAGATAATGCGATGTGTTTTTTACATCATCGAGAGCCAATGAGGTGTCGAAATGGTTAAGCATGATCGTGCTTGCGCCTTGTTGAATGGCGTGTAAAGCCGCGCGAGTTAAAGTGTGTTCGAGCTCGCGCACGTTTCCGTACCAAGGTAAAGATTCCAATTGAGTCAACACTTTAGGGTGAACGTGCAGATTGGGTGCATTGAATTGTTGGCGTACTTTTTCCAACAAATATCCTGCTAAAACGGGAATATCCCCGTCACGGGCACGCAGTGGGGGGACTTGGATTGGGAACACGTTCAAACGGTGGAAAAGGTCTGCTCGAAACGTGCCAGCTTCGACCTCTTTTTCTAGTTGTCGATTGGTCGCTGCGATGATGCGCACATTGACCATCAAATGCTGATCGCTACCTACACGTTGCAGCTCGCCTTGCTGAATTACGCGCAGCAATTTTGCTTGCAAAATCAAAGGCAGTTCGCCCACTTCATCAAGGAAAATCGTTCCACCGTCTGCCAGTTCAAACTTACCGGCACGGTGGCTATTAGCACCTGTAAATGCGCCTTTGACATGGCCAAACAGTTCACTTTCAGCCAGACCTTCTGGTAAAGCCGCACAGTTGACGTAAATCATCGGCTTATCGCTACGATGAGATTGCGCGTGTACCGAGTGCGCGACCAGTTCTTTACCAGTTCCGGTTTCTCCTAAGATAAGTACCGCGTAATCTGATTGAGCAACAGTCGCAATGTTGTTTCGTAACTGGTTGATCTGCGGACTCAAACCCACCATTTCGCCATGTTGAGAACGGGCTTGCTGGATAAGGGTTTGAGTGACGCTTTTTTGCTTCTGGTTTTGCGCTTTGAGTGCTTTTAACTGAGCAATGTTACGCAATGTCGCAGCGGTCAAAGCCGCAAAGGTTTCGATAGCGACAGGATCGATGCCATCAAACGCGCCCACCGTTAGTGCATCCATCGTTAGTGCGCCAACAAGTTGGCCTTCGACATACAAGCTAAAGCCCATGCAATCGTGAACATCAATGCATTGGTCTTCAGTTAATAGTGTGCCGTCGAAAGGATCCGGCAGTGAACAATCGGCATCGAAACGCACCGGTTCACCGCTATGAATAATGGCATCTAAGCGAGGGTGCGCCTTGGGGAAATAGCGACGACCTAAGACCGAGCTGGATAAGCCTTTTACCGCGACAGGAGTTAGAAAACCATCCTCATCGAAGATAAACAGGCAGCTCGCATCACATGGGAATACTTGCGCGACCCCATCAATGAGATTTTGATATTGCTGCTCGTGAGAGCGATTTGAGCTGAGGTTTAGCGCGATATTAAGGAGTACGTGGTCAACAGTCGGAGTCATAACAAGCCCAAAGTTATCTGGAATGGGCTCATGCTAGCAACTTGATGTCATTTGAACATCGAAAGGTGTGGGAGATTGATGTTCCATTGACGACGATCAAGTTTGATACGAAAAGAAACGCGCAAGTTAACAAGCCAGTGATGTAAGCTTGCGCGGGTTAGGTGTTTGAATTAAAGCAGGCCAAAGGTTTGGTTCGTCCGAATTAACGAGGAACGACTCTGGCGTCATTACCAGAAACATTGATTTGGACCGCTTGGCCTGGTTGGAAAATCATGTTTGGATTTGCTTCTTGAACAATAGAGATAATCTTTCCGTCCTCTAAACGAATGGTCAGATTCACGCCATTTCTTTTCGCGGTTGCTTCAGCCGCTTTGCTGCCTGCATAGCCACCCAATAGACCACCACCAATGGCAGCGATATCCGAGCCAGAACCGCCCCCAACTTTTGAGCCTAAGATCCCGCCCACGGCAGCACCAGCGATGGTGCCAATGGCATTGGATTGGGTAGAGGCATCAATGGTTACGGGTTCTACTTTTTCTACTGTGCCGTAGTAAACCTGCTGAACTTTGCGAGTGTCGGATGAGCCGTATGCATCTCCGTACGGGTTAGGTGAGCTACAGCCGCCAAGCACGAGCGCACAAGTAATGGTGAGCAACATGCCTAAATTGATCTGTTTTTTCATATAGCCTCCGAATGGTTTCTTCATTCAAAGAGTATATACCCCAATTTAACCTGCGTTTTGGTGCTTTATAAAACAGTGGCTTAGCGGCCTGTCCCTTAAGGAAACGCGATTGTCTAAGCAGTATTAATGATCGTTAAGCGTATGAAACCCTGAATAAATACGTGTAAAAGTGGTAAACCAGCATGCCGCGCCAAAGATATACGCGATGACGGCAAAGTGTTGCGGTAGCAAACAAAATAAAACCAAACAGCCAATGGTTTCTGTACCTTCGGTTAAGCCGCTCATGTAGTAAAGCGATTTGTTTTTATATACCGGATTATCGATGCCTTGTTTTCCTGCCATGATGGCAAAAGCTAAAAAGCTACTACCAGTGCCGATGAAGGAAAAAATCAAAAATGCGCCTGCAACGGCATTGTGCTCTGGGTTGGCAAGCACAAAGCCAAAAGGAATCAACGAATAGAACAAAAAATCTAAGCTGATATCAAGAAAACCACCCGCATCGGTAATGCCTTGAATCCTTGCCAGTGCACCGTCTAACCCATCACAGATTCTGTTCAGCAAAATAAACAGCAACGCCAACAAGTACTGTTCGGCGATCAAAGCAGGCAGGGCAAAACAGCCAAGCACAAAACCAAATACTGTCGTCTGATTTGCGGTGATGCCACATTTATCGATATATGTCGCACTGAGTGCCAGCGGTTTGCGGATGAGCTTTATACTCAGGCTATCAAGCATGATTTGTCTCCCACGGCCAGTTTAGGCAGCGGCTGCCATCAGGAATATCGTCTTCATCGTGCGTTACCATCAAAGTAGGGATGTTCGCTTGCTGCAATTGTTCGACCACCCAATTGCGAAATTGTACACGCAGGTCTTTATCCAGCTTGCTATAGGGCTCATCAAGTAGCGCAACTTTCGGCTTTGCTAGCAGCATACGAGTCAATGAAATACGGGCGCGTTGCCCTCCCGAAATTTGGTCAGGAAAGGACTCTGCTAGTTTGGTCAATGAAATGTTCTTCAGCGCTTGCATAGCGTGAGCTTTACGCTCTTCACCTTTGATTGAGTTTGGTAGCGCGAAGGCAAGGTTCTCCCACACCGTTAAATGAGGGAAGAGCAAATCTTCTTGGAACAGAATACCGACCTGACGCTTATGGGCAGGGAGGGCATCCAACTTTTCGTTATCAAGCGTAATGGCTCCAGAGTAATTGAACTCGGCGGATAGGTGCCCGGCAATGGCATCCAACAAAGTGGATTTACCACAACCGCTAGGCCCCATCAGGGTAACGATTTCACCTTTTTCTACGGTCATATTAAACGCCGAGAAAAGCGCGTCGCCATTGGTTTTACGGATGGCGAGGTTTTCGAGACAAAGACTCATTCAGTAGTAAACCTTTTATAGACAAGCGGCGATACGTCCTGTGCAAGTGGCTAAGCAGTATCGCAAAAGAGAAGAACATGAATGGCAGCAGAGCTTGCCAAATGGCGTAAATAGCGGTGACACGTCGGTCAAAACCACTGGATAGTGCAACGGCTTCGGTTGTGATGGTGCTAATGCGCCCAGCCCCTAGCACTAATGTAGGTAGGTATTGCGCTAGGCTGACACTAATACCGACAGCCCACGCGAATGCAATCGCAGGTAGGAGGATTGGCAGTTTCACTTTTAACCAAGCTTGCATCGGTGTTTTACCCAAGCTGAGTGCGACGCGAGTTAAGCTGTTATCGAAGCTGCGCCACGGCCCGTCTAGCG
This sequence comes from Vibrio sp. 1874, assembly GCF_033344395.1. Lineage (NCBI taxonomy): Bacteria > Pseudomonadati > Pseudomonadota > Gammaproteobacteria > Vibrionales > Vibrionaceae > Vibrio > Vibrio sp. 1874. The sequence continues at coordinate 253,639 of NZ_JAWPOR010000003.1, forward strand.
AGAGGTAAATAAATGGGAATGCGAAGAACACATGCGCCCAGCATACCCAAAAGAAATACGCGTTACTGTTTAAGTACAGTGTTACCACTTGCATACCGAATAGCACCGATAATTGAGGAATCAGCATCGGGATGGCGATGATGTAACCGGGTATCTGCCAGCGATAACGAAGGCGATACTCATGTGCTATTAAAGCAAGAACTAGCGCGATAGTCGCGCTGATCAGGGCGATTGACATACTTTGCTCTAGAGTCCCTAGAATACTGTGCCATTCGTATTCCCAAAAACGCAGGCTGTAACGGCTTGGGAGCAAATCTGGAAAGCGCCAACGTTGAGCAAAGCTCCACAGCACCATGAGTGGAATCATTAGAAGTGCAAGTAGCGCAATCAGTGAAAATAGGGTTTTACCGGGTAAACGAAACCCGTTTCGACCAGAGTACTGCCAGCGTTTGAAGCCTTTGGTCGTTAACCATTCCACCAATCGAGCGAAACCAATCAAAAGACTAGCCATCACAAACAGTATTACTGCGCCAGCGGCCGCTCTTGGTAGGAGCGATAAATCTGGATCGTTAAACCATTGCCATACCAAAACCGCAAACGTCGGCGGGTTGGTAGGGCCAATAATCAGGGCGACATCGACAACGGACAAACTGTAAGCCAATACCGCCAGCATTGGGAAACGAAGTTTTGCTAACCATTGCGGAAATACGCATTTCCACCACGCTTGCGCCGAACTATAGCCCATCGAGTGACTGACTTTTTCAACCTTATCGACTTTCAATTGCTGAAGGATCGGAATACTCATCAACAATAAAAACGGCACTTCTTTAATCGCAAGCATGATGACCAAACCGAGTGCATGTGGGTCTTTAATCAACAATGCTAAGTCATTCACCGTTTGTGCATTCGGGTCGTAACCAAACAGTTGGTTGAGAACACGAACGCCCATACCAGTTGGGGCAAACAAGAACGCAAAGCCAATTGCAAACGCGACGTGCGGCATCGCGAGAAGTGGGGAAAGGCTAACTTCAATTTTTCGCCAAAACTTGCTGCCCCAAGACGCCTGTAGAATGGCAAACGTGATGAAGCAAGCCAAGTAGCTACTGAAAATGGCGGAGTAGAAAGTAAGCCCGATGGATGTCCAAACACCTTCCCAATCAAAGACGGCATTGAAGCCATCAAAAGAAAAGTGGTGTAGACCGATAGGAGGTACATAACCGAGCGCAGAGACCACCACTCCAAGTAGTCCCGGAATGGTAGGCAAAATACAAACTGCGATAATGACTAAATACAGCGCTCTTAACATGGATTCTTACTAATTCCCGTAGCGTTTCAACCATTCTTTTTCCAACGCCGCTTGCCAACTTGGATGTGGCTCAGCGATGGATTTGAATTGTTGAGTGTTTTTGGCCGAACCAGTTAGGTATTGGTTGCTTAGTACCGAAGGGTCGCCCCAGATGTTTAGGTTACCTTTGCGAGACTGTGCTTCAGGGCTCAATAAAAAGTTTATCGCAACTTGTGCACCAGCACTGGCATTTGCGTTCCAAGGAATCGCTAAAAAGTGGATATTTGAGAGTGCTCCTGCGTCCATTGCGTACGCTTTGGTGCTCTCTGCAAGATTACCGCTCGACTGCGCAGAGAAAACCGCGTTCGGGTTAAAGGTAATCGCCAGGTCAGTCTGACCATCATCTAGTAGCTGAAGGGTTTCTGCTGTACCGCCTGGAAACTGCTTACCACCGCGCCAAGCGACTTTATGGAACTCATCTAGATAAGACCACAGCGGTTGAGTGACTTGTTCAAACGTGTCATCGGTAATTGGTTGTTGCAGCTCAGGGGCGTTGTTAGACAGTTCAATGAGTAATGCTTTGATAAAGCTTGTGCCATGAAACTCTGGTGGTCGAGGGTAAGTCAGGCGATTCGGGAACGCTTTTGCATAGCTCAGCATTTCTGAGAATGATTTTGGAGGGTTATGGAGGGTTTGCTCGTCATGGATAAACACTAATTGTCCTACTCCCCAAGGTGCTTCTAGACCTTCTGTTGGCTCGGAGAAGTCCACATCAATTGGTAGAGATTTATCCACATATTGCCAGCTTGGCAAACCTTCGACAAAAGGACCAAATAGCAATTGGTTATCCTTCATTGATTTGAAGTTTTCGCCATTGATCCAAACCATATCAACACTACCACCGCTGTTTTTGCCTGCCGCTTTTTCTGCGATAAGTCGAGTAGTGGTCTCAGAAATATCAGTTACTTTAACGTGGTTTAGCGTCACGTTATAACGTGATTTTAGCTCTCTACTCGCCCACTGTATGTAGCGATTAATTTCTTGGCTCCCGCCCCAAGCATGAAAGTAGACGGATTGCCCGTCGGCTTGCTGTTCGATTTTTTGCCATTCGCTATTCACTGATGAATCGGCAAAAGAAGGTGTCGCAAAAGTCGTGGCTAAAATGCCAATGCTGCTGAGTAGCTTTTTCATATCTATTCCGTGTTATGTCTTTTGGTTCTTGCTTTCGTTTCTATTGACGTTTTCGCAAGTCGTTCCGCTCTGTTACAAGGATAGTAATTCATCTCTCTCTATTATCAATGCCAATCCCAAACGGAATCACTCATTGATTCAAAGAATTACTCTCAATGTGAAGCAAAACGAATAAAGGACAAATTTGGTGTCATTTTAGGAGCGGACCGTTTGTTTGAGGATATTCTTTCAAGTAATTGAAAATTATTGTCCCCAGAGATATGAATAGGTTGTTTTACAGAGCAAAATTGATGTCTAAAGCATGGAATTGAGGGCGAAAAGAGAAAGAAAGTTGGCCATTTAAATGACTTTAGCATGCATGACTAACGATTCATCGATATAAAAAAAGCAGCCGTTTGGCTGCTTTAAGATACTATATGGTTTACTTAGTTGGGATTAGTTTACCCAGTCACGTAGTGTAAACGTCAATTCGTGATCGGCACTTTTCAGAACAAGACCATCTTTAGTTAGCGTGATATCGCTCCAGTTAGATAGTGTTTGTGTCATTGCGTTTTCGATCTTCATTTGATCTTCCATACACATCTTCATGGTCATGCCCATTTTTTCGATGCGTAGTTGGTTGTTTTTCAGCTCGGCTTGACCGAAGAAGTTGTTACAACCTGCGTTGCCGTTTGCGGTTAGATTTTCACCGATTTCTAGGCGAGCCGCTTTTTGGTGTTCGTCTAGAACGATATTTTTGCCATCAACTTGAACAAGTTCCCAGTTGTGGTGCTGCAAATCTTGAGCCGTTATTTCTTTCACATCATCACCGTTGCTAGCACAAGCAGTCATAAGAACAGGGAGAGAGATTGCTGTAACTAACGTTTTTAGGCTAAGCTTCATTTTATAGACTCCGTTTTTATAAACGCGGTAAGTATAAGTAATAAAACACTGTTTTTGTCAGCATAAGGTTATGGTTTCGTATGTTTTTGACATAACGAAGTATATAGCAAGTTTTGTTGCTGACTAATCTTCTCATTATTTAAACTAGGCCAATACGCCCTAATATGGAAAGAGCGGTTTTAGTATGGAGCAACTGGAGTTTTTTACTGTCCCAAGCCCTTGTGTTGGAGTATGTACCTCCGATGAAAAAGGGTATTGCAAGGGGTGTATGAGAAAGAGAGAGGAAAGGTTTAATTGGCTTAACTTAACCCCCGCTCAGCAGTTGCACGTTATTAAGTTGTGTCGTCAAAGGTACAGAAGAAAGATGTTGGCAGGGAAGACGAAGCCAGAACAGCTTCAAGATGAGTCATCGCCTCAACAAGACTTATTCTAGAACTCTTGTTCAGTCTGTGGGTTACGCCTTCGCTTTCGGTTCTGATTAGGCTTTTACATATTCCCGGTCCGGCAAGGTGTCCTTTAAGAACCGGGAATCTCCTATCCATTTTCCCTATAAAGCGGTAATTGGCGTTATTTCATCGACCAACGGTCGCTAACCCAGCCTCCCGCTTGTTCGTCGAAGTGATTTCCTGAAAATCGATGATTGAATTCAACATCTAATTTACTTGTTGGGCGTTCATCCATGAGTTGATGAATGTATCTCGCCATAGGATCCGTACAAGCTTCACGCTCTCTACGGGTAACTACTTCTTTGATCATTTGGAGTCTGTAGCTATTGCTGGCTCGTTTCATTTTTGACCTCCAGAACTCGATGGCAGCAGTTTGAACACATTGACGTCCAGATCGCTGCTCATTAGTGTGCGCGTGGAGGCACATCACCATCGTTTGAAGTCCAAAGACAAATTGTTTGAGAGCAGTGTTTGTAACGCCATTCACATCTTTCTCAGAATCATTGACTGTGCGATTGAAAATGTTTCGCGAAATTTAGCCGATGAACCTGCATATTTAAAAGACCTTATCAAACATAGAAGCCCAACACAGGGGCGTCAATAACACAAATGAACAATTTTTGAACATATTGTGAAGGTGGAGAGTTTTCAGTAATTTATCGAAAATAAAAAACCGAAGCACAAAGCTTCGGTTTTAAGGAAAGCCCTGACGAAATTGCTTGTAAAAGCTCTTAGCGCCAGGGGTAAGGTGTTGAGTATTAGCTACCAGTTGCAGGACAACCTTTTACTGGTTGGCCATTACTGAAGTACTTGACGTTCTCTAAGTTCTTGTTGTAGTTATCCGCAGAGATTTGTGGGTTGTTTACGAAGAACTCGCGCAAAACGTATGCATCGGTTAGCTGTGTAGATTGAACATCGATGATTGGATAGTTATCGCCACCAGCAGCACTGAAGCTGATTACAGAGAATGTGTACGTTTCGTTTAGATCGAAGCCTTTATTGTTAATATCGGTAATGGTTACTGAGCCAGCATCACAGTTTACATCTAAAGTGATGTTATCTAGTTGAGCGTAAGCACCAGACCCTGCAGATTTCGTCGCAACCACGTCTAGGTATTCTTTAACTTCTTTACCTGTCATAGTTGCTTTAGTCACGAAGTTACCAAATGGCTGAACCGTTAGTACGTCACGGTAAGTGATATCACCATCTTGGATTGAATCACGCACGCCGCCAGAGTTCATCACACCAAAGTCAGCATTTACCGTTTTGTAAGTACGGTATGCCTCGCCGAGTAGGTGACCTAGGTTAGTTTGTTGAGAGCGAACTACGTTACGATCACCTTCTAACTTACCCGTCGTATTAGAAATCTTCTCATCTAATAACTCTTGACCTTGTTGTTGGTATGGCAGTAGTAACGCTTTTACTGTTGCATCTTGTTGAATTCGTTCACCGATAACTTCATCGTTTTCGTCTAGAAGGTTTACAGGAATCAGTGCGTAGTTCGCTAAGTGAAGCTTGCCGTCGTAGTATTCGAAGTCTGCACGACCCACATATTTACCCCACTCATGCGCTTGCATAATCCAAGTGCCTTTTTGTTGGTCTGGGGCACAATCATCCCCAGGTTTGAAATCAGCATACTCATTGGTACCTGGTTCCATACATACAGGGTTTTGCGAGTGACCACCGATGATAGCGTTTAGCTGTCCTTCTTCAAGAGAGCGAGCGAGTTTAACGTCACCTGGTGCTTCACTACCGTTTTTGCCGTCTTCGTAGTGACCCATGTGCGTCGTTGCAAATACTAGGTCTACCTTTTCGTTCTCTTCGATTTCCTTCAGTACCTTTTTGATTTCTACTTGAGGGTCTTCGAAGTGGATGTTTGATACGTTGTCTGGATTGACTAGCTTCGCAGTGTCTTGCGTTGTTAGACCAATAACAGCGATCTTAAGGCCGTTGATAGTAAATACTTTGTAAGGGTCGAAGTAACGCTCGTTTGTATCTTTTTTATAGATATTCGCAGCCAGCATAGGGAAGTCAGCTAGCTCGGCTTGCATATCGAGAATATCTAGTGAGTTATCAAATTCGTGGTTACCGACAGCCATTGCATCGTAACCAAGTAGGTTCATCCCTACGAAGTCTGGAACCGCATCTTGCATGTCTGATTCTGGTACACCGGTATTAATATCACCGCCAGATAGCAGAATGGTTTCACCGCCTTTTGCTTCGACTTCTGCGCGGATAGATTCGATTAAAGTGTGACGCGCAGCCATGCCGTATTCGCCGTCGCTGTTATGCCAAAAGCGACCATGGTTATCGTTAGTGTGGAGAACGGTGAACTTTGTACAAGAATCTGCAGTCTCGCAGGTTACTGGAGAATTGTCGCTGTCTGAGCCGCATCCTGCTAGCGCAGCGCCCACTGCCACTACCAAAAGAGATTTGGAAAACTTCATAAGGGATCCTTTCTTTGTGATTTTGTTATTGTTACGGCGTGAAATATACGGAATTAATGTGAAACTTTAGTGATCTATCTCTTATTTATACTTCTATCGGAGAAATGAATTAATAAGCCTGCAAACTACGTCTATAAATAAACAGAATTGGTATTTAGTATTTATTTTATATAGCTAGCTCTATTTTTTGTGAGGTAGTTAATTGAATGTGTGTTGTTTGTGTGAATCAATGCGCATTTTTGCGAAGTATTACGCTGATTTTGGTGATTATTTTGCCAAGTTTATGTTTTTCCTAATAGGTATGACACAAATCGTTATAAATTTTCGCTCTGATGATGAGGGGTGGCGGTTTGTATGCATAATGAACAGCACAGAGCTTAAACTCATTTGATCATGGCTTTATTCTGCCAAACTCTATCAAAAATTGTATTTATCTCTTTACTATAATTGCGATCGTTTAGAAACCTTATGCTTTAAGCATCGTTTATTTATCCTCATCCGATACCTTATCGTGCTTATTCCGCATTTGACACTCGAATGTTTAAACAAATAGATTCAACCTAATGAGTCAAAATGAAAAGTAAATAATGGATCATTCTTCTTCGAATATTATGATGTGAACTATCATTTAATTAATGAAAATGAAATGGATTAATGTAAAGCGTTGCGACTGTAGCTGTTATCTTTGAGCTTTGGTTTAAAGGGTAGGGTTAAAAGAATTTGTAAGTGGTGAACGCTAATAAAGGATGCTTATGAGATACACAGTAAGGGACGCACTCAAAAAGGAAGCAGCCCAAATCGCCAAGATACACGTTGATTCTTGGCAGGTGGCGTATAAAGGATTAATGCCAAAGAGCTACATAGAGCAGTTTACGATTGAGCGTCGAGAAAGGATGTGGGCGCGAGTGATGACGGAGCAACTGGCCCAATTGATCGTAGTTGAGAGGCAAGGAGAAATTGTTGGCTTTTTAAGTTACGAGTTACCTAACCACACCAGCGAAGATAAAACGGCATTAGTGACATGTTGCTACGTTACGCCGCTACATTATGGGCAAGGAGCAGGAAGTGCACTGTTAGATGAGTTAGAGACACGTTTGCTCTCTACGTCAGTTATGCAGATCAGTTTGAAAGCACTGGATACTAATCAACAGGGGCTTAACTTTTACAAGAAGTGTGGTTTTGTGCGTACTGGAGAGGAAGAGTCGGAAGTGATTGAGAGTATGACGCTGACCGATCTCACTTTAGTGAAGTATATTGCCCGTTCATAAATCAAATGCTATATGCCAAATATAGTAAAACCCCGGAGGTGGTAAGACTCCGGGGTTTTGAAATTTTGTAGATGTCTCGGTTGGTAAGTCCGATTATCTTTTATGCAAAAGGTTTGGATTTAATCCGATTAATTCCTTGGTAGGGAATTAGATACGGATGAAGTCCATGTGTTCAACTTTTGGCTTGAACGCGTGACGTTGAACGTCTTGTGGCTTAACTTTAACTTCTTTGCCATCGATAACTAGAACGATGCCTTCGTAGAATTCAGGCTTGTCCATTTGGTTTACGATGTCGTCGTGGTTAAGAACGATAGCTACTGCTGCTTCTTCACCGCCGTATACAACTGCAGGGAATTTGCCAGCGTGACGTAGGCGGCGGCTCGCACCTTTACCTAGTTCAGTACGTACTACTGCTTCGAATTTCATAGTATTTACTCTCAAATTAGTAAAAATCAAATGTTCACAATCAACAATGCGACCTTGTTGTTCGTGGTAAAGCTTGAAACAGGAACTGTTCAAGCGAGCGCGGATACTATCATTCCACTTATAAATGGGCAACCCAAATCGTATCCAAATCAACAAAAAGGTATGATTTAGCGGGGTGGAAGGCTATCCCTTTTAACGCTTTGCTTGGATTTTGTTCACATCGACTTCATTTTCATCGGTTTACTGATCAAGGTCCGAAGAACAAAGTTTACTGTTATATGCTTTATGTTCGGCTGAGATGTAAGACTAAAGATGCTTTTAATCCACCCAAAGCGCTTGTATCCAATGTTAATTGACCTCGGTAACTGTGTGCCATTTCACTGACTATGTTTAGACCAAGACCTGAGCCAGGGGTTGTTTCATCCAATCTAACTCCTCTCTTGATTACTTGACTCAGTTTCTCTTTAGGGATGCCTGGCCCATCATCTTCAATAATGATGTGTATATTTTCCTTATCCTGAGAGGAGTGCACACGAATCATGCTGTTGGCCCACTTATAGCCATTTTCTAGCAAGTTACCTAGCATTTCATCGAGATCGGTCTGCTCTACTGCTACATTCAGCTCTGAATCAAGTTCATTAATTAAGGTAATGCTTCGGCTCGCATACACTTTATCAAACGCCATTGAGATAGCATCCACACGATCTGCTGGGTTCGACTTCACTGATAATATGTTCATCGATCCGGCCATACGGGCACGACCCAAATGGTAATCGATATGGTCTTGTATTTGATTGATTGGAGCTCGGAGACGGGATTGTGCCTCAGGTTCTAATGTCTGAACTTCATTTTTTAGAACAGAAAGTGGCGTTTTAAGTGCATGAGATAGGTTACCTGCATGATTGCGAGCTCTCTCTAGTAATTCTTGGTAATGGAACAGCAGAGCATTGAGGTCGAAGATTAGAGGAGAAATCTCTTTTGGGTAGGTTTCTTCTAGACTCTTTTTATTACCAGACTTCAGCTCGGCTAATTCTTTTTGTAGCTTTGTAAGCGGACTCAATGACCAAGCAATTTGCAGTAAAATGACGGTAAGTACGCCCGCGAATAATAAACCCAAAATAAGCCAAAGTTGGCCGATTAACGTCTGAAGGGTATTTTTAATGGGCTCTTCGTCAATACCAATAATAATGTGAATAGGACCATCGTAATCAGGAAGATACAGCGCTTTTTCTAGCGTAATTAGTTTTTCGCCTCTTGCTCCATACGCATCTTTATCCAAACCTTTGTATTCGATTTTTTTGTCCCACAAAGAACGAGAACGTTCGAGGCTTGCCTCTGTAGAGGCACTCCAATACAAACCACTGTAAGGTCGGTTAAATCGAGGGTCTGATAGCTGAGCTGTGAGTGAAAGATGCCCGGTGTTATCGACTTCTAACTGTGCGGCGACTTCATCCATAAAAATGCTGAGCTGTGAGCGAGTGTCATCAACCATATAGTTGTAGACCTGCGTCGGTATCGTCACACCAGCGGCGAGGATCATTGCCGTTAACCAAACGATCGCCGCTAAAACGAGGCGACTTTTGATACTCAGTCGTTTTATTGCGTTTAACGGTAGCCTGTTTCTATTCGGCATTTAATTGGTATCCCAACCCTCGGACAGTTTTGATGATCTTTGGTGCGATTTTTTTACGAATTCGGCCGATAAAAACTTCGATTGTGTTGGAGTCACGATCAAAGTCTTGTTTGTAAATGTGCTCGACGAGTTCGGTTCGAGAAATTACTTTTTCTGGGTTATGCATAAAGTAAGCGACCACTTTATACTCCAGCGCCGTTAAGCTTACTGCTTGCCCTTGCCACATGACTTTAGAAGTGCGCGTATCCAAGCTCAAGTCGCCAATTTGCATCACAGGAGAGGCGTTACCTGATGCTCTTCGCAGTTGTGCGCGAATACGAGCGATAAGCTCAACCATTTCAAACGGCTTAGTTAGGTAATCGTCTGCACCTGCGTTTAAGCCTTCAACTCGCTGCGTTAGGGTGTCGCGAGCGCTTAGAATCACGACAGGAGTATTAATGTTTTCATCTCTGATGCCTTTTAGGACGGTAAGACCATCCAGTTTTGGCAAGCCGAGGTCGAGAACAATGGCGTCCCATTCTTCCGAAGTCGCGCGATACAGAGCGTCTATGCCATCTTGGGACAATTCTGGTACCCAGCCGGTACTTTCTAATGTTTCGATGATTTGCTCGCCTAAACGAGGATCATCTTCAACAACAAGTATTTTCATATTGATGATTCTTATTATGTTTGGATTTTTATCGAAGTAAGTTACGCATCGTGTCTGGATTACGCATTAGACAAGTTTAGTTGTTTTGCGGCTTTAACGCTTTGTTAAAGCTGCGACCTTTGATCTCAAGCATTTCCAGCGTGGCGGCGTCGTACTCAACTTTCAGGACGCTATTGTTGTACAGAATTTTCAATTCATACACCCAAGCACCTTCATCTTCTTCAAGCTCGACCTTGATGATGCGGCCGTATAGGTCGTTTTCTACTGCGGCGTAAAGTTCCGAAAATGGTCGTATATATCCTTGTTGAACCGCGCGATAGACCTCATCTTGATCTTCATCGAATTCGATGCGTGTTCCTGGCTTTTCGACATCTTGCACGATGGCGTGGCCATTTTGTGATGTGTACTCGTTGCCATGCTTGGCAAAACTTGGTGCACACATGAATGTCGTGATAAGGCCGAAAAGTAACGCAGAATGTAGAGAAGTCGTTGCTTTATACATAGTCAAACCTTTTCTGGAGCGTTAGCCGCAGTATATCGGAGATAGATGAACAGAGAGTGAATCAGCTAATTAAGTTTTGCCATGTGTTGTCGATGTTATTTCAACTCATCTTCAAAAATCTTATCTCGCAGCTTCCAAAAGCGACCAGATTTTCTAGCAATAACAAACTGAGGCAAACGGAAACGATGTTGATTAGCGACAACGCGTGTCGGTGAAGCCTCTTCAAAAGGGCGATGCTTGTCTGCTAAGTGGGGGCGTACGAACTGATCTTTAAACGTTTGTTTTTGTTTTTTGGTACTCAATGTCCAAAACTCATGAACTAACGCATTGCCTTCGCCTTGGTATGGTTCACCAGAATACGTCACCTTTAGCTGAGATTTACCATCACTGGACTTAAATACAGATAGGTCCATTTCTGTGCATTCAAAGATCAATGCATCTTTGAGATTAAGGGCTTCTTTTAGCTTTTTATCTGGGTCAACGAGCGTCGCGTCACACTCATGACAAATTCGTGCAGCGATATCGTTGTCCGCACCACATTCACCGCAGTATTTGGCGCGAAAACGGTAGCCACAGTGTTTACGTTCGCCAGTGTCTTCATCTTCAAAGTAACCTTGGCAACGTCTGCCAAAATGTTCAACCAAGAAACCGTTACTATCCAACTTACCCCAGAAATTGTTATTGAATCCGCAAGCCGGGCAAGGAATCGTGATAATTTCACTGTCAGAGTCTGGTTTGGGATCACCGACTTCAGGTTGGTATAAATCGTAGCTGTTGCCTGCGTAATCAAGCACTAAACATTCTGATTTTCCGTCTGATAAGCGTAATCCTCGTCCTACTATCTGTTGGTACAGACTGACTGACTCTGTTGGTCGCAAAATCGCGATTAAATCGACATGCGGCGCATCAAACCCGGTTGTCAGTACCGAAACATTGACTAAGTATTTTATTTGACGATTCTTGAACGCTTGGATGATCGCATCGCGCTCCGGCGTAGGTGTATCACCAATGACGATTTCAGTTTCGCCTTCTGGCAATAAACTGTGTATCTCCTGTGCGTGTCGAACAGTTGCAGCGAAGATCATGACACCTTGACGCTCTTTCGCATATTGCATGATTTGCTCAACAATTTGTGGAGTCGCACGTTTGGCTTTATCGATCACCATATCCATTTCTGCTTCTTTGTAGCGTCCGGTGTTAGCGGGCTTCAGCTGAGAGAAGTCGTAAGACAAAACGGGCGCATCCATCATGCGGGCTGGAGTGAGGAAGTTTTCGTCGAGCAAGTAACGGATCGGCAGTTCGAAAATACAATCGCGGAAGAATCGAGGCTCTTCGGTTCGCACTTGACCTCGGGTATGATACTGATAAATCCAGCCCATTCCTAAACGATAGGGCGTTGCAGTTAATCCCAGCACCTTAATGCCAGGGTTCAGTTCTCGTAAGTGAGTAATAACTTTTTGGTAGCTGCTGTTTTTGTCATCTGGCACACGATGGCACTCATCAATAACGAGCAGAGAAAACTGGTTTTTGAACGAATCTAAGTTACGTACGACCGATTGAACCGAAGCAAACACGACTTGCTGGTCAGTTTCTTTTCGTCCCAATCCTGCTGAGAAGATAGAACCTTTTAAACCATAACCTTCATACTTCGCGTGGTTTTGCTCGACCAGTTCTTTGACGTGGGCGAGGACTAACACTCGTCCTTTCGCAAGGCGAGCAAGTTCTGCGATCACCAAGCTTTTTCCTGCACCGGTTGGCAGCACGATCACTGCTGGTGTCGAGTGTTTACGAAAGTAATGAATAACGGCTTTAACCGAGTCGGCTTGATAAGGACGAAGTGTGTACATGAAAATATGTGAAATTGCTCAACTATTCGAACGAGGAACGCTATAATACCTGACTTTTATACCCAAGTGACCTTTAAACCAAGATTTAGAGATCACTTGGGTATAATTAAATGAGGTATTCATGCGTTTAGATAAATATTTGTGTGACGCTCTGGGTGCAACACGCAAACAGGCAACAAAGATCATCAAAAGTGGAGACATCACCGTTGACGGTGAGGTTCAAAAAAGTGGTGCATTTAAAGTACCTAAAGGTGCGGAAGTGATGTGGGAAGACCGTGTTATTGGTGCTCCTGGCCCTCGTTACATTATGTTGTATAAGCCTGCTGACTTTGTTTGTTCACATGAAGATGGCTACAACCAAACTGCATTCGCATTGCTTGATGAGCCTAAAATTGAAAACCTTCACTTTGCGGGCCGATTAGATGTCGACACAACTGGTTTAGTGTTGATTACGGATGATGGTAAGTGGTCTCACCGTATTACCTCACCTAAGCATAAGTGTGAGAAAACGTACCGTGTTTGGCTCGTCGATGCTATTCAGCCAGATTACGCGGAAAAGCTCGAACAAGGCATCATTTTGCGCAATGAATCAGAAGCAACATTGCCCGCTCGTTTGGAAATCGTGAACGAGGCCGAGAATGAAGTATTGTTAACTATCGTGGAAGGTAAGTATCACCAAGTGAAACGTATGTTCGCGGCGTTAGGAAATAAAGTTGAGTACTTACATCGTGAGCGTATTGGTTCTATCGAACTTGATGAGGCACTAGAACCAGGTGATTATCGCTACCTCACGCAAGAAGAAATTGATTCTATTTGGAATTAATTGTCGGCATGGGAAATTCTTTAGTTCCTAATAGGAACTAGTCTTTTGGTAGGAATTGGCTCAAAATAAATTTTCCTACCAAAATTAGTGCCTAGACAATTCCGGTGTGCTTACTCATCTCAGTGATATGCCTTTGCATTTAGCTGATGCATGCATACTCTTATTGCAAAGCCTTCGGCTACGGTGAATGGAATGATGGTGTCAACGCCATCATTTTTACTGCATTGTGTTTGTTTCCCATAAACACATTTCGCTTTCACATGCTTTTCTATGTCGAGTTCGTCAAGGTCACACCTTGGTACATATTTGCCCTTATGATTCTCGAACGTTGGATAGAACAGGTTTTTGGCTTCTACATTCAGCGATATGAGAACTTCCGTTATTTTCACTTTGTTCTGCAAGTATTGACGGTAGGGCTCCAACAAGAGGTAAAAGAATGACAGAAAAAGCTCAAAGTGCTCCGCAATCCCAAATCAGTTTTCTATTGTTTCTGGTACTAGGAGCGATTGGTGCTTTGACGCCTTTGGCGATCGATATGTATTTGCCTGCGATGCCGACAATTGCGAAAGATTTGGGGGTCGCGCCTGGCGCGGTTCAGATTACGTTGACGGCTTATACCGCGGGTTTTGCGATCGGCCAGTTAATTCACGGGCCGCTTGCCGATAGCTTTGGTCGCAGACCTGTGTTGATTTTAGGCGTACTTTTCTTCGGCTTGGCTGCTGTTGTGAGTGCGACAACAAATGGCATTGATGCGCTGACCTATGTACGTACGGCACAAGGTTTTGCTGGCGCGGCAGCGGCGGTCATTATCCAAGCTGTCGTGCGTGACATGTTTGACCGTGAAGACTTTGCACGCGCAATGTCCTTCGTTACTCTGGTCATTACTATTGCGCCGTTGGTGGCACCGATGATCGGTGGCCATCTCGCGATTTGGTTTGGTTGGCGTTCCATTTTTTGGGTATTAGCTATTTTCGCTGTAGTCGTGATTTTTCTCGTACTTTGGAAAATCCCTGAAACGTTACAGCTTGAAAATCGTCAGCCTCTTCGTTTCCGCACGACGCTGAGAAACTACGCCAGATTATGCTCCAATCCTGAAGCGATCGGTTTGATGCTCTCAGGTGCGTTTTCATTTTCCGGAATGTTTGCATTTTTGACGGCGGGTTCGTTTGTTTATATTGATTTATATGGTGTTCGACCAGACCACTTTGGTTACCTATTTGGTTTGAACATTGTGGCGATGATCATCATGACCAGTATTAATGGTCGCTTGGTGAAGAAAGTGGGTTCCCATGCCATGCTTCGTTTTGGGTTGTTCGTGCAACTTTTGGCGGGGATTGGTTTATTCGTAAGTTGGTTAATGGACTTCGGATTATGGGGCATTGTGCCTTTTGTTGTGCTGTTTATCGGTACATTGTCGACGATAGGTAGTAACGCGATGGCGCTGCTTTTAAGTGGTTACCCATCAATGGCGGGTACGGCGTCGTCTCTAGCGGGGACATTAAGATTCGGTATCGGTTCATTGGTTGGTGCGCTGGTGGCATCACTGCCCGGGAATGTTGCTTGGCCGATGATCATCGTGATGTTTGCTTGTTCTGTGCTTTCAGCACTGTTTTATTGGACTTTAGGAAGAAAGGCGTAATGTCGAATTACACCAAAGAAATTCAAAACTTGGTTAACTCAGCACTTGAAGAGTTAGATCAAGAGCATCGCTCAGGTAAGTTAGCCAATGCCCCTGTTGCGAATAACCATTATTTAGTGCGTTGGGTAACAAAGGCGCTAAAATCACAACGTTTCGGACGTACGGTAGGCGATGACTTAACGCGTTGGCAAAAAGCAGGTCGCTCAAAGGGGAACGATGCTGGTTTGTTGTTTATCTTTAAACGTATTTCTGCTTTTTATGCGCAATTCTTCCCTGAAGGTGAAGACTCCAAAGTGTTCAAAGATTCAGATATTGAGTCTTTTCTTGATTTGATGGAGCAAGCAGGCTGGGAAGTCTCAACGTCTGAGCAACTGATTGGGTGCGGCAAAGTACAAATCTTCACTGAAGGTCAAAACTCTTTAGCGTTATGTGCAGACCAATGCGAAAGCTGTTTTGATGGCGAGTTGCTCGTAAAGCCAATGAGTTGGTTTGTACGTGGCAATCATGCTGAGTTTGTTGAGAAAGCAGCGCAAGCGGGCTTTATGGTACATAAGGTAACAGACTACAAATCGATGGTGAAATACCATGGCGAGTACCTTATTTTTCCAGCAAACGAAGGCAACCAGTTAGCCGAAATTCCACTCTCGTTCAAAGCTGACTAAAGTGACATTTTGAGTGTTTAGAAGCCCCTGTTATTGGGGCTTTTTGTTTTCTAAACGGTTTGCTTCTTTCGCGATGGCTTTGACCATGCCTTTAAATATGAAAAGATGGGCTGGCATCATTGCAAACCAATAAAGCAGCCCAAGAAACCCTTGCGGGTGCCACCAGGCGGTAATATCCAATTCTCGTTCGTCACCGAGATCTTTGATGGTAATTTCTAAACGCCCAAGGCCTGGGCCTTTCATACCAAAAAACAGTGAAAGAAACTGATTATTATCGCAGCGAATCACTTTCCAAGAGTCAATAAAATCACCGACTTTAAGCTCTGGTCCAGGAGGAGAAACGCGAATCGGTTTTCCGCCACCAAAAAAGATATCGAGCCATTCACGTGTACGCCACAAGATGTTGGCAAAGTAATAGCCTTTTTCGCGACTCCCGATCTTTTGCGCCACTTTCCATAATGCCGCAGCGGAGGCTTGAGTTTTAATGCTCGCTCCAGCTTGTTTTGGGTAATAGCCATATCCTGGTTGCCATCGACGAAGCGCTGCGGGTTCAAACCCCCAGACATTACTGCGTACAAATGTGCCTTCATCTTGAATGGTATCAGTTACCGCTTGCTCGTAGCTGATCAGCGTTTGAGGAAATCGTTCTTCAATCGCTTTGGAGTCTGCAATGTAGTCGTGCTCTAAGCCTGCAAGTAATGCTTTACCGATACTAGTTGGCACTGAGGTAACTAAACCTAGCCAGTACGATGCCATTTTCGGAGTAAGTAGCGGGGTCGACCACAACCGATACGGCTTGTTCGTGATTCGGCAAATGACCTTGAACTGCTCGCGGTAGCTAAGTGTATCTGGCCCTCCAACTTCATAAATTTCACTTTCTTCTGGATAGGGGGCTTCTGCTAACTTCAACAAATAGTGGTTGAGATTGGGCAAGGCGATAGGGTTCGCTTTTGAGTCGACCCATTTAGGCGCGATCAAAATAGGTAAGTTGTAGACAAAGTCACGCATGATTTCGAAAGCGGCAGAGCCGGGACCGATGATAACGCCAGCACGCAATTCAGTTACTGGAACACCAGACTGTCGAATTATTTTTCCCGTGGCTTTACGAGCGGCTAAATGGCGAGAGTTTCCGGTTTGAGGTTGAATGGCACTCAAATATACAACATGCTCGACGGAGCTTTGTTCCAACGCATATTTGAAGTTCAAAGCAAGGTTTAGTTCGTACTCAACAAAGTCATCACCTTGAGCCATCCCGTGCACGAGAAAAAAGACTAAATCAAAATCGTTCACTACAGCCTTCGTGGTCTCTGCGTCAGCCAAGTCGAGATACCTTAACGTTAAATTAGGGTGAGGCTGAGTTCTTGACTCTAAATAATCAATATGTCGCGCCGCTGCTGTGACGGCGTAACCTTTATCTAAAAGTAACGGAAGAAGTTGAGAGCCAATGTAACCCGAGGCGCCTAGCACCAACACCTTTTTCATTATCTGTCCTTTTATCGTTGGTGGAATAAACACCACAGAGTATAATCATGAGACACTTTCCCCATTCTATCAATAAGTTGTCGTTGGAGCGCTTGTGACTTTTCTTTCTCAACTCTCAATACACGCAGATAAAGCATTCTTACGTCGTTTATTTGCAATCGCGTTACCAATTACACTGCAAAGCATGATGTTTTCTAGCAGAAGCCTCGTCGATGTTCTTATGCTTGGTCAACTTGGTGAAGCTGAAATTGCCGCTGTTGGAGTTGCTGCGCGCGCGACTTTCGTCACCACCATCATGTTAGTTGGGGTGACAACGGGCGGTGCGTTGTTAACCGCTCAATATTGGGGGGCTGGCGATAAAGTTGGGGTGCGTCGCAGTACCGCTTTAACATGGATGATCGCAATGATGTTTGCTGCGATTGCTGTTGCTTTGTTTGTTGTTTTTCCACAGCCTATCATGAGTTTGACTACCGATTCACAAGAAGTGATTGAGCTAGGGGCCAGCTATCTCATTATTTCGTCGGTTAGCATGTTTGCTGTTGCATGTGTGGCCAGTATGTCGGTGGGCCTAAGGGCGATGCACCAACCAGGCTTAAGCACTTTTTTTAGTGGTATAGGCATTTTATCTAATGTTTTTCTTAACTGGGTTTTAATTTTTGGTCAATTAGGCTTTCCTGCTTTGGGTATTACGGGAGCAGCGATCGCAACGGTAATCAGTGGCGCGATCGAAGTAGGTTGCTTGTTTGGTTATCTATGGTTGAAAAAACACATAATCGCATTTGGCTGGGATGATATACGCGCAGGATTGGTCTTAGATAAAATTACGCGTTTCTTGAGCCTCTCTTTGCCAACCACATTTAACTTCTTGGCGTGGGCTGGTGGGTTGTTTGCTTATCACGCCATCATGGGGCAAGCAGGCGTGCAAGGTTTGGCGGCGCTTTCCGTAATGACACCTGTTGAGTCGATCGCATTGGCGATGATGATTGGTTTATCGAATGCGGCCGCAGTTCTAGTAGGGAACCAGCTCGGCGCTCGTAATTTTGAACCCGTTTATTATCAAGCATGGGCTACGGTCATTTTGAATGTGCTTATCGCATTTGTGGTCGCCGTCTTGTTGATAGTGTCAAATCAATGGATCCTTAATGCGTTTAGTGCACTGACAACGGACACTCGCGAGCTAGCTGAACAGTTTATGGTGATTCTTGCGTTGGGTGTCGTGCTACGCTCGGTGCCGATGATGGCTATTGTTGGTGTATTACGTGCGGGCGGTGATGTTAAGTTTTGTTTGTATCAAGACATCTTGGCGCAGTGGGTGATCGGGATTCCACTCGCAGCATTTGCAGCGATTTATCTCAATTGGGACCCACAATGGGTTTACTTACTCTTTTTGACGGAAGAAGTTGTGAAGTGGGCGATTTGCTTGCCAAGAATGGTTAGCCGAAAATGGATGAAAAACCTGATTGGCCAGTAAGGAGGAACAGAGTTTATTTTGGCTGCAAAAATCTGCTCAAAACGTCAACAAAATTAGCAACAGAAAGTGAATCGAGTTGCATTTGTACTTCCATAGTGTGATCAAGCATTCAAAATACTTTCTACTAACAGGATTTTAGTGTAGATTCTGATCCCAATTTTTAAACACCATCCGAGCGGCATAATCAATGTTAAAACTGTCAGACCTATGTAAAGGCTATGTAGACGGGGGAGAGTTTCACCCTGTATTACAAGGGGCAGAATTAACATTGCAGCAAGGCGACCAAGTTGCTCTGATGGGAGAAAGTGGTTCGGGTAAAAGTACTCTGCTGAATTTAATCGCCGGATTAGATACTGCTGACTCTGGTGAAGTGCAGTTTCCAAATTTTGCTATGCATGAAGCACCGGAGCATTTAAGAACCCTTTATCGCCGCAACAATATTGGGAATATCTTCCAACAATTCAACCTGCTTCCTACACTTAATATTGCCGACAATATTCGTTTTTGTCGTCAGTTAAAAGGTCTGCCGGAAGATAAAGAGTTGTGGCGTCAAATTCTTTCTGCTTTGGACTTAATGCCATTGCTAGGACGTTATCCGGAAGAGGCGTCTGGTGGTCAGCAACAACGTGCGGCGATTGCTCGTGCACTCTATATGGAACCCAAAATCCTGCTTGCTGATGAGCCAACTGGTAGTCTAGATGAGCGAAACGCAGAAGCAGTAATGCGCTTATTAACGAGTCTCGCTCGCCAACTGGAGTGTACTTTGCTGTTAGTGACGCACAGTGAAAAAGTGGCCGCCCATATGGAAGGAAAGATTCGACTTCAAGGAGGGCAGCTACATGTTATGGCCCGTAGTTAAGGCACTACTCGGTCATTACCGTCGTTACCCTCTACAAATTATTCTTGTCTGGCTGGGATTAACTTTAGGCGTGTCCCTCCTTGTTGGTGTTACTTCTATCAACCAGCATGCAAAACAAAGTTATGCTACTGGGGAAAAGCTTTTCTCCAATCCTTTGCCATACCGAATCCGAACGAAGCACTCTGCCAATAAAATTCCTCAAGGTTTCTATATTCAGTTACGTCGAGCTGGGTTCAACCAATGTGCACCGTTTGACGTGCTGCATCTAGATGCCAAGACCGATATGAGCCTGATGTTGGTGGGGATAGATCCTGTCGCGATGATCCCACTACAACAAGGAAAATCGCTAGGTGAGATGCCTGTTTTATCACTAATGAAGCCTCCTTATCCTATTCTCGTTAGTCAAGATTTGGCCGCTTACATGAGTTGGCAGGATGGGGACTTCATTGAGATGAATGACGGAAGCCGTCTTGGGCCTATTCAAGTAGATAAGGACAAGATGCTTTCGGGTACTCGGCTGGTTACTGATATATCGTTGTTGCGTATGCTCAAGCGGAGCTCAGGTTTGTCTGCGATTTCTTGTGGCGAAATGCCAGAGGAAAAGCTGATAGCACTGAAAAACATGTTGCCAAACGGAATGACGCTCGTTAGGAATACGCGTACTGAGCTTGAGTCGCTAACTAACGCATTCCATATGAATCTCACCGCGATGGGAATGCTGTCGTTTTTGGTCGGGTTGTTTATTTTTTATCAAGCGATGTCTCTGTCTTTCATCCAGCGACAACGTTTGGTAGGTATTTTGAGACAGACTGGTGTTAACGGAACACAGTTAGCGCAAGCCTTATTGCTAGAGTTGTCTTTGCTCGTCTTTATTGCGTGGGCGTGTGGTAACTTTTTTGGCTTGATCTTAGCGAATGAACTTATCCCAGCAGTGTCTTCGAGCCTGAGTGATTTGTATGATGCCAACGTAGGTTTAACCATAGGATGGTCATGGCAATCTAGCTTATATAGCCTAATCATGGCAGCGATGGGGGCGTTGATATCGTGTCTGTGGCCATTAATCCGTTTGCTGAAGTCACAACCAATCCGCCTCTCTTCTCGACTGTCGCTAATGCGATTTGCTGGAAGAGAGTTCTCTTGGCAGGCGCTTGCGGCGTGTGCGTTTTGTGTCGCTGCAATAGCGGTATATCAGGCCCCGAAAACACAAGAAACCGGCTTTGCTATTATTGCGCTGATGTTGGTTAGTGTGGCGTTGTTTATGCCATTTATTATGTGGCATATGTTCCAAAGTTTTTCTTATACCATGCGTTGGGTTCGTGTCCGTTGGTTTTTTGCTGATGCAGCAGCAAGCATGAGCTATCGCGGTGTGGCTACGATGGCGTTTATGTTAGCGCTGGCGGCAAACATTGGTGTAGAAACAATGGTCGGAAGCTTTCGAGATACAACCGATAAGTGGCTAAATCAGCGATTAGCCGCTGATGTGTACATCTATCCGACCAACAATTCAGCCGCTCGGATGAGCGCATGGCTCCAGAATCAGCCAGAGGTGAACTCGGTTTGGTGGCGTTGGGAAAAAGATATGCCGACCGAGCACGGTGCTCTGCAAGTTGTGAGTACGGGCTCTTCTGAAGGTGAGCTAGACTCACTTACCGTCAAGTTAGGTGTCCCAAATTACTGGTATCAACTGCACGCTACCAAGAGCTTAATGGTCAGCGAGTCGATGGCCTTGAAGTTGGATATCCGCCCTGGCGATTTCATTAACTTGCAGGAACCGCTTGGTGGTGATTGGCAAGTCGTAGGCGTTTACTACGATTATGGAAACCCATATAACCAGGTGATGATGTCGCACCGGAATTGGCTGTATGCATTTGCAGGTACGGGTAATGTTGGTCTTGGCGTAGTATTAAAAGATAACGTCAATGGAGAAGGGCTGAAAAATCGCTTAGAGAATGTATTCCGTCTTCCGCAAGATCGTGTGTTTGATAACGGTAATATTTATAGCCAAGCAATGAGAGTGTTTGATCATACCTTTGCTATAGCAGGAACCTTGGGCAATATCACGCTGATTATTGCCGTGTTTGGTTTATTCTTTGCGACGTTGGCAGGAGAACTTTCACGGCAGCGGCATTTTTCCTTATTAAGGTGCATGGGTGTGTCCGGAAAAGAACTTGTCGTATTAGGTGGTTTGCAGCTATTCGTCTTCGGAGCCATTTCTGCGATTATTGCAGTGCCGCTCGGCTTGGCGCTCGCACATTTGATCGTTGATATTATCATTAAGCAATCATTTGGCTGGTCTCTAGAGCTTCAAACGATTCCATGGGAGTATGCTCAAACCATTGCTTGGGCGATGCTTGCCATCATGGTTGCTGGCGCATTGCCAGTTATTAGAATGATCAAAAGTACACCGATGAAGTCATTAAGGGACGCGTTGTAATGAAAAAAATGGGCTCTAAAAAACGCTTGTTGGTTTCAACGCTCATTGTTGTTACGTTCGCTTTTCTGACTGGGGCTGCTTTTTACTCAACTTTTTGGTTAGAGGCGACAGCAACACGAGAAAGCGAACTTGATTCTATCTTAACGCGTGAAAATCAAACGATTTTCGAGCCTGTACTACCTAATGAGCATGTCTCTTTACCCTCAGACTTTCGCTTTCATCCCGAGTATCAGCATGAATGGTGGCACTACTTTGCGAAACTAAAAGATGAGCAAGGCAAGATCTACAATGTTCAATGGAGCTATTTCAGGGTTGCGACGGACGAGCGAGAAACCAGCGGTTGGCAGAACCCTCAATTGTACATTTCACATGTTGTCGTCAGTCATGGCTCGCATGTATGGAAAGAGCAACGGGTAGCTCGAGGTGGGATAGGCCAAGCTGGTATGATCAATCGTCCTTTCAGGTTATGGATTGATAATTGGACTTGGCGATCACTCGGTGCGACGCCTTTCCCGGGCAACTTGAATGTGAATACTGATACGTTTGGACTTGAGCTCAATACCATGACAAGCGGCCCCTTTGTGGTGAATGGAGACAAAGGCTTCCAAGTTAAACATGCGTTGCAATCTGTTGCTTCTTTCAGCTTCAGTGCTCCATTTTTAAAAGTAAAAGGCAGCTTAAGCTTAAATGGTAAGCGATTCTCAGTGACGGGTTCTGCTTGGGCGCAAAAAGAGTGGGGCAGCGGCTTAATTGGTGAGGGGCAACAAGGCTGGGATTGGTTTGTTTTCAATTTAGATGATGGTCGAGCATTAACTGTTAGCCGTTATCGTCACCATGGGCAAACACCGCACGTGTTTGGCACGTTGTCGACACACTCAGGTAAAGTCATCAACCTCTCAGACGATGATATCAGTATTAAACCAATGCAAGTGACCAGTTTATCCAATGGAAGAAGGTTACCTTTGCAGTGGATTATCAATATTCCGAAGCATCAAATTAATTTGACTACCCGTATTATCAAGTCAGATATGTGGCTACCCTTTGTAATACCTTACTGGGAAGGGCCTACTTTAGCTTCCGGCTCCAATGAGGCTTGGGGCTTTATGCAGCTGACAGGCTATTGAGTTGTGAAGAAAACCACCCCCTACGGGTGGTTTTTTAGTGCGCGAAGCTTCCTAGCTTTTTCTCAAAAGTACGGGGTTATCATGATGGTACAAGCCGTGTTATGCTGATTTTCTCATCATCTTGATAAATATTTGGTGCGACAAAAACAAATACGATCTCCGATCAAAATTGAGTGTCATGTTGGAAAATACGATGTATAGTAAACCTAACATCGAAAAAACCGAAGTTTATACTCTGAAGAAGCGATTATTCTAAAGTTTTCGACGGCTATACACTCTTATCACTCTTTGTTAATCGTTTATTAAGATAATAAATATAAGGACGAAACCATGAACGATGTCATTCGTGACTTTTTCAAAATGGAATCAGCAGGTGGTATTCTTCTCGTAATTGCAGCGGCAATTGCGATGACCATTGCTAACTCACCGCTGGGCGAAACTTATCAATCTGTACTGCATACTTATGTATTCGGTATGTCAGTTTCTCACTGGATTAATGACGGCCTAATGGCTGTTTTCTTCTTACTTATTGGCCTTGAAGTGAAGCGAGAGCTACTTGAAGGAGCGCTAAAATCAAAAGAAACCGCAATTTTCCCTGCGATTGCAGCGGTTGGTGGTATGTTAGCCCCTGCTCTTATTTACGTTGCGTTTAATGCTAACGACCCAGAGGCGGTTTCTGGCTGGGCCATTCCAGCTGCGACGGATATTGCATTTGCTCTAGGTATCATGGCGCTACTAGGTAAGCGCGTACCAGTAAGCCTTAAAGTGTTTTTGTTAGCTCTCGCTATCATCGACGATTTAGGCGTGGTTGTTATTATTGCACTGTTTTACACAGGTGATCTTTCTAGCATGGCGCTGCTTGTTGGCTTCATCATGACTGGTGTCCTGTTCATGTTGAATGCGAAGGAAGTAACGAAACTGACGCCATACATGATAGTCGGCGCGATCTTATGGTTTGCGGTACTTAAATCTGGTGTTCACGCAACACTTGCAGGCGTAGTGATCGGCTTTGCTATTCCTCTTAAGGGTAAACAGGGCGAACATTCCCCACTTAAGCACATGGAGCACGCACTTCATCCATACGTGGCATTTGGTATATTACCTCTATTCGCATTTGCAAATGCGGGGATTTCGCTAGAAGGCGTATCGATGTCAGGCCTAACTTCAATGCTGCCATTAGGTATTGCTTTGGGACTACTGGTTGGTAAGCCTCTAGGTATCTTCACCTTTAGTTGGGCAGCTGTGAAAATGGGTGTAGCTAAGTTACCGGAAGGCATTAACTTCAAGCATATCTTTGCGGTCTCTGTGTTGTGTGGTATCGGTTTTACAATGTCTATATTCATTTCCTCTTTAGCGTTTGGAAATGTAAGCCCTGAGTTTGATACCTATGCTCGACTAGGTATCTTAATGGGCTCGACGACAGCCGCGTTACTTGGCTACGCGTTACTGCACTTTTCTTTGCCTAAGAAAGCGCAAGCGTAAGATACACACTGTTTAGTAAAGCCTCCCATTCGGGAGGCTTTTTTATGTCTTGCAGATCGGCACATCAACCACTTCAGGGTGGTTACTTTTGTGACCAACTAAGGTCTAGCTTATGGAGTCGGGGCAAATCATCGAAAGGGGCGTTTGGTAAATCTATAGGCGAAAAAAAGCCCAGCCGAAAATTTGACTGGGCGGATACAAACATAGGAGTTAATAAGAAAAAAGCAGCAACGTAACAATTAGATGGAAACAAGTTTGACGGCCAGTGAAACTTCAAATGCCCTAACTGTTACGTATATTCAGACCGAGCCTTTTCCAAACAGTTCCATTTTTTTTCAAAAAATTTCTACTTAATGCTTTCTAGCTTCTTACACATCCGAAAGTAATAGAAAAATCGAGATGGATTACCAACTTGGCGAAGTTACTAACTTCTGTGTTTCTCATTTTATCTCCCCTAGAACCGAAGATGTATTTCATACTCTCTTCGCTCACTCCGAGCCGCCAACGCTATTGTTAGCGTTTCAATTGCGCTGGTCTGAGAAACTTGATCGTTTTCTTCTGACAAGCTTCATTGGAGTATTCGATTGAATTTCAAAAGATTAGATCACACCTTTTGCTGTCTGGTCAGACCAATTGGTTAAAGTGTGATGTTAATCATTTGTTAATCTTAGGTTTCGGGAGTATATTTTCAAACAGTTGTTTAATACGAGTGATTAAAATGGCCCCGAGAACATCAACAAAAGAAAAAATACTCGATGTCGCAGAAGGACTCTTTGCTGAACATGGCTTTAATGATACTTCGCTAAGAACGATAACAGGTAAAGCTAACGTTAACTTAGCATCGGTAAACTATCACTTTGGCGATAAAAAAACGCTGGTTAGAGCGGTTTTAGATAGGTATTTAGAAGCACTAATGCCGAGCATTAAGACTTCATTAATTGAGCTAAACACGCGCGATAGCTACAACATGGACGATGTCTTTGAGTCATTGCGATTACCTTTACGTACATTAAATGATGTACGCCCAAATGGTACTGCGCTATTTATGTTGTTAATTGGCCGCGGTTATACAGACGTTCAAGGTCATCTACGCTGGTTCATTACCACCAGATACGAAGAGGTACTGAACCTTTTCACTTTCTCGATAATGAAGGCGAACCCGGAACTATGTGAAGAACAGTTGTTTTGGCGACTGCACTTCACGTTAGGAACCTGTGTATTTACGATGGCTTCAAGCCAAGCTCTTTCGGAGCTGGCAGAAAGTAAGTTTGAAAAGGAAGTCGATGTGAAATCTGTCGTCGATTTACTGATTCCATATTTGTCAGCAGGAATGTCAGCAAAGCAGTTGGCATAAGACAAATAAGAAAGTTAAACCAATAATAAGATTATACCCCGAGCGGTTACGTGAACAAAAGGATCTGAACTATGAGCTCTCTACGAAGAAAATGGATTAGTGACCCGGCTTTTAAAGTGTTCAAAAAAGTATTGCCACCTCTGTCTAGCACCGAGAAAGAGGCGATGGAAGCGGGTAGTGTATGGTGGGATGCCGAACTATTCTCAGGCAAGCCAAACTTCACAACATTGCATCATTATCCAACGCCTACACTGACGGCAGAAGAGCAGTCATTTATGGATAATGAGCTTGAAACCCTGCTAGAAATGCTTGATGACCAGAAGATTGTCAAAGAAGACAGGGATTTACCGCCTGAAGTATGGGAGTACCTACGTAAAGAGCGATTTTTCTCTTTGATCATCTCGAAAGCATATGGTGGTCGTGAATTTTCCGCTTTGGCGAACTCAACCATTGTTTCTCGTATTGCGACTCGAAGTATCAGTACCGCGGTATCGGTAATGGTACCGAACTCTCTTGGCCCTGGTGAGCTGCTATCGCACTATGGTACGCAAGAGCAAAAAGATTACTGGTTGCCTCGTTTAGCTGATGGTACAGACATCCCTTGTTTCGCCCTAACTGGCCCTGAAGCGGGTTCTGATGCAGGTGGCATACCTGATCAAGGCGTGGTTTGTTACGGCACCCATGAAGGCAAAGAAGTGCTTGGCGTGCGAGTTAGTTGGAATAAACGCTACATCACGCTTGCGCCAGTTGCGACAGTGCTCGGGTTAGCATTTAAACTGCAGGATCCTGAAGGGCTACTTGGAGACAAGAAAGAGGTTGGCATTACATGTGCGTTGATTCCCGCTGACCATGAAGGTGTCGAGATAGGCGAGCGCCATGATCCTCTGGGGTCTGCGTTCATGAATGGCCCAACTCGTGGTGAAGATGTCTTCATCCCTATGGACTGGTTGATCGGTGGCGCTGATTACGCAGGTAAAGGTTGGCGTATGCTGGTTGAGTGTCTTTCTGCTGGTCGTGGTATCTCTCTTCCAGCGCTTGGCACAGCGATTGGTCACCTTACTACACGTACAACAGGTGCTTATGCTTACGTGCGTAAACAGTTTGGAATGTCGATCGGTAAGTTTGAAGGTGTTGCAGAAGCAATGGGGCGCATTGGTGGTCTTACTTACCTACTAGAAGCGACGCGTACGCTAACGACGACTTCTCTCGATATGAAAGAAAAACCTGGGATTGTAACCGCGATTGCCAAGTACCACATGACGGAAATCGCGCGTACCATTCTAAATGATTCGTTTGATATCCATGCGGGTCGTGCGATTCAAGATGGCCCAATGAACTATCTTGCTAAACATTACCTTGGTATCCCGGTTGCTATCACCGTTGAAGGCGCGAATATTCTGACTCGTAACCTGATGATTTTTGGTCAAGGTGCGACTCGATGTCACCCATATGTTCTAAAAGAAATGGAAGCAGCGGCGAATCCAGATTCTGAACAAGGTGCGAAAGAATTTGACAACTTACTCTTTAAACACATCAAGCACGCGCTCGGTAATACATTCGGTGCATTTGGTGCAGCACTAACTGGTTCTCGATTTGTTAACGCGCACATGAGTGGCCCAACGCAGCAATACTACAAAGACATTACTCGTCTCAGTCGTGCACTTGCAGTAAGTGCAGACTTTGCGATGTTAACCTTAGGTGGAGACTTGAAGCGTAAAGAAATGATCTCCGCACGTTTGGGTGATGGATTAAGCTATCTATACATGGCATCTGCTGCCTTGAAAAAGTATGAAGATGAAGGCCGTCAACAAGGCGATCTAGACTTCGTTCATTACGCTGTTCAACACTGTTTGTATAACGCTTCTAAGTCATTAAATGAGGCTTACACCAACTTCCCTGTGAAATACGTTGGCGGTGTGCTTAAGGGGCTATTGTTCCCGCTTGGTAATCATTTCAATAAGCCAAGTGATGGGCTGTGTGTGAATTTGGCTGAAGCGATGATGACGCCAGGCGCGCAACGTGATCGCCTCACGCATCTGTGCTACATCGGAAAATCAGAGGATGACAGCGTAGGCTTAATGGAGAATGCATTCCTTGCAATGTACGACATTAAACCTTTGGAGCGTAAACTTATGAAGGCTGCGAAGGATGGTAAAGTGGCTCGTAAAGGTCTGCTACATGATCGTTTGCAGCAAGCATTTGAAGCAGGCGTGTTAACTGAACAAGAAATTGATCAAATCATGGCTGCAGATAAATTGCGCTACAAGGCGATTCAAGTTGACCACTTTAGTCATGACTTTTCTGAAGTGCGAACTCATAGCCCAAAAAAGTCGCAGTTGAATCCGGCGGCATAATAGACAACTAATGTTAAGAAAAGCACCTCAATGAGGTGCTTTTTTGTATTCTTGGGGAGTGGATGGTGGGATAGTGCTCCAACCACTTGCCTTTTAAGAGCATTTTTACAGAAATTAGATGCGAAATCCCAACGAAACTTTTATCCTAACAAGGTTTTTTAAAGGAAGTTGAATATGATCATCAAACCTAGAATTCGTGGATTTATCTGTACTACAACGCACCCTGTTGGTTGTGAAGCTAACGTAAAAGAACAAATTGCGTACACCAAAGCGCAAGGTCCAATCAAAAACGCACCTAAGCGTGTTCTTGTTGTTGGTGCATCAAGTGGCTACGGTCTATCTTCTCGTATCGCTGCGGCATTTGGTGGCGGTGCATCAACTATCGGTGTTTTCTTCGAAAAAGAAGGTACTGAGAAGAAGCCAGGTACAGCAGGTTTTTACAATGCCGCTGCTTTTGAAAAGCTAGCGCGTGAAGAAGGTCTGTACGCAAAAAGCTTAAACGGCGACGCTTTCTCAAATGAAGCGAAACAGAAAACTATCGAGCTGATCAAAGAAGACTTAGGTCAAATCGATATGGTGGTTTACTCACTGGCATCTCCAGTACGTAAAATGCCAGAAACTGGTGAATTAGTTCGTTCATCTCTTAAACCTATCGGTGAAACTTACACATCAACGGCTGTTGATACCAACAAAGATGTGATCATCGAAGCTAGCGTTGAGCCTGCAACAGAAGAAGAAATCAAAGACACTGTCACTGTAATGGGCGGTGAAGATTGGGAACTTTGGATCAATGCGTTGTCTGATGCTGGTGTTCTTGCTGAAGGTTGTAAGACCGTCGCGTACAGCTACATTGGTACTGAGCTAACTTGGCCAATTTATTGGGATGGTGCACTAGGTAAAGCAAAAATGGACCTAGACCGTGCAGCGAAAGCGCTAAACGACAAGTTAGCAGCAACAGGTGGTAGTGCCAATGTTGCGGTACTTAAATCTGTTGTAACTCAGGCGAGTTCTGCAATTCCTGTTATGCCACTGTACATCGCAATGGTATTCAAGAAAATGCGCGAAGAAGGTGTACACGAAGGCTGTATGGAACAAATCTACCGTATGTTCAGCCAACGTCTATACAAAGAAGACGGTAGCGCGGCAGAAGTTGATGAGATGAACCGCCTACGTCTGGATGACTGGGAACTTCGTGACGACATTCAGCAGCACTGTCGTGAGCTATGGCCTCAAATTACGACTGAGAACCTAAAAGAGCTGACTGACTACGTTGAGTACAAAGAAGAGTTCTTGAAACTATTTGGTTTCGGCGTTGAAGGCGTAGATTACGAAGCGGATGTGAATCCAGCAGTTGAAGCAGACTTCATTCAAATCTAATCGAATCACAGACTAGATAACCAATAAACAAAAGGCGCTCATTGAGCGCCTTTTTGTATTTCATAGTCAAAGTGAGTATTAACTTAGTATTATCAGAATCGTACCAGCTAGCGTCATTAAAATATTCGCAATCGCATAGGTACCCGCATAACCAAGGGCAGGGATGGTGGACTTAGCGTAGTCGTTAACGACATCCATAGCTGGAGCGCAAGTACGGGCGCCAATAATGGCACCGAAGAGCAGAGCACGGTTCATCTTGAGTACGTGTGCGCCAACTAAGTAAGCCAGAACTACAGGCACAACACTGACAATAAATGCCAAACCAATGACTTTTGGTCCTACTTGCGTTAGGTGCTCGAACATCTTTCCACCTGCACTTAGACCAATTCCCACCATAAAGAACATTAACCCTAGATCTTTGACCATATTCAGCGCCCCTTGTGGGACATAACCGAAAGTAGGGTGATTTGCTCGTAAGAAACCAAGCGTAATACCGGACAACAGAAGACCCACCGCATTACCCAAACTGAAAGACACCTGACCGAACGTCATTGTGATGAGGCCAAACAGAATACCCAAAATAAAGAAGCTACAAAAAGCGAGCAAATCGGCCATTTGACTGTGGATCGAGATGAAACCGATTTTTTCCGCCAGTCCATGTACTCGGCTTTTCTCGCCGCTCACTTGAAGGACGTCCCCTTTAGCGAGCACAATGTCTAAGTCCATAGGCATTTCAATCTGAGCGCGAACTACGCGGTTTAAGAAACAGCCAAACTCAGACAAATTCAAATCCGATAAACGTTTACCAGCGATAGCGTCACTTTTTACGACGATTTCTTCTTCAACGATGCGTAAATCAAGCAAGTTACGGTCGAATACTTCTTTACCATTACGGAAGCTAGGGTCTAATCGAGCATGGCTGTCAGGGAAGCCAACCAGTGCAATTTCATCTCCCTCTTGCAAGATAGCATCACCATCTGGGTGGGCGAGAATACCATTGCGACGGATTCGTTCAATGTAACAGCCAGTTTGACGATAAATACCCAGTTCTCGCAAGTTTTTACCATCAGTCCAGTCAATTAGCTCTGGGCCCACTCGGTAAGCTCGAATAATGGGTAAATACACTTTTCTCTGGCTTGAATTTCCAAGGCCACGCTCTTGTGCGATTTGCTGCGCAGAGTCAGAAAGGTTTTGTTTTTGCAGTTTTGGCAACAATTTAGCAAACATGATCATGCTAATTAAGCCGACCAGATAAGCCATCGCGTAGCCTACGGATAGATTTTCTAATACCAGAGAAAATTCCATATTCCGCGGTATAGTCGCAAGGCCAGAGTTAAGAGCATCTTGTGCACCAACCAGTACTGGCGTTGCGGTCAATGCGCCTGCCATCATACCGGCGGATAAGCCAAAATCGAGGCCGAAATAGTGACTCAAACCATACGTTAAGCTGACCGCAGACACGAGAACAGTCATGCTTAAAATAAAATAATGCTTACCATCTCTGAAGAATATACCAAAAAAGTTTGGTCCAGCTTCAATGCCAACGCAGTAGATAAACAGCATAAAGCCAATGGTTAAAGCTTCTGCATTAAATGAGAAACCAAGGTGGCCCATTACCAAAGAGGTAATAAGAACGCCAATAGAGTTGCCTAATTGTAATTTGCCAAATCGAATTTTTCCGATGGCAAGGCCAATGGCTAATACGACGAAGATTAGAAGGATAGGGTTTTGCTCAAGAAGGTATACGACGTCTATGTTCACTGTGTGGCTCGGTAGAGTGTGTGCCAAAAAAGATTAAGAACTGTGAATTGTAACTAAATATAGCAAAAAGATAAGTGAATTTTTTTAGGTTTTACCATTAGTTGACTTAACGTAATAACCAGCTGAAAAATAATAAAAAAGCCGCATGAAGCGGCTTTTTTGAAAACAGTCTTTATTACTCGTCAAATAGACCTAGGTGCTCTTTCGCGTATGCTTCGAATTCGTCGCAGCCACCGATGTGCTCTTGGTCGATAAAGATCTGGGGAACGGTTTCAACTGGTTTACCAACTGTTTTCTCAAGATCTGCTTTAGAAATACCCTCAGCGTGAATATCAACGTAACGGTAGTTGAAGTCATCACGTTTTGCTTTTAGCGTTTCTGCGTGCTCTTTTGCACGAACACAGAAAGGACATGCAGGGCGACCAAAGATAACAACGAACATAATCTTATTTCTCCTAAATCTATTCTTTTTTGAAAGCGTACAAAACATAGCGGCTGAGTGCGCTTTCTTTTGTTGGAGTAACTATGCCCGATCCAGATACGGAAATAAAGCGGCAATTACCTCTTGGTTCTATAGGTGAAATCTATCGAATAAAAACTAAACGCGCGTGCTTATTTTACGGCTCTGAAGTATGTGAAGTGACGCATAAAAAACATACATTCTAAAGGGTTAATGATGGCAAGGTGGAATTGGTCAATTTTTTTTGTTTAAAAAAATAGCAATCTATTTTGGCTATACGCAAATAACTTCAACTCTTACATAAGTGTTAAATCAGAGGGCGAGAGGTTATTTGGGTATATTCTTTTGGGAGGGTGTGTATGTTTCAGTTTATGACTGCAACAAGGATTATATTTGGTGAAGGTGCACTTCAATCTTCATTGTCCGTTATTAACCAATTTGGCTACAGTGTTTTGCTGGTTACTGGGCAGGATACCCAACGAGCCGCCCCCATTATCCAATATCTTAAAGCTCAAAATATGCGTTACCAGCACGTAGCTATCGTTGGTGAACCATACATCACGATGGTAGAAGAGACCGCAGTGCTCGGTAGAAAATTCCAACCTGATATGGTGGTTGCGATAGGTGGTGGCAGCGTCATCGATATGGGCAAAGCCTTAGCTGCCATTATTCCCAATCAAGGCAATGTTTACGATTACGTAGAAGTGGTAGGAAGAAGCGTCCCTTTAAAAGCAAAGCCTCTTCATTTTATTGCAATTCCTACGACAGCAAGCACTGGTTCAGAAGTGACCAGAAATGCTGTGCTGAAATCTGGACAAGATAAAGTGAAAGTGAGTCTTCGAAGCCCTGATATGCTCGCAGACGTTGCCATTGTAGACCCGACACTTACTTACGGGACCGACCAATACACATCTGGACGTGGCGCAATGGATGCGTTCACTCATTTAATGGAAGCGTATGTGTGTGGTGAGCCAAACCCTCTTACTGATATGGTCTGCGAAGAGGGGCTACGCCGTTTAAGCCGTTCAGTGATTGCCGCTTGTAAGCAAGATAATCATAAGGCGCGCTCTGATTTATCGTTCGCTGCATTGCTTGGTGGTATGGCGATTACTAATGCCAAATTAGGTGCTGCTCATGGGTTAGCATCGGCGTTAGGAGGCAAGTTAGACGCCCCCCATAGCGTTATTACGGCTCGCCTAGCTCCGCACGTGATGCAGGAGAACATTAACGCTGCTAAACTCGCGGGTAGGAATGATGTGATAAGTCGTTATCGTAAGCTGGCCCAATTAGTCACTGAGCGAGTAAATGCTAACGAACACGATGGAATTCTTTGGGTAAATATGGTGCTAGATAAGTTAGCGTTACCGCTACTGGCTCAATTTGGAGTATGCCAAACCTCTTTTGAGCAAGTGGCGAATGATGCGCTTAAATCAATGGCAATCAAAGGGAATCCTTTACCTCTTAATCAGGAACGTTTGATACACATATTGCAGCAAGTCTGTGATTGTAGTGGAGAGTGTGTAGCAGAGAGTGCACAACATGTCAGTTCTGTTGAAGTACTGGAATCAAGAACGGACTTATCGAGTGTCAACGACTTAGGGTGATTGCTCCCTTAGCGGCATTAAAACAAAAGGGGAGCCTTGAGCTCCCCTAGATAAAGTATTGACTAAGCTTTAGTGCTTAGTACTGGCTTAGTTTGTCATAGCGACTGTCTTTCAACGCATCTTTTACGCGTTTTAGGTTCTCACGGAAACCTGTACCACGGCGAAGAGTGAAGCCAGTTGCTAGCACATCAATCACTGTCATTTGTACAACCCGGCTTGCCATTGGCATGTAAACGTCGGTATCTTCTGGAATATCGAGCGTGATGGCCAGCGAGCTTGCCTTTTCTAGAGGAGAATCCTTCGCTGTAATCGCAATAACCGTTGCGCCATTTTCACGAGCAAGGTTCGCTATTTCTACCTGACTCTTTGTTCGACCGGTATGAGAAATAAGAACCACAACATCATTATCACTGCAGTTGATACAACTCATGCGCTGCATAACAATATCTTCAAAACAAGTAATTGGAATATTAAAGCGAATAAACTTGTTTTGTGCGTCTCGGGCAACAGAAGATGATGCACCAAGGCCAAAGAATGAAATGCGCTTCGCTTGCGTTAGCAAATCGACCGCACGGTTCACTTGCATTGGATCTAGGCTATTTTTCGCGACATCTAAACAGGCCATCGTCGATTCGAAAATCTTATGGGTGTACGCGTCTGGGCCATCGTCTTCTTCCACATTACGGTTAACGTAAGGGGTGCCGTTTGCTAGGCTCTGTGCCAAGTGAAGCTTAAAATCTGGAAAGCCCTTGGTGTCCAGACGACGACAGAAGCGGTTTACAGTGGGCTCACTAACGTCAGCCATTTTAGCCAGCGTTGCAATGCTTGAATGAATTGCAGTTTGTGGAGACGCCATAATTACTTCCGCAACTTTGCGCTCTGACTTACTGAAATTCTCCAGGTTTTTTTGAATTTTTTCTAATGTATTCATAGTGTTCACGAGGGTATAGAGAACAACTCGCTGGCTCTGCTAACGAAAGGAAACACGAAGATTCCGGAGTAGAGTGGGGCGTTAACGAAAACAACCAGCGCCATAGAATCAGTATAAACCTGATCTTCAATCAGTCTAAACCAATAACGGGTACTATTTAGTGAGAATTTGACAGGCCTCAAACAAAATGTTGTAAAAACTACAGAATTGGATGTGTAAACGAAGTTTTGTTGCGCTAGTCGCACGATAATGATGTTTGAGTTACATCAAAACGAAAAAAAATTTCAAATTGATGTAACTCGATCTGGCTGTTAAGACGATTGAATATCAACAACCAGCTGTTGAATTCTTTTCATCAAATTTGGTGCTTGCTTGGCGATTTCGCGTTGTTCATCAAGCACTGAGCTCAAAATTTCTTTTGTGGTCAGTGGATTTGCCAAAACCACTCGAAACACTATCGTATTCATGCGTTGCCATTGGTCTGGGTTCAGTCTTGTACGTGAAACGAACGATTTGCCCGTTTCGCGCTGACGCTTTTGAATAAACTGTGTTAACTCATTGATCAGCTCATTCAGTTGTTCTTTTTGTGAGCCTTCTGCTTGTGCTAATGCTTCACGGATGAATGGCGGCAAATAACGGTATGTGAGCAGACAAAGCTCTGGTTCAGAAACTAACTCGAAATCATCTTGCTGTTTGATTAAATCCGCAAAGTATCGAGCTTTTTCAATGCTTTGGTCAATCAGAAGCTCGTAACCTGGGCGACTTATGATGTGCATTGCGGCGTAGACCAACATCGCCATGCCCGAACGTGAGCCTTCTAGTGTATGGCTGCCTAGGTCTTTTGAACCTTTGCGCAATATATATTGAGCGTGATGCTCTATGGATTTCATTGCGTCAGGGTCTTTGAACAGAACCATACCAGCGCCCATCGGGATATAGAGCTGCTTGTGTGCATCAATAGTTACTGAGTCTGCCATTTCCACACCTTTAAGAAGATGACGGTGATGGTTAGACATCAGTGTTGCGCCACCCCATGCGGCATCCACATGGAAGTGACAGCTGTGAGCTTGGCAGACTTCAGCGATTTCAGGCAATGGATCAACATTACCTGTCTCTGTTGTGCCAGCCACACCAATAACAGCAATAGGCTTGATGTTTTGTTTTTCGAGCTCAACAATTTTCGCTTTCAGGTCGTTGACAATAATACGGTTGTTGGCATCGGTTTTAACCGCAACCAAGCCCTCTTGGCCTAGACCTAATACATCGGCTGCTTTCTTAAGGGAGTAGTGACCACGCTCAGACACTAGCACCGCTAAGCCATCATAGCCATAGTGCTTCATGGCTTTAAAAAGGCCTTCCTTTTCAACGCCTTTAAATGAGCCATTGGCTCTTAACGCTTTGTTACGTGCTACCCAAAGCGCAGTGATATTGGCAATGGTGCCGCCGGAACAAAATGCGCCTAATGAGTGGTTTGCACTGTGCATCCACTGATTGTAAAACGTATCATTCTGACCATATATCAAGCGATGCAGCATACCCAAAACTTGACGCTCAAGTGGCGTAAAGGCTTTGGAAGTCTCTATTTTTACCAGGTTTTGGTTTAAGGCGATCATGATCTTTGACAGTGGCATCAAGAAATAAGGCAGTGCCGATGTCATATGACCAATGAAGCTTGGTGAAGATGTGTGAACTGAGTGCGACACCAAAGTGTCGAGTAAGTGCTCTGTATGATCTGACACGAACTCTGGCTGCTCAGGAATCTGAGCAGAAGAAAAGTCTTTTTCGATTTCGCGTAAAGGCTTTTCTTCTGCCACGATGTGTTCACGAAGAAATTGATTTAGATTTCGCGAGAGGCTCTCGTCAATTTTAGTTAACGTTGAGTCCGGACCTTCTGGGACAGTGAAGATCTTTAGCAAGCTCTCAAAGCTAACATCAGCGGTTTTTTGTTCCTTAACCATAGCAAAGAATCTTTGTAGTTATTTTGGTAATGCGAGCGGCACAATCTAAACTAAAACGGGCGCAAAGTCCCGTTTTAATTGTTGAAACCCAAGTTGTAGAAATGAAAATTTTAGGTGAAGGTTACGATATTCACATTAAAAAATTCTAGATTGAGTACGTTAAAACATTCTAGTGTTTTTGAATGCTAATCAACGACTAATGCGAGCAACCTTAGTCACATTTCTGCTTTTCAATCTTTTCTATTGACTGATTGTACTTATTAAGTGCGGTATCAATTTGTTGGGGATGACTAAGCAGATCAGCGAATGCTGAACGAAGCTCGTAGTTTTTGGGGTGGTTAGTTGATTGACGGTCGCTAAATGTCTGTTTTGCAACTTCACCTAACTTATCGCTTCGGGTCGCTAACTGCTTAACGTCATGTTGCTCTAGTTTTAACCATGCTTCGATTGGCTGTTCCGTCGCAACGCGGCTAGGGTCGTTCTCTAGAAAGTAGTGAACCGCTTCGCGGTTTAATTCAAAGTGATGTTTACGTCCATCCAAGAACCATTGACTCACTTCTTTCAGATCTGGATATTGGGTAACCGTCAAATCAACAAGATCTTGATACCACTGTAGTGAGGCATCGACGTAGCCATCGTATTTGCTAGCAAGACATTGTTGATCTGCGGCAAGCGTAAAAGTTGAGCTTGTAGCGAGGAGCGCTGCAACGACAAAGCGTTTCATTCTTCTTCCTTCTGGTTGTTATCCCTTTATTAACGCAATGCACATCAGTTGATGTTTCTCCCTTCTTTCTATTTGGTCGTGACAAATCGTTGGGCTGAATGACGAAAAGAAAGAGGGGTCTTGCCAAAAAATATTGACCACTTTGACGTTAACTGGGTATTTAAATTTTTGCCGTATTGTAATGGATGTTAAAGCGAAAACCTGAGATCTAGCTAGCAAGTGATACAAAGAAAAGCATCATAACTGGTACCAATAAACTCAAAATAAAGCCGCTAACGATAGCAACAGGAACACAACGCACACCACCGGTAGTTTGAATAACGGGTAGGGTGAAGTCCATTGCTGTTGCACCGGCATAACCAATTGCGGTGCACGGATAGCTACGAATAAAGAGAGGAATGGCAACCAGTGCGACTAACTCTCTCATCAATTCAATCAAGAACGACGCGCCACCAAATACCGGACCAAAAGCGTCACCCATTAAAATACCTGCGAGTGAATACCAGCCAAAACCTGAAGCCATTGCGAGTGCTTGATAAAGAGGAAGATCCAAAAGCACCGCTGCAAGAACGCCACCAAGCATACATGTTGCGATGACAACAGCCGCAATGGCCATTCCTTGTTTATTTAATAGGATTTGACGCAGAGTAAGTCCACTATTGCGCAGCTGAATACCAATAAAAAATAGAAGTAGAAAGAGTATCCATTCGCTTGCTGTATCTACCCAACTCAAATCAATGGGTAACAGCAGGCCAACCACTAACCCTCCGCCAACGACCACGATAAGCTTAACTGACTCTAAAGCCATCGAAGATAACGGTAGCTTCTTTTGATTCTGATTGGTCTGGAGTGGAATAATTTTATCAATAATAGGCAGAGCCAACAGGTTGCAGGCACTTAGACACAAAAAAAACGTACTCGCATAGAGGAGAATACTTTGTAAGTTGCTGCTTAAATTATCGAGCGCCGCCAAACTAAGACCCATCAACGACAAAATGACGTAAATAAGGTAGGACGTTGACTGATTGATCTTCTCCAATAACGAAGATCGAGATATAGGAATTAGATACCCCACCACAAGCGGAGCGAAAATAAATAGCATCCCTGAGAACATAAAGCTCAATGATTCCTTTTTGAGATAACATCAACACGCATAAATCAAATTATCTATCGGTTGAAATTAGAGACATTTCACCACACACAGCTCAGCCTTGAGCGAATCGTTTTATCGCGGATAAGGTATTATCAGAAAGCGATAAATTACAAACCGCTAGCATTGAGTACAGCACGGATTTGATCATTGAAGTCAGTATCACTCATGTTACTAAGTTCATACAAGACTTCTGCACCAGTTAAGTTGAATTCAACTTCATGTTCGTCAATGCGTTCATCGTGATTGCGGAACATCAATAAATGATGCGCAATTCTAGCGATGTCGAGATAACTCACTTCTGGTCGCGTTAACTCGTATTTTTCGTTTGAGGATACTTCTCTGAAGTCGTTGTCAAACCCCCAACGCTCAAGTACCAGTTTACTTGTGGCAGAACAACGTGTTTGGAAGATCTGCAATGCAATATCTGGGTCTAAGTAATTGCCCCTATCTAAGTACAAGTGGTACTCATTAATTAGGCAAAATAACCCAATATCGGCTAATAGACCGACCAATAACGCCTTTTCTTGCTCTAGATGACCATAAGTGCCTGGCTCGTGGCTACGAAACGATTGAACCAACATCACCATGACGGCACCGAGCTCACGAGATATCGCGGCACTCTTCACCAAGATGGCATTGCATTCTTTAGTGAGATTAACTGAGTGTTTAAGTTGCTCAATCGCTTGTGCGGTAACAATATCACGTACACGAAGTATTCCGAGACGAGATACCGCTGTAGTTAAGTCGTTGCAGGTGATATTTCTGCGATTGAAAATCACAGAGTTAGCGACTCGTAAAACGACCGCTGCTAATCCGGGATCTTCCAATAAACAGTTAGCAACATCGGCAATCGTGGTGTGTTCTTCGACACATAACTGCTGAATTTTAAGCACGACATCAGGAATAGGAGGTAACGAAATCTTACCCGTGGCGATGGACTGTTCTACCAGCTGAGCAAACTCGGATTCCAGTGCGTTGATAAGCTTATCTTTATTATTTGGCAGCCAAAAAAATGATAAATGTTCCATTGTGACGCTGTACTTGAGATCTTTCGTACAGTGTACCCTTACAGCGTATTCTTTATCAATTAAATGCGTATTATGTGCCCGTAATTGCCAGCGAGATCATAATGATGGCGTGTTTTAGGCATGCTATGCGTCAAAAAAATATCACCACACAAACAATAAGTGTGAAACTAATCACGTATGCAGAATTTATACTTTTTTATATGTGACCTATGTCCTAACTTATTTTTCAACGTTAAGTATGATTAAGCAAGTTGGTGAGCACAACTCACAAAAATATCGCCAACAAATCGACATTTATAATTCGCTATAAGCTGCTGTTTATCTGGTGACATCGCTAATCGGGGTAATTTATTCAGATTAAAGAGGTCAATGGACATGACAGACCAAGCTTTTTTTAAATATGTACGCACCTTCAGTGAGTACCAAAAACGTTCTATGTTCGGTGGTATTGGTTTATTCACCGATGATGCTATGTTTGCGCTTGTCAGCAATGATTGCTGCTACTTACGTGGTGGTAATGGGCTAGATGAAGTGTTTACTCAACTGAGCTGTGAGAAGTATAAGCACGTCAAAAAACAGACGACGGCAACCGTAAATTATTATGATGTAACCGATTTATTCGAATCCGGATATGTAGGGCTTGATGAACTGGTACAGAAATCAATTGAATACTCAATTAAGGAACGGAAATATCAAAAGTCCTCTGCCAGTAGACGCTTAAGAGACTTACCCAACATGCAACTAACCCTTGAACGTATGGTCAAGAAAGCCGGTGTTGATGACGTAGAAACCTTTTTAGAACTTGGACCTGTAAAAGTCTTCAACAAAGTTAAAACGGCTTACGGTAATGATGTTGATGTAAAGCTACTGTGGAAATTTGCTGGTGCAACTGATGGCGTACATTGGAAACTGATCCAAGAGCCGCGTAAAAAACAGTTATTGGCACTGTGTGACTAAGCGAAGCTGATCGCACAATGATTGACTCGTTTCGATGGAGTTAGCGGGTCGTAAAAGCAAGTGTGAAAAGCGGAAAAAGGACGTTGAAGTTTTTTACCACTTCATTGAGTTAGTCATTAAATTAGACAAAAAAACCGAGGCAGAGACCTCGGTTTTTGTTTTTTTAATTTGCTCTTTTCTTACAGCACAAATCTTAAAACTTAAAACGCGTAGTGAACATTACCTGATCACCGTAAAAATCGTTGATACGAGCTTCAGCACCCAAAGAGAAAAGCTCTGTTGAGTGGAATCGAGCGTAGGCAGAGCCAGTCCAATCGTCATCGTTATCGATAGAAACGTAGCCGACTTTGCCGCCTACTTCTAATTGAGGGCCCAACCATTGGCGAACACCTAAGTTAAGCTCCATACCAACATCTGTGCTGCTCTCATTCGAAGGTTGCACAACGCGCATTAGCATTTCACCAGTAAGATCTGCCCAGTTGTTTAGCGGAGAATGGAAGCCAAAGCCTGCAGCTGAGTCAAAATCACTTTCAAACTCAGAGTCAATACGAGCAATAACATGCGCGTTCGGGTGAATTGATTTGCTGAATCCAGCACCAAATGTCACAGGACTTGCGCCAATACGTGCTTCGAAATAGTCGTAGCTAAAGTTGCTCATAGTTGCTGGCGCATTGCGATCGTTTGCAGCTAGGGCATGGCTTGATGCCACTAGTAAGGCAGCGGCTAATAGTGTTTTACGCATAACTAACGATAAACCTTGTTCATTATTTCCATGGATTCAAGCAACCACTTGAACCGTAATCTGATTTGTCCGACATCATAATAAAAAGGAAGGTCCACGACCAACAAAAATGTGTCGATGTTTTGTCAATTAACTTAATAGTTCCTTGGTTTAAGCAAAAACTACGCCATATACGTAGTGTCCGAGAATTTCACTCGGACAAGTAACGATGTTTTTCTAACCTCATTCGACTATGCGAGGTTAGGTGGTGCAATGAGCATCGTTGAGTTCAAGTTAGAACCAAACACTTTATTACTCGCCAAAGCTTGCTCTTCTTTCTGCCATGGCGTTGAGGATTGCCTCAGAATCAAGGATTTGAGTCCAGGATAGCAGGTTATCATCATTCTCAATCACAAACGCGGTAAGCTGAGACACGATTGCTTTTCTCAATGCTTCACCTTTCCAAGGTTTGGCAATGTAATAATCGAGACTCGCGTTATTTACGGCTTCTACGGTGTCTTCCAAACCAGCTTGTCCTGTGAGTAAAACTTTGCGCGCTGCTTTTGTGTCACCATTTTGACTGAGTTCGATTAAGAAGCTGATCCCAGTTTGTTCCGGCATAATGTGGTCACATAAAATGAGCGCAAGCTGAACTTCTTCTTCCGCCATCTCCTCAATCACTTGCCGAGCTTCAGTCACCGATTCCGCTCCTTCGACGACAAAGTTCTCCTCGAAGGGAGCAAGATCTTGGAGCACGCTATCCAAGACTTCTCGTTCGTCATCGACACATAAAATTAGATACTTGGTCATGTTTCATCTCCTTCTTCGATGACTGGTAACCAGACGGTCATTCGTGTGAACTGGCCGATCTCTGATTCGACGTCAATCCACCCTCTGTGTGCTGTTACGATTTGCTGGCAGATGGACAGCCCGATGCCTAAGCCAAAATTACCTTCTTTTTTTGTGGTGAAGTTCAGCTCGAAAATGGCGTCTCTTTGCGATTCAGGAATGCCACATCCATTATCTTCAAATGAGATAACGGCATAATGTGTGTGCTCTTTTTCTATAAGGCGTGTTTGTATGTTTAACACACCTTTCTCTGGAAATGCGTCAATGGCGTTAGAGACCAAGTTCGTCCACACCTGTTGGAGTGCGATCGGTTGACAAAGGATGGAAGGCAAGTTTGCATAGTCGGTTGAAACTTGGTGCATTTTTAATTTGTTCTCGAAAATCACCAAGGTGTCTTCAATGCCCTCATGAATATCGGCATAGTGCAGGGTCTCATCATCTGACCGAGCATATCCTTTCAGGCTTTTTACCATATCAGCAATTCGTGCTGCACAGACATTAATTGAGCGAAGTGTAGAACCTGCTTTGTGGTATTGCTCTAGTGTATTGAGAGCATGATAAGACGCTTTCTGCTTTCTCGTTAGTTGGGTAAGTAGCTCTTGATCGGACTCTAATCCAAGGCTCACCACTTTTTTTGCCAATGCTCGGTCTGGAAGAGTATGGCTAAGCGCTTTTACGCGTGATCTGAGCTCGGCGGTTGAAGCGGGTTTTGAGGTTTGCGCTTTGCTCAGTAATTCAATGCCTTTGCTTTGTATATCGGAACTGGGCGCATCGTTAAGTAATCGTTCTAGCGTATGCGTTAAATTCTCTACGCCCCTCAATATCGCGGCTACTGGATTGTTTAGTTCGTGTGCCACTCCCGCAAC
The DNA here is from genome assembly GCF_033344395.1 of Vibrio sp. 1874. Classification (NCBI taxonomy): domain Bacteria; kingdom Pseudomonadati; phylum Pseudomonadota; class Gammaproteobacteria; order Vibrionales; family Vibrionaceae; genus Vibrio; species Vibrio sp. 1874. The sequence continues at coordinate 296,288 of NZ_JAWPOR010000003.1, forward strand.
CAATTGGCCAAGCATCGCCATTTTTTCTCTTTCAATGAGCTGCTGGTGGGCTGATTCTAAAGATTCGAGCGTTTTTTGAAGTTGCAGTTTGGTGTTGATGCTTCTTTGCAATCGGCGGTTGAAGTGGCGTAAAAGCAAGTTTGTAAAAAGAGGCAGTAAGTTTGAGTCGCTTTGCATCACTTTATTGAATACGTTGCGATCGAGTTTGATAACTTCTGTTTTGGTTAGTGTTAGAGCTGTCGAGAAAGAACATTCCCCAGTAACAAACGACATGCCTCCGACAATATTCCCTTTGTTATGGCGTACAACCTCTCGCTGCATGCCTTGCTCATCGCGCTTGTACAGAGCCACTTCACCTTCGGTGATAAACCACAAAAAGCAATTTGGCTCGCCTTCCACGGTTAATAAGTGTTCAGGTGAGTATGTACGGCACGCTCTTGTTTCGTCATTATCTTTGAAAAATTGCTGGAGAGCGGAGATCACTTGCTCGGCTAACTCGGCATCAGACATCGAGTGGTAGTCGTGTAAGAATCCGGCTTGATAATGGCTCATCTGGTTATTGATGTGCGCTCGCAACAAGCTGTGATGATCCAATATCTGACTGTAACTTAGCAGGTCTTCTTTGCCATTTCGCAAGATAAATTGGGTCAGCTCTTTTTGCACTGTGTTAAATAAGACGTGATCTGGCAAAGGTTTAGTGAGGCAGTGGTCGAGCCTGCCCTCATTAACGGCAGTGAGAATTGCCTCTATATCAGACGAGCAGCTAATAAGAATTTTTCTTGCTTGCTCGGTATGTGGCATCCGGTCTAAACCAATAAGAAAATCCACGCCGTTAAAATGAGCGTGATGGCTCGCTATAACTAAAGCAACAGTCTGTTCTCTTTCTTCTAGATACTCTAAAGCGCTTTGAGCCTCTTCTATCGATTCGACAGAAAAAATATCAAACTTACTTGAGAAGGCAGACAGCTCCAATCGAAACTGTTCAGCACTGATTGGGTTGTTGTCGAGACACAACACAGCATAACGATTCACAGATGTTTTAGCTCCGGTTAAAACTTCGCCACGCAAACTTTAACAATAAAAGGACATGATGAGTGGGAGCCAAGTATGATTCCTGATTAATGGACTAGAATAAGCATCAATAGTCTGATTTGTCTCAATGTTTTCTCCGCAGGTGGTTTGGGGTAGACTGACCGAAAATATCTAATAAGTGACGTTATGCAAAATCTTAAAAAAATCGGCGCCATTGGTGGTGCTATCTCATTAGCACTGTGTTGGCCATTGGCTGTCGGACAAATTGGTCAGTCCATCATTGAAGATGGTATTACCAATATGAATGATGAAATGATTAAAGGCGAAGTGGTCGAGTATCAGCGTGGCTATTTGTCTTCAGTCGTGCTGACTCGTTATTCAGTTGTTGATCCTGAGCTTAAAACGCAGTTAGAGCGTGATGGTATGCCAACGACGTTTGACGTAACCAGTGATGTTAGCCACGGTCTAACAAGCCTAACAGCAGATTCAAAATTGGTGGACAATGACTTTTTGCCTCTCACGATGCATAGCCAGACTCAACTAAATGGCAATACAGCATTTATCCTCGACCTAGACAGTTGGCATTATCGTAACGAAGCGCAAGGCGTTTCTGTTTCTACAAGCCCTGCAAAAGTAACAGGTGATGTGACGGTATTGGGTGATCTCAATTACCAAGTTTCCGTTCCTTCTGTTCAAGTGGATTTTGAAAACGGTGAAGAGCTTCATCTGAATGCATTGACAGGGCAAGGTAAAGGAAAGCAAGCAAAAGGCTACTGGTTAGGCGAGCAATCTTTCTCTCTAGAGAAGCTAGATGTGGTTGATGCGAACTTAACGCCTGTCTTTTTGATTGAAAATGCGAGCTACCGTGGTAACACTACGATGAGTGAGTCTGGTGATAAGCTGAACAGTCAATTAAACCTAGATGCTAAGAAACTACGTTTAACTGATGGGACGGATGTCGATAACTTTAAGTTGGATTTCTCAATTGCAGATGTGGATAGCCAGTCTTTTGATCAAATTATGTCTATCTATCAAAGCTCTCCTATGTTAGATGAGCAGGAAATTGCGAATTTATTGCCGCATTTCGATACGCTGTTTAGCAAAGGTTTTGATTTATCCGTGAACGAGCTTTCACTCGCGTTCGGTGACGGCAAGTTCCACAATGAGTGGCAACTATCCATCCCTGAAGGTACTGAGCATATTACTCAAGATCCAATGAAGTTGGTAACGGCCACTACTGGTGAACTTAGCACTTACTTCTCTGATGAATTAGTAACGCATTACCCATTTATTCAAGAAGGGATTGATGAGCTCCTTATTATGGAGTTGATCGAAAAAGTAGAGGGCGGTTATCAATTAAAAGCAGAAATTGGTGAAGGCAAATTGAAGTTCGAAAATGGGCATGAGTTCCCATTGGTGGCTCTACTTATGCCTGCTTTGATGCAACAACAGTAATTCGTGTTGTTGCGAATTTGTTCCAATTCAACGCTTAGTCTTTAAAAAGAGGTCGTAAGACCTCTTTTCTTGTTTTTATCACTGCGAAAACGTGATATTAATTTCGTAATATTTACATAGCAGGAGCAATGAGCATCATGGAACAAAATACGGACAACGTATTTAACTTCAGTGCAGGGCCAGCAGGTCTGCCTAAAGCAGTTATGCAGCAAGCACAAAAGGAACTAATCGATTGGCAAGGTCTTGGCACTTCGGTCATGGAAATCAGCCACCGAAGCAAAGAGTTCATCAAAGTTGCAGAAGAAGCCGAGCAGGATTTACGTGATCTTCTGAATATTCCGGACAACTATAAAGTGCTGTTCTGCCAAGGTGGTGCTCGTGCTCAGTTTGCTGCTGTTCCTCTAAACTTACTTGGTGATGCCGATACGGCAACTTACATCGATGGTGGTTATTGGGCTGAAAGCGCGGTAGCTGAAGCGAAAAAATACTGCGAACCAGACGTGTTTGATGCAAAAACAGAAATCAACGGGAAAGTCGCGGTTCTACCTGCAAGTGAATGGAAAATTGCTCCAGAAGCGGCTTACGTTCACTTCTGTCCAAATGAGACCATTGATGGTATTGAGATTAACGATCTTCCTATCACCGACAAACCGATTGTTGCTGACATGTCTTCGACAATTCTTTCTCGTGAGATCGATGTGTCTAAATACGGTGTGATTTACGCGGGCGCTCAGAAAAATATTGGTCCTTCCGGCATTGCTATTGCTATCGTGCGCGATGATTTATTAGGTATGGCGAAGCAGGTTCTACCAAGTATCTTGGATTACACTGTTTTGGCAGAAAAAGAATCAATGTTCAACACGCCACCAACCTTTGCATGGTACCTGTCTGGTCTTGTTTTCAAATGGCTGAAGGGACAGGGCGGAGTAAAAGCGATTGAGCAAGTGAACCGCGCTAAAGCCGCGCTACTGTATGATTACATCGATCAGTCTGATTTCTACCGTAATGGCGTGCACTCAGCGAACCGTTCTTTGATGAACGTTCCATTTCAACTTGCTAAGCCTGAACTGGATGCAACCTTCCTTGAGTTAGCAGACTCTAAAGGGCTGAAAGCGCTAAAAGGTCACCGAGCAGTTGGTGGTATGCGAGCATCCATTTATAACGCAATGCCGCTAGAAGGCGTTCAAGCGTTAGTAGACTTCATGCAAGAGTTTGAGAAAAACTACGCGTAAGCTCAAACTGATAGTTGTTCTCCAAAGCGTCGCTATTGCGGCGCTTTTGTTTATCTCAACTCACATCATTCCAGGAAGGTAAAATGACCAAGGCAAATATTGAAGCGCTGACTAAGCAGTTCCCACTCTTGGCTGCACTTATTGATCTTGAAGAGGTTTGTTGGTTCAACCCCCATATCACTTCCTTGGAGGAAGGCTTATCTCATGTCGGGTTAGATGAAAAAGATATTCAAGCGGCGAGTGAACGGCTAACACGATTTGCGCCTTATTTGATGAAAGCGTTTCCCGAAACGGAAACGTCGCGTGGCGTTATTGAGTCCGCAGTGGTGGATATTCCCAATATGAAAGTGCGTTTGGAGCAGCAATACGACACACCAATATTGGGCCATTTAATGCTCAAAAAAGACAGTCATTTGCCAATTTCTGGTTCGATCAAAGCGAGAGGTGGTATTTATGAAGTGCTCACTCATGCAGAAAAGTTGGCGTTTGAAGCCGGCTTGCTCTGTGAAAGCGATGATTACAGCAAATTGTTCAGCAATGAGTTTCGGCAGTTTTTTAAGCAGTACAGTATTGCAGTTGGCTCAACCGGCAATCTTGGTATGTCCATCGGTATCATGAGTGCGAAGCTGGGTTTTTCAGTTTCAGTCCACATGTCTGCGGATGCGCGGGAATGGAAGAAAAATAAGCTCCGGTCACATGGTGTTAATGTCGTAGAGCACCAAGAAGATTATGGTATTGCTGTCGCGCAAGGTCGTAAAGAGGCAGAAAAAGATCCCAACTGTTTCTTTATCGATGATGAAAACTCACGGACGCTGTTTCTAGGTTACTCTGTTGCGGGTGAGCGTCTTAAGCAGCAATTTGATGACTTGGGAATCGTTGTTGATGAGCATCATCCATTGTTTGTTTATCTTCCTTGTGGTGTTGGCGGCGGGCCTGGTGGCGTGGCATTTGGCTTGAAGGTAGCGTTTGGCGAGCATGTCCATTGTATTTTCGCGGAGCCAACGCACTCCCCGTGCATGCTGTTGGGCGTACATACAGGCTTGCATGACGATATTTCGGTACAAGATTTGGTTATCGATAACATCACCGCCGCTGATGGCTTGGCAGTCGGGCGTGCCTCGGGATTTGTCGGAAGAGCGATGGAAAGGCTACTTGATGGTTTTTACACCATTGATGACGCTCGTATGTATCACCACTTGGGTGAGTTAAGTGAACTGGAAGGTATTAATCTAGAGCCTTCTGCATTAGCCGGTATGATTGGGGCAGTGCACGTCTCGAATAACCATGCTTATCAGTCTCAAATGAAATTTGACGAAGAAAAACTCAAAAACGCAACACATCTTGTTTGGGCAACTGGTGGGGGCATGGTTCCGGAAGATGAAATGGCGGCTTATCTCAAAAAATCTGGTCGGTAAATCAGCACTGTATACGTGCTTAATTAGGTAACTAATTAATACAGGAATAACAAAAGGGCTCATCGTTTGATGAGCCCTTCTCGTCACTGAAAATCGAATTATAGAGATTGTAATAGCTGGTAGTAACGACCTTTTTGAGCGAGTAGCGTTGGATGGTCGCCTTGTTCGATGATCTCACCTTGTTCCATCAAACAGATGCTATCCATACTTTCTAACTCTATCAGTCGGTGTGTAATGAATACTACTGTCTTATTAGCAAAGTGTTCATTGAAAAGCGCCATCACTTTTTGTTCCGTACGCTTATCGAGGCCTTCAGTCGGTTCATCTAAGAGTAGGATTGGGGCATCACGTAGCAATGCTCGAGCAATGCCGATTCGACGTTTCTCACCGCCAGATAACTGACGACCGCCGTCGCCTAACCAAGCGTCTAACCCCGGCTCTTCAAGAAGTCCGCCAAGCTCGACTTTTTGTAAAATAGTAGACAGTTGCTCATCACTTGCATCCGGAGCGGCCATGAGTAAGTTGTCACGTAGTGTCCCGTTTAGTACATCTACGCGTTGACTGATCACAGTCATTGCTGATCGCAGGTCCGACTCGCTCCAATCTTGCAGTTTTGTACCACCGATTCGAACTTCACCTTGGTTAACATCCCAGTAGCGGCAAAGAAGCTGAATCAGTGTTGATTTACCTGAACCTGTTTGACCTACAATTGCAGTTTTAGTGCCCAACGGTAGTGAGAGTGACAAGTCTTTCAGCACCTTTTGCTGACCGTCAGGGTAAGTAAAATCTATGTTGTCGAATTCAATGTCTAACGTTGTGTCTTTATGTTTCGACAGCTCAGGGAAGACAACGTCAGGTTCAGCCAAAATTACTTCATTTAAACGACGAGCAGAGGTCAACGTTTGACCGAGATACTGGAATGCGCCCGCGATAGGCATCAGAATCTCAAAGCTCGCCATGGTTGCAAACGCAAACAGCGCAATCCAAGGATCAGGAGCACGACCACCTACGCCGTCTGCAGCAAACCAAAGCATCACAACCAGTGTAATGCCGTTCACCAGCATAAGCAGGCCTGAAGCCATGCCCGTTAAGTTCGCGTTCACAAATTGGTTAGACAGCAACTGCTTCTGCTTCTCTAGAATGAGATTACGATAACGTTCTTCTGCTCCAAAGATACTCAGTTCGCTGTAGCCTTGAAGCCAGTCCAGTGTCGCCACTCGCAATTGCGCTTTATGATGAGTGAGATTCTCGCCATTGTTTTTACCCAGTTTATAGAACAGCACTGGCCATACAAACAACATGACGGTAAGAATCGAGCCAAGCAGTAGGGCGAGATGCCAATCAAAGAACGCTAGGACAGCCGTTAAACTCAATATGCCAAAAATACCAATCACGACAGGGCTGATAAGTCGAAGGTATACGTGATCCATCGCATCTACGTCCGCTACTAGACGGTTGAGCAGATCGGCATCACGCATCGTAGAAACACGACCCGGAATCAGTGGTGCAAGTTTCTTAAAGAAGAAGATACGTAGATCGGTAAGCAGCTTGAACGTTGCATTGTGGCTAACGACACGTTCTCCCCATCGACCTGCGGTTCGAGCCATTGCAGCGCCGCGTACCCCGGCACCTGGTAACATGTAGTTGAAGGTCTCACGAGCAACCGTCAAGCCTGCCACCGCTGCGGCTGAAATAAACCAACCTGATAGCGTTAATAAGCCAATAGATGCCGCTAAGGTCAGAAATGCCAGTAGCATACCTAGCGAAAGACCAAACCAGTGTTTCTTATAGAGTTTTAGATAAGGGAGTAAATCACGCATCTAAGTTCCCCTTGTCTGTTTCACGTTGTGCGAGGTTCGCTTCCAACATGTCTTTAAATAAGCCATCTTCTGTCGACAGTGTGGCGTAATCACCACGTTGAACAATCTGGCCGTCCTGCATAACAAGAATTTGCGATACGTTTTGTAAAGGCGCAAGTTGGTGAGTAATCATCAAATTCGTTGTGGCATGCGCATACTTGTTAATGCCTTCCATCACGAGTTTTTCACTGCGAGCATCTAAGCTTGCGGTTGGTTCATCTAATAACCAAAAACGACCATTTTGTAGCATGGCGCGAGCCAGTGCTAAACGCTGCGCTTGGCCGACAGATAAACCACCAGAACGATCAGATATCGGATAATCCAACCCATGCATTTCAACAAATTCAGCAGCGTGAGAGTCATTCAACACAGAATGTACGTCTGCATCCTGAACATTGTGCTTACCTAGTGTGATGTTATCTCGAATGCTACCGTGTAATAGCATCGGGTTTTGACCAATCCAGCTTACTGCCTCTCGCCATGTGGCTAGATCCAGTTGCGACAATTCACAACCATTAATCTTCAAGCTACCTTGATAAGGCATGAAACCGAGGATGGTGTTTACCAAGCTTGTTTTACCTGCGCCACTTGGTCCAACTAAAGCCGTACTTTTGTTGGCTTCAAGAGAGAAGGATAGGGGACCTGCGAGCTGCTTACCTTCCGGACTAAAAATGGTTAACTGGTTCGCTTCAATATGGATAGGGCTGTTTTTATCTAACGCTTGGGTACCATCTTTGATTTGATCGACTTCCAAATCCAGAAACTCGACAATGCTTTCTGCTGCCCCAACCGCTTGCTGTTTCGCATGATAGAACGTGCCCAAATCACGTAATGGCTGATAAAACTCTGGAGCAAGAATCAGAATGAACAAACCAGCAAAGAGCGTAACACCTGTGCCGTAGTAGCCGAAGTCCAGCTCCCCGATATAACTAAAGCCAAAGTAGACAGCGGTAATTGCGATAGAAATGGAAGTGAAAAACTCTAACACCGCAGAAGACAGAAACGCGATTTTCAGAACGTCCATGGTACGAGTACGAAAGACTTCTGAAGCCCCCTTTAGCGTCTCAGTTTCAGATTTTGTTCTATCGAATAAGCGAATGGTTGTCATTGCTTGCAAGCGGTCATAAAAGTGACCCGACAAACGCTGCATCGCTTTAAAGTTTTTACGGTTTGCTTCTGCGGCTTTCATCCCAACCAGTGCCATGAAAATAGGCACTAGTGGTGCAGTGACCAGGAAGATCAAGCCTGCTGCCCAGTTTACTGGGAATACGACAACCAAAATGATGAAAGGCACTAGTACCGATAATGACATTTGAGGCAAGTAGCGTGAGAAGAAATCTTGCATATCTTCTACCTGCTCTAAGATGAGCGTTGCCCAACTGCCAGCAGGTTTGCCTTTGATGTAAGCTGGCCCAAGCTTATGAACTTTATCTAAAATGAGTTGGCGAATATAAACTCGAATTTGCTCCCCGCAACGGTAACCGGCAAGCTCTCGACCCCAGGTACAAGCAGCTCGACCGATAACCGTGCCACCGAGCCCAACAAAATGCCAAATGAGCTCGGCTTTGTCGACTTGGTCAATGATTAACTGGTGCAGAATGGAGGCGAGCAGGGCTGCTTGAGCCAATAAAAACACGCTTGAAAGTACGCCTAGGCCTATCGCAATCATAAGCCAGCGCTTGGCTAACTTACTTTGTTGCTTCAGCCACTTATTCAAGCTGCTTTGCTTTTTCTTATCCATCGTGAAGGCTTAATGATAATTGTTTTAATGAGGCGGTAGTATACAAAAGAAAACCCAGCGGGAATACCGCTGGGCTTTAAGGATATGACACAAATGTGAAAAGTTATTTGTCACCAAGTGAGTCTAAGAAACGTTCAGCATCTAATGCAGCCATACAACCTGTACCTGCAGAGGTGATCGCTTGACGGTAGTTGTGGTCCATTACGTCGCCAGCTGCAAATACACCTTCGATACTAGTTTGTGTTGCGTTGCCTTCAAGACCTGATTGAACGATGATGTAGCCATCTTTCATGTCTACTTGGCCTTCAAAGATTTGTGTGTTTGGCTGGTGACCAATTGCGATGAATGCACCCATTACATCGATATCTTCTGTCGCACCGCTGTTCACGTCTTTAATGCGGACGCCCGTTACGCCCATATCGTCACCCAGTACTTCATCGAGAGTGCGATCGGTATGAAGAACGATATTACCGCTTTCAACTTTATCCATCAGACGTTTCACAAGGATCTTCTCTGCGCGGAATGAATCGCGGCGGTGGATCAGGTGAACTTCTGACGCAATGTTAGATAGGTATAGCGCTTCTTCAACAGCCGTGTTACCACCGCCCACAACTGCAACTTTCTGATTACGGTAGAAGAAACCGTCACAGGTTGCACAAGCAGAAACGCCGCGACCTTTAAATGCTTCTTCAGACTCAAGGCCAAGGTATTTTGCTGATGCGCCGGTAGATATGATTAAGGCATCACAAGTGTACTCACCTGAGTCGCCTTTTAAACGAAATGGGCGTTGTGATAGCTCTACTTCATTGATGTGATCAAATACGATTTCAGTTTCAAAACGCTCGGCGTGTTCTTTCATGCGATCCATCAATGCTGGACCTGTCAGTCCCTCAGCATCGCCTGGCCAGTTTTCAACTTCAGTTGTGGTGGTTAGCTGACCACCTTGTTGCATTCCCGTCACAAGCACAGGGTTTAAGTTTGCACGCGCTGCGTAGACGGCAGCTGTGTATCCTGCAGGACCAGAACCAAGAATTAATAATTTACAGTGTTTTACGTCGCTCATTATGGCTCCAAAAAGGGCGTAACATTTCCCTCGATTGTATGGAAATTCTTAGTGCTTTAAAAGCATAAACAACGATTGTGATCGAATAATTGGTTATAGATTAGAACCCACTAAATATTGATTGAGAACGTTGACTTCTAGCATAAAATTCTATTCGTAGTAGAGAAGCCTAGTTTCAAATATTGTCAAAGCGTAAAACTGAAACATGGCTCTGTTTTTGTGGTTTGGTTTGGTTTGTTATGTTGTTTTCGTCGTTTTGTTGAAGCTATCAACGTTAAAAGCTGGTAATTGCAGAATATTTGCGTAACCTAGTGTGTAAATTAAATGTTAATTAATGTGCCTCATTAAAGGAGCAAATGATGTTACATTCACGTGAGAATACTCTACATTTAACACAGCTCAGCATGGCAGCAATTGAGCAGCTTTCCCCATCGTTTGAAGAACTGCCTCGTACCGAACATGCAGATGGTCAGTATCGACTACGACGTTATTCTGTGGTTGGCTTTGATAACGGCAAAGTCATCGACTTAAATAAAAATAGCTTTGTTCAATCCTCTGATATCAACCGATTTCAAGGTGATGTAGTAAGACAATTCGAGCCAATTGAGAAGGATATTCTTACCAGCGATGGATTTCGAGAAATGTGTGAATTGTTTGTCAATGCGAATCATCTGCCAAACGGTCAAGAAATAGAAATTCACCAAATCCGTATCAGGGCACTGGAAGAAGAAACCCAAGTAGCACCTGAAGGTGTGCACCAAGACGGTTTTGATCATATTGCAATGGTTGGTGTGGGACGCCATAACATCATCGGTGGCGACATCATGCTGTACAGCAGCCATAACCAAGCCCCATTTTTCCGTAAAGTGCTAGAAACCGGAGAGGTCGCAATCTTGGCTGATAGCAAGCTGTGGCATAACGCGTGCCCAATCCGCTCTGTTATTGATGACGAAGCGGGCCATATGGATGTATTTGTACTTACTGCTACGGATAAGCGTAATGAACTTCAATCTTAATCAGATCAGAGAGCAATTTCCGGCGTTGGCTCAATACCACAACGACAAGCCCGTGACGTTTTTTGATGGTCCAGGTGGCTCACAAGTGCCTCAACCAGTACTAGACAGCATGGTTGGGTATTTAGGTCGTTTCAACGCTAACTTAGGCGGGCATTATTTTTCTAGCCAAGTGACCGTTGACGTAATGCAAAATGCGCGTGAGTCGGCTCAGGCTCTACTTAATGCCCCTTCATCTGGCAATATTGTCTTCGGTGCCAATATGACCTCACTAACCTTTCAGCTTAGTCGCGCGATTAGTCGAGATTGGCAAGCAGGAGATGAGATCATTGTCTCCGCTTTGGATCACTATTCAAATGTATCCAGCTGGCAGCAAGCGGCAGAAGATAAAGGCGTTACGGTTCATCAAGTTCGTATCAACGAAGAAGATTGTACGCTTGATATGGAGCATTTAAGCCGCCTTCTTTCTGATAAAACGCGCCTTGTCGCTGTGACTTATGCATCGAACACGACGGGCTCTATTGTGGATGTACAGCAAGTAGTCAGCATGGCGCACAATGTTGGGGCACAAGTTTATGTGGATGCCGTCCATTATGCGCCTCATCATTTGGTTGATGTTCAAGCGTTAGGTTGTGACTTTTTAGCTTGCTCAGCTTACAAGTTTTTCGGACCACACGTTGGTATTGCTTACATAGCCGATCAGTGGCTCCACAGTATTCGCCCTTACAAAGTCGAGCCTGCCACTAATATAGGCCCTGGTCGATTTGAAACAGGAACGCAAAGTTTTGAAGGTCTTGCTGGTGTCGTTTCTGCGGTTGAGTATCTGGCTCAATTTGGTGAAGTCGGTTTACCTCTTCGCCAACGATTGGAGCAAAGCTACCAACTGTATGAACAACATGAGCAGCGCTTGAGTGAGCGTTTCTTGCAGCGTTTGAATGCATTAGATGGTGTCAATCTATTCGGTATCGCAAAGGAAGATAGCCAACTCCGCACGCCAACTTTTGCGCTAACGTTTGACCGATATTCTCCAGAGTTCATCGCGAAAACACTGGGTGAACATAACATTTGTGTATGGAATGGTCACTTTTATGCGTTGGGCTTAGTTCGTCAACTTGGTTTAGAAGAATCGGGTGGTGTAGTGCGAATTGGTTGTATGCATTACAACACAATAGAAGAAGTCGATATGTTATTCGATGTGCTAGAAAGCATCCTTGACGCATAACTAACGATTTCTTCCTAATAGAAAAACAAAAGCTCGAGTCAAACTCGAGCTTTTTTCATTTTTATTTGAATCAACGCGTTCTGCAAGCGATTACTCACTAACTTCAACTTCATAGGAAGTGAATTTTCTTACATTAATAACGCCGGTATCAAAGATGAGGTATTGACCTTTGATGCCTTGCAAAGTGCCAGTAACAACCGGGTTTTTATCGAAGTTATGCGAAGTGATCTTCGTTGGGTGCTGTTGTACCGGGTAGCTAAGGTCGGTAATGCTTTCGTTTAATACTTCAATGGCATCTTCGCCGAATTGCTGTTTTATCTCGGCAATTTTCTCTTCGACTAAAGGCAATAGCTCAGCAAAACGGTCCTGCAATGCCATAGGTTCACCGTCACCTTTTAGCAGTGTGCGCCAATTGGTCTTGTCTGCGATATGTTTCGCCAGTTCAACTTCAATTAAACCGGAGATATGGCGAGTTTTTACTTTAAAAATTGGCAAGCCCTGAGTCGCGCCTTGGTCAATCCAACGAGTCGGGATTTGAGTATGACGAGTAATACCAACTTTTAAGCTGGATGTGTTGGACAGGTAGACAAAGTGATCCACCATGCAATTCTCTTCACCCCATTGTGGTTCGCGACAAGTCCCTTGATCGTAGTGGCAGGTCTCTGGCTTCATGATACACATGTCGCAGCTTGCTAGCTTTTTCATGCATACAAAACAGTGGCCTTGCGAATAACTCTTTTTCGTTTTCTTTCCACATGAGCAACAAAAAATATTGCCAGTGTGAGTCAGTGTGAGCGTTTTACCCAGAAACGGAGTTAAGTCGATTTCTTCCTCACCGACAGGAAGACGGTAGTTGACGGCACCGTCCAGAGAAGCACGCATTTTGTTTAGCGTGCCAGTTGCAATTAATGACATGACATTACTCATTATTGTGTTTTTGCACAGTATATACTGAAGTGGAGAAGAGATGCAGGGTTGACAGGAGCTTTAAAGTAAATGTCTTGCACTAAATTATTATGCATCGTGTTTTATTTTCTAAAAATTATGGCTGTGAAATGCTTCGCAAATAGAAGTTGAGCTGCACTTTTTAGAAATTTTAAAACGTGATAACGGTTCAAAATCCGTTACTATGTGTCGAAACTAAGAATTGAATGAGAAAGTGATTTTATTTCTTGATAAATCACCTTGATTTCATTTTTTGAAATTATTGAACCTCACGTATTGCATATAATCTCAGCAGGTCACTTGCCCATGAAGTGGATCCATAACTTTATCTTTGCTCTTTCTATTTGCACTATCAGTTTGGTTGCCCTTTATAGTGTGCTTGGCGATACGCGAAAGCTGACCATTACACCTGAGCATTTCAATATCTATGCAACTAAAGATGCCAGTGAAGGAGGTGTGAGTGAGGCTGATATCACATACGATCGGCAAAGCCTAGTTCTTAGCTGTGAACTAAAGCAGAGCTCGTATGCTTGGCCTTACTGCGGAATCTCGGTTTATACCGATTCAGCAACGCCAACACAGGGTATTGACCTTTCCAACTACCATACGATTCGATTGAAGGTGCGATATGAAGAGGCAGGAATAGGGGCTAACACTAGCCACGACCTACGTTTGTATCTTCGCAATTATAATTCTGAGTATTCCAAGCCGGACGACGAGTACACCATTAAATATAATGGCATGCAGTTTTCTCCGTCGGGTTCGATCGATATTGTCGAAATTCCGATTAAAAATCTTCAGGTGATGACCTGGTGGTTAGCAGATAACGGAGTCGCGATTGAACACTCTGCACCTGAATTTTCAAACATCACACGTATTGATATTGCAACTGGGTCTGGTGCGGCACTTGGTAAACATAGAATTGTGATTGATAAAATTGAGTTTGAAGGCGCTTACCTTGCGCAAGAAACATTGTTGTATGCATTATTACTCTCTTGGATGGCGCTTGGACTGGCTTTTTCACTGCATGAGTTACGAAAAAATAGAGTGGCTTATGAAAAAGCGCAAAAGCGTCACCGTCATTTGGAAAAGGTGAATGATACTTTGCGAGCTCAAAACTATGAGTTTGCAGAGTTAGCGCATCGAGATGCTTTGACGGGCGCGATGAACCGATATGCTGTGCAACACTGGCTGGAACAACAATCTCGTCAGGTTCGCTGGGGGCATAACACCTTCAGTATTCTCTATTTGGACTTGGATAAGTTTAAAAAGGTGAACGACAAATTTGGGCACCAAATGGGGGATGACATATTGCGCGAATTTGTCATGGTGGTAGCGACTTCTATTTACTCAGACGATCGACTCGTTCGTTGGGGCGGCGAAGAGTTTGTCGTATTTTGCCCTGATACCAATATTGAACAAGCGTTAGAGAAGGCAGAAATGATTCGCAAAAATGTGGAGGATCATTTGTGGGTGCACGGTGATTCATTAACTTGCAGTATTGGCGTTGCCCAAATGCAGAATGAACGCGTCTCAGAAACCATGGCGAGAGCTGACGAAGTGTTGTATCAGGCGAAGCGCAATGGCCGCAACCGAGTGGAAGCTCATTATGGTTTACTTGCTTGAGAAAAGAAGCAAGCCTGATAGCCGTTCACTGAAAGGAAAGAAAAAAGGTGGCCAACTGGCCACCAAGAGGGAAACTGCTGAACACCACTTAGGGGGGGAAGTTTGGGTTATCGATACGATTACCGTGAGCAGCAGTGTAGTGCTAATCGAACTTGCTATTTTTACCAGAACAACCAAGCGAAAAGCGTTAGTGCAGCAATACACGCAATGTTTAATACGAAACCAATTCGCATCATTTCTTTTTGCTTGATATGACCCGTACCGAACACAATCGCGTTTGGAGGTGTTGCAACTGGTAACATAAATGCACAAGATGCAGCGACGGCAATCAGTGCAGAAAGAATAACCGGAGACATGCCTAAGGCTTCTGCAATGGTCGCAAATACAGGGACAAGTAGCGCAGCACTGGCGGTGTTACTCGCAAACTCAGTCAAGAAGACAACAAAAGCAACCACTGCAAGAATCGTTAAGAGAATACCGGCTTGCTCAAGGAAGCCTGACAAGCTATGAGCCAAAAATACGCTTGTTCCGGTTGCTTTTAGGACGTTACTCAGACAGATACCACCACCAAATAGGATTAACACACCCCAGTCGGTTGTTTTCTCAATATCTTTCCACTCGACGGCGCGAGAAGCACCAAGTAGAAGGATGGCGCCAATAGCTACAAGAGTATCGAACTTCGCGAAGCCACCCAGCATAGCGTTAATAGGCTTACTGAATATCCACAACGTCACGGTCAGTAAGAAAATCGCCAACGTAATCATTTTGCCGTTTGTCCATTCGACTGGTTGATGGTCAAGGTCAAACTTGTGGCTAAGGTCAGGCTTAGTCATCGTGTACAATACGAGGATAGCGATTGGCATTAATACTAGGGAAATAGGTACACCAAACTTCATCCATTCAGTGAAGCTTAGGCCAACTTCAGCGGCTGCAATTGCGTTTGGTGGGCTACCAACCAGTGTTGCAATACCACCAATTGAAGCACTGTAAGCGATACCGAGTAGAACAAACAAAAAGGTGTTGTGGTTTTTCTTGGCGTCTAGCTTTGTCATCACACCCAGCACAAGCGGTAACATCATCGCGGCGGTGGCGGTGTTTGAAATCCACATTGACAGGCCAGCACTCACACCAAATAGCATGAATACAGCGACAGACATTTTTCCTCTTGCCAGCAATAGTACTTTATCTGCAATAGCTTGATCTAACTTTTGTTTATGTAGAGCCGCAGCTAGTGCAAAACCACCCAAAAATAGAAAAATGATGGAGTTGGAAAAGTTATTCAGTGCGGTTTGAGTGTTGAACACACCCAAAAATACCGCAAGTAGTGGTATGAGCAGCGCGGTAATGCTGACGTGAATCGCTTCGGTTAGCCACAGAATAGCAACAAAAACTAAGATGCTCAGGCCGGTTACTACTTGTGGTTCAAAGGGTAAGGTATTAAACAAGATAATGAACAATAGGATATTCGCGTTCAAAATCATGCTGTTGCGAGTGAAGAACCAATTCTTCAATGTCACAGCGAGTGCGGTCATGGGTAGTGCTCCTTTTGCATTGCCTTTTGTCGGTTTTTTATGGCAAAGTAACTGACTTGTAGTTATTTATTGATGAAATGTTACTTTGAATGCGAAAAAGAGTTTTGCCTGAATCGTAGAGCAAATTAGAAAGTGTGATGTTGAGAATTGGAAATGGGTAGAAAACTACCCATTTGTTTTATAGAAATGTTACTAGGCTTGTGAGCCACGTTATTCCTCTATTCGACGGGGACTTGAAGAGGCTCGTTAGCTGCTTTATTTGGCTCTTTTACTGCGACGATAGGTTCTTGAGGGCCAAGAAACTTAGGCTGCGTATTGATAATATACAGGTCTAAAAACGCTTTCACACGGGCTAGCAGTTCTCGAACACGCATCGATGTTTTTTGCTTGTTGGCCGTCGGCCCTGCTACCGCGAGACACTGCGCATCAATGCTGTAAGCATCAGCGATGAACAGTGCGCGTTCGCAGTGAAAGCGTTGAGTCACAATCAGAAATCGCTCCGAAGCAAAAATTTTTTTTGCTCGTACAATCGAATCTAAGGTACGAAAGCCAGCATAATCAAGGTGAATCACTTCTTCAGGCACGCCTGCTTTAAGTAAGTCGCGTTTCATTGTCCACGGTTCGTTATATGAACGGTGGGCGTTATCACCACTCAATAAAAACTGTTTTACTTTGCCTTGGTTGTAAAGCTCAATCGCCGCATTAATGCGATGAGTGTAGTAAGTGTTGAGGATCTTTCCGATGTATTTACTGGTACCAAGAACTACGGCAACCTCATGTTGAGGGATTTGCTCGTATTCAGTGAAAATGCTCTCTTTGGCTTGTAAAACCACCCACCGGTCGATGGCAATAACAGAAACAAGCAGACTAAGTGCAGAGATCGACAAAATCAAAGCAAATCGCTTCCAGGAAAATTTCAGCTTCCACTTTGATCTTATGCGAGAAAACAACAAAACGTTTTATATCCTTAACTAAAAATTTAGTTCTCATCATATCTGATAGAAACAAAAAGAGAGAAGCCCATTTATGCCAAAATCTGGTTAGGATGATAAAAAAATAAAAGCCCCTACATGGTAGGGGCTAATTATTAAACGAATTGTCTCAAGCTTAGAACGCAGTGCGTTTGTAGCGGCGGTAAACAGGTTGCCAGAACGACTGTTCAATCGCCACGTTCAATGCTTCATCAGTAATTTCTAATGCGACACCTTGTTCAATTGCCTTTTTACCAACGGCAAATGCGATTTTTTTCGATACTAAGTGGATCTCTTCCAGTGGTGGAAGTAGTGCCCCACGACCGTTGATTGCTAGAGGAGAACATGTTGCGAGCGCGCGGCTTGATTCCATTAGCATCTCGTCAGTGACACGTTTTGCATTGACAGCAAGTACACCAAGGCCAATGCCTGGGAAGATGTAGCTGTTGTTACATTGTGCAATAGGGTAAGTGCGACCTTCATGAACCACTGGCTCAAATGGGCTACCTGTTGCAACCAGTGCTTCACCATTTGTCCAACGAATGATGTCGTTCGGTGTCGCTTCCACGCGGCTTGTTGGGTTCGACAGTGGGAAGACAATCGGACGCTTACAGTGTTTATGCATTTCTTCGATGACTTCTTGGCTAAATAGGCCAGGAGCACCAGAAACACCAATTAGTACCGTTGGCTTGGCGTTACGCATAACATCGAGTAGTGAGAAGCCATTTCCTTCATTTTCCCACTCTTTCGTATTGGTATGCTTTTGCACCAAGCGTTGTTGGAAATCAAGAAGGTTAGGCATGCCTTCTTGTAACAGACCCCAACGGTCAACCATGTAAACTTGTGAGCGAGCTTGCTCGTCAGAAATTCCTTCCGATACCATTTGTGCGATGATCGCTTCTGCGATACCACAACCAGCAGACCCTGCGCCTAGGAAGGTAATACGTTGTTTAGAAAGCTGAGTTCCTGCTGCTTTACAAGCTGCAAGTAGAGAGCCAACAGTAACAGCAGCAGTACCCTGAATATCATCATTGAAGCAACACACGCGGTCTTTGTAACGCTCAAGAAGAGGCATCGCATTTTTCTGAGCAAAGTCTTCGAATTGGATCAAAGCATCAGGCCAACGGCGCTGTACCGCTTGGATAAACTCTTCTACAAATGCATCGTATTCTGCACCCGTAATACGAGGATGACGCCAACCCATGTACATCGGATCAGCTAAGCGTTGCGGGTTATTGGTACCCACATCAAGCACGATTGGTAGCGTGTAAGCAGGGCTGATACCACCACACGCGGTATATAGTGACAGTTTACCGATAGGAATACCCATGCCGCCGATACCTTGGTCACCCAAGCCAAGGATACGTTCGCCATCTGTCACAACAATCACTTTAACGTTGTGGTTTGCTGCGTTGTTCAGCAAGTCGTCAATACGGTCACGGTTCGGGTATGAAATGAACAGACCGCGACCACGACGGTAAATGTTAGAGAAGTTTTCACATGCTGCGCCAACAGTCGGTGTGTAGATGATAGGCATCATCTCAGAAATGTGATTTTGCACTAGGCGGTAATACAATGTTTCGTTGGTGTCTTGGATATTACGCAGATAAATGTGCTTATCCATATCGCTTTCGAAACTTTTGTATTGCTGGTAGGCACGTTCCACCTGCTCTTGGATAGTTTCGGTCGACTCTGGAAGCAGACCTTCTAAGTTGAATGAACTACGTTCTTCAGCAGAGAATGCACTGCCTTTGTTCAAAAGAGGGGTTGCTAAAAGAGCCGGACCCGCATATGGAATATATAGTGGGCGTTTATCGTTGTTCATTGGGTGCCTTATGTAGGGTTGAAGGATGCGCACCAAATTTTAACGGGTTCACTATTTAGTTGTAAACATGCGTTGATGCACATCAATGTAATGTCGCAAAAAAATTCAGATACCGACGAAAATATCGGCAATATTGGTTGTTTAGAGATACCTAAAGCAGGATTTTTTTACTTGGGTATAATGTTTTGCATCATCAAATCAAATCCAATTTCTATGTTTCAACTACCTATCGACAGCCTGAAAGCCGAGTTTGACCATCATGTAAGCCTTAACCATCTTGTGGTGGAAGCCGAAACCGGGTCGGGTAAATCTACCCGCTTGCCCATGTGGGCGGCAAAACACGGACGCGTTCTGGTTATTGAACCACGTCGAATTGCTTGTACCTCGCTGGCTGAATTTCTTGCGGAGCAATCTGGAGAGCCAATAGGTCGCAAAGTCGGTTACGCGATCAAGCTTCATGCCTACTTTGATGAAAAAACCGAAGTTGTATTTGTGACTCCGGGGGTTGCACTGCGTTGGTTTTCGGAAAACAAGCTAGCAGACTTTGATGTCGTGATAGTGGACGAATTTCACGAGCGACGCTGGGATATTGATCTATTAACCGCCATTTTGAAGCATGAAAATCAACATCGATTGATCGTCACTTCCGCTACCTTAGAAGGCGAAAAGCTTGCTCGTTACCTGAATGCTAAGCGTCTGCGTTCGGAGGGACGTTGCTTTCCAGTCACGGTGACACATCGTTCTACAGACAGCCGCTATTTACCGAACAAAAAGGGATGTGAACAGGAGGTTGTCGGAGCGGTAAAAGAAGCACTGGAAGATGAAGATGGCGATATTCTTGTTTTTCTCCCAGGACGTAAAGAGATCGCCCAATGCGCGCAGATGCTACAAAGCAGCAGTGATGTCATGGTGGTTAAACTTCATGCCTCGGTCAGTGATGCAGAACGACATCGTGCGCTGACGGTACAAAAGCAACGGAAAGTCGTATTGGCAACCAACGTCGCGGAAACCTCTCTGACCATTCCTAATATCCGTGTGGTAATCGATAGTGGTTTAGAGCGCAGAACTGTACAACGAAATGGACGTACAGCACTGACATTAACCAACATTTCTAAGGCCAGTGCCGCGCAGCGAATGGGGCGAGCAGGTCGCGTTACCGAAGGGGCTTGTATTCGTCTATATGGTGAGCACGCGCCTTTAGAGTTGGTGACACCTCCAGAATTACACAGAGAAGAGCTCGTCGAGCCCATGCTGGCAGCGGCTTGTTGTGGGTACCGTCTCTCAACACTCGATTTTCTCGACTCAATTCCAGAAAAGTCGCTAGAGGCATCTCATTCGACGTTGTTATCCATGGAAGCGATTGATGAGGATGGCAATGTCACGCAGCACGGGAGAAAAGTATATCCACTACCCATTGATGCACTGTTTGCCGATCTCGTTACCAGAATTCAAGCGAAGCCAGAGAAGGAAGCAATGATTGATTTGGCTGCCGCCTTATCTGTGCCTGCGCAGCTCTATCAGCGACAAAGTGGTGAAGTTGCTGAGCTTCTATCTCAAGAGGAGCCATACGGATGTGATGCCTCTTTACTGATCCGTTTGGTTCGAGGGGAGCAACTCTCAGGCATTATCATTGACGCTAGCGCGCTCGAAGAGGCACAAGGTTTAGCGAAACAAATGCGAGAAGTGTTTGAATTGCCGGAACTTGACGTTGCCTCTCGATATAAACGTGAAGCGCTCTTTTTCTCCATCGCCTCATTGCACCCTGAGCTTGTGTTTGTCCGACGAGCTCGTCGAAGGGATGCTCTAGGAAATGGCGTAGTCGAGATGCTGGTTGGGCGTAACAGCCGCTTTCCTGACAAAGAAGAAGCGGCAATCGTGCTAGATAGCCATAGCGTGCCAGGACGAGGCGTTAAGCAAACACTAAACCTCGCATCGGTTATGATGCCTATCCCGCTGACGTTGCTACGCGAACTTGAATTTGGGGAGTGGCGACAAGGTGAGACGAATTATGAAGAAGAGACGCCAAGAGCAACAATGCATTTGGTCTACGCCGGGCGAACAGTCTGTTCTGAACACCAAGCGTTACAAGGTGATGTTGCTGTTCAGTCTATTGTCGAAATGATAGAAGACGAGACACTGTTACCAGGTTTTGCTTCTCAAAGAAAACAACAAATCCAACACTGGAAACTCTACAACGCATTGGGCCTTAATGTCGAAGGAGAAGAGGTTAACGACTTGGCCTCCTTGACATTTTCTAGCTGGTTAAAGGATCAGTTGGAAACATTAGGCGTTGAAAATGTCGATGATATGGCGTTATTTGAACCGGAAGACTTAACATTTAACGGTGTTCCAGAATGGGAATACGACGATTTCACGGAGCAGTACCCTTTAGAACTTTCGCTGCCAGAACTCCAACTGGATGTTGAGTATTACGCGTCTCGCAAGCTGGTACAGGTCGTTTATCGAGAGGGAAACCGTAAGGGGGACCCGAAGCGTTGGGAGCTGCCACGTTGGGCTGGTTGGAAGATACAGTATAAAAAGGCCAGTCGAGTGATTGATGTAAAGTAGGTCGGCGGATGACGTTGTGACAAGAATTGATATTTTTTTGGTGAATCTATAATGATTTCATATTGATAGCGTTACTTGCGTGTTGTTTTTAGTTTCTTAATTGAAATATTAATCAATTGAATGCTTATATATGGCGAAGCTGTACATCAGTTGTTACAAAGCTGGTTTTAATATTTCCTTTTGTATGTAAATTAGGGCATAAAAGACGAATGTTTTATATCCCATTGCTATATCAAAACAGTTGAACGATATTTGGTATATCTCATTTTCGAGTGTCGGGGGCATAGAATGGATCAACAAGGAAAGACGTGCATTGAATTCGACTACACTAGCTTTTTAGGAGCGACAGGTAGTAAAAAATGGACCTTTTTAGAGGCATTTGCCACCATCGCGCCTATTTTCGGTTTGATGTGGAAACAGAACATTGCGGAATTGAGCAAGCCTGAAGATCGGTTGTGGGATGCCGCATTAAAATCGATGTCTTCTCGTAAAAGTGATGAATCCAATTTGGTCCGCTTAACCCAGTTAGCTAAACATGAAGGGATCAATGAATTGCGAGTCGTTATGCCATATTCGCTCGATGTTCAGCAAATCGAGTACATAGAATCTCGCAGTCAGTTGAAGGTGGATACGTCAGAACAAGATGTTCTTAACATCAAGTTTTAGGCTGAGTATTTCCACTTCATCGATGTACTACTTAACAATAGTGCAATGAAAAGCGACCTCAAAGTAGGTCGCTTTTTTATTTTGAGGTTTTTGTCACAGGTCTTGGAAGTGTGATGAATATAGAGTATTTGCACTTAAATTAACAAAAATGTAACGTTTGGAAATGCAATTGTCATAACTAGCTTCTAACTTTGTGTTTTTAGGACAAATTACCGACTAAGTGGTTGGTACTGTAAGTTCGAATTAACGTCCCTTATTGGCACACAAGGATGATTGAGTCACCACGTCATTTGGGCATAAAAACAAACACAATAAGAAAGGAAGTCAATATGTCTTTGTCTCGTCGAGACTTTATGAAAGCTGCCTCTTCAACGGCGATTGTTACCGGGCTGGTGGGCTGTGGTAGCGATGCTAGTGAATCTGTTGCGGTTACCTTTGAGCACGGAGTGGCGAGTGGAGATCCTACTCAAACACAAGTAATCATTTGGACTCGTGTTACAACCTCAGCAAGCTACGCAGATGTAAGCTGGCAAGTTTCATCTAACGAAAATTTTACTGATATCGTGCAAAGTGGCACTTTTGCCACAGACACGAGCCGAGATTTCACGGTAAAAGTCGATGTTCAAAATCTCAATGCAAATTCTCGCTACTACTATCGATTCATGGTTGGAGATGTCACTAGCGAAGTCGGGCAAACTCAAACATTACCAGAAGATGGTGTAGAAAAGGCATCCATGGCGGTTGTTTCTTGTGCAAACTATCCTGCTGGTTACTTCCATGTGTATCGAGAGATCTTAAATCAACATGAGCAAGAACCGTTTGATGTGGTGCTTCATCTCGGTGATTACATTTATGAGTATGGTGCTGGTGGCTACGCTAGTGAAGATGCTGAGGCACTAGGGCGAGAGCCAAGCAAAGGCACTGAATGTATTACCTTAGATGATTACCGAAAACGGTATGCGCAATATCGCCAAGATGCTGATTTGCAAGCGTTACATGCGAACCTACCAATGATTGCTGTCTGGGATGACCATGAGCTTGCAAATGATAGTTGGAAAAATGGTGCGGAAAACCATCAAGAAGAGGAAGGCAGTTTTAATGATCGTCGTGCAGCTGCGGCTGCCGCGTGGACAGAATGGTTGCCCGTTCGTGAAAACACTTTCTCAAACATGCTGATTTACCGTCAGTTTTCGTTTGGAAGTTTAGTCAATTTGATGATGCTCGACACGCGACTTGTGGGGCGTGATAAACCGTTGGATTATTTCTCGCTCAGCTCACCAACGATGGAAGCTATTGGCGGTTTAGTTGCTCAGTCGCGCAGTCAAGACCGAGAGCTGTTAGGCGGTGACCAACTCGCTTGGCTGATGGATGCGTTCAGTACGCACGACGCAACTTGGAATGTGCTAGGGCAACAAGTGTTAATGTCTCGTATGGAGTTGCCAAGTTCGGTTATGACCGCGATGTTTCAATTGTTTACTGCCACTGAAGAACAAAAAACAGAGGCGTTATTAGCGGTAAACTCTGCGATTACGGGTTATCTCTCTGACCCAAGTTTAGATACCATTGCTTTACCATATAACCTAGATGCATGGGATGGTTACTACGTTGAGCGAGAGAACGTTTATCAACTGGCCAAAGCCAGCAGTGGTAACTTTGTCTGTTTGGCAGGAGATACGCACAACGCATGGGCAAGTGAGCTTAAAGACGTATCTAAGCATCCTATCGGGGTAGAGTTTGCGACTAGCTCTGTGAGTTCCCCTGGGTTAGAGGCCTACCTCGCGTTAGACCCTGTTGCGATCGCTCAAATGGAATACACGCTGCCGCACTTAGTGTCAGAATTACAGTGGGCAGACATCAAACAGCGTGGCTTTATGCGCGTTACTTTTACGCCCGACAGGGCAGAGTCGACCTGGTATTTCGTATCAACGATTAAAGACAAAACATATCAGGTGACGACCAAGTCAGCCTCTACAACAGATGGCACTACGTTAAATATCGGCTAAACTGAGCCTAATACGAAAAAAGTCCGCAAGCTAGTGCGGACTTTTTATTGGAAAGCATTTAGCAATCTAGCGACAGTGCTAGTCAATCAATCCGTATTCTTTGCTCAGAACTTCGATGATTTCCGCTTTCGGATTCTCACTCAAATGAATCGGCTTGCCTATAATCTTCTCGGCAATACCAATGTAGGTGCTCGAAATCGCCATCAAAGATTCGACGGGTAAAGCATTATCACGAGCGAGTGCTTCACGCTCTGGCATACGTTCTTTATTTAGCAAGATATCTGGGTCAGGGAAGTGGTTAAGTAGGAACTGGCGGAAACCTTCTTTTGAGTTCTCTACGATGTGACCTGCTTGGTACTCTTTAGCATCCCATATACGAGACGAGTCTGGTGTACCCACTTCATCCATGTAAATCAGCTTTTCATTGCTAGCAGCATCATGAACATAACCAAATTCGAATTTGGTATCGACAAAGATTTGGTCGATTTCTTCTAACGCTTGGCTGATAACGTTAAAGCCTTCTTTCAGCAGTTTTTCGTAGAGTGCGATATCGTCGGCACTTGAGAAGTTAAATGCTTCGTAGTTGTCTACGATGTTTTGACGAGTAATATTAACGTCATCCGCTTCTGGCACACCGGGAATACCTTTTAGAATGCCTTTTGTGGATGGGGTCATTAGCAACTCTGGCAGTGCTTTGTCTTTTCCTAACCCTTCAGGAAGTTGGATTCCACAAAACTCGCGCTCGCCATTTGCGTAAGCGCGCCACATCGAACCCGTGATGTATTTGCGGCAGATGGCTTCGATTTTTACCGGTTTGGCTTTTTGTACAATCCAAACAAAAGGGTGAGGAATGTCTAGAATATGGCTATCTGCTAAGCCATTTTCTTTGAACAGTTTGAACCAGTGATTAGAAATCGCATTAAGCGCAGCCCCTTTACCCGGGACACCATTAAGACCACCTTCAGCATGCCAAATACAATCGAATGCAGAGATTCGGTCGCTAATCACCATGATAGCCAAAGGCGCATCTGGAGCGACATTGTATCCTTTTTCTTTGATCAGTCGGGCGCTGTCTTCTTCAGTTAACCAGTAAACTGAACGAACTTTTCCACTATGAACGGGTTTATGGGTGCGAATTGGCAGGTCGTCATTGACGGCAAGTACTTGATTAGCAAGGCTCATTGCGACATTCCTATCATCTTAATCAAACGTCAGAAAGAGAAGATATTCAGCAAAATGTGGGCGCTGAATAAATCGAATGTGGGCATCATACCAGAACTATTTTAACTCGCCAGAGAAAAAGCAAACGTTTGCCTGTTTTCTTTAATACAAAAAAAGCCCCCTTAAAAAGGAGGCGAGATGCAGGATGGATAACGTCGAACTTATTAGTGGTACTTATTAACTCTGCCTTCGACGAAAAAGACTTCACACTGATAGCGCTGCGCCATGTCGCGCAACATAGATTGATTCATAAGTGCAATTTTATTGGATGCGACAACAGCACTGGCATTGCCTGAGCGGATGGCTTTTATCACGATCTCGACTTCTGAAAGCTGTTGAGAGGGCTTCATTTGAATAACGTTTTTACAGCAAATATTAGAAGCAGTGAGTTGTTCAAAGTCTGGACGAGGGCAGTCTGCTGTAAACAAAATCCATTGTTTCTGCTGCGATAAAACAGCCAGCTTAGATAGAAGCTGATCCGAAACGGCCATGGGCTTAGTTGCTTGTGCCAATACGTTGTAACGAGAGTATGTATGAGATTGACTTTGTAACTGCATCTTACTGTTCCTTTATACATGCTGTATGTGTATACAGTAGTTTGTTTTGGTGACCTGATCAACCAGTTTCTCAAAAGTTATTTGCGGTTTTTTGAGAAGGAAATAAAAGGATTTGATTCTAAGTAATTGAATTTATGTGGTTGTTTTTCATTTTTGATATGTCTAACATCAATTTAAAAATGTGAGGTGAGTAGAAAACTGGACGAGAGACATACAGGGGTTTACTACTGTATATACAGGTGTTTTTCACGGACAATGGTTTGTATACAGTGGGAGAGGGCTGATAACCGATGCGACGTGCTATGTAGGATAGGAGGGAATACGAGATAGAGATTGGAAATAGGGCTTGGCCGATCAAAAAAGCGCCTTAAGAGGCGCCTTTGAAAATCAGTTCCGTTGATTCCGTCTTGCTTAGCTCGCTCGTTGCAAGCGTTCGCGCATTTGTAATTCGCCTTGGTTAAATAGGCGCACGTCGATTTTCGCCATGTCGTAACAAGCTTTACATGAGTAGTGGTGCTTGCCATCTAAATAATCGTGACGAGTTACAAGGCTAGGTTTTTTACACCAATCACAGGTGCCTTCTTCAGTGAACATTGATTTTCTCCCCACCTAGATTAATTTGAGTCGTTAGGTGTTATTTTGCGCCGGGCATTATGGCATAAAAGCGCGACTTAAGTTAAATGTCTGTTAATTTGTTTGAGAGGGAGATCGATTGCGGCGCTTGATTATATAGGTCTAAAAGCATGCTAGCCAAAGTATCCTGACCTATTTTTACTGTTTTGTAACATTTTGTGAGACGAGCTTAAAGGCATGATTGAGTCGCTTCATTTCTTCTTCACTGCCTCTTGTGTCAGGATGATAAAGCTTTGATAGCTGTCTATAGCGTAGCTTGATTGCTTGTAAATCAGGGATGTGTTGTGGTGTGTAGCCAAACATAGCACACGCGACGCTTAGCTTATGGTTCTCTGCCTGGGTTTTGGATTTCTTAAATTCTTTGAATACTTTCTCTAGCTGGCGTTTCAGTTGCTTGTTCGTAAACTCTAGCTCTTTTATTTTTTTCGCCATTCGTTGATTTTGGCTTTCCTCTTTGGCTTCAAGCGCTTTTCTATTCTGCTTAAGTTTCTTGATTACGAGAAAACTTAAGCCGCTGATGATGAGTATCGCCGCTAGCCAGATCAGCCATAAAAACTGCGAGTGTTCTACTTTGGGGTTTGCAACTGTGCTTTTCTCTTCTTGTGTTTGCTCTGCTTTTTTATCGAGCGACTTTATTTGCGAGACTTGTTTAGCTCGTAGTTGGTTGAAGCGCAGCTCTAACAGTTGATTATAAGCTTGTTCTGCTGCTGAATTATGCTGAGAAGCCATTTGATACAAGGCTTCAGTCAATTGAGAAGTTGTGACCTTACCTGGATTGCGCTGAATAAAATCGGCGAGAAGAAAGCCACGATCGGTTGGGTCATTGAGTGCGATAGAGGTTAGCCAATATAACGCTTGTGTTTCATTTTTTTCGCCATTTATCCCTTTAGCAAAGTCGTTCGCGAGCTGTTTTTGTGCAGGGAGGTAACCTTGGTTGGCGGATTGCTCTAGCCAGTAGCGCGTTTCTGGTGAGGCTTCAGCTTCGTTTGATGCCAATAATTGTTGTGCGTACTCGTATTGTTCGATGGGGTCATTTGGAGCTTGAGAGGCAAGCGAGTAGCCAGAAAAGCTGAGGCTAAATAAGCAGAGTAGGGCAGACGTTTTGACAGACATTAATATGTCAGGCCTAACGATAATGGTTAGGCCTGCTCCGGTAATTTTTTATTATTACCGTTATGGTGCAACCAAATTACTTCAGTGGCAAGATCTGGATTTCAACACGACGGTTGCACGCACGACCTTCAGAAGTTTGGTTTGAGCAAATTGGGTTACGTTCGCCGTAGCCGCGTGCAATTGCACGACCAGGTGCAACGTTTTGAGATACTAGGAATTGACGTACGGACTCTGCACGGCGCTCTGACAACGTTTGGTTGTATGACTCACTACCTGTGCTATCCGTGTAACCGTCAATAACGAGACTGGTATCTGGGTACTCAACTAGGATGCGAGCAACACCGCGTAGAGTATTATGGATACTAGCATCAAGCTGGTAAGAGCTTGAAGAGAAGCCGATACCGTTTTCCATACGCAGTAAAAGCTGATTTTCACCAACACGCTGAACTTGTACGCCAGAGTTTAGCAAAGCGCGACGTAATTCCGCTTCTTGTTGGTCAAAGTAGTAACCAACGCCAGCGCCAGTCGCTCCGCCTGCGGCTGCACCAATGAGTGCATGCTGACGACGTTCTTTAGCATCATCACCCGTTGCTAGGCCGATTGCTGCGCCAGCGATCGCACCAATAAGCGCGCCTTGCGTGGTGGAGTTAGTTTCGTATTCACCCGTTGTTGCATTTTGGCGTTGAGTGGCTTGACAGCCAGTAAGAGCTAGCACTAGAGCTAGTGCAATAGGCATCTTTTTCAAGGGAAAATCTCCGTATAAAACTGAGGCGAAACCATGCCTCATAATGGGATGCGAATTATGAATAAACAAGCATTAATATTTGTTATGAGAAAGTAAGATTGATAAGAGTTTCTGTAAGAAAATTCCTACCAATACTGCCAAAGCTCTCAAAGTAAGCCCCATAGACATCGAAGTCATTGCTGCTTATGTGAATCCTTTACTATTCTGGCTATTTCGATGAATCGCCCAACATTTTGCGTGCTTGTTCGCCGCCCACTCCACGGTTAACTGAAACCTTTCTACCTTTCTTTAAGCCCACTTCGTAGTCTTCAGTTAGGTTTTTCATTGCTTCTTTCAATTGCTTCTTGAACGTTTCGCGGTCAATGTTTTGGAATTCTTTATCAATATAGTCATTAATTTTATTGGCCGACTCTTCATCTGGAGAAATAATTGGCAATTTTTCAATCGCGCCTTCCACCCAGCCAGATACAAATGAGTTCACACGGCGAGTCACTTCCTGAGAAGAGGTGCCGGTGCCAGCAAAGCTGTTTCGGAATTGTCCGGTACTTTCGTTCATCTCGCGATAAACAATATCGAAAGCAAATGCAGCAAAAATAGCGCGATCTGCTTCACCGATAAATTCGACACGTTTGAGCCCTTTGTGATTCAACAATACTGCTTCGACACCGAATTTTGTGTTAATGCCGCGAATCACTCGCAATATGGTAGAACTGATGTTCGCTGGTAGCAGATGAGAAGATTGTGTTTTTCCCATTCTGATGAACTCAATATCGTCTTTATCGAGACCATATTTAAGCATGAGGCGATGTGCCATTTTGATAGCATTGGCAGCCTCATTAACATTAGCGGAATTGCCCAGTTCTAAGCACTTGGCGATTTTTTTCAGAGCTTTTTGTTTATCCATCGACAACCAGTAACGAAAGCAGAAAATTTATGAAGTCAGACATATTACCTTTTTTGACATAAAAACGAAATACAAGGTGGGACTGAAGATAATTTCTGCACATAAAAAGAAGCCTCGCATTAAGCGAGGCTGGCGTTTTAGTTCGTCGTAATCAGTATGAAGTCGTACTTGTGTCTAAGAAGCCATTCTTCATTAAGATTCGTTAGAATTACAACCCGAGCTGGTTGAGCAAGTCATCGGCATCATCGTTTGATCCCGACGATTTAGATTCTTTCTCAGCCAACTGTTTACGTGTTGCCTCTAAAATGTCGTCTGGGTTTTCGTCTTCAGCAACTTCAAACTCTTCCAGTTGGATGAACTCAGTTTTATCCATTGCTAGCTCGAGATAGAAAATATTGTTGTTTTCGGTGGAGAACGTCACTCTGCGCGCTTGAGGGCGGTCAAGGTTGGTATCAACTTGTAAGATAACTTGCTTATTCAGCGCCAGCATTTTTGGTTGGTTTTGTGTGATGTTCGTTTGCAGGTCTTTACGAATTTTATTAGTGAAGTCTCCGACCAGTTGATTCATGAGTTCACCCAGAACATCGCCTACCTCGTCAGAAGTATGAGATATTGCCAGTTCTTCTTCTGGCATGCCCATATTACGCATGTAGTTGGTGTAGATCTCCAGTGCGGCTTTTGCCGTAAAATTAATCACAACTAGCCCGGTAAATCCGCCATCAAACAGAACAAAACAGCCAAAATCTGGTTTGAGGCTAGTCTTGTGGATTTTTTGCACCATTGCTGAATAATTTACTTGAGAAGATGTCGCCGAAGTAAGTACGCCAGAAACAGACTGGCAAAGTTTGAGAAGGATATCTTCAGTGGTCACAATTTTATTTTTTTTCATTCTGAAAACTCATCTAGAAACGCGATTCGTTCCCCAATGTAAGGCATCAAGCGTGAAAAAATAAAGCATAAGTTTAATTATTGTATCGAGATTCTGATTTGCTCGTCTTTTTAAATGTTGTAAAGTGACGAAATTCAAAGAATATTACTTCACTAACTCTTTTGTGGTGTTTTTTTCGCTTAGCGCCAATTTGTATGAGAAGTGAGCAAATAATTACACAACCCGCAGCTGATCGGATCAGCGTCGT
Source organism: Vibrio sp. 1874 (assembly GCF_033344395.1). Lineage (NCBI taxonomy): Bacteria > Pseudomonadati > Pseudomonadota > Gammaproteobacteria > Vibrionales > Vibrionaceae > Vibrio > Vibrio sp. 1874. The sequence goes on from NZ_JAWPOR010000003.1 coordinate 326,765, forward strand.
AGGGGCAGGAAGCAAATGTTACCAAGATTACACTCGCAAACTGATGTCGATCCTCTTGTTCTTAGTTTTCTGAAAGAGCTTGAGCACGCCGGATTCACTGGTGATATCGAAAGCCAATATTCAAGTCGACTAGCGGTTGCCACTGACAACAGTGTTTACCAGCAACTTCCTCAGTCTGTCGTTCATCCCAAAACGACAGAAGATGTTTCTCTCCTCGGGAAACTGAGCAATAAAGAAAAGTACGAACGAATTACCTTTTCACCTCGTGGTGGCGGCACGGGGACCAATGGTCAGTCGCTAACCAAAGGTATTGTGGTGGATATGTCTCGCCACATGAACAAAGTGCTTGAGATTAATGAGAAAGAAGGCTGGGTTCGTGTACAAACTGGTGTAGTGAAAGACCAGTTAAATGACGCAGTTCGCCCTTATGGCTACTTCTTCTCTCCAGACTTATCTACCAGTAACCGTGCAACGATTGGCGGCATGGTCAACACCGATGCTTCTGGTCAAGGTTCTCTGAAATACGGAAAAACATCCGATCATGTTTTGTCGCTACAAGCGGTGTTTGCTGATGGCTCAGTTTTAGAATCAGACCTGTCCAACGGCTACCCAAAAGAAGACGAGTTTGCTGCCAAGGCGCTACGTGTAACGGAATCCGTATGTCGTGAAAAACGCCAGCAGATCGTAGATAAGTTTCCTCCTCTTAACCGCTTTTTAACGGGCTACGATTTAAAAAATGCCTTGAATGAAGAAGGTGACCGTTTCGATATCACACGAGTACTGTGCGGCGCTGAAGGTTCATTGGCATTCATTACCGAAGCGAAGCTTAACCTGACGCCAATTCCGAAAGCGCGTACTTTGGTTAACGTTAAATACAACAGCTTTGATTCTGCACTGCGTAATGCACCGTTGATGGTCGAAGCGAAAGCGCTATCTGTAGAAACCGTTGACTCGAAAGTGCTTAATCTAGCAAAGCAAGATATCGTTTGGCACACCGTGAGCGATTTACTTACCGATGTTCCAAATAAAGAGATGCTTGGCATCAATATGGTGGAATACGCAGGTCAGGACGAAGAGGAAGTTGCTGCTCAGGTTGCAGCATTGACCGCCAAGCTCGATACCATGTTGGAAACAGAAGAAGCGGGCATTATCGGCTACCAAGTTTGTAACGATGTAGCTAGCATTGGGCGTATTTACAACATGCGTAAAAAAGCGGTGGGTTTGTTAGGCGCAGCAAAAGGTCGTGCTAAACCGGTCGCATTCGCTGAAGATACCTGTGTGCCACCAGAAAACCTGGCGGACTTCATTGTAGAGTTTCGAGAACTGTTAGACAGCAAGTCTCTGAATTACGGCATGTTTGGTCACGTCGATGCTGGGGTGCTTCACGTACGTCCTGCGTTGGATTTGTGTGACCCGCACCAAGAAGCATTGATGCACGAAGTTTCTGATGAAGTGGTCAAGCTGGTGGCGAAATACGGCGGTTTGATGTGGGGTGAACACGGCAAAGGTTTCCGTTCAGAATATGGCCCTGAGTTTTTCGGCGACGAGTTGTTTACTGAACTGAGACGTGTGAAAGCGGCATTCGATCCACACAACAAAATGAACCCGGGTAAAATCTGTACACCGCTGGATAGTGATGCAGAGCTTGTCAAAGTTACCGATACCAAACGTGGTTACTTCGATCGTCAGATTGACGTTCAAGTACGTGACAGCTTTAAACAAGCGATGGAATGTAACGGTAACGGTTTGTGTTTTAACTACGATACTAGCTCGCCAATGTGTCCATCGATGAAAGTAACAGCCGATCGTCGTCATTCACCAAAAGGTCGTGCAGGTTTGGTTCGCGAGTGGTTGCGTCAGCTTACTGAGCAAGGCATTGATATTCTTGACTTAGAAAAGCAAACACTAGAAAACAAAATATCAATCAAAACCATGATTGACCGCGTACGTCATTCTATCAATCGTCGTCACGAGTATGACTTCTCTCACGAAGTGTATGAAGCGATGAATGGTTGTTTGGCGTGTAAAGCGTGTGCGAGTCAGTGTCCGATTAAAGTCGATGTTCCGAGCTTTCGCTCACGCTTTTTAAACATCTATCACTCTCGTTATCAACGTCCTGCAAAAGACTATCTGGTTGCGAACATTGAGACTATGCTGCCGATGATGGCAAAAGCGCCAGGTGTCGTAAATGGTGTTTTGAAGCAGTCGTGGGTGAAAAGTTTAACGGCATCTACGGTCGGGTATGTCGATGCGCCGTTGTTATCAGTACCCACCTTGAAACAACGAGTAGAGTCGCTGACAACGCCTTATGATCTGCAAGCGCTCAGTGGTTTGTCTTCGTCTGAAAAGAGCAAGCATGTTTTAATTGTTCAAGACCCATTCACTAGCTACTACGACGCTGATGTCGTTGAAGACTTCGTTAAGTTATTGAAAAAGCTGGGTATGTATCCGGTACTTCTGCCGTTTAAGCCGAATGGTAAAGCACAACACATTAAAGGGTTTTTACGTCAGTTTAAGGACACAGCAGCCGACACAGCGAAGTTCTTGGCGATGGTAGCGGATTTGGATATCCCATTAGTTGGCGTCGATCCTGCTTTGGTGCTGTGTTACCGAGATGAATACGCTGAAGTGCTTGGCAGTAAGCGAGGTAATTTCGATGTACTAACAGCCCACGAATGGCTTTACCCAAGACTAGAAGCGTTTGAAAGCGGAGAGCATAAGGCGCAGGAACCTTGGTATCTGTTTGCGCACTGTACTGAAAAAACCAAAATGCCAAATGCGGAAAAAGAGTGGGGCGCTATTTTTGCTCACTTTGGTGCAGTTTTGAATACGGTACCTGTTGGTTGTTGTGGTATGGCGGGTACGTTTGGTCATGAGGTTGATAAGTTGTCGATGTCGAAAGATATTTACAATTTAAGCTGGAAGCCAAGCTTAGATAAGTTGGATAACGAGAGATGTTTGATTACAGGCTATTCTTGCCGCAGCCAAGTTAAACGCTTTGAAGGAACGAAGCCCAAGCATCCCGTTCAGGCATTGTTAACTTTGTTGTAATCGGACTAAATCAAGCCCAGTTTTACTGGGCTTTTTAGAAACCGTATTTAGACCCTTTCAAAGGATATGAATCTTGAGAAAACTTGAACTCAAAGTCCCACCTGTTGTGGTGTTTTTACTAGTCATACTTTTGATGTGCGGACTTAAAGTTTTGACGCCGAGCATGAACATTCGAGTACCCTTTGTTGAATTTGTAGTAGGTGTATTAACTTTGTTGTCTGGCTACATGGGCATTGCTGGCGTGTATGAATTTCGCAAAGTAAAAACCACAGTGAACCCAGTAAAACCTGAAGCGGCATCTTCTGTTGTAAGAACTGGTGTGTTTGCCTTTTCACGCAACCCTATGTACACGGCATTATTGCTTCTAATCATAGCAACTGGTTTGTGGTGGCAGCACTTGAGTGTGGTGCTTTGTGGCGTGATATTTGTCAGTTATATGAATCGGTTTCAAATCAAGCCTGAGGAACGCGTTTTAGAGCGATTGTTTGGTGAAGAGTATGTGGATTATAAAAACCATGTTCGTCGTTGGCTCTAAGCATTGCGTTTAGTTTTGTTTGGATGAGACATAAAAAGAAAGCCCAACGGTCGACGTTGGGCTTTCTTTTAGTAAACACGTTTTTTGTGCGCTTCTGATAGGGCAGTCGACTAGGCTGCCTTAACGAACTTTGCTAGGAATGCATCCTTACGTTCATTAAAGCGGCGTACAAGGTCGTCAACCGCTTCTTGGTCATATGGCTTCAAGCCACTTGCAACCATGCGCTTAATACCTTTGCCAACGACTTCACCGTCTTCTTTGAACGCAAAGTTTAAGGTGACTACACCTCGTTTTCCTTCTACGCCGAATGTTGCGCCAGTGAAATCCACCTCTGGATGCGTAAGGTCTAAGCGTGAAAATTCGACTTCCATACTTTCATAAATAACTAATGGACGCTGGCAGTTGATCATCATTTGCTTCTCTTCCATAAGAGGAACCATGATGTGAGGGAAGTTCATACCAGAAAATTGCACGTAATTTGTCACTACATGCTCAATAAATGCCGGATCGTGGTTAGTTTCACCTTCACGGGACATGTGTAAGTATTCTTTACCTGCCTCGTCAACAACAGCGCTTTCTTTGTCACACTTATTTTCAATATGAAGTGCTACACCATCGTTTACCATGCCAGAGAAGTTAAAACGCATCTTTTGGCTAACGCCTTCTTTACTAAGGAGCACTGCGAAAAGTAAATCCCCAGGGACACAAAAGCGTTTGTTGTCTTCATCATGAATTGGGTTGTAGTCACCTGCGACACGTTTTGCAAAGTGGCTTGCTTGTTCGCGAGTGAACTGAAACTGGTGATTAGTGTTTGAAAAATAAGGTGTTAGAAACATAATTTTTACGTAGTAACCAAAACTGTGTGGGATTATATGCGAATATCTGCGTAGCAATGGTCCATCCAGTGAAAACTTCACCGTATCCTAACAATAAGACACTATTTCGGCGGATAAACCGTTAAAAACGCATACTTTAGCAACGCTTTTATTTGTGAAAACAATAAACAACGACCTTTTCGCTCGCCTATCTTTTAAAGTATAGCCATCAAAGTAGACTGGCGTTCATAAATAGTGCCATCAACATGTTTAATCGTATGTAAAAAGGCTCCACGCTGAACGTAGAGCCTTCAAGTCATTATCTGTTTATTCGATGAAATGCCAGTTATGCTTGGTTATTGAACACTTGGTAACAAGCTCTCTGGCATGAGCGTGTTGTGGATAGCCAGCTTAAGCAGAGTATTTGCCTGTTCAATGTCTGGAGCAAAGTAGCGATCTTTATCGTAGAACGATACTTTTTCACGCAACATTTGTTTCGCAATCTCAATACGCTCAGAGGACTTGTTTGGTGCTCTAAAGTCTAGGCCTTGTGCTGCTGAGAGGTATTCTACCGCCAGAATACCGCGAGTGTTTTCGCCCATTTCTTTCAATCTGCGAGCCGCGAATGTTGCCATTGACACGTGATCTTCTTGGTTTGCAGATGTTGGCAAGCTGTCTACTGACGCTGGGTGAGCGAGCGTTTTGTTTTCACTTGCTAACGCAGCAGAGGTCACCTGAGCGATCATGAAACCAGAGTTCACACCACCATTGTCGACTAAGAACGGTGGCAGTTTTGATAGCGCGCTATCGATAAGTAATGCCATACGACGTTCAGACAAGCTGCCGATCTCGGCAATCGCAAGTGCTAGGTTGTCGGCTGCCATTGCAACAGGCTCCGCGTGGAAGTTACCGCCAGAGATGATGTCACCATCTTCAGCAAACACCAACGGATTATCTGATACGGAGTTCGCTTCTACTTGTAATACTTCCGCCGCATTGCGGATTTGCTGTAAACACGCGCCCATCACTTGAGGCTGACAGCGCAAAGAATACGGGTCTTGTACTTTTTCACAGTTAGTGTGCGAATCACCTATTTCACTCGATGTGTCTAACAAATGACGGTATGCGAGTGCTGCGTCCATTTGGCTGCGATGACCACGTACACGGTGAATGCGCGGATCGAATGGACGTCGGCTGCCGAGAGCGGCTTCAACAGACATTGCACCACAAACGGTTGCTGACGCGAAAAGGTCTTCCGCGATAAACAGGCCTTCCAATGCGAACGCTGTGGATGCCTGAGTCCCATTTAGTAGCGCTAAGCCTTCTTTTGGCGCCAGAGTGATAGGCTCTAGACCTGCGATTTTTAATGCTTCTTGCCCGGAAATGATTTTACCGTTGTGGCGAGCTTGTCCTTCTCCCAGTAATACAGTGCTCATATGGGCTAGAGGAGCTAAGTCACCTGATGCGCCAACAGAGCCCTTTTTAGGTACACAAGGGTAAACTTGTGCGTTGACTAGGTCGGTCAGCATATTAATGACTTTTAGGCGAATCCCAGAAAAGCCACGAGACAGACTATTGATTTTTAATACCATCATCAGACGAACCGTTTCATCTGACATAAACTCACCGATACCTGCCGCATGAGAAAGAACGATACTGCGTTGCAGTGTTTCTAAATCTTCTGGTGCTATTCGTGTGTTAGCCAATAGCCCAAAACCAGTGTTAATTCCGTAAACCGTTCTATCTTCCGCGATGACTCGGTCTACGACCTGTGTGCTTTCTTCAATGGCCGGAATGGCTTCAGGATCCAAAGTAAGGTTGACTGGTGAACGGCTCACTTGGCGTAGTTCGTTTAAGCTAATATGACCTGGCTTTAGCGTTAAATTTAACATCTCTTTCATCCTTACTTGAGCTTCTTCAGTTCTTCGTTGAGCATTGGCAAATCTAGCCCTTGCTCTGCTGCACATTGTTTAGCGATATCGTATCCCGCATCAGCATGACGCATGACACCAGTTGCTGGGTCGTTATGCAACACGCGGGCAATACGTTGTGAGGCATCTTCGCTGCCGTCACAGCAGATAACCATACCTGAGTGTTGCGAGAAACCCATTCCTACGCCACCACCGTGGTGCAGTGAAACCCAAGTTGCGCCGCCCGCCGTGTTGAGTAGCGCGTTTAATAATGGCCAGTCTGATACGGCGTCAGAACCGTCCATCATACCTTCGGTTTCACGGTTCGGGCTTGCTACAGAACCAGAGTCTAAGTGGTCTCGACCAATGACAACGGGCGCCTTAAGTTCGCCATTTTTCACCATTTCGTTGAATGCTTGACCAAGACGCTCACGATCTTTAAGACCAACCCAGCAAATACGCGCAGGTAAACCTTGGAACTGGATGCGCTCGCGAGCCATATCTAGCCAGTTATGTAAGTGCGGATTATCTGGAATTAGCTCTTTTACTTTTTGGTCGGTTTTATAGATGTCCTCAGGATCGCCAGAGAGAGCAGCCCAACGGAAAGGACCGATACCTTCACAGAATAGAGGACGAATGTAGGCTGGAACGAAGCCAGGAAAATCGAATGCGTTTTCTACGCCTTCTTCCAAGGCCATCTGGCGGATGTTGTTACCGTAGTCGAGTGTTGCGGCGCCGCGATTTTGCAGCTCTAACATCGCTTGAACTTGCACAGCCATGGATTTTTTCGCTGCTTTTACGACCATTGCTTCATCTTGCAAACGCATTTCCGCTGCGTGAGACATGCTCCAGCCTTGTGGTAAATAGCCATTGAGCGGGTCGTGTGCAGACGTTTGGTCTGTTACGACATCAGGCGTGATATTACGTTCTACCAGCTCAGAGAAAACGTCTGCTGCATTACCTAGTAGACCAACCGATACTGGTATGTCTGACTCTTTAATGATAGCTAGCGCTTCATCTAAAGAAGTCGCTTTCTTATCGACATAGCCTGTACGTAGGCGGTAATCGATACGTGATTCATCACACTCTACTGCAATCATGGAGAAGCCCGCCATTGTACCAGCGAGAGGTTGAGCTCCACCCATGCCACCGAGACCACCTGTTAGAATCCAACGGCCCTTTGCTTCACCGCCAAAGTGTTTTTTTGCAACAGATACGAACGTTTCGTATGTGCCTTGTACGATACCTTGCGAGCCAATGTATATCCAGCTGCCAGCGGTCATTTGGCCGTACATCATCAAGCCTTGTTTATCGAGCTCGTTGAAGTGTTCCCAGTTTGCCCAATGAGGAACGAGGTTTGAGTTTGCGATAAGCACGCGTGGGGCGTTTTTATGGGTAGGGAAAACACCAACAGGCTTGCCTGATTGAACTAAAAGCGTTTGGTCATCTTCGAGTCTTTCAAGTACTTCAACAATCTTGTCGTAACATTCCCAGTTTCGCGCTGCTCGGCCAATGCCGCCATATACAACCAGTGAATGTGGATGTTCTGCAACATCAGGATCAAGGTTGTTCATCAGCATACGAAGAGGGGCTTCGGTTAGCCAAGATTTTGCGCGCAGTTTATCTCCGTGAGGTGCACGAATTGTTCTGCTTGTATCAAGTCGTGGATCTTGTCCCTGGCGCTGTGTCATTTCAGACTCCTTTAGTTTCTCGTGATGACCAAGTACTTGCTTGGTCGTAATAATCAGTGGCATCTGGGATGCATTATGGTTTGTGCTGTTTTTCCGCCATCGCGTTGGCGATATCCCAACACAAACGGGCAGCTAATCGTGCTGTTTGACTATCGACGTCATAATTTGGGTTGTATTCGGCGATATCAGCCAGCATTAGCTTATTTTTGTAATGAAGAATTCGATCTAAAAAGGGTGCAATAGTGTCGTAACTCACTCCCCGAGCTGCTGGTGCGCTGACTCCAGGTGCGGTTGCAGCAGGGAATACATCCAGATCAATAGTCAAATAGAGGTAGTCACAGTCGTCAATAAAATGCTGAAGCTGAGTTAAGTGATAACTGTGGTTTAAGTAGCAGAGCTGATTGTCCTCTACATACCAAACATTTAACGCATCTGCTTTTTCAAATAGCGCTTTAGTGTTGCTACTGCGGCTTACACCAATACAAGCGTAATGAAAGTCCCAATCGTTACGTTGACAAAAATGGTGAATTTGGTTGAAGGGTGTACCAGAGCTCGGTCTTATGTCGGCGAGGTTACTCTCGAATGCGCGCAAATCGAAATGCGCATCGAAATTGATAATGCCGATTTTAGGCTTCTTCTCTGGATGGTGCGCTTTAAAATATTCCGCTAAGCCGGAAAACGAGGCCCACGCAATCTCATGCCCACCACCCAGCACGATGACTGGCGTATGGGGCAGTGCGCTTGAAATGGTTGCTGCACATAGAGCTTGGCTCTCTTCCAGTAAGTCGTCTTCACACACCACAGTACCTAAGTCATATAGTGGGGCGTCTTGGTGCCATGCTAAATTAGCGAGTGCTCGTCGGATTAAGTCTGGCGCTTTTTTCGCGCCAATGCGTCCTTTGTTTCTCGCAACGCCAGCGTCGGTAGCAAAACCGAGTAATGAGACGCCATGCGCAACGGCACTCAACTCATCTGCTTTTTGGCGTTGAACAACGTGATGAATTCGCTGACCAAGCTTGCCGTCCTCGGCATCATGACGGCCTTGCCAATGAAATAGGGGAGAGTGTAGGTCGAATTGAGACATATTATTGGCCTCCGTGTGAAATGTATTCACCATTTACTATACGACCTACCAGACGTTTTGCTCCGACTTGATAGCTTAAATCCGCAGGGTTTTCGATATCCCAGATAGAGAAGTCCGCATCAAACCCTACTTTGATTTCGCCACGTGAGTTTTGATAACCCAGAGCTTTGGCTGCATGTTGCGTTACACCACGCAGTGCTTCTTGCGGTGTAAGGCGAAATAGCGTGCACGCCATATTCAGCATGAGTGTGAGATCAGAAAATGGTGATGTACCTGGGTTGACGTCCGTAGCAATTGCCATCGGCACGTTATGCTCTCTCAATAACTCAATCGGTGGTAACTGAGTCTCTCTTAGAAAATAAAAAGCGCCAGGCAATAGAGTGGCGACGGTGTTTGATCGAGCAAGTGCTTTAACACCTTGCTCATCTAAAAACTCGATGTGATCCGCTGACAGACCGTTGTATTGCGCAGTGAGGGCTGTACCACCGAGATTAGAAAGTTGCTCAGTATGCCCTTTAACCTTTAAGCCGTGGCGTTTTGCAGCTACAAACACTTTTTCTGTTTGTTCAAGATTGAAACCAATCGATTCACAAAAAACATCGACACTCGTAGCTAATTCTTCCTTTGCGACAACAGGGATTATGTCCTGACAAATGTGCTCAATATAATCATCTGCACGACCTTGAAACTCTGGCGGAATAGCGTGAGCGGCGAGAAGTGTAGTGGTGATTTTAACTTTGCGCTCTTGCTCTAGCATTTTGGCGGCACGGAGCATTTTTATTTCATCATTCAGTGTCAATCCATAGCCAGATTTCACCTCGACAGAAGTGACGCCACTCGCGAGTAACCCATCTAAACGTGGTAACGCTAACTCAACTAGTTGTGCTTCGGTTGCAGAGCGTGTCGCATGTACCGTTGAGAGAATCCCGCCGCCTTGTTTGGAAATTTCTTGATATGGCACGCCGTTTAAGCGCATTTCAAATTCGTTGGCACGATTGCCCGCGTAAATAAGATGAGTGTGGCAGTCGATCAAACCTGGCAGAACTAACTGGCCTTGAAGATCGATACTCTGAGGGTAATGTTGGGCAGACAACAGAGACTCGGTTTGCGGTGCGTCTTCACCAATGGCACAGGTACTGATCGCAACGATTTTTCCAGATTGAATACCAATGCGCGCTGGAGGCGTTGGAAGGTATCCGCATTCTCCCGATTGCATGGTAACTAGACGTGCGTTTTCAATCAGCAAATCCATGTTTGTGTCCCTGTGTTTATTTGTATCATTAAATGTATATACAAATAAATAGAGCAAAATAAGAACACTGACAAGGTTGATGTTGCTAAAATGTGATCAAAACGTAGATCTAGAGGACAAATCTTGTCCTTAAATGAGCACTTTTGAGCTCAGCTTATATTTGCTACCAGGGTGATAAAGTAGGGCGGTACTGACTAATTTATCTTGGCTCCACGTTCTGCGATTCAAGAGAAGGCAAGGTTCATTGGCTTGCATTTTTAAGTCTTGCTTAATACGGCTTTCAGGCACAATTGCCTCTACAGTATGTTCTATCGCGCTGAGTGGGCAATTATTTGACAGGTATTGATTTGGAGTGATTTGTGTGAAGTCTTGATTTAAATAACTCGGAGCATATTGGCTATTCACCCAGCGGAGCTCCAATTGAATCGGCGTTTGGTCTTCATAGTGAATAATTTCACTGTAAAACACTGTCGTGCCTAGCATAACGCCGAGTTTTGTCGCAATGTTGTCATCTGCTTTTATGGCAATCTGTTTGAGCACTTTACTGCCATACTTTCGCCCTCTATCGCTGACTTCTTCGGCAATGTTTCGAATGTCTAGCAGGGGAGATTCTGACTTTTCACCAGGATCACACACGAACGTGCCTAAGCGTGGGCGACGTTGTAATCGGCCCTCATTAACTAAATCCCGAATTGCTTTGTTCACTGTCATTCTACTGACACCAAATTGCTCGGTAAGCTCAATCTCGGTGGCGATGCGATGACCAACTACCCACTCTCCAGCCTCAATTTTATCCAGGATAAATTGTTTAATTTGAATGTAGAGTGGTGCAGACATAATCATTTTCCTTTATTTGACTATACAAATACTGCTTAATTTAGGTACAAATTGCAAACATTTCTCGACGAATGTACAGCTTAGTGACCGAACAATCCTATTGCAGGGCTGAATGACTCTTGCTGCTGAGCATTATTTGGATTGATGATTGAATTCAAACATTTTCTTGTGGTCTATTGCTTGCACAGCAGAAAACAATTGTGTAAACAAACGATCATTAGAAGAAAAGTCGCTAAAAAAGGAAAAATATGTTTAAAAAATTGAAAGCATCACTGGGGATCGGCTCTGCAAAAGTAGATACCATTTTGGACGAAATGAGCGTGTTTCAAGGAGCGACGCTGAAAGGGCATGTTCATATCAAAGGCGGAGACGTCGAACAACAAATTGATGCTATTACGATTAAATTGAACACGGAAATGAAAGTCGAAGTGGATGATAGCGTAAGTTACCAAACCTTCACTATTGATCAATTGAAAGCAGTTGACCCTTTTGTGATTCAACCTAATGAAGAAAAGCAGGTTCCGTTTGAGCTAAAACTGCATGATGAAACGCCAATTACTGCGGTTAGCGCACTTAAGAATCAATGTCATGTTTGGGTCGAGACGACGTTAGATATTGATTTTGCGATTGACCCGCGTGACCGTGACTATATTGAAGTGAAACCACTACCAGTAGCATCTCGGGTTATTCAAGCGATCGAGCAAGCTGGCTTCACTATGGTTAAAGCCGATGTTGAAAAAGGCTTTTTGCGCGGTGGCTCGTTTGCCTCTCGCTCTGGTATTTATCAAGAGCTAGAGTTCCGTAACAGCGGCTTTATCTCATCAAAAGAAATTGAGCTCTCTTTTATTCTGGAAGGGCAGGTCATGCATTGTTTGGCAGAGATTGACCGTTCGCTCAGCTTGGCTGGTGACCAATATCGCTCGTTTACGTTGCCGATCAATGCAACCGATGCTCAAGTCGCTGCCGCAGTTGCACCAACGCTAAATCTATAGCTCTCATCAACTTGATGAAAATATGTACCGATATCCTATTGTGAAAGCGATATCGGTACTGTTATCCATGTTTCTTGCGTTCTCTACGGCTAAAAACTCAAGCGCTGAATTTTCCATTAGATATCGATAGCCCAATACCAGTTCATTAGAGGCATCAGCAAACTCTGTGGGCCCTTCTGTTGAGCCTTGATACCAATGATATTCCAACATCAGGTGATGGTTATCTTCTAAGGCATAACGGTACCCACCCGCAATGGCAATCGTATTATGTCGATAAGGCAGATCGAGCAAGGCACGGTCATCCGAGCGAAAAGTCATGCCAATCATCGAATAAAATGCATGAGCATCACTTAAGTAGCTGTAGTTTAATTGGAAGCCTTGCTCGAAACTGCTACCTTGAAAAGTACCGTGAGCCACATCGTTAAAATACAAACTGCCGCCAATCGATAGGCCGTGATGTTCATTTTGGAACACTTGATACTGTAAGTAAGTAGATAGGTTATTGGCCAGTGTTTGTCCTTCGAAATCATCTTCAAGCACATCATATTGCGGCATTGAAATGTAAAAACGATCTCTGTCTACTTTATCCCGCCCATTTTGTCCGATACCGAAAAGTTTATGGAAGCTTTTCGTCAGTCCATCTAAATGGTTGTCAGCGGCAAAGACCCATCGATAGTTGAGCTCCCACTGCCAACGGTTGCTGACTTGCCATTTGCTGCCTAATTCGATTTGATTGTGGTAATAATCCAGTGCGTATTCATCAGTATGAGCCCAAACACTTGCCACGGTTCCCGAACCATAGGCTTCGACAAACCCAGAGGGCAGACTGTGTCCTGAACGTAGTATGTTGGTGTGACTAACCACTTGCATTGGGGATTGTGCGTAAGAACGCAGCGGGCCATATAAGTCACTTGATGCGAAGGCTTGCAAAGAACATATCGAGGTGCTTAGAAGCACCATAAAGCGCGATTTGAAATAGACCATGATGAATACCTACATACAAACTACTCTATAAAACAACTATATACCTAAATCGCACGTTGAGCTCTCGCCAAGCGTGTTAAGCTTTGTATCGGTTCACACGTAATAGGCAATATTGTAATTTGTTGTGTAAGTTCATTGAGGGGTAATTCCGTTTACAAGTTATGCGGTCTCTTAAAAAAGCATGATCAGATTGTCGTGACGGGTCTGCGGTTAAGTTCTTATGACAAAACAAAATCGCGCTTTGCATTCTAAATGTGAGCTAGGTACAATCCCATTTTCGATAACGGTCCGGTATTCGTGTTACCGAGAGGCCTTTATTGACTCTCAACTATTTTCAACAAATAGCTTCTAATTTGAATAACATGTGTTGCTTGGTGTGCAACACCACTGTAAAGGACATAGCATGCCTATTATTACTCTTCCTGACGGCAGTCAGCGTCAATTTGACAACCCAGTATCTACTATGGAAGTTGCGCAATCGATCGGTCCCGGTCTTGCCAAAGCAACTATCGCTGGTCGTGTAAACGGTAACCGCGTTGATGCGTGTGACCTAATTGAAGAAGACGCAAGCCTTGAAATCATCACAGTTAAAGATGAAGTAGACGGTCTAGAAATCGTTCGTCACTCTTGTGCTCACCTTCTTGGTCACGCTCTTAAGCAGCTTTACCCTCAAGCTAAAATGGCGATTGGTCCAACCATCGACAATGGCTTCTACTACGATATCGACCTAGACGAATCTCTAACGCAAGAAGATCTTGAAAAGATTGAAAAGCGTATGAAAGAGCTAGCGAAAACCAAGTACGAAGTGGTTAAGAAAAAAGTAAGCTGGCAGGAAGCGCGTGATACGTTTGAATCACGTGGCGAACCATACAAAGTGGAAATCCTTGACGAAAACGTATCTCGTGATGATCGTCCAGGCCTTTACCACCATGAAGAATACATCGACATGTGTCGTGGTCCTCACGTTCCTAACATGAGCTTCTGTCAACACTTCACTTTGCTGAATGTTGCAGGTGCTTACTGGCGTGGTAACAGCGACAACAAAATGCTTCAACGTATCTACGGTACGGCTTTCCACGACAAGAAAGCACTGAAAGCGCACCTAACTCGCCTAGAAGAAGCGGCGAAGCGTGATCACCGTAAGATTGGTAAGCAACTAGACCTATTCCACATGCAGCAAGAAGCACCGGGTATGGTGTTCTGGCATCACAATGGTTGGTCTATCTTCCGTGATCTAGAAGTATTCATCCGCGCTAAGCTAGATGAGTACGGTTACCAAGAAGTGAAAGGTCCACTTATGATGGACCGTGTTCTTTGGGAACGCTCTGGGCACTGGGACAAATACGCTGATGCAATGTTCACAACTTCTTCTGAGAACCGTGAATACGCGATTAAGCCAATGAACTGTCCAGGTCACGTACAGATCTTCAACCAAGGTCTAAAATCGTACCGCGACCTACCGCTACGTATGGCTGAGTTTGGCTCATGTCACCGTAACGAACCATCTGGTGCACTACACGGTATTATGCGTGTACGTGGCTTTACTCAGGATGACGCTCACATTTTCTGTACTGAGAGCCAAATTCAAGAAGAAGTAACAAACTGTATCAAGATGGTGTACGATACGTACCAAACATTTGGTTTCGACAACATCGTAGTGAAACTGTCTACTCGTCCAGAGAAACGTGTAGGTTCAGATGAAATCTGGGATCAATCTGAAGAAGCATTGAAGCAGTCTCTTGAATCGATGGATATCCCATACGAAATTCAAGAAGGCGAGGGTGCGTTCTACGGTCCTAAGATTGAATTCACACTATACGATTGTCTAGACCGTGCGTGGCAGTGTGGTACTGTCCAGCTAGACTTCAACCTACCAGGTCGCTTAGGTGCAACTTATGTAGGTGAAAACAATGAACGTCTTGTACCGGTAATGATTCACCGTGCGATTCTAGGTTCACTAGAGCGCTTCATCGGTATCCTTATCGAAGAATATGCTGGTTTCTTCCCAACTTGGTTGGCGCCAGAACAAGCAGTTCTTATGAACATTACTGATAAACAGTCAGGTTATGTTCAAGAAATAGTACAAAAACTACAAAAAAGTGGAATTAGAGCTAAAGCGGACTTGAGAAATGAGAAGATTGGCTTTAAAATCCGCGAACATACTTTGAAGCGTGTACCGTATATGCTTGTTGTTGGTGACCAAGAAATGGAAGCTGGCGAAATTGCAGTGCGTACTCGTAAAGGTAAAGATCTTGGTAAATTTAAAGTGGATGATTTTATTGCATACATCCAAGACGAGATCTCTAGCCGTAAGCTCAATCTGGAGGAATAAGCTATTAAAGGCGGAAGACGTGGCCAACAGCCGGTAAAACAAAACCCGCACCGTATCAACGGTGAAATTCGTGGTATTCGTGAAGTTCGACTAACAGGCGCTGACGGTGAATCAGTTGGTGTTGTATCGATTCAAGAAGCCATTGCAGCTGCTGAAGAAGCTGGTATGGATCTCGTTGAGATCAGTCCTAACGCCGAGCCACCTGTTTGTCGTGTGATGGACTATGGTAAGTTCCTCTTCGAGAAGAGCAAAACTGCTAAAGAGCAGAAGAAGAAGCAAAAGCAGGTCCAGATCAAGGAAGTAAAATTCCGTCCTGGAACTGATATTGGAGACTATCAGGTAAAACTACGCAACCTGACGCGTTTCCTTGAAGAAGGCAACAAAGTGAAAGTAACAATTCGCTTCCGTGGCCGAGAGATGGCACACCAAGACATCGGTGTTGACGTTCTAAATCGTCTTAAGGAAGATACTGCAGAAATTGCTGTAGTTGAATCTTTCCCTAAGAAGATTGAAGGTCGCCAGATGATCATGGTGCTAGCCCCTAAAAAGAAGTAATTAACGGCTCATCAAGTAATTAAAACCTAGCCGCTTTCCTTTATATAAAGGCATATGGCTGGGTTTTGTTCGCCCTAATTACGTTGTTTATTAAACCTACTCAATGCGGAGTTATTCATCATGCCTAAGATGAAAACCAACAAAGGTGCTGCTAAGCGTTTTAAGAAAACTGCTGGTGGTATTAAGTACAAGCACGCTACAAAACGTCACATCCTGACTAAGCGTACTACTAAGAACAAGCGTCAACTACGTCCGAATGCAATCCTTCCAAAATGTGAAGTGGCTGCAGTAATCCGTATGTTGCCATACGCTTAATTCTTTTTAGTTATCAATCGTTTAGTTTAGGAGAAGCATAATGCCTCGCGTAAAACGTGGTGTACAAGCTCGTGCACGTCATAAGAAAGTTCTAAAACAAGCTAAAGGTTACTACGGTGCGCGTTCACGTGTTTACCGCGTAGCTTTCCAAGCAGTTACTAAAGCTGGTCAATACGCTTACCGTGACCGTCGCGCTAAGAAACGTCAATTCCGTCAACTATGGATTGCACGTATCAATGCGGCATCTCGTCAAAATGGTCTATCTTACAGCCGTTTCATCAACGGTCTGAAGAAAGCATCTATCGAGATCGACCGTAAGATCCTTGCGGACATCGCAGTATTCGACAAAGCTGCATTTGCAGTTCTAGTTGAAAAAGCGAAAGCTGCTCTTTAATTAGCAGTTTAGGATTAAGAGAAGGAGAGCATTAGCTCTCCTTTTTTATTGCTAAAATTTATACCCAAATGACTTTTAGCTTGGCTATTTAGAGTATTGTTTATCAGTCTTCTCAATTTATTGGTTAGCATCTTATGTTAGTTATAAGGTAGCTTGGGTATAAATTTTTACGTTTATAAGGGATTAAAAATGATCTACACAACGACCGAAAGCATTCCTGGCAAGCAGATCTCTGAAATCAGAGGGGTTGTAACTGGTAATGTTGTTCAATCAAAGCATATTGGCCGTGACCTCATGGCGGGTATCAAGAGCATTGTTGGCGGCGAAATTCGTGGTTACACGGAAATGATGACCGACGCGCGTGATATTGCTATACAGCGCATGGTGGCGGACGCTGAATCTAAAGGTGCCGATGCAATAGTAGGGATTCGATTTACCACAAGCTCAATCGTAGATGGTTCTTCGGAAATTTTGGCATTTGGTACTGCAGTGAAACTAGCGGACTAGTCTACTTGAATAGCATTGCAAAAATGCTAATAGAGAGCGGTGAATTATTATGCATTTACCGTTCTGTTCCTTTTAGGTTAATTATTCTAGATTTTTGTAGAGAGAATAGGTTTATATTCTCAACTTTACGTTACTATTAAAATTAATCACGATGATTTAGAGTAATTGCTTCACTTTTATTTTGCATATTATTTTATATCTATAATGAAATTGAATTCATATTGAATTTTTCATTTGTTGTGTGAATTCTCCTTTCAGTATATTCATTCATGTTTTTCTTATAAAAATATGAACTTATACCTTGCCAAGCGGTTCTAAATTGTTACAAATACTATACAGCTGTAACATTGCCAAAAGGAATTGTAGATGAGAGATCTGACTCCCGAATACTTGCTAGCCGCATTACGCCAAGCGATTAAAACAAAAGGGCTAACATATCGAGAGCTATCTGAGAAAATGGGTATGCCACTATCTACCTTTAAGAGACATCTTACAAGCACGAATCTCGCTTTAGATAAGTTGCTGGAATATTGTAGAGCGGTTGATTGCACGTTAGATGAACTACAAAAGCTCGCAAATCAATTGCAAGGTGAAGACGAGGATTACTTTAGTCGCACACAGGATGAAGTATTCTTTCAATTCCCTCACCTTTACGACTTTTATCGTGAATTGAGAATGTTACGAGGTAAAGACGGCTATTCTATTTTAAAGAAAAAGTATGACTTGTCTGAGCAGAGCATGTCCGATTACTTAAAAGCATTAGAGTTGTTGGATCTCGTTTACGTTGATGAAGATAAAAATATAACGCTGCACGGACCTTTATATTATAGCTATGCAGAGAACTCCAAGCTCAACGACAAATATACCGAAATCATAAAAGAGCAGACGACTACCCACGATAAGTGTGTTCGCGTTGCTTTGGCGCGTATGAAAATTACCGAAGAACAGCTTTTGTTACTGGAAGATCAAGTCGCAAAGACCGTCATCGATTTTCATTCCAAAAATGTTGTAGCAGAGAACTTTAATGTCTCTGATTTTACTAATATTGTTCTACTTGCTGGGCCACATCAGCCAGTCACATTCTCTGACGGCATTATTGAGACAGAGGGGCGATTTATTGATGATATTCGTTATGCCATCGCATCTGCAGGTGATAAGCCAAGCCTATCTATATAGATTTTGAGCCTTTTTTGAAGAGAGTTTCTGAAAGGGCGTTGCAAAAGAAAAAGCCTAAGACAGCAAATACTTTGTAAGTAGGGCATTCAGCGGTGTTTGCTCTTAATTCAGACTTAAAGTGTTTTGGGCTTATTTCGAATAATACCTGTTCAGTATCTACTTTCGTCATTTTTAACATGCTGATTTCATTCGTTGTTCCTCCCAAAGCCTCTCTCGCTTCCTCTACAAAGAAACCATTCTCGTTGAACCAAGCATCCTGTAGCTACTTGGGTATGCATAATTGGTATCTATTTATCTTCTAATTATAAATTCATACTTGAAATGTTTGTTTTTTGATCTATTATGACGAAGTGTCATTTGTGACGGTTCGTCAACTTTAGTTGCGTTCCTGTATTAAAGAATCGTGTTACAATTATTGGGAGTGTGTTGGTATACGGATCAAAGGATTATGTTTAACTTTCGCTGTAAAAAATATAGCAAGCAAGACGGATGTCGTGTGTCTTCAGGGCTAACAAAAAAGCAACAGGCGATTGCTGATCGTGAGATAGAGCTTATTCAATTGGCTAAGTCTTTAGTTCAAGAGCAAGGCTTTGCCAACTTAACGATGGACAAGCTTACAGCGTCAAGCCCTTATTCTAAAGGGACGATCTACAATCATTTTTGCAGCAAAGAAGATGTGATTCTTGCGCTTTGTATTCATTCGCTGAAAAGCGAAGCAATATTTTTCGAACGTACCGCCAAATTTAATGGCAATACCAGAGAAAAAATCATTGCGATGCATGTAGGTTATCGTATTTACGCTCGTATGGAGCCAGTACTATCAACTTGTGCGATTGTTGCAAAGACGCCTTGGGTTCTAGAGAAGGCTTCGCCTAAACGTGTGAATGAACTGAATAACTTGGAAGAACAAGTAATAGATGGTGCTGATGCGCTGGTGAACAATGCGGTAGAATGTGGTGATCTTAAGTTTTCTCCCGCAATTGGTTCTGATGCTATTGTATTCGCCAACTGGTCTATTGCATTCG
This sequence comes from Vibrio sp. 1874, assembly GCF_033344395.1. Lineage (NCBI taxonomy): Bacteria > Pseudomonadati > Pseudomonadota > Gammaproteobacteria > Vibrionales > Vibrionaceae > Vibrio > Vibrio sp. 1874. The sequence continues at coordinate 346,220 of NZ_JAWPOR010000003.1, forward strand.
GTTCAAACGCTTTGGCGCAAAATGCATCGAACAGTCGATGTATTCAGCGAATTCAAGACCCATTCTCAGTACTGCACAACGCGAATATGTTACTTGATGGTTTAGGTTGGTCGCCTTTATCTACAGAATGGGACTACCGTAAAACCTGGCGTCGAGTGGAGCAGGAGTTATTTAGTGAAGAGCTTGCTTATTTAGAGTCAGTGAATCGCTGATAAACAGGAAAGGCCAATCTGACGTTATGGTTGGCTTTTTTATCGCACCATTGTGACGAATCGTCATTAAATCTCGAAGGTTGGCGTTCAGCCAATGATCACGAGAAGCATAGGAAGTTACTAAAAACTAACTTATGTAGCCAAATTCATTCGATCTAAAGTTTGCATGTCGAGTTTGTCTGGTTATTTACAGCATTTGCTGTTTTTTTTAGTTTTTAAATTTGACGAAACGTCACAAAAGGAGAGTGTGATGCCACATCACAACGTTCAACAATACGCCCGTTCAGGGTGGGGTAAGCTACCAACGAATTACAGTGTATTGGTGATGCTTGCTACCGTTTTATTGATTGTCATAGCAACTATTGGAGGAAAAAATCTTTACTTTAGAGGAGATTACGACATCTTCTTTGATGGAACAAATGAGCAGTTACTTGCGTTTGATGAAATTCAAACCACCTTTGCAAAATCTGACAGTCTTGCTTTGGTTATAGCGCCAAAGAGCGGCACTGTTTTTACTCCTAGCACATTATCTCTTATTCAGCAGATCACTGACGAGGCGTGGCAAGTTCCATACTCGACCCGCGTTGATTCCCTCGCCAACTACCAGCATACCGAAGCGTTTGAAGATGATCTTCTTGTCGAAGATTTACTGTATAGCGAATATGAATTGACACCTCAACGAATAGAGAAAGTCAAAAGTATTGCGTTGAGTGAGCCGGTTTTGAAAAGTTCACTGATTTCTGAAAAAGGAGATGTCACGGTCGTAAACATTACGGTCCAACTCCCTGAAATAGATAAAACTGCTGAAGTACAAGAGGTGGTTGCTTACATAAACGGAATGATTGAACGTTATCAGCAAGTGTACCCAGACACGGAATTCCACAAGGCTGGTATTATTGCAATGAACTACGCGTTTATGACCGCAGCCCAAGATGATAGCGCAACATTAGTGCCTACTATGTTACTAGTGATATTGGTGTTTCTGACCATCATGTTGCGCTCATTGCTTAGCGTCATCGCGACGCTCATCGTTATTATCGGCTCGGTTATGGTGACAATGGGCTTGTCAGGATGGGCTGGTATGTTCTTAAGCACGGCGACCGTTAATGTGCCTACCTTGGTGATGACGCTTGCCGTCGCAGACTGTGTACACATCATCGCGACAATGCGTCAGTCTATGCAAAACGGCTTTAGTAAAGCCCACTCTATTGAGCGAAGTATTGCGCTCAATTTCATTCCTATCTTGATTACCTCCATTACCACCGCGATCGGCTTTTTAATGATGAATATGTCGGATTCTCCAATCCTGAGAGATTTCGGCAACCTATCAGCCCTTGGCGTCATGGTTGCTTGTTTCCTTTCCATCACGTTACTTCCCGCCTTGCTTAATATCCTTCCGGTTACGGTGAAGTCGGATACTTCTGATGAAAGAAAGCACTTTATGGATCATTTAGGAGATTTCGTGGTGTCAAAGCGACATGCTTTATTGCCGTTGTCGGTGCTTGTTATTGTCGCGAGTGCGAGCTTGATTCCACTGAACAAAGTCAATGATGAATCCGTCGAGTACTTTGGCCATAGCAATGAATTTCGCCGAGCGGCTGATTTTATGGAAGAGCGAATCAGTGGCATGGCGAACATCAGTATCGCGATAAAAACCAACGAATCGCAGGGTATTGCGGATCCTAATTTTCTCAATACCGTGGGTAAATTTACTGACTGGCTAAGGTTGCAGCCAGAAACGGACCATGTTGCGACCTTGAGCGATGTTTATAAGCGCCTAAACAAGAACATGCATGGAGATGATCAGGCTTATTACTCGCTCCCTCAAGACAGAGAATTAGCGGCTCAATATCTGCTGCTTTACGAAATGTCACTACCGTATGGTTTAGATTTGAACAACCAAATCAATGTAGATAAGTCGTCGATCAAGATGGTTCTCACCGTGGAGAACTTGGGCAGCGTCGAGCTTGTTGATTTGGAAAATCGCATTTACCAATGGTTTAACGAAAACGCGCCTCAATATGATGTTGTTGCTTCTAGTCCTTCATTGATGTTTGCGCATATTGGTGAAACGAATATGGCCAGCATGCTGTCAACCTTGCCCATTACTCTTGTCTTAATCTCTGCATTACTGATCTTTGCCTTGCGTTCGTTCAAGCTTGGCTTAATTAGTCTTGTCCCGAATATTGCTCCTGCGCTTATTGGTTTTGGTATTTGGGCGCTGGTTTCTGGCGAGATTAACTTGGGATTGTCTGTCGTTGTGACATTAACGCTTGGTGTTGTTGTCGATGACGCCGTTCACTTTCTTTCTAAATATCAACACGCTCGTAAAGATGGCCACAGTGCGGAGCAAGCGGTTCGCTACGCCTTTCGCACCGTGGGGCGCGCGCTTTGGATTACGACTGTCGTGCTTGTTGCTGGTTTCTCTGTTCTGGCGATGTCGAGCTTCCGCTTAAATGCCGATATGGGACAGTTGAGTGCCATTGTTATCTTCATTGCTCTTGTTGTGGATTTCATCTTTCTACCGACTCTACTGATGTTGTTTGACAAAGGCGTTTACGACGAGGTGGAGCGCCGAAATAAGCTTAAATCAACTGACTCTCAAACCAAGACTGTTACTCAGTCATAACGAATTAAAGGATTGAACATGAATTTAGTAAAAAATGCCTTAAAAGTATCAGTACTTTCTGTCTCGCTTATTATGAGTCATGCGGTGTTGGCGGATGAAGCCAAAGGACTAGAAATTGCCCAAGAGCGCAAAGCCCGTGATGAAGGGTGGGGGGATTCTGTTGCTACGATGCAAATGATTCTGCGAAACGCGCAAGGAGAAAGCAGCACACGTTTAATGCGCTTACAATCACTCGAAGTTGATGGCGATGGTGACAAAGGGCTCACGATATTTGATGAACCGAGAGATGTAAAAGGCACGGCGTTTCTTAACCATTCTCATACGGTGGGTGCCGATGACCAATGGCTTTACCTTCCTGCACTGAAACGTGTGAAACGTATTTCCTCGCGTAACAAATCAGGTCCTTTTATGGGCAGTGAATTCGCGTATGAGGATCTCAGTTCCTTTGAGATTGAAAAATACCGTTTCAACTACCTAAAAGATGACAGCATAAACGGGCAAGATGTTTTCGTCGTAGAGCAAATTCCGACCGATAAGAACTCAGGTTATACCAAGCAAACGGTATGGTTAGATAAAGCGCATTATCGTCCACTTAAAGTTGAGTTTTACGACCGCAAAGGCTCTTTGTTAAAAACGCTTTCTTTTTCCGATTACAAGCAATATCTCAACCAATATTGGCGAGCGCACACTATGGCGATGACAAACCATCAAACAGGAAAAAGTACTGAGCTAACGACTAGCGAAATGCGTTTTAACACTGGATTACAAGACAATGACTTTCATAAGAATGTGTTGAAGCGAGTGAGGTAGTGGAGGAAAAATGAAGCGATTAAATGCTGGGTTGTTGCTTAGTGCAGCAGCTTTTTTTTACTCGATGCCTCTGACTGCCGTCGAGCTCGCAGGACAAGTCAATATTGAGCATCGTCAGTTTTTTGAAACGGGCTCTCAGGGTCAGAGCAAAGCGCAAACGTCATTGGTTTTGCAGCCAGAATTTTACTGGGAGATGCAAAATGGTGATGCAAACTTTACTTTCACACCTTTCTATCGTCTGGATGGTCTAGACGATGAGCGAAGTCATGGTGACATACGAGAGGCACTTTATCTGACTCATTGGGATGATTATGAGCTTCGAGTTGGGATTAGTAAGGTCTTTTGGGGAGTGACTGAATCAGCCCATTTAGTTGATGTAGTAAACCAAACAGATGCCATTGAAGCCGTCGATGGTGAAGATAAACTCGGTCAGCCGATGTTACATTTTACCTCTTTCAAAGACTGGGGCACCGTCCACGCAATGTTGTTACCTTACTTTAGGGAACGAACGTTTGCGGGTACAGATGGCCGCTTGAGAACCGACCCCGTTGTCTCTGATGATGCTATCTATGAGTCAAGCAGAGAAGAGAAGCACGTAGATGTGGCTTTTCGATATTCGAAAATGCTTGGCGATTGGGACGTAGGCCTGAGCTATTTATATGGAACAAACCGGGATCCTTACTTTCGTTTTGAGTACGGAGAATTAAAGCCTTACTACGCTCTGATGAGTCATGTCGGTCTGGATGTGCAAGGAATCGTTGGCGATTGGTTATGGAAACTGGAAAGTATTTATCGAGATAGTGCTGATAATCATGTCGGTCTTGTGACGGGCTTTGAGTATACCTTCGTCGGTGCATTTGACACGGTTTGGGATGTGGGGGTTATTGGTGAGTACCTCTATGACAGTCGTGGGAACAACGCACAAACTATCGGTCAAAATGATGTGTTTGCAGGTATTCGTTGGGCGCTCAATGATGAGGACGGAACGGAAGTATTGACGGGAATTACGAAGGATTTAGATAACGATGATGTTTACAATGCTAAGTTAGAAGCATCGAGCCGAATATCGAATCACGTTCAGTGGCAAATTGATGCTTGGTTGTTTAAAAATGAAACACCAAATGATTTGCTCTACTTCGCTAGAGATGACGATTTTATCGAGCTATCTATTCAATACTATTTCTAAAACAAAAGGGCACAACTAAACGGCAGATTAACTAAAGATGACATTTTTGACGTTTTTGTGCTCTTTTTATTCAATAACCTCTTCTTTTCGTAATTCAATTTGGCATTGGTGCCCGGTTTGGCTACTATGTACAGCTATCAAAAAACCAATCACTCCCTTATGGACACTACCTACAGGTAGATGAGGAAACGATGCAACATCTAGAAGAGATCATTGCTAGCGCGAGCACTGCAATTGAAGCTGCCGAATCGCTAGTCGCACTTGATGAAGTGCGTGTTCAGTATCTGGGTAAAAAAGGTGAGCTAACTGCTCAACTTCAAAGCCTAGGCAAACTACCACCAGAAGAACGCCGTGAAGCTGGTCAAGAGATCAACAAAGCGAAAGGCGTAGTTCAGCAAGCTATCGCAGCTCGTAAAGATGCACTACAACGTGCTGAGCTTGAAGCGAAACTAGCAGCAGAAACAATCGACGTAACACTACCAGGTCGTCGTATTGAAAACGGTGGTTTACACCCAGTAACTCGTACTGTAGAGCGTATTGAGAAGTTCTTTGGCGAACTTGGTTTTAACACCGAGGCTGGCCCAGAGATCGAAGATGCATTCCACAACTTCGATGCGCTAAACATCGCAGCTGATCACCCAGCGCGTACTGACCACGATACTTTCTTCTTCAACCCAGACTTGATGCTTCGTACTCATACGTCAGGCGTACAGATCCGTACGATGGAAAATGGTAAACCACCATTCCGTTTCATCGCACCAGGCCGTGTATACCGTAACGACTACGACCAAACGCACACGCCAATGTTCCACCAAGTGGAAGGCATGCTGGTTGATGAGAACGTAAACTTTGCTCAGCTGAAAGGCATCCTGCACGATTTCCTATGTAACTTCTTCGAAGAAGAAGTAGAAGTACGTTTCCGTCCATCTTACTTCCCATTCACTGAGCCTTCAGCTGAAGTAGACGTGAAAGGCAAAAACGGTAAATGGTTAGAAGTGCTAGGCTGCGGTATGGTTCACCCGAACGTGCTACGTAGCGTAGGTATCGATCCTGAAAAATACTCTGGTTTCGCATTCGGTATGGGTGTTGAGCGTCTAACAATGCTTCGTTACGGCGTGAACGACCTACGTGCGTTCTTCGAGAACGATCTTCGTTTCCTAAAACAGTTCAAGTAATCCAGAGGGTTCATCAACATGAAATTCAGCGAATCATGGCTTCGTGAGTGGGTAAACCCTGCGGTTACTACTGACGAGCTAACTCACCAAATTACAATGGCCGGTCTAGAGGTAGACGACGTTCTTCCTGTTGCTGGTTCTTTTACTGGCGTTAAAGTCGGTCACGTTGTTGAATGTGGTCAACATCCAGATGCAGACAAACTGCGCGTAACTAAAGTTGACGTGGGTGAAGAAGAGCTTCTAGACATTGTTTGTGGCGCACCTAACTGTCGCCAAGGTCTGAAAGTAGCAGTAGCAACAGTTGGTGCTGTTCTTCCAGGTGATTTTAAAATCAAAAAAGCGAAACTACGTGGCCAGCCATCTCACGGCATGCTTTGTTCGTTCACTGAACTAGGTATCGACGTTGAGTCAGACGGCATCATGGAACTAGCAGAAGACGCAGTAATCGGTACTGATTTCCGTGAATTCCTAGGTCTAGACGACGTAACAGTAGACGTAGACCTAACAGCAAACCGCGCTGACTGTTTCAGCATTCGTGGTCTAGCTCGTGAAGTTGGCGTACTAAACCGTGCTGACGTGACTGAGCCATCAGTAGAAGCAGTTGCCCCTTCAATCGACGATAAAGTGTCTATCGAAGTGAAAGCTCCTGCTGCGTGTCCTCGTTACCTAGGTCGTGTTATTAAGAACGTAAACGTTCAAGCTGAAACACCACTATGGATGCAAGAGAAACTGCGTCGTTGTGGTATTCGCTCTATCGACCCTGTAGTAGACATCACTAACTACGTTCTTCTAGAGCAAGGCCAACCAATGCACGCATTCGATCTAGCGAAGATCGAAGGTGGCATCGTAGTTCGTATGGCTGAGCAAGGTGAGAAGCTAACGCTTCTTGACGGCAACGAAGCAGAACTAAACGCAGATACACTAGTAGTTGCTGACCATAACAAAGCACTTGCAATCGCAGGTATCTTTGGTGGTGAAGAGTCTGGTGTAACAACTGAGACTAAAGACGTTCTACTAGAGTGTGCATTCTTTGCACCTGACCACATCCGTGGTCGCGCACGCAGCTACGGTCTGCACACTGACTCTTCAATGCGTTTTGAGCGTGGTGTGGATTACGCACTACAAGTGAGCGCAATGGAGCGTGCAACACAGCTTCTTGTTGAAATTTGTGGCGGTGAAGTAGCACCTGTTGTTGCAGTAGAGTCTGAAGCAGACTTACCTAAGCCAAACAAAGTTGCTCTACGTCGTACTAAGCTAGACAACCTGCTAGGTCACCACATTGCAGATAGCGACGTAGTAGAAATCCTAGAGCGTCTAGGTTTGACTGTTGAAGCTTCAGAAGAAGGTTGGATGGCAGTAGCGCCAACATGGCGTTTCGATATCGCTATCGAGCAAGACCTGATTGAAGAAGTTGGCCGTATCTACGGTTATGACAACATTCCTAACCAACACCCAGCAGCAGCACTTAAGATGCACAACCACGTTGAAGCGGATCTTCCACTGAAACGCGTTCGTGATCTTCTTGTTGATCGTGGTTACCACGAAGCAATTACATACAGCTTCGTTGAGCCTGAGCAACAAAAGCTAGTTGTACCTGGTGTTGAGCCTCTAGTGCTTCCAAACCCAATTTCTGCAGACATGTCAGCAATGCGTCTTGGTCTTATCCAAGGTCTGCTGAACACGGTTGTTCACAACCAGAAGCGTCAACAGCCACGCGTTCGTCTATTCGAATACGGCCTACGTTTCATCCCATGTGAAACTGCAGAAAACGGCATGCGCCAAGAGCCTATACTTGCAGGTGTTATTGCTGGTACTCGCGGTGAAGAACATTGGGATATCGAAACTAACACGGTTGATTTCTTCGACCTTAAGGGCGATCTAGAAGCGATTCTAGAGCTATCTGCGAACGAAAAAGCGTACTCTTTCGCTGCACTGTCACCTGAAAGCAAAAAAGCTAACCCAGCTCTTCACCCAGGTCAATCTGCGGCAATCATCGTAGACGGCAAAGAAGTAGGCGTGATCGGTACCGTTCACCCTGAGCTTGAGCGTAAGTTCGGTCTAAATGGTCGCACTATCGTATTCGAAATCGAATGGTCTGCAATCAACAGCAAAGTGATCCCAGAAGCGGTAGCACTTTCTAAATTCCCTTCAAACCGTCGTGATATCGCGGTAGTAGTGGATGAAGCTGTTGCATCTGGTGACATCGTTAACGCTTGTCTAGAGCAAGGTGGCGAGTTCCTTAAAGATGCGAAACTGTTCGACGTTTACGTAGGTAAAGGCGTTGAAGATGGTAAGAAGAGCCTAGCAATCGCTCTGACTCTACAGTCACTTGAGCGTACGCTTGAAGATGCAGATATCGCTGGTGCGGTTGACGCTATCGTTGCTCACGTTTCTGAGAAGTTTGGTGCGTCTCTGCGTGACTAATCTCGCGTAACGTATCTTCTTAAGAAATGAAAACCCTGCCAGTTTGGCAGGGTTTTTTATTTTTAGGATTACCTTATCGTTGTTCAAGTTCCTTACTGCTCGCACCACCCCTCATTATTTTAAAATACTAGACCAAACTAGGGATGGCCCTTACCCGAGATTAGGAACGTATTGTTTTTCAGCTAATACACGCTAACGATAGCTTATTGGCGGTTAGGCAGCGAGTGAGAGGGTATAGCTAAGCAGAAGAGGCAGCGTAAGAATGCTGAAAAAGTTGCCAAATAGTACCATTGATGCCACCTTCATGGGTTCTATATTCAGTCTTTCCGCAAATAGGTAATTCATGACGGCTGGTGGCAGCATTGTGAAGAGCACCATCATTTGCAATTGCATCGTTGGAAGGGGAATTAACCAATAAATAAGTGCAAAAGCGACAGCACCAGTTGCCAGTGACTGCACGGTACACAACACACCAATCTTTAAACCGTCCAACCGTAAATGACACATTTGTGCCCCCAGAGATAAAAGCATCACGGGTACGGCCGCTTGCCCAAGTAGAGCAGTGGTTTCGTATAAAGGCGCCCATGCACCCACATTTGACACGTTGAGAAACAGAGCCAACGACGCTGCTAAAAAGATTGGCATCTTGACTATTTGCTTAAAAGGGTTGCCATGACTAAGCAGCATTACGCCTAAGCTGATATGCAAGCATGCTGACACGACAAATAAAAGCACTGCTGAGGACAGCGCAATTTCTCCAAACGTATAGGTAAACAAAGGAATAGCTAGATTTCCGCTATTGCGAAACATATGTGGTGGCGCCCAGGTTTTAAACGAGAGTGACGTCCATCGACATACCGGGAGCATGAGTAGTGCGGGAATTAAAACCGCGACAATTGCCGCCAAAAGAAGCGGCCCCTGATTTGAATCGAGCGGCATGCTAACGAGTGACGAAAATACCAGTGCTGGCGTAAATACCTCAATATTAATGCGGTTTATTGGGCGAAAGTCAGGCTTGATGTAACGACCGACCAAATAGCCAACTCCGACAAGAGCAAAAACAGGGAAAAGAATATTTATGATTTGATTAATCATGGTCGCCTAGAAGCAGTGTAAGAAGCTAATGAGGAAATACACGAACTTCCACATTATCAATCTTTGTATATGGCGTCATCGTTAAACAGCGAGAAGCGTGGGTTTAATCAAGCTTTCTAAGCACAGTTGCAAAGTACAGGTGGTCATACCTTTTAATCTAATTGTTACGTATCGAGTTACATACAAATCACTGAATTTACGACAAGTTCTATGTCAAGTGTCTGTTAAATAACCAATATCTGATATTTTTATTAAATAGTGTTTAATGTTGATATTTAAACTAATTTTAGTTTTATAGTCTGGATGTTTTTCCTGATAAAGATGAAACGAAAACAAAAATATCAAATTTCTGGCGTTTAACAATAATTTACGTAGTGCTATTCCTTTTGTTCGCCAAGAAAAAAGTTGGCGAAAATCATAAGCTTGTCATACACTTCCTGATGTAACCCCGATATGTTGTTGAATTGGTAGGGTAAAACTGCTCTGGCGCTACACTAACGTAGCATTGTTTAACATAGCTTTGAGGAAAGTTTTATGGCGCTCACAAAAGCCGAACTGGCAGAAAACCTGTTTGATAAATTAGGATTTAGTAAGCGGGACGCCAAGGAAACGGTGGAAGTGTTCTTTGAAGAGATTCGTAAGGCACTGGAAAGTGGCGAACAGGTAAAACTGTCAGGTTTTGGTAACTTTGATCTTCGTGACAAGAATGAACGACCTGGTCGTAACCCGAAAACTGGTGAAGATATTCCAATTACTGCTCGACGTGTAGTGACTTTTCGCCCGGGTCAGAAGTTAAAAGCTCGTGTAGAAAACCTGAAGAAAGTACAGTAAGCCGAATAAATGGATCACGCTAAGGCGTGGTCTTTTTTTGCGTAAAATTCGTGTGCATACAAATGAAAACCACCGCAATGCGGTGGTTTTTCTGTTTATGAGAGACGCTTAATGATATCGGTTACGCCGCTTCTAGATGCGTTGTTAAGTATGGTTGCCATGCTTGTTGGTACAAGTTCTTAGACTGTGTACGCATGTTGTGAATAGAGGCAAGCTCTATTTCGCTTAGCTCACGTTTTTCCAACATCGCTTGACGTTCTAGTTTCTGGATTTTTTCGTATAGGTCGTGTTCGGGACCGCTTTTTACATCTGCGATTGCTTTCAAGTGCAGTTGAACTTCGGCTACTAGGTTTGTTTTTGGTAAACGAACGAGCAAGTTCAAGTCTCTATATCCTGAAGGGCCAGGTTTTTTGAATCGATTTTTTACTTTCACAATCGTTGTTTCACGCTCTAACGTTTCATAAATGGAGACTAAGCTCGCGACGTCTTCAGCAACAATCGTTGCACGTGCTAGGTCAGTAATACGTTCAACTTTCCCATCTAACTCTAAAGCTATCTTTTCTTCTGCTCGTTGTTTGGATTTCACGCCTGCGAAGTATGGCTGAGCGTCATTAAGAAGTGCGGTACTCTTACAGATAGTTTCAAGTTCAAATTGTGCTTGGTGAGCTTTGCTGTAAAGAATGTCGAAGTCAGAATATGGCTGAGTTGGCGTGATGTCGATTGACTGAATGCCATATAAACCGCTAAGGCTGTGTTTAAAAAGTTTCGAACAAACTTCGTTTTGGCTGGTTGAACGATTTTGTTCGCCACTAGGCGCAGGGGTAATTGGAAGTGCGGCAAATGCCGGTGCACGGCTAAGTACCAAAAGCATCAATGCTGTAGTACGAAGAAATAAGCTCATTCACTCTCCTTAACTTGCTTGTACTTAGAAAATAGGGAACATAAAGGTCGCTAAGTTCGGCAAATCAGGTACTAACTTATAAATGGGGCCATTACGAAAGATTCCAAGGTTTTAGTTTTATCTTGAAGTAGAATCGTGCGTTAGATCACCATTTCTCTTTTCTTTATTCTGATTATCAGATAAAGGCGCGTCTCCTATGAGACCGATTACATCCTATCACCGCAGTATTAACCAAAGATGAACGGCATAGACAAATTGAAAAAAAACGTTAGTCTTACCTCTCAAAATGAAAACAGCCGACAAGTAGAAAGTAAAATGAGAGACCAAGAATTTTGGCATAACAAATGGGCCAGCAATCAGATCGGGTTTCACTTGGAAGATGTAAACCCGCTATTACCAGTATATTGGAAACACACTAATCCAAAGCGTGAAGATAAAGTGTTAGTTCCTTTATGTGGAAAGTCAGAAGACTTGATTTGGCTAGCGATGAAGCATGATTCGGTTGAAGGCGTTGAGCTAAGCCATATTGCTGTGCGTGCCTTTTTTGCTGAACATTTTTACACGCCAACGGTAACGCCTCTTAATGGCATGCACGAGCTTTATCAATTTGATGAGCTCTCTATTTATACTGGGGACTTTTTCACTGCACCAGTATCTCAAGCCGATATCATTTATGATCGCGCCGCGTTGGTTGCTTTACCGCAAGATATGCGAGAGGAGTATGTAGAGCGTCTCAAGCAACTTTTGAACCCAGGCGGTCGTATTTTGCTTGTTACACTCAATTATCCTCAAGAAGAGATGGCGGGGCCTCCATTTAGCGTGCCGGTCGGAGAGATTGAGCAGTTATTTTCAGGTTACAAAGTTACTTGTTTGAACGTAGATGAAGCTGACGAGAATCATCCTAAAATTGCGAAAAAAGGCTTAAGTCGCTTCTCTGAAGAAGTGTACTTAATCGAGAGTGAATAGGCTCTCTTCGGTTTGGAACACGAAATAGCGCAGCAATTTGAGCTGCGCTATTTTTGTATGAGTGGTTCGTATTTAATAAATGATATTCACTTTTGAAGCACTTTCAACAGCATCTTGAACGGCTTCTTCGGTGGTTTTTCGTCGCGTAAGGACAACACCTAAACGGCGGCGACCATCGATTTCTGGCTTACCGAATAGACGAACTTGTGTTTGAGGTTGAGCTAAAGCTTTGCTTAGGTTTTCAAAGCGAATGTTTGTGGAAGTCCCTTGTCCAAGAATAACAGCAGACGCAGATGGGCCATGTTGCACAATATTATTAATTGGCATTCCGGTAAACGCGCGCACGTGGAGAGCAAACTCAGACATTTCCTGCGAAATCATTGTAACCATACCCGTATCGTGAGGGCGAGGAGAGACCTCATTGAAAATGACTTTATCGCCTTTGACAAACAGCTCTACACCAAAGATGCCGTAGCCACCGAGCGCGTTTACCACTTTCTCAGCCGTGTATTCAGCTGCTTTTACTGCGTTTTCTGACATAGCTTGCGGTTGCCATGATTCGCGGTAGTCGCCATCTTCCTGACGATGACCAATTGGAGCACAGAAATGCACACCGTCAACGGCTCTGATGGTCAATAAAGTGATTTCGTAATCGAAGTCGATAAAACCTTCCACGATAACGCGACCTGCACCCGTACGTCCGCCTTCCTGAGCGTAATCCCATGCTTTTGTAACGTCGTCTTCGGTCTTGATAACACTTTGCCCTTTACCTGAAGAGCTCATCACAGGCTTCACCACGCACGGAATACCCACATGCTCAACCGCGGCTTTGAAGTCTTCAAAGTTATCTGCAAAACGATAAGGTGAAGTCGTCAATTCCAGTTCTTCTGCTGCCAAACGTCGGATACCTTCACGATTCATTGTTAGCCTGGTTGCCTTAGCGGTTGGAACAACATTCAGTCCTTTCTCTTCAAGCTCTACCAGTTTGCCGGTTGCGATGGCTTCAATTTCTGGTACGACGTAAGTAGGTTGTTCCTTCGTAATAACTTCTTCTAAGGCGTTCCCATCTAACATGTCGATAACATAACTACGGTGAGCGACTTGCATCGCTGGAGCATTGGCATAGCGATCACAAGCAATCACTTCTAAACCAAGTCTCTGGCATTCAATGGCGACTTCTTTACCGAGTTCGCCAGAGCCTAAAAGTAATACACGGGTAGCATTTGCGCTAGTTGCAGTGCCAAACATAGTGTTCCCTTACAAAATAGAGTGATGAGACAGAAATTGCAGGAGATCATACTGAAGTTTTATGACAAAGCAAACGTTTGCTTTTGGTTTTTAGGTAATAAAAAAGCTCTACATGTTGTAGAGCTTTTTGTTGAATTTGTCGTTTATACGTTGACAAAACTAAGCGGAATATCTGGATTCAACGCTTCCAACGTTGATTGCGTATCGGCTAAATGACTGATCTTACCTTCTGAGTTCTCTACCAATGCAGCGGCTTTGATGCTGTCAAAGGTTTCACCCGCAAGTAAAACTTGGATTAGCGCAACTTGTAACGGCGGCAAGCTAGGATTGAACGCTGCATTTTCTGCATAAGCGCCTTGGAATACACGGCCGCTAGTCATCTCTAATGCTAAACCACTCAAGTTGTTGGTGTATGGTGAGTGGCTCATGTTCATCGCTTCAACTGCACTTTGGATGAGTGCGCCTTCATCATCACATGAGAACTGGTGTTTAACTTCTGCCATTAAGCCGGACTCGATACCGAGATCGTTTGGTCCAAAGGCTTCAGGCAGGTATTCATGAAGTGACTTTTCTTCGCGTTCTGGGAGCTGGATTTTAAGCTCGTTTGCGGTAGATAACTCATTCATGAACTGGCGGCAGTGACCACATGGGCTGAAGTTGATAGTGATATCCTTAACACCACGTTCGCCTTTCATCCAAGCATGGCTAATCGCAGACTGCTCTGCGTGAACCGTTTGACCCAACTGTACACCAAAGAATTCCATGTTGGCACCGAAGTAAAGGCGACCTGAAAGACCACGAACGATAGCGCCGACATAAAAGTCAGAAAGGGGAGCATAGGAGTACGCTGCGGCAAAAGGAAGTAGCGCAACACGAAGCTCTTTGTCTGATAGACCGGTAGCTGAAAGCAACTGCTCAAATTGTTGAACTGAAAGCGTAGCATCAAAATCATCAGCTTGGATGATAGGAGCAAGTTGTTTGGAAAGTGCTTCTGGAGCGCCTGCTAGCGCCTGTTCAATGCGACTTTTCATGTTGAATCCTTGTTATTGCATGGACAGTTATTCTATGTGAAAGATAGAAATGTTCCGTGCGTTAGATCACGATAAATAATGCAATTGATAATTCTGTTACATAATTAGAGTGAGCTCACACATGTATTCGATTGCACAGGTGTGAAGCGTTATCTCCGTCTCACAATTAACCATATCAGTATATATTCATATGACCAAGGAGCAGGAGTATGTTACCAACGCGACTTTTACCGCTATGCTACTTTATACCTACGTAATCTAGAGCGAGTGGTAGCAGCTAGAATGCTAATGCTATGAATGTATATCTCGATCAAGTCCCTTCACGATATTACTGGGTGAGGTTGCTAGATAAGATAGGGTTTTGAAAAGGGTAAGGAAGAAGCGGAAAGGCTACGGTCTGCCGGAAGGAGGGCAGACCGAGAGCGCTTAACTATTGATATAGCCAGACAGCCAAAGCAAAAAAGCTTGGAGCCAAAATAGAAGTTATGATCCCACATAAAACCAATGCGAGTGATGAGAACGCGGCATCTATGGGCTGTTTCTCTGCACAAGTAGCGGTGCCTAAGGCATGAGAGACTGTACCCATTGTCAGACCACGTGCAATCGGGTGTTTAATTCCAATTAAGTTGTAAATTGGGTATGCCAAAATCGCGCCCAATAAACCAACAATCAGAACCAAGATCGCCGCAACGGCGGCTTCACCACCGAGGTGACTCGAAATTTCCATTGCTATTGGCGTAGTGACGGATTTACCCACTAGACTTGCGATTAAACTGATATCTGCTTTGAAAGCGACTGCGATCAAGGTGGTTGTCATCATCGACATCACACTGCCTACTGTGCAAGCAAAAGTGATGATTCGCCAGTTTGCTTTAATCTGTGGTAGTTGTTCATATAGCGGGTAAGCTAGAGCAACTACGGCTGGTTGAAGTAAAAAACTGATCCCTTCGTTATCCGCATAATACGTTTCAAACGGTACATTTAAGTAAGTAAGCAAAGGAATGAGCACTGCAATACTGATCAGCAAAGGATTTGCTAGAGGATTATTCACTTTGATTGCGATTTGGCGCGCGACAAGAAAAACCGCAATGGTAACAACTAACCACATATCAGTGTTTCTCCTGTAGCAAGTAATCCAGCAGCCAAGCGAGGCTGACCAGTACAATGAGTGAGCCGCCAACCGCGCTAGCGATGATAGGGAGAGCATTGGCGAGTAGTAGGTCGAAATGCTGCATTAATCCCACGCTGATAGGAACGAACAATAAGATCATATAGCGGATAAATAGCGTGGCGCCCGGTTTGACCCAGTCGACTTTTACAAGCCCAAGAGTCATGGAGAAAAACAGTACGAGCATACCGATGACACTTCCTGGAACGGAAACGCCAGTGAACTTTTGAATGGTAATTCCGATGCCAAGTGCTCCCATGATGAGGAAGATTGAAATGAGCAGTTGGATCAGTTGTAAGAATCGTTCTTTAATCATTTTGACAGTATATAAACAACAAGCACACCATAAGGTGCGCTTGTATTAGGAGGAGTTAGGAAGCTAAGCTCTCTACATAACGGTACACGGATTTTAATATCGCAATCTTCTTTTCGTCACTTTCATGTTCGTGAACTAAGTTTTCTAAATTCAGCATGTACTCTTCAATTTGGCTTTCAAACACTTCTCGACAGTGTAGTGCCCAGCGTCTTTGTTCTTGCTCGTCTAGTGTGCCTGGGAAGTTACGCGCACGATAGCGGAACAATAGAGGTTTAATACGCTTGTCATCAAATTCAATGTCTAATGCAGCAAGATTATTCGGGTCGGTTTCTCGAATGATATCCATAGCTGCGCGATCAGCCGGAGAAAAGAACCCGTCGTAAAGCTGTGTATCGACGTCATCACTTTTATCGAATTTACGCTCGACTGAAAAGAGGCTAATCAGCTTTTCTCTAATTTCAGGATGTTGGCGCAACAAAGCGAGATTAGCGAGACATTGCTGGCGATCAATGCCAATAGACTCCGCATTTTCAGCCGTTAACGTTTTTGCAGGGGCGAGAATAGGGCATTTGTTCAAATGAACTAGTTTAACTGGCACTGGTAGCAATTCACCAAGATCTTCGCGCTTAGTGTAGAGTCTTTCGTGCAGCTCTTCTGCGGATAGTTCAAGAATAGGTTGAGGGTCTTTCGCTAAATCGATGGTGATAACGGCGTTATTATTGGTTGGATGCCAAGCAACAGGCACAATCCAGCTAGTGTACTGGCATTCGCGCCCTAGCATGCCTGAAACGTGCATCAACGGTGTCATGTTGACGATGTCGACTAAATCATTGAGCTTGCGCTTTTGGCGCATAGAAAAAAAGTAATCAAACAATTTTGGTTGCGCTGCTTTTACTTTCTTTGCCATTTCGATAGTCGCAACCACATCTGCCATGGCATCGTGCGCGTTACTATGCTCTATGCCGTTAGCCACAGACAAGTGTTCTAATTTAAAGCTAGTGAAGCCATCTTCGTTTTCTGGCCATTCTACGCCTTCTGGGCGAAGGGCATGGCACGCGCGTAGTACATCGAGTAAATCCCAACGTGAGTTACCGTTTTGCCAACTCCATGCGTATGGATCGATAAAGTTGCGATAACAAGTATAACGGGTCACTTCGTCATCAAAGCGAATGCTGTTGTAGCCTAAACTGGTAGTATTTGGTTTCGCGAGTTCAGCGTGAATCTTAGCGATAAACTCTGGCTCAGAAAGGCCTTCTTGAACCGTTTTTTGCGGAGTAATACCAGTAATAAGTGCAGCTTCAGGAGACGGAAGATAATCAGCAGGTGGCTGGCAGTACATGACTAAAGGCTCGCCGATGATATTAAAGTTTTCATCTGTACGAACACCAGCAAACTGGCTTGGGCGATCTTTCGCGGGGTTGGTTCCCCATGTCTCATAATCAAAGAAGAAAAAAGTGGGCTGATTATCTTGGTGCATTCTGCTTACCGTTTACAAAACCGATGACAGTATTAGACCATTCAACGCCTTGACTAGCAACGAAAGATGCAAGTTGAATTTTTGAAAATGAAAAAAGCCGATGGCGAACCATCGGCTTGATATTTTACGTTTTATCGCTTTGGAAGGAATTTGAGTTCTATGCTCGTGTTTCTTCCAATGTTGCTTCACTTTCTGGTGACTTCAGCACTCGGCTAGCAATTGTACCCGCAGTCATTGAGCCTGAAACGTTTAGTGCGGTACGTGCCATGTCAATCAATGGTTCAATAGAGATAAGCAGCGCTGCGATGGTCACAGGTAAGCCCATTGCAGGAAGAACAATCAAGGCTGCAAACGTCGCACCGCCGCCGACACCTGCAATACCAAATGAGCTGATGGTGATAATCGCAATCAATGACAGGATAAAGTGTAGATCAAGTGGGTTTATGCCCATTGTTGGAGCTACCATCACTGCAAGCATTGCAGGATAGATACCCGCACAGCCGTTTTGGCCGATAGTGGCACCAAACGATGCTGATAGGTTTGCAATCGCTGGTGGTACGTTAAGCTTGGTGATTTGCGCTTCTACGTTTAGTGGAATTGTTGCTGCTGAGCTACGAGATGTAAACGCGAAGGTCAGTACAGGCCAGATTTTCTTAAAGTATTCCGCAGGGCTAACGCCAACAAAAGAGACCAATACGCCATGAACAACAAACATCAGTGCGATAGCAACATAAGACGCCACAATAAAGCCAAGTAGGTTTAGGATGTCGCCTGCGCTTGATGTCGCTACCACTTTTGCCATCAGTGCTGCGATGCCGTATGGCGTTAGGGCCATGATCATCTTCACTAATCGCATAACGATAGATTGAGCAGCTTCTACGAAAGTACGAATCGGTGATTCCAACTCTGCTTTTTCTATCATCACTTTACGAGCGGCGATACCGGTTAACACGCCGAAAATCACTACAGCGATAATCGATGTCGAGCGAGCACCTGTTAGATCAGCAAATGGGTTGGTTGGAATGAAACTAACTAGCATTTGAGGAATAGTTAGGTCACTTACTGTACCGGCACGGCTTTCTAAAACGGCGATACGAGCGGTTTCACGCGCACCTTCAGTTAACCCTTCTGCTGAAAGGCCAAATGTCGTTGTCACCAAGATACCGATAAGTGCAGCAATTGCAGTAGTTACTAAAAGAACAGAGATGGTCAGGCCAGAAATTTTACCTAAAGATCCACCTTTCTCCAATTTAACAACTGCAGAGATCATCGATACCAATACTAGTGGCATGATGACCATTTTCAGTAGACCAACGTAGCCACTGCCTACAATGCCTACCCATTCAAGTGTTTGAGCAATTGCGCTGTTGCCTTCACCGTGAATGAGTTGCAAAGCAAGACCAAAAAGAGAACCGGTAACAAGACCGATCAAAACGAGACGTGAAAGAGTGTGTTTCTTTTGTTGCTGATTAAATAGAAAGAACAATATTCCAACAAAGACGGCTAGAGAGGCTATCACTGCAAAATTCATAATTTGACCTTATCAACCAGCCGATGTGGCGGTTGTTTTTTATACGGGGTTTTATACGGATTTATTTATGGAGCGTAAGATAACGCTCGTGATATAACTTTAAAAATGACAAACGGGTATTAGCTAGATCTAAAATGAATATAAAAACGAGATCTAAGTCGTGTGAGAGTGTGAATTAGCACGTTAATTGTACAAAATGGTTATTCGTAGTGATGCAGTAAGTCACGCATTTCTTTCCTTTGTAAGTAAACCACCGAGTCTTCTTGATAACTGAAAAGTTGATAAATCATCGCTTTGGCGACATCTTCTGCTCGAATAGGTAAAAAGTTGGACAGTTTGCCTAGCATAAGTGGGCGAATTACCTTAAACAGAGTTTGTACTAACTTCTCGTCCATTCTTGGGTTTTGACGTTGACCAACAAGCGGGCCTGGGCGAACAAATACGATTTCCTCAAAATCCATAGCTTCGATTCGTTGTTCCATTTGTCCTTTACAAGCTAAGTAATGGGATGGCGATTTACTATTTGCACCGAGGCTAGAAACAACCGCAAGGCGTTTGACTCCGATTGTTTTCATTTGTTGGGCGACTTTGCACACCAGATCAACATCTACTCTACGCAAATTATCCTTACTGCCTGCTTGCTTAAGGGTCGTGCCTAAACAGATAAAGCCGATGGTTGGTGTTGGTTGGTTCTCATCCCATTGGTGGATAGAAAGGTCTGCATCAATGAGAGGAATAAGCTTGTTGTCCACATCTAGGACGCCATCGAGTGGGCGGCGAGAAAGATAATATAATGTTCCAACACCTGATTGATTTATGAGGTTTGCAATGACTTTTGAGCCTACTAAGCCAGTTGCACCGGCGATGATTGCGCAGGTGTTGTTATCCATATCTTTTCTCCTATATGGGAACATAGTCTAAGCTATTGTAGCGGATTTCAACGAGTTACTTATAATCTCGTGCAAGAAAGGTGAGACGCTCTGCGAACTCGGCAGACTATCCTGAGATAAACTTGATTAGCGCTGCCCCAATTGGATGCAAGTGTATACAATAGTGGGCGCGCAAAAACTGTCGCTGAACAAGACCTCTTGAACAACAGAACACCTCTCACCCAGACAACATCAAAGGAACGTAAAAAATGGATGACTCTTTTGCTGCGGAGATACAAGCACGCATAGATAACAAAACCAAACCCGTCGGTTCTTTAGGCTTATTGGAAAAGGTGGCACTGCAGTTAGCTCTTATTCAAAGTCAGAATAAACCTCAGCCAGTTGATTCCATCGCTATCTGCAAACCAAGCATGCTGGTATTTGCTGGAGATCACGGCGTTGCAGAGGAGGGCGTGAGCATTGCGCCAAGCGAAGTCACTCAGCAAATGGTGGCTAACTTTCTCGCTGGCGGCGCAGCCATCAACTGTTTTTGCGACATTAATGGCATTCAACTCAAAGTAATAGATTGCGGCATGTTGGCTCCTATTGATGTGCTGGTTCCAGAATTTAAATCCCATCCCAACTTGGTTGAACAACGGTTGGGTAACGGTACGGCTAATTTTTCTAAACAATCAGCGATGTCCCCAGAACAAGTGGCGTTAGGTTTAGAATATGGTGCGAAGATTGCTGAGCATACCATTTTGCATGGTTCAAACCTCTTAATGTTCGGCGAGATGGGCATCGGTAATACCAGTTCGGCCTCAGCACTGTTATCGGCGCTGAGCTCATTAGATATTGATTATTGTGTTGGCGTTGGCACCGGAATCAATCAACAGCAGTTGAGCCGCAAATATAAACTGGTAGCACAGGGGGTAAACCGATGTCGAGGTCTTGAAACCAAAACGATTCTCGCACAGGTTGGGGGCTTTGAAATCGTACAAATGGTGGGCGCTTTTTTAGAAGCCAAGCGGCTTAAAACTCCAGTTTTAGTGGATGGGTTTATCGTATCGGTAGCGGCTTATATTGCGACGTTGTTAGACGAAGAAACGCGTGAATACATGTTGTTTGCCCATCGCTCTGAAGAAAATGGACATAAATTTGTATTGGAACATCTTAAAGCAGAACCTCTGCTCGACCTTGGTTTACGGCTAGGGGAGGGAACAGGAGCCGCTCTTGCCTTACCCTTGTTAAAAGCTGCCGCCCAGTTTTACAACAAAATGGCGAGCTTCGAGAGTGCAGGAGTTACAGTATAGTGTCAGTCCCTGATAATTCTGAGAAAGTCACGCCGTCATCGTTAAGATACCAGTGGGAGTTATTTCTATTAGCTACCAGTTTTTTTAGCCGCTTACCCGTGCCCCAAGCGTTGCCTTACAGTGAAGAACGCATGAATCAGGCAGGCCGTTACTTTGCGTTAGTTGGTCTCGTGCTTGGAGCACTTTGCGCTTTGGTATTCTCGCTCACCTCAATTTTTTTCCCAGAGTCGGTTGCCATAGTATTAACGATGGTGTTTAGCTTATTGTTAACTGGGGCTTTTCACGAAGACGGCTTGACCGATATGGCGGATGGCATTGGCGGTGGCATGACCGTAGAGCGACGCCTCTCTATTATGAAAGACAGTCGTATTGGCACTTATGGTGCCGCCACTCTCATTATGGCGTTATTGGCTAAGTATGTTTTTTGGAGTGAACTGGCTAACTTGCCGCACTTTTGGTTGGTCATTGTCGTCGCTTACACCGCAAGCCGAGCACTAGCAGCGACGCTTATTTATGACATGCCTTATGTCAGTGACAGTGATACGTCGAAAAGTAAACCGCTAGCAAGTCGCCAGTCTTCTCTAGAAGTCTCCATTTTGTTGTTTACTGGTGGCGTAACATTGCTTGTGCTTGGTTTCGCGGATGCGATCTTGATATCGCTTGTTCTCGTGGTATTTCGTTTGATGTTCAAACGTTGGTTAACCAAGAGAATTGGCGGCTTTACGGGGGATTGCCTTGGCGCAGCGCAACAGTTGTCGGAACTGCTTATTTATCTCACTATGATTGGGTTGTATCACTCCTCATGAAGCAATTGATACTCGGTGGCGCGCGCTCTGGGAAGTCGCATTTGGCAGAAAAAACAGCTAAGCAATTATCGGTCGCTTCTCATCGATCATTACACTATGTTGCAACCGCGCTGCCATTTGACCAAGAAATGCGAGAGCGAATAGCGCATCATCAAAAGCAACGCGGGGGCGAGTGGCAAGAGCATGAATGCCCCCTTCATTTATCTGAGTTACTGACAAATTTCGCTACCACCGATGTTGTATTGGTCGACTGTTTAACCTTGTGGCTCAACAATTGGATATTTGAGTTAGGTGATGAATGTTCCCATGAGAAGCTAGAAGCAGAAATTGAAAAGCTTATAAAGATGGTACGTGGCTCAGATGCGACGTTAATATTCGTCTCTAATGAGGTTGGAATGGGCATTGTGCCTTTGGGGGCGGTTAGTCGTTATTTTGTGGATAATGCAGGACGGATGAATCAAAAACTAGCCAGTGTTTGCCATCGCGTTACCTTTGTTGCTGCTGGTTTGCCGTTGGTTCTTAAAGAGTAGGATGGAACAAAATGAAAACACTCAATATCTATCTTGTGCGTCATGGAAAAGTAGACGCTCCACCAGGACTCCATGGCCAAACAGATGTAAAAGTTACGCCTGCTGATCAAGAGAGTATTGCTCGGGCTTGGGCTGAGAGTGGACGAGGTGTGGGTGGAATAATTTCTTCTCCACTTTCACGCTGTCAAGAACTGGCAAACATCATTGCTGAACAGCAATTATTACCAGTAATGACGGATGAATCTTTACAAGAGATGGCATTTGGTGATTTTGATGGTATGCCTTTTGATCTGCTCACTGAGCAGTGGAAAAAGCTAGATGCTTTTTGGCAATCGCCAGCACAACATACGTTGCCGAATGCTGAGAGCTTAAGCACATTTTCTGAGCGCATATGTCGCGTTTGGTCTCAAATCATCAACGATATCAATGACAATCTACTTATCGTCACGCATGGTGGCGTCATTCGTATGATTCTTGCTCATGTATTGGAGTTAGATTGGCGTAACCCAAAGTGGTATTCGACGTTGTCGATAGGAAACGCTTCTGTCACGCATGTAACAATTACCATAGATGAGCAAATTTACGCCTCGGTGCGTTCGATTGGCGTACCTCTTTTAACTCGTTAATTTATAAATATTAAAATGCCCAGAACGATATTGCTTACGGGCATAGTCACGGAAGATGTCAGTGGAAGCCCATCTGCTAGGTGCAGGAAGCGAAAATTGACTCAGTTACATAAAAAGGAAATATAGAAATGACAACGCCGAGTTGGGATTTGTCCATCGTTTATAACGACCTTTCTGACCCACGAATTCAAGACGATATTGCTCTTGTGGAACAATGTATTGATCTTTTGAATAAACAATCAGTAGATTGTGGCAACGTAGAGATCATGCAAAATGCGATTTTGACCAATGAAGCTGCGAGTCGTTTAGCGGGTACAGTTGCAAATTTTGCGAGTTGTTATGCTTCTGTTGATGCAACAAACGCCGAAGCGAAATCGTTACTTGGTAAAATGACCCGCATCTTTTCGGAGCTTTCCCAAGCGTTCAGTCCCTTTGATTTGACATTAACTCATGCCGACGAAGAGTTTATCTTGCGCGTGTTAGACCATGAAAATCCTGATATCAGTGGGCAAGCTTTTTCTATCTTGAATTCTAGAAAGTTGGCGGATACTCGTCTTAGCAACGCAGAAGAACAGTTACTGGCTGCGATGAGTGTGGATGGCAAATCGGCTTGGGGTAACCTATACGATAACCTGACTGGCTCATTGAAAGTGAAGCTTGAGTACACAGATGGTAATAGTGAAGAGCTTGGGTTTTCTCAAGCGGCAAGCATCCTTTATGGTTCTGAATTCGAGCGTCAAGAAGCCGCGTGGCGTGGCGTACAAGATGCAATGCAAACGCACCAAGAATCATTCGCTGCGATTTTGAATGCGTTAGCAGGATGGCGCTTAACTGAAAACAAAAAGCGTTCTACGAAGCGTGAAGTTCACTTCCTAGAGCCGAGTTTGCATGGTAGCCGAATCCAAGCTGAAACTTTAAATGCGATGATGACAGTAGCCAAAGACAGTCGAACTATTGGTCAGAAAGCAGGTTTATTGATGGCGCAAGTACATGGTCTGGATGAGATGAAACCTTGGAATCATCTGGCGGCTATGCCTGCTTTGAGCGGTGAAGCGAAGGTTTACGACTTTGATGAAGCGATTGATGTTATTTGTGAAGCATTTGAAACAGTAAACCCTGAGATGTCGGAGTTTGTCCGTTTGATGGTACAAAATGGTTGGATTGATGCCGCGCCAAATGCTAACAAGCGTCTTGGCGCATACTGCACCAAACTGCCAGCAACGCGAACACCACTTGTGTTTATGACTTGGAGTGGCAGCCGTTCAGACCTTATGACTCTGGCACATGAACTTGGCCATGCGTTCCATAACTGGGTTATTCGTGATTTGCCACTTTGCCAAACTTACTACCCAATGACGTTAGCAGAAACCGCCTCTATCTTTGCAGAAAACATCGTTCGTGATCATTTGATTTCGAAAGCGGAGAGCGTTGATGAAAAGCTCGAAATGTTGTGGGAAGAGTTGTCATCTGCGCTAGCTTTAATGATCAACATTCCGGTTCGCTACGAGTTTGAAAAATCGTTCTATGAACGCCGCCAGGATGGAGAGTTAACCGCAGATGAATTCTGTGAGTTGATGTCAGAAATTTGGAAAGAATGGTATGGCGACGTAATGAGCGAACCGGATCCGTACTTCTGGGCAAGCAAGCTGCACTTTTCTATTGATAGCGTGAGCTTTTATAACTACCCATACCTATTTGGTTTCTTGTTTAGCAAGGGTATCTATGCACAGCGAGAAACCAAAGGCGAAGCGTTTTACACCGATTACATCAATTTGCTGCGCGATACAGGCTGCATGATGGCGGAAGATGTCGTCGAAAAGCACCTGTCGATGGATTTAACCCAGCCAACGTTTTGGCAGCAGAGTGTTGAGCTAGTGCGTGAAAAAGTCGATGAGTTTGAGCGTTTGCTCGCACAGCGCGGCTAAGTTTTTCGCAGTGTTGATGCATAATCTGCTTTATAGCTACAAAAATTTGATCAAATCATAATGATCTTAATCAGGGCTGTGGTAAAGTTCACAGCCCTAACACTTTGTAATTGTTTGAAAATTAAACGCCTCAATGCTTGATTTGAGTGCCTGGCGCGAAAAGGCATCGGATTTTCGAGGGAAATAGTGATTTCTACTCATAAGTGAGATCGCAGCAACAAAAATCCTTTGTACAATTTATTAACATATCCGCCGTGCTATTAAGGAGTAACGCATGACGAAGTCTCTCTTTCGCCAATCGTTTTTAACTGACACGTTAGATGTTCATATTGATGTTGCACCAGCGGAGCAGGTGCTTTCTAACGGTGTAAAACTTAAACTCTATCAGCGTGGTGTATTAGAAGTAATCCCTGCGAATTATACTCAGGATACGAAGAACATCATCATCTCTTGTGGGGTTCACGGAGATGAAACCGCACCGATGGAGCTGGTGGATTCCATTATTCAAGACATAGAATCTGGGTTCCAGACGGTCGATACCCGTTGTCTGTTCATTATCGCTCACCCAGAATCCACTCTGGCGCACACGCGATTCCTCGAAGAAAATCTCAACCGTCTGTTTGACGAAAAAGAACACAAACAGACAAAAGAGCTTGTTATCGCCGATACGCTTAAGCTGCTTGTTCGAGATTTTTATCAGGATACCGACCCGACAACACGCTGGCACCTTGATTTACACTGCGCGATTAGAGGCTCGAAGCACTATACGTTTGCAGTAAGTCCTAAGACTCGTCATCCTGTGCGCAGCAAGGCATTGATCGATTTCTTGGACAGTGCACACATTGAAGCTGTGCTCCTGTCAAACTCACCATCGAGCACGTTTAGCTGGTACAGTGCCGAGAACTTTGGTGCGCAGGCTCTCACGATGGAGCTTGGACGCGTGGCTCGTATTGGTGAAAATGACCTCGATAAACTGACCGCGTTTGATTTGTCTTTACGTAATTTGATTGCGGAAACGAAGCCAGAACACCTACCAAAACCATGCATTAAGTATCGCGTAAGTCGCACAATCGTTCGTTTGAACGAAGACTTTGACTTTATGTTCGACGACAATGTTGAAAACTTCACCTCATTTGTTCACGGCGAAGTGTTTGGTCATGATGGCGACAAACCATTAATGGCGAAGAATGAAAACGAAGCGATTGTCTTCCCGAACCGCCACGTCGCAATAGGTCAACGTGCAGCTCTGATGGTTTGTGAAGTGAAAACCCGTTTTGAAGAGGGTGAGTTGGTTTACGATTAATCCAACATTGCTTTGAGAAGTTAATTGCAATTTACCGAGGCTTAACTGTAAGGTTAAGCCTCGTTTGTTTTTATCGGCCGCTATGGATTTTCAACAACTTATCCTGAACAAGGAACGACGCTGGCAACGTAACCTGATGGTTATGTCGATCGTGCTCGCTGTACTCTCTGCCATTCACTTGATGGTCGGAGAAATTTTCTTTTCTCCTTTTCAATCCTTATCTGCATTTGAACAGAAGTTATTGCTGGACTTGCGTTTACCGAGGCTAGTGTCTGCGGCAATTATTGGTGCTGCGTTAGCGGTATCTGGCGCGACGTTACAAGTGTTGCTTGGGAACGTGTTGGCTGAACCTGGCGTGCTTGGTATCTCTGGTGGCGCAAGCTTAGCAATGGTCTTAATCATGTTCGCGTCACCTGTTCTTCCTACCCCGATTGTTTTTATGCTGGCAGCGATTGCAGGCTCGATGGTATTCACGTTTGTTTTGGTGGCGATAGCAAGGGCAATGCACCTGACGACGGCTCGATTGCTTTTGGTTGGGGTCGCATTGGGTATTTTATCGAGCGCGATTGTGACCTGGGCATTTTACTTTAGTGATGATCTCAGTTTACGCCAACTGATGTATTGGTTAATGGGCAGTATTGGCGGTGCAAGTTGGTATCAACATACCGTTACTTTGGTGATGTTACCGGTGCTTACCTGGTTATGTTGTAAAGGCAAGTCGCTTGATAAATTGATGCTGGGTGAGATTCATGCGACCCAATTGGGTGTCGATGTGCATCAAATGCGTTGGAAATTGATCCTCGCCATTTCTGTTTTGGTGGGTAGTTCAGTCGCTTTGGGTGGCATCATCAGTTTTGTTGGTTTGGTGGTGCCGCACTTGTTGCGTTTGGCTTTTGGTACGGAAAACCGTTATTTATTGCCACTTTCTGCAATATCTGGTGCTGCGTTGCTTGTATTTGCTGACATCGGCGCAAGACTGTTATTGGACTCCGCAGAGTTACCTTTAGGTGTCATGACAACATCGATTGGCGCACCTATTTTCATCTGGATGCTGGTGAAGAGTCATGATGCACGTTAAACATATGTCGGTTGGTAGTCGATTATTGCCTCTTTCTTTTGAATGCAAAGCTGGCGAAATCGTACATATCGTTGGGCCTAATGGTTCCGGTAAGAGTACTTTATTGGCTGCGATTTCTGGTACGTTAAGTCACCGAGACGGTATGAGTGGTGAAGTGTACGTTGGCAACAAAAACTTGCTTACTTTACCGTTGTCAGAGCAAGCTCATGTTCGAGGTTATTTGTGTCAGCAATCGCGCCCAGCGTTTAATGTTGATGTGTTTCAGTATCTCGCTTTATCTCTGCCAAGTGGTGCTGAGATTGCGGATATCAAAGTGCGTGATGCCGTCAATATGGTGGTGGAGCTGGTACAACTGCAAGATAAGCTTCATCGCAGTATTCAAACATTATCCGGTGGTGAGTGGCAGCGTGTCCGATTAGCAGGTGTATGTTTGCAGGTGTGGCGTACCATTAATCCTTTTTCGCAGTTTTTAATTTTGGATGAGCCAGCAGCACCGTTAGATATTGCGCAAGAGGGTCTGCTCTATCAATTGATTAACGCTATGGCGGCGCAGGGAATTGGAGTATTGGTTGCTAATCACGATCTCAATCGCACATTAAAGCACGCAGATAAAGTATTGCTGCTTAACAACGGTGTGCTGCACTCATCAGGAAGTGCCGATACTGTGCTAACGGAAGAAGCTCTCGGGGAAGTGTTCAATACTCAAGTCAAAAAGGTCATCGTAGATGAGCAACCTTATTTAATCTTTGATTAGTATTTAGGGACAATAAAAAAACGACCTACTTGAGGTCGTTTTTTTAATCGAGAAAGCCAAACTCAACGCTTACTGAGTTAGCGGTTTTAGATCTGCTGGGCGGTAGTAAACAGATTTGAGTACTTTGCCTTTACGAATGGTTTTACCTTCCGATACGAAATCTTCGGCGCATTTCGCGATGATGTATTCACCTTTCTGCACCGCCATCAACTTGATGCCTTGTTCTGCGTAGAATGCTTCTGTTTCTGAGTACTCTTGCTCGTTACGGCATACTTTGCTCATGTTGCTTGAATGTACTTCATCCCAGCAAGGAATAAATTCGATACCACGGTTTACCGCAACGTTTAATAGAAGATCAATTAAGTAGCTGATCGCCAGGTTGTCTTCTATTTTGCTGTGGCCAAGATGAACGAGACGGCCCATTAATACATACACGCTGTCTACGATGGCATCTGCTTGCTCAGTTTTACAATCTGCTTCTGCTAGCTCTGTTAGCTCTTCGATCGCCAAAGAGGTGTGTAGTGTGTCTGCTTGCGTATCAAGGCTTGCAGCGTCTGCGACTGGTAAGTCGAACGTACTACGGAACTCGGTGATATCACGGTATAAGTGATCAAAAATCTCTTGGGTTAGCTTTGACAGTTGCATTCTAATTTCCATTGAATCGATTGAAGCGGCAATGATACCAAACCGTACTTTGAACCCCAAGGGCATTGCATCTAACTGGTGATAAATCTGCCTTTGGGAATGTTGGTGCTTAACGAAATAGGTAAGGGAACAGCTTTTTACGTTCTTCCTCTGAAAGGGAGGAAACACGAGCGATGTTCGTATCGGGAATGGATTCAGGATCAGGATAGTGTTTTAGTACCTTTTCCATACTCTCTTCGCGAATCAAATGGAAGATCGGGTAAGGAGAACGATTGGTCAGGTTTTCGTCGTCTTCAGGCCTAGCGCCGCCAAAACAGTAATCAGGATGGAAAGTCGCTACTTGGAAAATACCTTCCCAGTTTTGCTGCTTAATTAATCCTTCAACCCAATCTATGCAAAAGTTGTAGTCCCAGAAATCTTGTAGCATGTTGGGAACCACAACCAACGTGGTCTCAAGCTGTTCGGGTTCTGTGTTACTCAGCTCAATCAGCTGCAATAAAATATCTTCAAGAAGCGTTTCTTCTTGAGTCGCTTCACTAACAAAGATTTTTATTTGTTTATTACGTTGCGGCTTGGCAGCAAACGGACAAAGGTTGAGCCCGATTACTACATCGTTGAGCCATTGATCGACCTGTTGAGTGATCGCTTCGATATCTGTGTTTTGTGTTGAACGCGTTGACATACGACTTTCTGGTTTTTATTAAAGTAGCGCAAGCATAGCAGAGTTGGTTATCCAAGTAACCAGAGAGGTATTACGCAAATGAGCGTACCTTAGCTACTCTTTAAACTCGCAGCGTCAGGTGTTTGGTCAGTATGCTTTCTTTCGGCAATGTGTTTCAAATACGCAATTGCAGCAAACATCGCTAGGTAGACTGCGCTTCCTCCCATAAGAACACTCGACCAACCACCATGTTGCCAACAATAAAGAAGTAAGAATCCTCCTAAGCTACCGCCTACGTAGTAGTGTACTAAGTAGAGCGCTGTCGCGGTGGCTTTGGCGCGAGTGGCGTTCTGACCGACCCAACCGTAGGCGAGGGTATGAGTAAAGAAGGCACCAAAACTTATCAGCAACAACCCAAATAGCATTGCAGTCAAGCTTTCAACCGCCGCAATCCACATCCCCGCCATGCTCACTATCGCGCCTAAGAACATACCGAGGATTGATGAATAACGTTTACTCCAGTGGCCTGCGCAACGAGAGGAGAAAGTCCCTCCCAAGTAACAAATAAAGATCAGTGAGGCCAACCCGACGGGCACATTGTGAGGTTCACTCACCAGACGGAAACCCATGACGGAGTAAAGGTTGACGAACAAAGCAAAGTTGAGTCCTCCTATCAGCATTGCGAACCACACGCGTTGGTTTTTAAAATGACCAATAAGCGCACGATTTTGATGGCGCAAGCTGCTTGATGACGGGGTGAAGTTGCGCTGTGTTGGCAATAAATAGTGAACGCCAATGACACCAAGAAGAGTGAACACCATCATAACTTCAATGGCGACATCAACACTGAAATTGTCCGCCAATAAGCCGCCGCTAATACGCCCTGCAATACCGCCTAATGAGTTAGCCGCAATGTACGTTCCAATTGCCATCGAGAAAGCGTGCTTGTCGAGCTCTTCTGCCATGTAAGCCACGGCGACTGCAGCAAAAGCTGCGAGCGCGACACCGATCAGTGCTCGACATACCACCAAAAACAGAAATGAGTCACCAAATAGCATCAAAGCGGAAAGGGTAGGAATCGAAAACAGACCAGCCATCATGACTGGCTTTCTTCCCACTGATTCTGACAACACAGCCATTGGAACGAGGCTAAAAGAGAGAGCGAGTGTTGAGGCCGCAAATAACCAGTTCACTTGCGTTTCTGAGATCGTGAAAATTTGAGCAAAAGTGGGCAGCATTGGCTGTAGTAGGTATAAATTTGAAAAAACCAAGAAGGAACCAAGCGCTAGCGAGAGTGTAATGCGTTTGTATTCCGGTGTGCCAAAACTGACCATGAATCCTGCCTAATGTGAGCAAATGGAGAGACTGTGATCAATCTATCAGTTCGTTGTAAATTAAAAAAATATATTAAAAATATGGACACCATATATTTTTGATCTAATGGAATCGAAACAACTTAAACATTTTCTGGCGGTCGCTGAACATGGAAACATTACCCATGCAGCGAAAGCCCTGCATATTGCCCAGCCCGCATTAAGCATTTCTATCAAAAAGTTTGAGCAGTCTTTGGGCGTTACCCTATTTCGCCGTGATGATAAAAAAATCAGCTTAACGAAAGAGGGCGAAACGTTACTTGTGCATGCTAAGCGGGTGATTCAACAGTTGCACGACGCGCAGCTCGCGATTGATGAGCTGAAAGGTTTAGCGAAAGGCGAAGTAAGGCTCGGGACGCCATCAATGATGGGCAGTTATTTTTTTCCACGAATTGTGATGGCGTTTAAAAGCCAGTTCCCGGAGTTAAAATTGACCTTGGTCGAAGCTGGGACTCAATCGATTCGTCGTATGCTGCTCAATGGTCAACTCGATATTGGTGTGATCAGTTGTGATAATGTGCCTGATGATCTAGAAACTGACCATTTGTTTACTAGCCAAATGGTCGCAGTTGTTTCACCTGAGCATGAGTTAGCCCAGCGACACGCTCTTACTTTTGATGAGTTCTTTGAACACGATTTGGTTATGTTTCAGCATGGCTATTTTCACCGCGAATTTTTGGATCAGGTGAGTGAGGAGCATGGGTTTACCATGAAGTCATCATTCGAGACCAACTTACTGCCTTTGATTTTGAGTATTGTAAAACAAGAGTTTGCGATTACCGCGTTACTGGAATTGGTGACTCAACATGAGTCGGGCGTTGTTGGCTTACCGTTTGAACCACCAGTGACGCTGGATCTGGCACTTGCTTGGCGCAAGCAGGGGTACTTATCAATAGCAGATCGAACGTTTATCGACTTTATCAAGCGCTACGTTTAAACGCAGCGCAGATTCATCGTCCGAGCACTAGTCGCCTTTGTACATCTTCTCGAAGTTCTTTGGGTTCCAGCCAATCATTACCCGATCACCAATTTTTAAAACTGGCACTGAACGAGCACCAAGCGCATCAAGTTCTTTGCGACCGCGTTGCATCTTAGCATTGCACAAACGATAGTTAATATTTTTCGAATCCAGATAACGTTGAGCATCTTTGCAGTGAGGGCATTTGTCTTTGACATAAAGAACGACACGTTTCATTGAATTTCTCTCCATTATCATTGGGAGGCGAAGTTTAACGGCCTTTCACCATAAATGAAAGGCGAAAGCTAAGGTGAAACTGTCTTTTATCTCAGGTATATTGAGCGCCTTTATTTTGTCATAACAGACGTTAACTCTATGCATCCGTCACTTCGATACATTCAGGGCTACCCACAAAACATCGTAGAGCAGGTGAGCTCATTGATAGCGAGTGGCAAGTTTGTTCCTTGGTTCGAAAAGCGTTGTCCCGATAGGCACCAAATCAAAAGCGAAAGGGCGCTCTATGAGTACGCCATGGCAATCAAAAACCGCTACATGAAGAAAGCCGCGCCAATCAGTAAAGTTGTCTACGATAAGAAAATTCACGCGGTAAACAACGCGCTTGGTTTGCACAGTGTAATCAGTAGAAACCATGGCGGTAAGCTGAAGTCGAAAAACGAGATTCGCATTGCCAATGTATTTAAGGATGCGCCCGAGCCACTATTAAGAATGATGGTGGTACATGAGTTGGCGCATACTCGTGAGAAAAACCACGACAAGGCGTTCTATCAGCTATGTTGCTATATGGAGCCTGAGTATCACCAACTCGAATTTGATGCTCGTTTGTTTATGATTTACCTCGATTTAAAAGCGAATTTGAATGAAGAACAATAATCACAACGCGAAGCAAGCAAAGCCAAAGACTTCAATGGCGGGTCAGAATAAAGACGCGAATAAAGCCAAGCCGAAGCGTGTTAAAGACAAAGTTGCGCGCAAATCCTCGCAGCCTGCAGGAAAGAGCGAAGTCGAGTTCATAAAAATAGCGAAGAATGGTTTGCATGAGCGTAATGTTCATCGAGGTCGTTACGATTTTAAAAAACTCGTGGAAAGTGAACCACAGTTAAAGCCATTCGTTATCAAAAATCCGAAAGGGGAAGACTCCATAAACTTCTCTGATCCTAATGCTGTTAAAATGCTCAATAAAGCATTGCTTGCTGCGTATTATGGTATCGAGTTCTGGGACATTCCCGACACCTACCTTTGCCCACCGATTCCGGGCCGCGCTGATTACATTCACCGAGTGGCAGAACTACTTGATGGTGAAGTAAAAGGTCAGTACGCGCACCAAAAAGTGAAAGCGTTGGACATTGGCGTGGGAGCAAACTGTATTTATCCGATTGTTGGTGTAACAAAATACAGTTGGCACTATACGGGCAGCGATGTCGATCCAAAATCCATCCAATCGGCTCAAACGATCGTAGAGCACAATCGTGTTTTGACGGGAAAAATTGCACTGGTACAGCAATACAATGATGCCAATATTTATCGAGGTATCATTCAACCGAATGATCGTTATGATGTGACGACATGTAATCCGCCATTCCACCGTTCGGCGGAAGATGCCGCTATGGGCAGCCAGCGTAAAATCGATAATCTAAAAGCAAACCAGCGCAAGAAAGGGCTAAAACCTCAAACCGCACAAGTAAAGACAAGTAAACCTGCGTTGAATTTTGGCGGTCAAAACGCTGAATTGTGGTGTGAAGGCGGAGAAGCGGCGTTTATCCGAAAAATGGCGAATGAAAGCCAAGCTTTTGCCGCGCAGGTCTTGTGGTTTACAACACTTATATCCAAAAAAGACAACGTTCGCCCGATGCGTAAGCAGCTTGAAAAATTGGGTGTGAAAGCCGTTTGTGTGGTTGAAATGAGTCAAGGGCAGAAAGTGAGCCGCTTTGTAGCTTGGTCATACATGGATAAGCAACAGCGCAAAGCATGGATTGAACTAAAGTAACGTTGACCGTTTCACACTGAACAATAAAGTAGGAAGCCCGCTGATATCAGCGGGCTTCTATTTTGGGAGATCTAAAACTTAATGATGGGCTCACAATCTAGTGAACTGAGAGAGACAAAAGTATCTGTTTTGGCATAGTACAAGCCACAGGTTTCACCTCTTATCTGCAACGTATATTGGTCTGGAAGATCCGCATAGCTGCCATCCAACAGTTGATTGTTGTTCCCTTTTACTCGTCCTTTTTCAATCAACAAATGCGGTGAGGATTCAAATACGTTATTTGCGATTCTAGGTGCTGGTGTCCCTTGGATTTCTGCGATCGCGTTTTGAATCTCTATGACTGTTTCCGGAGAGTTCTTTTTACTCAATGCTTCAACGGGTTCTTGTGACATAGCTTGGCATCCTATCAAAGAAATCGAAGTGCCTAAGAAAAGCGCAACCCGAATCAGCATTCGTAAAAAGTTAGTTGATCTCAACATGAATTGCCTCTGTTCGTAGCGGAGAGCGAAGATCGCTTAACTCTGGAGATGAAATGTTACGCGGCATGGCGTTGAAACTTGAAGGGGATACTGGCGGACAGGTTCCAGTTTCCATGTAGTTTAGTGCCGCAGAAAGCATACCTTCAGATGGATCGCCTAATGGTTTTGTTAGGTCGTCATTGACCCAGCAACCTTCCACTCTGTTGTTTAAGCCTAACTCGGTATTGATTTGGCTCTTTGGAGTAGGAATAAAACCATCAGCGAAGTCGCCAAATTTTTTCTCGTTCGCCGACTTGAACTGAATAGTGTAGTACATAGTGCCGCAGTTTTGTTCTGGTGAGAACCCATACGGTTTACCTGTGGTTGTTGAGCCTATTTGGATAACCTCCACATCAATGCCGCGCAAAGCGTTGATCAACAGTTCACTTGAGGAAGCCGTGCCTCCTGAAGTCAGTACATATACGCGCTTTTTGTTCAGTGTCGGAAGCACTTGGTCCGAATATTTCTGTGCTGCCCAGTCTATTGCTAGATTCGTAAAGCGATAGATGTTATCCCCATCTTTAATGGTACGCATCACTTTGTCATTATGAATCAACTCACTGAAGACTCGGTTCTGACCAGCACCGCTTAGCATGTAGCCTACTTGCGAGGACTGAAGGACTAAGCCACCGCCGTTGTAACGTAAATCAACGACGATCTCGTCAACATTCTCTGCTGAGAGCGTACTGAACGCCTCAATAAGCGGGGCTTGAGCGCTTGGTTCAAAGGAGTTGTATTGCAGATAGCCGATCCGCATACCATTTTGTGTAATCACTTTGGCATTTTTAACTGGAGAGGTCATGACATCAGAGGCGGTAAGCGTCACGGTTTTCTCTAGACCGCCAACACTCTCAAATGTGAAGGTGTAATCTTGATTGATGTCAGGGTTAAAGAGCGTTTTATTAATAAAATCAATGTCGGACTGACTACCGGTGTTAACCACATCAATATTATTGATTTTCAGAAGCTTATCACCACGAGCAATGCCGCTTCTATCAGCTGGCGAGGCTTCTTCAGTGTAGGAAATACGAACGTCTCGAGGTTGTACGCCACGTAGGAATGCCCAGTTAAAACCAAATCCAGCAACTAAACCGGATTGCGATGATTTCATATCATCCTCATAAGGGACGGTAAAATGGAAGCGATCTTTTGGTTTACCCGTCGCGGTAGTAGCAGAGGTGACCAGCGTATTGAAGTAATCAGTAACAGTTTTGTAGTTTGCTGGATTATTATCAGGAACCTCGTCATACCATAGATACGTTTCGTTAGTAAAAGCTCTTAAAAAGAGTTTTTCGTGTAATGCAGAGCCCAATTTATCTGGATAGGCGGCATAGTTGTCATATGGGTCCAGTCCGACGCGGGGCGTTTCACATTGGTTGATAAACGTTTTCGACGGTTGGCTAAAATCATGAACTTTCCACGTTGGACCGTTTGCACTGCTAGTGGACGGAGTAGGTGATGAGCTATCACTGCCACCACCGCCACAGCCTTGTAATAATGCGAGAGTGACTGCCGTTGCTAAAGAATACTTAAATTTCACTTTTCTATGTCCTTATAAATAATAGAATTATAATTATGTGTTTTGCTTTTGTTTTTATTAGCTAGGTGAATGTATTAATTTAATTTGTTCGTCTGCAAATTTATAGTTAAATAGTGTGAGGTAAATAACGTAAAAAAGTTGTCTTTTATACTTAAGCTAAATTAGTCATTACTTAAGTTTTCTGTCTATTTCAAAAGAGCTAACAAGACAATTAATAAGTGTGAAATTAAGACAAGTTCTTAGTTGACTAAGCGACGCTTGCTAAATAAAAAATCAGAATTAGATTCAGGAAACGCTTTGAATCAATAGTTTGGTAGGGATATATGATGTTATCTCGGGGGTGTTTGATTTATTTATCTGATGCTTTAACTTAATTTAGTGAGTTGAGCGACGTGCTTTAATAAGCTTCCGTCAATGTTAGGTAAATCATCAGCGAAAAATATCTGAGCACCGGGAGTGCAGCGCATTAATATATTTGTTAGTTCACCTTCATTGTTGGAAGTGTTAACTGCGTTAAGTTTCGCTAATTTATTACAAAGCTCGTCCTCTATTTGCACTTTCTGCTCTTCGGTGAGCCTAATGCGACCTATACATACGCCTGGGTTGATATCATGAGAAAGCGAATCTTGTTGAAATCGCTCTTTGAATAAGGTGTCTAATGCCGTACCTTCTTCCATAATAAATCGACGACCAGAACGATAAAACAAGCCGTCTCCGAAGTTTTCGACATATCCTAGAATTTCCGCGATACGTAAATAGAATCGTAAGCTTGTATCAGAAAGCCCGTAAGTTTGGGCTATCTCTTGCGGT
This sequence comes from Vibrio sp. 1874, assembly GCF_033344395.1. Classification (NCBI taxonomy): domain Bacteria; kingdom Pseudomonadati; phylum Pseudomonadota; class Gammaproteobacteria; order Vibrionales; family Vibrionaceae; genus Vibrio; species Vibrio sp. 1874. The sequence goes on from NZ_JAWPOR010000003.1 coordinate 382,934, forward strand.
TTAATATCACGAGAAGTCAGCATATAAATAAAATCAAGTAAATAAGGATGCTCAACGAAAAGGGCGCTCTCTTCATCTGTTAGCATTTGCTCGTTTTGGTGCTGAAGCTCGTTGGCTAAGGTTGCGAGTTCGATGAGATCGGTATTCAGGTAGTTCAGATAAATAAGTACTTTATCCAAACCTAAAGCTGGATTATGTAGGTGGCGTTTAATACTAGATAAAGGGATGCCACTTTTCTCTGACAAGGAATTGTAGCAAAGCCCTTCTTCTTTAATCTTTTGTCGTAGCGCTGCGAGTAAAAACTTTGGTCCAACATTCATCCTTGAATATCACCTTATTCGTTATTCCGTTTACTGGCTGATATTTTGCCTTTCAAGCAGCAGGTTTCGAATCGCTGTGCCCGCTTCTAGAATGTGTTTTTTCAGCAGGTACTTGGCGCCTTCGATATCGCGATTTTGGCACATTTCAAACAAGTTTAAGTGCTCTTCTTCTGCCTTTTTAATGCCTGTAGTAAACAATAGCTGCATGCGTATGTATCGGTCACACTTTGTGTTCAGGTTGTAAATGACGTCCATAGTTTCAGGCATGTTGGCTGGCGCATATAGGGCTTTGTGGAACTCGTAGTTGTAGTTGCTCCATTCTTCTACTTCGTCGCCACTGTTCACTACTGACTCGAAACGTTCGCGAACTTCGCGCGCGCGTTCAAGGTCAGCGTCTGTCATATTTTGAATCGCACGCTCTAAAATGTGGCACTCCACGACAGCGCGCAGTTCAAATAGCTCATTGATTTTCTCTGGAGATAGCTCGGTGACCGTCGCACCTTTGTGAGGTTCAAAGCTAACGAGTCCTTGTGCTTCCAATTGAACTAACGCTTCACGCACAGGAATTCGGCTAACATTAAACTCTTTTGCTAACGCATCTTGACGTAAAGGTTGACCAGTTTTTAACTCGCCCTTCAAGATCTGAGTTCGAATTGCTTCCTCAACGAGCTGAGTGCGCGTTTTAAAAACAGGTTTCTGTGACATTGAAGTCTCCCGTTAAATTAATATTGTATCCAATCCATTTTACTTTAGTAGTTTATTGTTTTTCTGGCACAAACCAACTAGGAAAGAAGGTTTTGAGAAGTAGAGTGAAATAAAAGGCATCAGTTGATGCCTTTTTGAGCCATTTGTTGATCTTATTGGGACACACTGCCATCTATGGCGCGTTGGATACCTAGTGGGTTCGACGCTTTTAATGAATCCGGCAATAAAGATTCTGGCAAAGCTTGATAAGCGACCGGACGCAACCAACGATGAATAGCCTCCGCACCGACAGATGTTGAGGCAGAATTGGTTGAAGCCGGATATGGTCCACCATGAACCATAGCGTAACCAACCTCGACGCCAGTTGGCCAACCGTTGAATACAAGGCGTCCGGCGATTTCTTCCAAACTTGGCAGCAGTTGCTTGGCTTGTTCTTCGTCTTCAGCGGTAGCGTGAAGGGTTGCGGTGAGCGAGCCAGTCAGTGAATCACTCAGTTTCAACATGTCATCGAAATCTTCACAGATTACGATTAACGATTGAGGACCAAATATTTCTTCCTCCCATTGCGGGTTTTCACGCCAGTTTTTACTGTCCGTCACGAACAGTGCTGGTGAGACATTGGTCGCTTCTGCTTGTTCAGAACGAGTGACGTTAATGCCTGTTTCGGAAGCTCGCTTATTCACTTCGGATTCATACGTTTCTCGGATTCCTTGAGTTAGCAAAGTGGCCGTTGATTGTTGTCGAATTAGCCCTTGAGCGGTCTCGATAAAGGCTTGCGTTTCTGGGCTATTCAAGACAAATACAACGCCAGGTTTAGTACAAAATTGTCCACAGCCCAAAGTCATAGAAGCTACAAACTCTTCAGCCAATGAGGCGTTTGCTCGTATGGCTGAAGGGAGAATAAATGTTGGGTTAATCGCCCCTAGTTCACCATAGAATGGGATTGGCTCTGGTCTTTGCTGAGCTAGATTGAACAGCGCACGGCCACCACCGACGGAGCCTGTAAACCCAACCCCTTTAATTTTTGGATGGGTAACGAGTGCTTGGCCAAGTGCGCGTTTGTTGCCTTGCAATAGCGTGAAGATGGCTTGCGGTAAGCACTCTTTCTCCAGTGCAGCCTCAATACACTCTGCAACAAGTTGACTGGTGCCAGGGTGGGCGGTATGGCCTTTTACAATCACAGGACAGCCAGCTGCCAGTGCCGAAGCCGTATCACCACCTGCCGTAGAAAATGCGAGCGGAAAATTAGACGCACCAAACACGGCGACAGGGCCAATTGCGATTTGTTGACGGCGAATATCTGGTTTTGGCAGTGGTTGACGGTTTGGGTTTGGCGTATCGAAAATTGCTTGATGGTGATTACCCGATCTCACAACCTCGGCAAATAGTCTTAATTGGCTCGCTGTACGTCCTATTTCACCGCTTAAACGTGCTTCGGGAAGGGCAGTTTCCAAATGAGCACGAGCAACGATTTCTTCACTCTTCACTTCCAATTCAGAGGCGATAGAGCAAAGTAAGCTCGCTCGCTTTGCATTGCTTAGTTGGCGAAACTCACGCGCAACGCTTTGGGCGGCTGAGGCGGCTTGATTAACTTCTTGCTCTCCATGTACCGGAAACGCTATAGGTAGAGGCTCACCAGTAAAGGCGTTGACTGCGTAAAAAGTGGTTGGTTCTTGTGGGTTCATCATTCTTCCTTACTATCCTTATTACTTCACTTCAAATCCGTACGCATATGGGTCTTCATCGTCTACCCATATCGTGTTGTGACCGTATACTTGTGCCCATCCTTCAATGCTTGGCAAAATAGCGGCTTTGCCATTCACTTCGGTAATGCCTTCTATACGTCCTTGAAATAGGCTGCCGATGATACTTTCGTGAACAAAGTCTTCCCCTTGATTGAGCTTGCCTCTTGCATGCCATTGCGCCATACGTGCACTTGTTCCCGTACCACATGGCGAACGATCCAACGCTTTGTCGCCGTAAAACACAGCATTTCGAGCGGTGGCGTTTTCTTGAGTGGACTCTCCGGTCCATAGCACGTGAGAAACACCGCACACTGTTGGATCTTCTGGATGTACGCACTCAACCGCTCGAGATACCGCTTCGCGAACTTTTGGTGAAAGCATCAAAATTTCATCTGGAGAGTAGTGTTCAAGTCCGGCGTAGTTTTCTTGAGGATCGACGATTACGTAATAGTTTCCGCCATAAGCAACATCGACAGTGAGCTCACCTAAGCCCTCTATGTCCACGGTTACGTCTTGGTGGGCAAGGTAAGCTGGTACGTTAAATATCTTCACCGACGTGACCTTGTCACCTTTTGTTTGGTAGTGCACTGCGATTTGTCCTGCTGGGACATCAAGTATCAAACGGCCTTCTTTTTTGGGAGTGATAAGGCGATTCTCGATAGCGGTAGTGACGGTTCCAATGGTGCCGTGGCCACACATTGGTAAGCAGCCACTGGTTTCAATAAACAGAATTGAAGCGTCTGCGTTATCGCTGCAAGGAGGCAAGACAACGGACCCCGACATCATTGAGTGTCCGCGAGGCTCAAACATGAGTGCCTGACGAATCCAATCATAATGCTCAAGAAAGTATTGGCGCTTTTCGCTCATGGTATTGCCTTCGAGTGGAGGCACACCGCCTGCTACCAGCCTAACTGGGTTGCCGCAGGTGTGGGCATCAATACAGAAAAAAGTTCCTTGTCTCATTTTTCGCTCCTTGCTGAAAAAATGGTTGAATTAAACAATAGTGATGTTAACGTAATGTAAAATATATTGTATACAATCTACGTTTTCAAGTGTGACTCGGAGCATATTTATGTTGGTCAAGGATGAAACCAAAAAGGAAAGGATCGCCGTGATAGGTGCGGGGATTATTGGCTTATCAATTGGATTGAAGTTGCAGCAACAAGGTTATCAAGTCACGATTTTTGATCCCAATGGCGTGGGGAATGGATGCTCTAAGGGAAACGCAGGTCATATCGCGACTGAGCAAATCTTCCCTCTTGCAACGCCAGCGCTGCTTCCACAATTACCTAAAATGCTGCTAGATTCCAAAAGTCCGGTTTCGATCCGTTGGCAAGATATTCCAAACACAATCGGGTGGATGATTCGTTTTCTATTACAAACAAAGCCATCAGCCGCGGAGCGGGCAAAAAACGCGATTAAGAGTCTTAACGAGCGGTCAGTGGCAAGTTGGCGTGGCGTGCTTGATTCAATCGGAAAAGCACATCTAATAAAAATGAATGGTTCATTGCTCACTTTTGAAAACGAGAAACTGTTTCAGAATTATCAAAGCACGCTTAACTCACTGGCTAAAAACGGTGTGGCGTATCAAGTTTGGACACAAGAGGCGATTCGAGAGCGGATACCTGATCTCAGTCATAAGGTTCGTGTCGGCGTCTTTTTTCCCGATACAGGTCATACGCTAGACCCTTATCAGCTCTGTGTTGAGCTAAGTGAAGCTTTTGAAGTTCTTGGCGGTAAGGTTTTACAAAACGGTGTATCTGCGTTGGCGAAAAATGGCGAGGTGCTGGTTGAGTCTCAAACGTATTCATTTGACCGAATCATTGTTGCCGCTGGTGTACATTCTAAGCCTTTGATACGGCAACTAACCGGAGTCAAAGTGCCTATTCAAGCCGAGCGAGGTTATCACCTAATGGTGGATGACAAGCGTGATGTACTGCCATTTCCTATTAGCTCTGCCGATAGAAAATTCATCATGACTCCGATGTCTGGTGGGCTACGCTTGGCAGGCACTGTTGAGTATGCCGATGTAGAATCACCACCCAATATGAAACGTTCAGAAATGCTTTTTCAGTTAGGTGATGAGATGTTTGAATCGGGGTTACATCCACTCAGGCAAGGAGAAAAGTGGATGGGGAATCGGCCTTCAACAGTCGACTCGTTACCGGTTATTGATAGCATTTGGGATGGAAATGTATTACTGGCATTTGGCCACCAACACCTTGGATTAACTCAAGCGGCGATTACGGCAGATCTCCTTTTAGAGCTTATCGAAGGAAAGCCGACATCGATTGATCTTTCACCTTTTTCATTACAACGATTCGCCTGAAAAAATTTAATATTAAATATTGTATAAAATATATTAAATGCTAATGTTAACTTAATTTTAACAAAAACTGGTATCCAACAGCCGTACTCGGATGCCTCCAGAAAAACAACCAAAAGGAGTAAAACATGTCACGAATGACCAAAGCACCATTGGCGCTGTTGATTTCAGGAATGCTGTTGGGGACCTCTGCTTATGCTGAAGACAAATTGACGGTCGTATCTTGGGGTGGTGCATTCACCAAGAGCCAAGTGGAGGCATATCACAAGCCTTTCATTAAAAAAACAGGTGTCGAGATCGTATCCGAGGATTTCAGCGGCGGATTAGCTGAAATTAAAGCGCAGGTGGAAGCGAACAATGTGCGCTGGGATTTGGTTTCTCTCGACAAGCCAGACATTGTTCGTGGTTGCGCCGAAGGGTTACTAGAACCAGTGAGCCCAAGTATTTTGCCTCCGGGCGCAGATGGAACACCAGCACAAGAGGATTTTATTGATGGTGCGATTCACGAGTGCGCAATCAATACCATCGTAGTGTCCACTGTATTAGCGGTGAACGAAGACGCGTTTAAAGGTAAGGCTTTGCCTAGCAAGTTGACCGATCTCTTTGACCTAAAAACTTTTCCAGGTCGACGTGCATTGCAAAAACAGCCTCAGGGTAATCTTGAGTGGGCACTATTGGCTGATGGTGTAAAGCCAGAAGAGGTCTACAGCCTGCTCGAAACCGAAGCGGGGCGTGAGCGTGCTTTTGCTAAGTTGGATACGATCAAATCAGAAGTGCTGTGGTGGACAACAGGTGCCCAGCCACCTCAAATGCTTGCAGACAAAGAAGTGGTGATCGCCTCGGCGTTTAACGGCCGAATCCACAATGCCCGTAAGGATGAAGGTCAACCATTTCGGATTATATGGGACCGTCAAATGGGTTACATGAATGGATGGGCGATACCTAAAGGGAGTGAGAACACAAAGCTTGCATTGGACTTCATTGCTTTTTCTTCAGGAACAAAACCATTAGCTGATCAAGCTAAGTACGTTGCCTATGGGCCTACGCGTAAGTCGTCTTCGGCGGAGGTGAACCCAGACATTTTAGCGAACCTTCCTACCGCACCTCAAAACTTCCAAACCGCCTTCCTGATTAACGATGAATGGTGGTCAGACTACGCGGATGAACTAAATGAAGAGTTCAATACCTGGCTGCTTAACTAGGCGTTAATTTTTGTATGGGGTCGAGTTTTCATCCATAAGCGAGGTTCCGTACTTTCCTCAACTGTATTTATGTTTTCGGAGAAATGATGAAAGTCATCGAAGCACAGCAAGTCGCGCAATGTTTAACAATGAAGTCTCTTATTGAAACGATGCGTGAAATGTACTCGCGGCCAGCAACAATACCTCAACGCCGAGTCATGCCCTTAGAAGAGGGAGAATACGAGGCGTTTGCGCTACTTCCAGCTTGGAACCAGGAGTTGATTGCGGTGAAAGCCTTTACGTATTTCCCGCATAACCCTGAGCAAGGCAAAGATACGCTTGCATCTAAGCTGCTTGTTTTTAGACGAAACGATGGTGAGCCGCTCGCACTCGTGGACGGTAAAGTTTTAACGTTTTGGCGCACCGCCGCAGCTTCTGCGTTGGCAGCGGACTATTTGGCGCGTCCCGATGCTGATCGTCTGTTGATCTGCGGAACGGGCAATCTTGCGCCTTATTTTGCGTGGGCATACGCTGCGGTTCGCCCACTTAAGCAGGTTTATATTTGGGGGCGTAACTCAGATAAAGCCGAGGCGACGGTAGATGCCATTGTGTCATCTTCAGAGTATCAGTCGCTTCCTGATGAGCGTCGGTTTCGCGTTTCAGTCGTAGAAAAAGTGGACCACGTTATCAAACACGTTGACATCATCAGCTGTATTACTGCATCAGCAGAGCCTTTGTTTAATGGCGCAGACGTGCAGCCGGGCACCCATATTGATTTGGTCGGTAATCATGACTTGGACAAGCGTGAATGCGACTCCGAAGCAGTGCAACGAGCACAGGTGTATGTTGATAGCCGTATTAATGTATTAGCCGAAGCGGGCGATCTTCTCATTCCAATTCAAGAGGGCGTATTCACGTCAGACGATATCAAAGGGGAATTACCGCAGCTTTGCGCCCAACAAATCTCAGGACGTCAAAACGATGAGGTCATTACTTTATACAAATCAGTTGGCAGTGCTTTGGCTGATTTGGCCGCTGTAAAGGCGGTGTTGTTAGAAAATGGCATAGATAGCCATGTCTGAGCATTTTCGCTCGTTCATTTAAATTGCATACAATATACATATAAGGAAAGTAGTTCATGAAAATTGATTGGAAAGGTGTTTATCCGGCGGTCAGTACGCAATTTCGTCAAGATCAGTCAATCGACTTAGACGCAACGCAAACTGTTATAGATAACCAAATTAAAGATGGTGTGAATGGCATTATCTGCTTGGGTACCGTCGGTGAGAACTGCGCGTTGTACCCGGAGGAGAAACGCCAGGTCTTGCAAGCGGCAAAAGAAGTCGTAAATGGCCGTGTGCCTTTGATTGCTGGTACAGCAGAGTCTATTACCACAGCAGCTGTTGATTACATGCAGGATGCGTACAAAATTGGTATCGATGGTTGTATGGTGATGCCTGCCATGGTTTACCGCACGTCTGAGAGCGAAACGTTCGAATATTACCGCACGCTAGCAGAAGCAACGCCAGAAATGCCAATCATGATTTACAACAACCCGGTTGCTTATGGTGTCGATGTAAACCTCGATATCATGGCGAAACTGGCTGAGTTTGAAAGTATTGTAGCTATCAAAGAGTCGACCACTGATACTCGTCGTATCACCGAGCTTTACAATAAATTTGATGGCCGCTTTACCGTGTTCAGTGGTGTTGATGACATCGCTCTTGAATCATTGATGCTAGGTGCGACCGGCTGGATTTCTGGTTTAACCAACGCATTCCCAGAAGAGTCCGTTGCGATTTATAAACTGGCAAGCCAAGGTCGTTATGCTGAAGCGTTAGAGATCTACCGTTGGTTCTTACCCCTACTGCGTTTAGACACCATTCCTACGCTGGTTCAGTGCATAAAATTGGCCGAGCAAGTCTGCGGACGTGGCTCTGAACAAGTTCGTGCGCCACGCCAACTCTTACAAGGTGAAGAGCGTCAACAAGTCATTCAAATGGTTGAACATGCATTAGAAACCCGCTTAGACCTATCCAAATACAATCTGTAATTGTGCTGTTTAGTAGAGCGTTAACTGACGCTCTACTCATTCGTAATATTCAAAAAATGAGAAGAGGGAAGTCATGAGCACGGAAAACAAGGACTATGTCAGCTTTCAACACGTTAAGAAAACCTACGATGGCACGAATTTGGTGGTGAAAGACTTCAACTTAGATATTGCTCCTGGAGAGTTCGTTACTATGTTGGGGCCGTCAGGATCGGGCAAGACCACTTGCTTGATGATGCTAGCAGGCTTTGAAACTGCGACCGGTGGAGACATTTATATTGATGGCGTTCCTGTCAATCATCTCGCGCCGCACAAGCGCGATATTGGTATGGTGTTTCAAAACTATGCGTTGTTTCCACATATGACCATTGCTGAGAATCTTGCGTTTCCTTTAAAGGTGCGAAAACTCGACAGTGACACGATTCAAAGCAAAGTTCAGAGTGTATTAGAAATGGTCGAGCTTGAGCATGTTGCGACTCGATACCCGAAGCAGTTATCAGGTGGTCAACAACAGCGTGTTGCGTTAGCGCGAGCATTAGTGTTTGAGCCTAAACTCGTTTTGATGGATGAACCACTAGGCGCGTTAGATAAGCAGCTGCGTGAGCAAATGCAGATGGAAATTAAACATTTGCATGAAAAGCTTGGTATCACCATTTTGTATGTGACGCACGATCAAGACGAAGCTCTCACTATGTCCGACCGTATTGCGGTTTTTAATCACGGCGAAGTGCAACAACTCGCGACACCAACCGAGCTTTATGAATCTCCGAGTAATACGTTTGTTGCGCAGTTTATCGGAGAAAACAACCAACTCTCAGGTTTAGTCAAAGAGTGGGACGGAAAGTATTGCCAAGTGCTCGTTGGGAAAGAGTTATTTACTGCGAAACCTGTCAGAGTCTCTGAGCAAGGGCAGAGAACAACACTTTCCATTCGACCAGAAAAGATTGTTATTCAACCAGAGAAAGCGTCTTGTGAGAACCAAGTCTCGGGCGTCCTACGAGAATTGATTTATCACGGTGATCATTATCGTCTGGTCGTCGAAGTAGAGAGCGTTGGTCACTTCATCGTTAAAGTACCTAACGATAATCGTAAACACTTGCAGTTAACGCCTGGCTCAATTTGTCGTATTGGTTGGCAAAGTGACGATTGCCATGCTCTTGATGGGACACAAACTCAAAGTAGCGAGGTAGCAGCATGAGTCGAGAGCTAACCGCATTAGATTCTGTATTGGAAATCGAACGCCAAGTTCATGAGCAAGAAACCAATTTGAAAGCGCAGTTGCAAAAGGCCGAGCGCCGAAAAAAGCTTCGCTCCATTATGCTCACAACGCCATTGGTGTGTTTTATTCTGCTTACGTTTGCTTTTCCTATCCTCGACATGCTTTATCGAAGCGTGGATAACCGAGAAATATCCCTGTCACTACCACAAACTATTCAAGCCTTAGAAAGTTGGGATTATCAAGGTCAGCCTCATCAAGAAGTCATTGAGGCATTCTCTGTTGAAGTACTTGCGCTTTATCAAAGCAAAGAGCTGCCGAAAATAGCCAACCGGATGAATATTGAAGAGTCTGGTATGCGCAGTTTACTCATGAAAACCGGCAGAAAGTTGTCTCGTTTGACGTCGCTGCCGAGCTCGGTGACACAGTTGGCTAAGCTGGATAAGCGATGGACTAATCCTAAATATTGGGCGGCGTTTAAGAATCTTAGTGGCGCATTAACATTCAGTCACTATCTTGCAGCGCTAGACTTGCAAGTGAATGAGTTTGGAGACATTGAGCCCCAACCAGAAAAACGCCAAATATACGTCGACCTTTTCTTTAAAACTTTTTGGATGTCTATTTCAATCACCTTAATTTGTTTGGTGATGGCGTACCCCGTTGCTTACCTGCTTGCCAATTTACCTGATAAGCGCGCGAACTTACTTTTAATTATTGTGCTGCTGCCATTTTGGACATCATTGTTAGTCAGAACCACGTCTTGGATTGTTCTGCTGCAAAACCAAGGGGTCATTAATGATCTCCTTATTTGGTCGGGTTTTACTTCTGAGCGAATTCAGATGATTCACAATACCTTCGGAACGGTGGTGTCTATGGTGCACATTCTGTTGCCTTTTATGATCCTGCCTCTGTATAGCGTAATGAAAGGAATTAGCCCAACTTATTTCCGTGCCGCTCGTTCTCTAGGCGCGACGCCTTTCATTGCGTTCATCAAAGTTTATATGCCGCTTACGTTACCGGGGATAGGTGCGGGGGCCTTGCTTACTTTCATTCTTTCTATTGGCTTCTACATTACGCCCGCTTTGGTTGGTGGAAGAAGCGGACAGATGATCTCCAATATGATTGCCTATCATATGCAGACATCACTGAACTGGGGGATGGCTGGCGCATTGGGTGGACTGCTTTTGTTCGTTGTACTGGTTCTGTTTTATATATTCAACCGTGTGGTTGGTATTAATAACCTTAAGGTAGGAGGATAACCATGGCATTACCAAACTATGCATCAAAAGTAGAGCGAGTTGCTTACGCAGGTTACTTAGCTTTTTGTGGGTTGGTGCTGTTCTTTTTAATCGCTCCAATTCTGACCATCATCCCGTTATCGTTTAATGCAACGCCTTACTTTACTTTTACCGAGGGGATGTTAAACCTTGATTCGGAAGCGTATTCTACTCGCTGGTATCAAGAAATGTTTACTAGTGATCAGTGGCTGTTGGCGCTGAAAAATAGCACGTTCATTGCTTTTATGGCGACACTCGTTGCAACAGGGCTGGGAACTCTGGCGGCGTTGGGTTTAGCAAGTAGTAACTTGCCTTTTCGCAATACGATTATGGCGCTGTTGATCTCGCCCATGATCGTACCAGTCATTATCTCTGCTGCTGCGATGTACTTTTTCTACACACGCCTTGGCTTATCACAAACTTATTTAGGCGTCATTTTGGCACACGCTGCGTTAGGTACGCCTTTTGTCGTCATTACCGTTACTGCGACGTTAAGCGGCTTTGACCATAGCTTGGTAAAAGCGGCGGCTAGCTTAGGAGCAAACCCTGTTTATACTTTCAGACACATTACCTTTCCTCTGATTCGTCCGGGGATGATTTCTGGCGGCTTGTTTGCTTTTGGCACTTCGTTCGACGAGGTTGTGGTGGCGTTATTCCTGACTGGGGCAGAACAAAAAACCGTTCCTAGGCAGATGTGGTCAGGAATTCGAGAGCAAATCAGTCCGACTATATTGGCGGTCGCTACGTTGCTGATTTTTATGTCGGTGTGTTTGCTCGTGACTTTAGAAGTTCTACGTAGGCGTAATGTACGCATTCGAGGCATTCAAGAATAACCAAACTTTTTCTTTGTTGCTCGCTACGCACTTTTGTTTAGGTGCTCCTCAATTTTTGACCAAATGCGCCTCATTGTAGGCGCTTGTCTTTTGTGTTTATCATCAGCGATGACTGACATGCCACTCCTGTAGATTAATGCCAGCCTGCTCGAAACGTGCCAAAGGCGACTTGTTTGATCGCTGATACCAACTAGCTGGCATGTTTGGTTTAAGTCGGGCTTTCTCTTCCTTGCTAATCACAACATAGTGCAAAAACGCATTAAGTGTGGTTACCATCACGTTAAACGTCATTTCCCCATCTTTGCTGATGGATTTCAATAACCCAACGACGGTTTCCTCAGAGACTAACGGTTCAACCACCGCCTTTTTTCGCTCTTTTATTGATGTTGAAGCGGGCAGTCTTGCACGTGCCGTCTCCCAACAAACTTTGTTGGTTTTACTGACAAGGTTGTGCTTGTAGCAGTAGTAACTGAATAAAAAGCGTGGCAGGTTTTGCCAGCGTTCGGCTTGGACTTCTAACCAAAGATGTTGTAGCTCAATATCAGCGTCGGTCATAGGAGTTGTTTAGCAAAAAGAAAAGAAACCATTTTATCGCTTTTGTGAGGAGCAATAAAAGATATTTGAATGGAAAGATAAACAACTAGTTGATCAATATTACTAAAGCAAATCGATTTCTGGCAAGCTCGTGCAACGGCAACTCGAGTACCAAAAACTGACACCGTCACGTTCAGTTGTTAACAAAATGTTTCATCTTGTCTTGCGAGTAGATTATATGGAGATGCTCTTGCAGTAATAAGGGCAGTGGCGATGCAAAAGACGTAATGCATTTAAGGAAAACTCAATATAGAAGAAATTAGATGGAACTGAAGACTTTGAGTGTCGCGATTGCGACAACATTAACCAGCACTGGCGTATTTGCGTTAAGCGAGCCAGTTTCTCAAGTTACAGAGCAACATGCACATTCGGCTCATACACACGGTGTTGAATCCAATCGAGTTGAATACCAACCAACCGCAACTCTCCCTATTCAGCCCTCCAAGGCAACTCGAGTACAGTCACTTGAAAGCCTTGATGAGTCGAGCACTGCTTGTGATTTGGAAGCATTGGTTACCGAAAGCAGTAACCAATTGATCAGCGAAATTTTAAGTCAGGGCGCGACGTGCGTGAACCAGTTATTCTCTGCTGAAAGTCGGATTCAGGAGTCGGTATTTAGCTCCGATCATATGTACAACATTGCGAAGCGCACTACGACATTGGCGAAGGGGTATACAGGTGGCGGGAGCGATGAACTCGAAACGTTTTTCTTATACTTGCGCGCGGGTTATTACGCCGAGTTTTACAATGACAACATCTCATTTATTGAATGGGTTACCCCAGCGGTGAAAGAATCCGTGGATGCGTTTGTTAATACCGCAAACTTCTATGAGAACAGCGACCGTCACGGCAAAGTGCTTAGTGAAGTCATCATCACTATGGATAGTGCGGGCTTGCAGCACGCGTACTTACCGCAAGTGACCCAGTGGCTTACACGTTGGAATGATCAATACGCCCAGCACTGGTATATGCGCAATGCAGTTAACGGTGTTTTCACTATTTTGTTTGGTGGGCAGTGGAACGAGCAATTTGTGCAAATAATTGGCAACCAAACGGACCTTGCCAAAGCTTTAGGCGATTTTGCTCTGAGGGCATCATCAATCGGTGCTGAAGATGAGTTCATGGCCGCGAATGCGGGGCGAGAGCTCGGGCGTTTGACCAAGTATACGGGTAACGCGAGTTCTGTTGTGAAGAGTCAGCTGAGTCGAATCTTTGAACAGTATGAAATGTATGGTCGGGGTGACGCGGTTTGGCTTGCGGCGGCGGACACTGCCTCATATTACGCAGATTGTAGTGAGTTCGGAATTTGTAATTTCGAAACTGAGCTAAAAGGCTTAGTGCTATCGCAAACTTATACTTGTAGTCCAACAATTCGAATATTGTCCCAGAATATGACGCAAGAGCAACACGCGGCCGCATGTTCTAAAATGGGTTACGAAGAGGGTTACTTTCATCAGTCATTAGAAACTGGTGAACAGCCAGTAAAAGATGACCACAATACTCAGCTCCAAGTCAATATCTTCGATTCAAGCACCGATTATGGTAAGTACGCAGGGCCAATTTTCGATATTAGTACTGACAATGGCGGTATGTACTTGGAAGGCGATCCTTCCCAGCCGGGGAATATTCCCAACTTTATTGCTTATGAAGCCTCTTATGCGAACGCGGATCACTTTGTCTGGAACTTAGAGCACGAATACGTGCATTACTTAGATGGTCGATTTGATCTCTATGGAGGGTTTAGTCATCCAACTGAAAAAATAGTGTGGTGGAGTGAAGGCATTGCAGAGTATGTCGCTCAAGAAAATGACAACCAAGCAGCACTTGAGACGATTTTAGACGGCTCGACATATACCTTAAGTGAGATTTTCGAGACTACTTATGATGGGTTTGATGTCGATCGAATTTATCGTTGGGGGTACTTAGCTGTACGTTTTATGTTTGAAAATCATAAAGATGACGTAAACCAAATGCTGGTGGAAACACGCCAAGGGAATTGGAGCAATTACAAAGCAACGATCACCCAATGGGCGAATTTATATCAAAGTGAGTTTGAGCAGTGGCAGCAAGCCCTTGTCTCAAATGGTGCACCTAATGCAGTCATAACCGCAAACAACAAGGGGAAAGTCGGTGAAAGCATTACATTTAGCAGTGAAAACAGTACAGACCCAAACGGGAAGATCGTCAGCGTCTTATGGGACTTCGGTGATGGCTCGACAAGTACACAAACCAAGCCGACGCACCAATATGGGAGTGAAGGGGAGTATTCGGTCAGTCTAAGTGTGACAGACAGTGAAGGCTTGACGGCAACCGCCACTCATAGTGTTGTTATCTCAACGTTGGGCGGTAATGACACATTGCCACAAGACTGCGCGGTGCAAAGTAAAGTAAGCGGTGGGCGCCTAACAGCAGGAGAGCCTGTTTGCTTGGCAAATCAACAAACCATTTGGCTAAGCGTGCCAGCGGTGAATGAGAGCTCAAATCTGGCGATAACGACGGGGAATGGTACGGGCAACCTAAAGCTTGAATACAGTAACTCTGGTTGGCCGGATGATACTAATCGTCACGGGTGGTCAGATAATATTGGTAATGGAGAGTGTATTACGTTGTCAAATCAGAGTAACTACTGGGGCTACGTTAAAGTCTCTGGTGACTTTGAGAATGCCGCCATCGTCGTTGATTTTGATGCTCAGAAGTGTCGTCAGTAGGGCATTTTAACTGCATCATTTTAATTTAATTGATCGCCTCGCTAACATTGCGGGGCGTTTTTGTTTTTCACGCCGTTATCTCTATAAAAAAAACCAGCCCGAAGGCTGGCAAACAAGGAGTTTGAGATGAAAATGAAAACGTTATAAAGCTTGCTGATATCCTATTTCTCAATAAGTTGGGTTGTGCGTTGAAGCCAGTTTTTATCTTGCGTATCAAGAAAAGGGCTAAGTGCTTGATAGACTCGTGAATGGTAATGATTGAGCCAGTCTAGCTCTGCTTGATCTAGCATTGATAAATCAAGGGCGTTGGTCGCAATTGGAGCAAGAGTGATGGTCTCAAAACCGTAGAACGTGCCGAACTCATTTTGTTCTACTTCTACAACTTTAAGAATGTTCTCTATTCTTACCCCGTACTCACCTTCGCGATAAACGCCTGGTTCATTAGTAATGACCATACCCGGTTTTAGCTCAACCTCATGGTGGCTTTGCGAGAAATTTTGTGGGCCTTCGTGAACATTCAAGCAAATGCCTACGCCGTGTCCAGTGCCGCACTTGTAATCAATACCATGTTGCCATAAGACGCCACGCGCCATGATATCAAGATTGGCACCCGTAGAGCCTTTCATGAATCGAGTCTGAGTCAGTCGGATGACCGCTTTGAGCACCAAGGTATAATCTTTGCGCTGCTTAATGGTCGGTGACCCGAAGTGGAAAGTACGGGTGATGTCTGTTGTCCCGCCAAGGTATTGGCCACCAGAATCGACGAGAAAGAAGTTGCTTTCATTGACTGCGGCATTGCTTTCTTCATCGGCGGCATAATGCATTTTTGCCCCGTGAGCTGCGAAGCCTGCGATAGTGCGGAAACTGTCACTCACATAATGTCGGGTTTGACGGCGATAGTGATTCAGTTGTGCCTCAGCAGACAATTCTGTAACGAGTCCGCTTGGAACTTGCTCTTCGAGCCAGTTCATAAACCTTACGATTGCCACACCATCATCTGTTAATGCCTGTTCTAGGCTAGTTAGCTCAGTCGCATTTTTTATGGCCTTCATTGCCGTTACAGGGCAAGCCATTGGCTTTAGATTCACATTCCGTTCAATCGAACTCACCAATAAGCTGTCTGTGTGGGTCGGGTTAAAAGCGAGCGATAATCCCTCACATTGCTGATTCAAATACTGACTTACGTAGTTGTAATGGCGAATGTGTACACTCTGCTTGGTGAGCGCTCTTTCAACGTCTTGAGGCAGTTTGGCTTTATCAATAAACAGTGTCGCAAGTGATTGCTCTACAACTAGATAGGCTTCAGAAACTGGGCAGTAATTCGTATCACCACCTCGAATATTCATTGTCCACATGACATCATCTAGCGTTGACACTAATAAGCTACCTACTTGGTTCTCGGTTAACCAAGAACGGATTCTCGCTAACTTATTTTCTGTGTCAACGCCAGCAAAAGCGGTGGGGTGCTCGAATACGGGTGCACTTGGGCGAGGTGGTCTTTCAAGCCAAATCGGTGTGAGCAAATCTAGGTCGAGAATGATCTTAATGTTTTTCGCTTCAAAGGCTTGTTTGAGGCCTTGATAAAAAGCGTAACTGATGGCGCGCCCGTCAACCGCGACAATACTGTTTTCTGGGAGCGTGGTAGCCAGCCATTTGGTAATTGTCGGCGTTTCTGGTTGTTTGGCTTTAAACAGTTCAAGTCCTGTGCCGTGTAACTGTTCTTCAGCTTGAATATAGTAACGACCATCAGTCCACAGGCCACCACCTTGTTGGGTAATGACGACATCGCCTGCTGAGCCGGTAAAACCTGAAATCCAGCTTCGCGCTAACCAATGAACCGCGGAGTATTCACTGTTATGTGGGTCATTGTTGGTCACGATATATGCAGACACGTTGTGAAAGGACATTGCCTCACGCAATAACGTAAGGCGTTGGTTTACTGAGTTAGTATTGTTCATTAAATGGTTCCTAAAGTCATATTTGAGCAATAGATATGATGCTGCTCCGAGCCTGTTTTTATTGGGTTCTGTTGCCCGCATACTTCTGTTGCTTCTGGGCATCGAGTACGAAAAACGCAACCGCTCGGTGGATTAAGTGGAGAAGGAAGGTCGCCGGGCAATAGTTGTATTTCACGGTCACGTGCTAATTGCGGATTAGCTATCGGGACAGCAGATAACAGTGCTTTGGTGTAGGGGTGTTGTGCATCATCAAATACTTTATCGTAACGTCCTACTTCCATAGGTTTACCAAGATACATCACCATAACGCGGTCGCTGATATGGCGCACCACGCTTAAGTCATGCGCAATCATCACCAGTGTTAACCCCATTTCTTGTTTAAGATCATCTAGAAGATTGATGACCTGAGCTTGTATGGAGACGTCTAGCGCACTAACGGGTTCATCACACACGACCAAATCTGGATTGAGAATTAATGCTCTGGCAATGCCCACACGCTGGCATTGACCTCCGGAAAATTCATGTGGATAGCGGTTTCGCTGGCTCGCCAAGAGACCCACTTTATCCATCATAGCGATGACACGCTTTTCTACCTCTGCCCGTTTAAGTTGTGGCTCGTGGGTGAGCAGTGGTTCGGCGATGCATTCTGAGATGGTTAATCTCGGATTCAAACAAGCGGATGGGTCCTGAAACACCATCTGAAATTCTCTGCGTCGAGAGGAAAGCTCTTTTTTACTAAACCCGAGCATGTCTTGACCTTTCCAAGTCAACTCGCCATGTGTAGGTTCAGTTAAGCGAAGTAAGGCGCGTGCAAGTGTTGATTTTCCGCAGCCTGATTCCCCCACAATGCCAAGTGTCTCACCTCGGTAAACATCTAAGTCGATACCATTGACCGCTTTCACGATTTTACGTCGACTTGGAATAAGATGACGTGAAACAGGAAAGTGGACGTTTAAATCACGAGCAGACATGAGGACTTCTTTTTTATTCATAACGCCTCCTTAAGCTTTTATTTGAATGGGAGTGATAACACTGGGTGCTTTAACGTGACAGGCAATGGACTGGCTCGTGTTTAATGGAGAAAACCGTGGGGTTTCGTATTGGCAACGCGTCTCTCGATGCTCGCACCGCTCTCTAAACGGACACCCTTTATGGTTAATCAACG
Source organism: Vibrio sp. 1874 (assembly GCF_033344395.1). Lineage (NCBI taxonomy): Bacteria > Pseudomonadati > Pseudomonadota > Gammaproteobacteria > Vibrionales > Vibrionaceae > Vibrio > Vibrio sp. 1874. Next base: position 401,012 of record NZ_JAWPOR010000003.1, read on the forward strand.
CACTTGGTGGGTTACCTGGGATGGTTGGTAAACGCGGCATATCTTCAGTGATAGAAGGAATAGCCTTTAGCAGACCTTGAGTATAGGGGTGCGCAGGTTGAGCGAACAATGTCTCGGTATCGGATTGCTCCATTTTTTGACCACCATACATGACCAATACGCGATCACACATCTCGGCGACGACGCCCATATCGTGAGTGATCAGTAAAATTGCGGTGTTGAACTCTTGTTGTAAGTCTCGTAATAGCGTCAAAATTTGAGCCTGAACGGTTACATCTAATGCGGTGGTTGGTTCGTCTGCAATTAACAACTCGGGCTTACACAACAAGGCCATCGCTATCATGATTCGCTGACGCATTCCGCCAGATAGCTCGTGAGGGTATTGATTCATCCGAGTTTCGGGAGAGGGAATACGCACCGCATCTAACATGTGAATCGATTCAATTTTTGCTTGTTTTCGGCTCATTCCTTTATGAATCATGAGAACTTCACAAAGCTGTTTGCCAATTTTCATGAATGGATTGAGTGACGTCATCGGATCTTGAAAGATCATTCCGATTTTCTCTGCACGGATGCGGTTGAGCTGCTTTTTAGACATCGCGAGTAAATCATCACCGTGGAACATCGCGCTGCCAGACACGGCGCCGTTGTCCGCGGTTAACCCCATTAATGCGAAAACAGACTGGCTTTTTCCCGAACCTGATTCCCCAACAATCCCAAGAGTTTCGCCCGCTTTAATCGAGTAGGAGAGATTACTGACCGCTTGCACTTGCCCATCTGGCGTATCGAAGCGCACGTTCATGTTTTCAATAGATAGCATGGGTTTGTCCTTATCGGTCTTTCGGGTCAAGAGCATCACGCAAGCCATCGCCGATGAAGTTAAAACAAAAGAGGGTGGCAACTAAAAACAGAGAGGGAAAAAGCAGCATCCACAATGCAACGTCAATTGTTTTTGCGCCTTCGGAAATCAGGATCCCCCAGCTCGTGTCTGGTGGTTGAACACCAAGCCCTAAGAAGCTTAAAAACGATTCGAACATAATGAATCCTGGTACCATTAAGGAGGAATAAACCATCACGATCCCAAGAACATTAGGCAGAACATGGCGTCGGACAATTGTCAATTTAGAAACCCCAATAGAGTGTGCGGCTTCGATGAATTCTCGCTTTTTTAGACCGAAGGTGACACCACGTACAACACGGGCAATGCCCAGCCAAGATACCATTCCGATCACGATAAAAATCAGGTAGATGTTGTTGCCAAAAAGGGTAACAAACAGGATAACCATAAACATAAATGGCACCGAATCGAGCACCTCAATAATGCGCATCATTACGCTATCGACAACGCCGCCAAGATAGCCGGAAATACTTCCCCAAATCGTACCAATAACAACGGCGACTAAGGCGCCGACAAAACCCACCAAAATAGAGAGCCTGCCGCCTTGCATCGTGCGAGCAAAGACATCTTGCCCGAGATCATCGGTACCAAAGTAATGGCCACTGCTCAGTGAAGGTTTCCCTAGCTCGTATGGATCGATGAGCACTTCCCAGTCAATTTCATCATGGCCAAAAGCGGCAAGAGAGGGGCCGAAGGTGATGCATAAGGTAATGAACGCCAAAACATACACTGATGTCATCGCGGCTCTGTTTTTACGAAATCGAGTCCATGCATCCTGCCAAAGACTGCGACCTTTGACGGCTTCAATATTGTCGACGACTTGATCTTGAAGAGCTTGTGTATCCAGTTTTTTTATCGTTAACATGCCGTACTCCTAAACGCGTATACGAGGGTCGATAATCGTATATAGCAAGTCGACCACAAGGTTAAAGAAGATAGTGAGTGAAGCGACAATCAGAGTAATGCCCATTACTAGGCCGTAGTCGCGGTTGAGAGCCCCAGACACAAAGTGTTGTCCCATGCCACCTGTACCAAAGAAAATGTCGATAATTACCGAGCCTGTCACGACAGACACAAACGCAGGGCCGAGCATCGCAACGACGGGAATCAGGGATGGTCGCAAAGCGTGATGGAATAAAATGTAGGTTGTGGACAAACCTTTGGCTTTTGCCGTTCGAATGTATGGTTGGTTGAGCGTTTCAATCATTGCGCCACGCATGACGCGTGCAATACTCGCAATGGAGCCAATCGCTAGGCTGAGCACGGGAAGAACAAGAAAAGCCAGCTTTCCTCCTTCCCAACCACCAGCAGGGAACCAGCCGAGCTGAATAGCGAAGATCATGACTAAAACTGGAGCAAGCACGAAAGCCGGAACCACAACTCCAGTCATCGAAAGTGTCATCAGGCCGTAATCTAGGCGGCTATTTCGGTTCAATGCCGCAATGGTGCCAAGCAACATGCCAAGTGGAACGGAAATACAAAAGGAGAGCACGCCTAATACTGCTGAAACTGGCCATGATTGTGCGACGAGCTGTGTAACACTGAAGTCTTGATAAACGAAGCTCGGACCGAGATCTCCTTGTATGAAATTACCAATGTAAATCCAAAACTGAGTAAGGAAGGGCTGGTCCAAATGGAATTTTGCTTCGATATTCGCACGTACCACCTCTGGCATAGGCCGTTCCATATCAAATGGCCCCCCTGGTGCAATGTGCATCAGCCAAAATGATACGAGTGCGATGAATAGAAGCGTGGGGATAGCGATAGCTAATCGCTTAACAATGTACCAAATCATGATCCATCATCCTTTGGTCATCCGAAATCACTTCGAACGGTTATGAATAAAAAAATGGTCTGAGCTCAGGTTGCCTTCTCCACCGAGAGATATGAGGAACGGCAAGTAAACATTGAACTTGCCGACTCAGACCGAAAACATGCTTTTAGTGGGCTTTTACATAGACATTCTTGCGGTAGTACGACGACTCAGGGTTTGTCAGTTCGTAGCCGCCCACGTAAGGCTTGATGAGGTATTGATCGTTACCCGGACGATAAATAGGAATAATGGCCATGTCTTCAATCAGCATGCTTTCTGCTTGTAAATACAGTTCTGATGGGTTGCTCATGGTCTTTGAGCGAGCCATTAACTCGTCGTATTGCGGGTTGTTATAACGAGAATCGTTGTACTCACCACTAGAAACGAAGATATCCAACCATGTAGAGGCTTCATTGTAGTCGGCCGTCCAGCCGCCGCGAGTAATGTCGGTCGGCTCTTTAAGTGCGTAGAACACTTTCGGTTCTAGCTGTTTTATCGTGACTTGCGCACCCAATCGGCTTTTCCACATGCCTGCCATGGTGGTTGCCATTTTTACGTCCATCGAGAAAGTTGGTACGGTAAACGTTAACTTAAGCGGATTGCTTTTATCGTATCCAGCTTCTGACAGTAATTGCTGCGCTTTTTCGATACGTTTATGGCGGTTCCAAGTTGCGAACTCAGGAGTGTGAGATTTAAAACCATCTGTTTGAGGTGGCACAAGGGTATACATTGGAACCCCACCGTTTCTCAAAATAGCACTCGTTAACAGTTGACGGTCAATGGCATATGAGAGGGCTTTACGAACCCGAACGTCTTTTGTTGGCCCTTGTTGAGTGTTGAGGTAATAGAATGTGGAGCCAAGAGACGCACTGGTGCTTGCCACCTCTTGTGGGCGTTGTTGAATTAACTTTTTCTTCTGAGCGGCAGGAATGGAAACCGCTTGGTCTATCTCACCAGCTAGGTAGCGGTTTAGCACTACGTTTGCATCACCAATTGGTAGCCAAGTGACTTTTTCCAGCACTACATTGCTTGCGTCCCAATAATGTGGATTTTTAACCATCACCAGTTTTTCGTTAACTTTCCATTCAGAGACAGTAAACGCACCATTTGTAACGATATGCTCAGGCTGGGTCCAACGGTTGCCATGTTTTTTAACGGTCGCTTTGTGAACGGGGGCAAGCACTGGATGACTTAATAGTTTCGTAAAGAAGGGAATAGGCTCTTCGAGTGTTACCTGGAATGTTTTTTCATCCAGCGCCTTCACGCCCAAAGACTCAGGCTCGGCTTCGCCCTTCATAATCGCTTGCGAGTTTTCGATATTTGGAATGGCCGCAAACCAAGCGTAGGGTGAAGCAGTGCTTGGATTCAGTAAGCGTTGCCAGCTGTAGACAAAATCTTGTGCAGTGACCGTTTCGCCATTTGACCATTTTGCATCACGTAAGTGGAAGGTATAAACCGTATTGTTGTCATTGACTGACCAAGACTCAGCAACACCAGGAATGGTTTTACCTTGCTTATCTTGAATGACCAGACCTTCAAACAGGTCTCGACCGAGATTAAAAGCGGGCTCTGCGGCTTGCTTGGCTGGATCAATAGAAGTAACTTCAGCTCCATTGTTTAGCGTAATTTCTTGTGTCTCATCGAGGGTCACACCTGCGGGATACGGCGCGGCATAGCTTGATGTTGCCAGTATTGGACTCATCATCGACGCTAATAAAAGCAACTTAGGTAATTTCATCCTTGTCTCACTCTTTTCATCCTGAAAGATGCCAAAAATGTATATTGTATAAATTGTCTACACAATCGAGTTTTAACATTACTGTAACAGGGTGTCAGGTGTTGAGCTGTCTGGTCTCAAAAAGTGAGCTAGGGGAATTTCTTTGAAGATCTGATATCAAGTTGGCATGACGGGAAGTAATTTTGCTTCGATACAAATTAAAATCCCCTTCAAACACAGGCTAGAAGGGGAAGATAGTCAGTCTCTCTTCAAAAGGCACGACGTTAACTGACTAGGAAATGTTTCACGAACTCAGTGATTTTGACCATATCACTTACCGCGATAAACTCTTCTGTCGTGTGTACTTTTGCCATGCCAGTTGAAAGGTTGACCGTTGTGAGACCTTTCTTGTTAAAGTTGTTGGCATCGCTACCGCCGCCAGTGCCTTTTGTGAAGGCGTCAATTCCCAACTCTGAAAACGCTGCTTTTATAGCGTTTACGTGTGGGTGGTTTTCTTCAATAACAAAAGCGTCGTAGGCTCGGCTAGATTCAATTTCGACTTCTGCACCGTGTTTTTTACAGACAGACTCTAATGTTGAGATCATATGATTGACCTGAGCATCTAGTTTATCGCCATTCAGGGAGCGTGCTTCTGCCACGATTTTTAATTCAGGCATAACAATGTTTGTGGCCTGACCGCCGTTAACCATACCGATGTTGGCTGTCGTTTCTTCGTCGATGCGCAGCAGCTTCATTTGGTTGATAGCATCAGCCGCCACCATGATCGCACTGATGCCTTCTTCTGGCGCAAGCCCTGCGTGTGCTGGTCGACCTTTGATTTTTGCCATGATCTTTTGCTGGCCTGGGGCTGCGGTCACAATGGTGCCAATAGGGCCACCCGTATCTAACACGATTGCTTCCGTTGAAGTGACGTGTGACATATCGAAGTATTGTGAACCGAATAAACCGCCTTCTTCATACACGGTGAAAGCAAGTTCTAACGTTTTGTGCTCACGGTTTTCCGCTTGAATACAACGAACGGCTTCCATGATGGCAGCAATACCAGATTTATCATCGCCACCGAGAATCGTATTGCCTTTTGAACGGATAATGCCGTCTTCGATGATTGGCTCAATGCCAATACCTGGAGTGACCGTATCCATATGACAGCTCATTAGAATAGAGCCGTCTTTTTTGCCGTCTAAACGGGCGTACACGTTAAAACCGTTAGAAATGTGCTCAGGCACTGGAAGCTTGCGTACGGTAAAGCCTAGCTCGCCTAGCTGTTCTGCCAGTGTTTCTGCAATTTGTTTTTCGTTTTTTGATTCGCTGTCGATACGTACTAGTTGGCAAAAGTGTTCAACTAAGCGTTCTTGATTGATGTGTGTCATTAGATGTCTCTTTTTCTGATCGAGCGTGAAGCCTTGTGGCTCGGCTCGATAGGGAACAGAGCACCACTTATGGCACAGTTACTTTTGAATAAAACTGAGGTGAATCAATAAAGGGGTATCCATGACACGATTCTGACCGATGAGCCTTTCGAACTGTATGAAGCGTCACGAAACATTACTTTTGATGTTTTGTAGGACCAAATGAATGAAGCAGATAGAAATAGGGGGCAATAGGCTTTCTATCCCTCTTTTACTTTTTGAGCTACGTTGCCAAGATAAAATGCCAAAGTAACAACTTGTTTACATTTTTCATGTTGGCGTAAAGCCGAAAATATCAATCTAATGTATTGAAAATAAGCAATTTGTTTGATTTTTGCGAAAGTGGATTCGATGTGCCTTCTGTGTGTAACATATATTTTACAATTATGCGTAAAAGTCGCCAAGATAAAGATTTCTCCCCATGTATTCCAATTTCTCAAGACCTGCGCCAAGTTAGAAAAATAAGTCCAAACAAAAGCTACTGAGACAAGGAGAAAGTCATGGTTGATGCATATAACCCACTAGGAACAGACGGATTTGAGTTTGTTGAATATACCGCTGCAGACAACAAAGGCATTCAACAGCTTAAAGATCTGTTTATATCGTTAGGTTTTGCGGAGATTGCAAAGCATCGCTCAAAAGAAGCGTGGTTATATCGACAAGGTGACATTAGCTTTATTGTGAATGCGCAGCCGCATAGCCAAGCTGAGGGATTCGCCAAAGTTCACGGTCCGTCGGTTTGTGGCATGGCATTTCGTGTGAAAGACGCCACCGTTGCTCTGGCGCATGCGTTAGAGAATGGCGGTAAAGAATATAAAACGGAAATTGGGCCGATGGAGCTAAGCATTCCTGCTATTTATGGCATCGGTGAAAGCTTGCTTTATTTTGTCGACCGTTATGGAAAGCAGAGTATTTATGATGTCGATTTTCGTTTTTATGATGATGCTGATGAGCGTTTATCAAAAGCGAATGTTGGTCTTTACGAAATCGACCACTTAACGCACAACGTTAAGCAAGGCAACATGGATGTCTGGTCTGGTTTCTATGAGCGCATTGGTAACTTCCGCGAAATTCGTTATTTCGATATCGAAGGTAAGCTGACTGGTCTTGTCAGCCGTGCGATGACCGCACCTTGCGGCAAAATCCGAATTCCTATCAATGAGTCGTCAGATGATAAATCACAGATTGAAGAGTTTATCCGTGAATACAATGGCGAAGGTATTCAACACATCGCATTGACCACAGACGACATCTACGAAACGGTCAAAACCTTGCGTGAGCGAGGCATGGACTTTATGCCAACGCCAGATACTTATTACGAGAAAGTCGATCAGCGTGTTGAAGGCCACGGTGAAGATGTAAGCAAGCTTCGTGATTTGCAGATTCTTATTGATGGTGCGCCAACGAAAGATGGCATCTTGCTACAAATCTTTACTCAAACCGTTATCGGCCCTGTGTTCTTCGAAATCATCCAACGTAAAGGCAATGAAGGCTTTGGCGAGGGTAACTTCAAAGCGTTGTTTGAATCGATAGAAGAAGACCAAATTCGCCGAGGAGTATTGAGCGATGCATAAATGGATCACATTCCCTCATCGGGAGGGAGTCTGCTCTAAACAAGCGCATGCTGACTTCCCGGAAGAGGCAATTTATGAACGTGAGGCAGGTCGAAGTGGCTTCTTCGGCCCCGCAACACATTTTCATCATCAACATGCCCCAACGGGGTGGTCTGAGTGGGAGGGCGAGCTACGTCCACGAGCGTTCGATTTTAATCTAGTGGAGAAAGTCAGCCATATTACCCCTTGGGCAGTCCCGCATCTATTACACAACGCGAATTGTAAAGTTCGTGTTTGGCGTATGGATGAAAAAATGGATTTCTTGGTGAGAAACGCTGATGGCGACGAACTGCTATTCATCCACCAAGGTACGGCAGATCTCTACTGTGATTATGGTCATTTGAAAGTGAGCGAAGGGGATTATGTCATGATCCCTCGCTCAACGAGCTGGCGTTTAGAGCCAAGCGAGCCGATGTTCATTCTGATGATCGAAAACACCGATGCGGCTTATACATTGCCCGAAAAAGGCATGGTTGGAAACCACGCGGTGTTTGATCCGGCGGTTTTAGAAACGCCGTCGATCAACGATCAGTTCCGTGCTCAATATTCTGAGAATCAAACACAGGTTCAGGTGAAACGCCACGATAAAGTCAGTGTTATCACTTACCCATTCAACCCGCTGGATGCGATTGGCTGGCATGGTGATTTGGCGGTAGTAAAAGTGAACTGGCGTGATATTCGTCCACTTATGTCACATCGTTACCATTTACCGCCTTCTGCACATACTACATTTGTAGGAGCAGGATTTGTGGTGTGTACCTTCGTTCCTCGTCCAATTGAAAGTGATCCTGGAGCGCTCAAAGTACCGTTCTACCACAACAATGACGATTATGACGAAGTCTTGTTCTACCATGCAGGTGATTTCTTCAGCCGTGACAACATTGAAGCAGGTATGGTGACATTCCATCCAGCAGGATTTACACATGGCCCTCACCCGAAAGCATTCAAAGCAGGGCGAGAGCACAAGAAGACTTTCACCGACGAAGTTGCGGTAATGATCGATACGCGTCACGCACTTCAGTTTGCGGATGAGCTGGAAAAAGTAGAAAACAAAGAATACGTCTATAGCTGGCAAGAGAAGTAAGAGGCAAGGATGAAATTAGCAACCAAGAAAAATGGCACTCGTGACGGTTTGTTGATGGTCGTGAGCAAAGACTTAACGCGCTGCGTACCTGCGACAGAAATTTTCCACCCCATGAACTTAGCTCCGACGATGCAGGTGGCGCTTGATAACTGGGATACGCTAGCACCACAACTGGAAGAGCTATACGTTGCACTGAACAATGGCACGGTTGCAGGGTATGAAGAGTTTGAAGCGCACTACTGTGAGTCGCCGCTTCCTCGCGCTTATCAGTGGGCTGATGGCAGTGCTTACGTAAACCACGTTGAGTTGGTTCGAAAAGCTCGCGGCGCTGAAATGCCAGAGAGTTTTAGGACGGATCCGTTGATGTACCAAGGAGGCTCTGATGCCTTTATTGGTCCTTGTGACAACATCGAGTTTGCGAGTGATGAATGGGGTATTGATTTCGAAGGTGAAGTTGCTGTGGTAACTGGTGACGTACCAATGGGCGCGAGTGTTGCAGAGGCTCAGGAGTCGATTCGTTTGATCATGCTGGTGAATGATGTCTCACTACGTGGCCTAATTCCGGCAGAGTTAGCTAAAGGGTTTGGTTTTTTCCAATCTAAACCTTCTTCTGCGTTTTCTCCTGTGGCAGTAACACCTGACGAACTAGGCGATGCGTGGTACGAAAACAAAGTGCATTTACCACTGGTCTCGACATACAACCACAAGCCGTTTGGTCGCCCAAATGCGGGTATCGATATGACGTTTGATTTTGCAGACTTAATTGTTCATGCGACTAAAACGCGCCCGCTATCTGCTGGGGCAATTATAGGTTCTGGCACGGTATCTAATAAGCAAGGCACCGAACATGGCACTTCGATTGAGGAGGGTGGTGTTGGTTATTCATGTATCGCGGAAGTTCGCATGATTGAAACCATTCGTGATGGTAAGCCGTCGACTAACTTCATGTCGTTTGGAGATTCAATTAGATTGGAAATGTTCGATGCGGATGGCAACAACATATTCGGTTCGATTGACCAACAAGTTAGCCAATATCTCAAGCACTAACAGTGCTGGTTGGGAGACGATATGAGCGATAGCATGGTTTTGTACGGATATTGGCGGTCTTCAGCGGCGTATCGTGTGCGTATTTGTTTGAATCTTAAAGAGTTATCGTATGATTCAAAATCGGTACACTTGGTGCGCAATGGTGGCGAACAACACAGTGACGAGTACCATGAGTTAAACGCTTCTGAACTGGTTCCTTTGCTGGTGGATGGGGAGGTTCAGTTAACCCAGTCACTGGCGATCATTCAATACTTAGAAGAACACTACCCGGATGTCACCGTGATCCCCGAGCAAACGCCGCTTCGATACCAAGCGCTAGCTTTGGCTCAGGATATTGCAATGGAGATTCATCCCCTGAATAACTTAAGAGTTCTACAGTATTTAGAGGGGGAGTTAGCTTGCGAGCCAGAGCGCAAAGTCGCTTGGATTCATCACTGGATCCACAAAGGTTTTACGGCATTAGAAGAGAAACTTCAGAAGCATCGTAAACTAAATGGTGATTGTAAGTTTAGCCTGACAAGCTCGCCATCTATTGTCGATATTTGTCTGGTACCACAATTTTATAACGCACAACGCTTTGGTGTAGATACCTCTCTTTATCCAACCATTAACGCTGTTGTGCAGTCATGCAATCAACTGCCAGCTTTTATTGATGCGATGCCAGAGAATCAGCCAGACGCTAATAGTTGATTCTTAGCATACATAATGTATTAAAAAAATTTAAACGAGCCAATCCAAGTGTGTGATTGGCTTGTTTTTATTGGTGAGCAAAATTTTCTGTTTCTCGCTATCGTCGTGGCGCCTCAAAATTGCGAGGTTTTGTTGCTCTGCATAACATTTCCATTTACGCTTTGAGCAACGAGTTGTTTTGGATGCACTTTATTTATGACCAACATTTTTATCATTGTTGTTCTTCTGGTTTTATTCTTCTTTGTTATTCAAAAGTACGTGATTAAGCACGATGACACGCGTGATTATCCTTATCGCTCGAAAGGCCCTCTGCTCAGAGGTCAAGAGGGTGCGTTCTATAATGCGTTAAGAGCGGCGGTAGGGGAGCATGCCGTAGTATTCGCGAAAGTAAACATGTCCAGTTTGGTTACGCCAAAAGAAATCAAAAATAAGAAGCAGTTTTTTGTCGCGAACAATCGTATATCTCGAAGCTATTTTGATTACGTTATTTGTGACCCAAGGACACTAGAGCCGCGCGTTATCGTTGAATTGGATAATGGGCAGGAGCTAAACAAGGGTAAGATAGAAAGACAAAAGTTATTGATTCATGTTTGTAAGACGGCCAACCTGCCTTTAATTGGCGCCTCGGTAAAGCACAGTTATCAAGTTGGGCGATTACGTCGTTTGCTTGCGGCACACATTGATTTGATTGAGCCTGATAAAGAAGTGCGCTTTTGCAAAAAATGCGGCAGTCCGATGATCATTAAAACCGCAAGCCAAGGTGAGTTCAAAGGGAGACGTTTCTTTACTTGTAGCCGTCAGCCGAATTGTACATACACCGAAAATTATAACGTTGTGTTTGAGGCGGACGACTAAACACGACAATTAACCTGCAGAAATAAGGGGCTTTGATTAGAGATGATCAAAGCCTTTTTTGTATCTGTCCTCAAGGCAAGACCTATACTTTGAAAAAGAGTGCAGAATAGGGCAGCCATATGCGATACGGATGGATTTTGTCAGCATTGTTCATCGCATCTAATGTTAGTGCGATACCTAATTTGAAACCACTGGAGTGTGAATTGACAGAGACACCCCAAGATCATTTCTTGTTTTACCGAGAGCAAATGGTTTACCACAGTGAGCAGTTTGTCATATTTCAAAACTTCAAAGGCAGGGTGAGCACTCAAGTGGACGTCAAAACAGGAGAGTTGATTCGTACAACCTATATCGGCGAACCATTTAAACCTAAATATCAGATTTTGTTCGGCACTTGCCCTAAGGTATCGCAAACCTTACAGATTTGGATGCTCAGTGAAGTGCCTTACGACAATTAAGTGAGATAATAAAAGTTATATAGATCACACTTTTAAACCCTGCAGGCTCAGTCCTTGTCGATAAAATCATCTGAAAACGCGTGTTGAGTTTACATTTTCGCCAAACGGTTCAAAGTTGGTAAATTTGTGCTTGCACCGTCGTTCGCTTATAGCTAATATCCTCGTCGTTCCAGAGAAATGCGTCCGTAGCTCAGCTGGTTAGAGTATCGCCTTGACATGGCGGGGGTCGGTGGTTCGAGTCCACTCGGACGCACCATTCTGAATTGAATGGTTAGGAACATAAAAATTTGGGTCCGTAGCTCAGTTGGTTAGAGTACTACCTTGACATGGTAGGGGTCGGCGATTCGAGTTCGCCCGGACCCACCAAATTTTAGAAAAAGCCCACCTTTTGGTGGGCTTTTTTGTGTCTATAACTTATTGATATTCAAGTGGAATTCCTTCTTTTTTCCTTTTTATCCCCTTGTTATTACTCTGCGTTAGTACTGAGTAAAGTTCGAGGGGGTGGTAAAAAGGTGGTAAAATACAGTAGTTTGTACAGCGCTTGAAATGGGCTATATTGCGACGCTTATGGCTGGTACTTCATGCCATTCTACGTCGTGACTATCAGTGTAAATCTGAGTGGTTCTATCACTGGCATGTGCCATGCGTTGGCGAGGGTTTACACCCATTTCATCGATGAGTTTTGCCGATAGCCTTCGGATTTCATGGAAAGTAGGGCGCTTAGCTTTTTCTACGTTAGAGTACAAACCGAGTTCGTCGCGTACTTTGGAAAATGTTTCGCTGATCATGCGACTGGTCACTTGGTAACGGTGGTCACACTGCTTAGCGATATTATTGTTTCTTGCAGGTCTACGATGCACTACGTAAGGGCAATGTAGCTTATCTGTTTTAGATAGCTCTACAACTTCTTTGATAGCGCTTGTCACCGGAATAGCAACATAAGACGTTTTAGCATTCTTAACCTTTGCTCGATGTATGTACAAGGTACCAAATACAATTTCTCCGTTCTCTGGTTTTGGAGTATCAAACCAGACAATTCCACATGTATCCGGTTTTGGTATACGGTATTTTATTCTATGTAGTTCAGCTACTGCGTGAGTCGATTGAATCGATAACCCCATCGCTACTTTTAAAAATAGAGGGGCCTCTTTTTCAATTGCTTTGAATGCTTCTATATCTAAACCCAAGCGTTCTTTCTTATTATCAGAAACATTTAGCCATTTTGGTTTTTTGTTAAACATAAAGTTTTCACTAATTGCGGATTCATCTGCTAGATAGCTAAAGCTCTTCTTTAATCGAGAAAGTTTCTTGTTATAAACCTCTTTGGATTTATCGCCATAATATGTATTTAGAAAGTCGTTCATGGTTTCCTAAGTTAATTGACTTGGAAAGCTTGTCTCCTACAAACTCATTAAGTCGAGCATTATAAGTGCGTCAATAATTTTGAAATCGTGCTTGGTATACCGCTTGTTACGCCGTGATCGGCTTAACCTGTTTCTAGCTCTTTGTTGCGCTCTAGCTGGCTGATAGGAAGGGTTGGGGCGATAGGCATTATATCGAGAGTTACGTTTAAAGTCTCGGTAGATAGTGCTCTTGTGACGCCCTAGCTCTTTAGCGATGTTGACGACACTAATGCCTTGCTTTCTAAGTGCGGACATCATATACCTTTCATTCTCAGTGAGGTGTGTGTAATTCATGGTTTTTCACTTCTTGGCGGGAGTAAAACTTATGAATAGCACATCTCACAGTTTTAAATTTCAGGGGTGTCGCACTTCGTACTTGAATCCAAGCGGTATAACAAGTTACTTCAGAGTGATTCGCAACGCACTAAGTCGACATGATATTTATAAACATTATTAAGAGGAAAAGATGAAATTTGATATGTCTGTTAATGATAACTCTGCTTCATTCTTTTATGAGGGGAGTGAAATGTGTATTTTCGTTGATAGTTTTGATAATAAAAGCTTTGATGTGAGACTAGGAAATATAAGTGAATCAGAGTTAATTGGCTCAATTTCTGCGAAAAGTGACTCTGAATTGAACTCGAAGCTTGAAGAGCTTTATCGTAGCTTTATGGAGGGGTAAACATGATTTCACGATCTCAAATAGCTGCTCTCGAACGTTCAGTGAATAAGATTTTACGTTGCCATAAATGTCATTTAAGTCATCTAAGCACTTTGTTAAAGATAGAATGAATGGCATACGTAATAATCTATTGATAATTATTACTGAGCTTAACTCTATATTTAACAGGTTAACAGTATTACATGTAGAGGTGCTTAAGAAGTTGAGTTACAATGATACTTTTAATATTAGGTGTACGGTTTCGCATATAAATATGCCTTGCGCTGTTAATAAGATTCACGTTGATGGTGATGAGCATCAACGTGAATATAGTTATTACAGTAATGAGGAAAAAAGGACTGGAAGTCAACGGACCCCAAAGAATTTCTTGTTTAACTTAATAGCGCGCTAACAAAGCGTTTAAGAGGGATTTTGCACACGTGGCATTTTTACTATGCGTCGATTTAAGTTATTAAGGTGGTATGCGTCAGCTTCGGCATTGCGTTGCTCACACCTTAACAGGGTGTTAGCTGTAATGCCAGATATTGCCTAATGTAAATTGGAGGAATAACATGAATGGAATCTTACCTGACTTGATTCAAAGCTTTGAAGAGTGCTTAAAAATGGTTGGCGGCCAAAACGATCATTACGATGTTGACGCAGCATTGGCGATGACTCTTATTTTGATGCAAAGAAAAGTTTTCAACGAACAAGAGCGCAGTATCTTGTCCATGAAATTATCCAAAAAGTGTCTAAAACGGGAAAATATATTTAATGATGTGAATGAGCAAGCTGAATTTTTAGAAATGGCCAGTTTTTATCCTGAGACAGTAAAATATTTGGTTAATAACGGAGTGTTTAATCTTTCAACTCTTCGTCTTGCGCTAGATAATTTGAATCATGAAGTACGTAAGAGTAGTGGCTATAGCTCTATGGCACAATGCGCGATGCAAACTCAAAGTAAAGCTGATAGTGCAATCATCATTCAAAACTGTATCAATTTGATAGATAGCTAACAAACTGTTTAAGAGTGATTTCCAACGCTTGGCATTTTTACTATGCGTTAATTTGAGTGATTAAGGTGCTTTGCGGTGCATCGGTTTTGCGTTACTCACCCCCTTAATTGGGCGTTAGCAGACAAAAGTAAATCAAGGAAGAGGGTACGTTATGTCTGATAAAGTAATTAAGTCTTCAACAGCTACAACTCAATTCGGTGCGACTAAAGCAGATGGGAAATTAGAACTAACGAAGCCGGATTTAATTTTTATTCCGTACAACGAAAAGTTGGGTTTTGGTCCATATCAATTAAAGCGCCAAGGCATTGCTGCCGTAGCTAAGTACTTGGGCAAAGGTGGTGGTGTAACTCCAACCAACACGAATGCATTTCGCATAAAGCTAGCCAACAACACGTGTTACGAGTTTATTGTAGCGAAGCCAGAGCAATGGATAGATGCACTCGGTGAAACTTTCAGCTAACAAACTGTTCAAGATGGATTCTCGATTTCATTACAAGGCATTGTTTTATATGTAATATTGTCTTGGTGTTACCCTCTAGGGAAACATTGAGAGGAACTGCGAAAATAACTCCTAATTGTGATTTAAATCACTGTTTGTGCTTGTTTTTGTTTCGGATCTTCACCGAATAGCCTCTAAGATCAAAATGTGCTCAAGAGGAGTAATTTAAGTTTGTGGAATTAATCTCAGGATTTAAGATAGCGCCCAAGTTTTTTAAAGTGGAGTTCAAATTCGTTAATTTGCCTCATTTCCTGCTGGCAATAAGTAAGAAACCCTTACCTGTTGCTTTCCAACTCAAAGCAACTCTTTAGTTGTTGCGTCCGTATATTCGGTTTCTTGATGAAGGAGCTACCCTCTAGCCTTTTATGCTTCATCATCTTGTAAAGTTATTGAATTTATTAATGATTAAGCACTGAGCAATATGGGTTTGTATTCGGTGTGCTCTGTTCCAATGATACTGGGCGCTCAAATAAGCGAGTTGCCATACATCAGTTAATTCATGCTCTACTAAATTAGAAAAACGCAACTCTGAACTGTGCAAAGGCGTGTCAGATGTCGACCACGGCAGACTCACCTTTGCCTCAAAATAAGTTTCACCAAGTTACAATCAACGATGCAACTTTACAAGTTTGCATCAGCTTTTGTAACCTAAAAGTGGATACCCCTACCAGATCTCACTTTTAATATAGTTCTATATATCAATACATTAGAAGTAAATGACATTTTACAAACGAAACGCCTACTTAATATTATGTAATGATTTGTGTATTGAAATTACCTAAGGACTTTTAGGCATGGACTCTTTAAGCGTCACATCTTCCAGATACACCCATCGGCAACACAATCAAGATCCGTTAAAGTTTTTCATTGTTCTCATGGGTCTAGAACCATATAAAAATGATTTACATCGTGAAAATCAATCGTTAAGCCTTTTATCTGGTATTGTGTTGTACAGACATTTATCGAAGCCCGACCAAAGAAAAGTAACGAGTAGTGTGTTGAATTTAAAAAACAATCGCTTGAAGTCTAAACTCTATGGAATGATAGGCCAAATCGGCGCAAATCCATACTGGTTCTGCTGGTCACTAAGTGATTCTGAGTTAAAAAGTTATTATAATTCAAACAAGAAAATCTCTGACTTACTCAGTAGCCCTGGCTTTGATGTTCCAACGATTTCAGTCGGAGTGTTACCCGCTGGCGTATATTCTGTTTTTAATGAAGGAATGAAAACAACAGTGACCAAAGGTCTAACGAGTATCGTTAGTTCGAATAAGGTGTTAGAGACAGCGAAAAAATTGGGATTAAGAAAGCAACTTGTAGGTGAGTCAGGGCGAATGCTTGGCGCTTTTGTGATAATGATTATTGGTTTTAATGCAATGCAAACCAAAGGCATGAAAGATGCCAGAAAAGAGCTGATCCTCAGAGGTCTAATCAATCCTTCGGAGTTATAATGATTATAGCAATATTGGGTCTTTTCGGTGGGTGCACTTTACTCTTCTTTTACTTGCAAGGACTAAAGACAGAGCTAAGAGAGGGCTCATCCGGTATAGTTAAATTCAACGCTTTTCCATTCAACGTAGCGATGTTGATTGGTGTTATTGTCGGCTGCTTATTCTACATCGTGATGGCTGTAGACAGTTTGGCTGTGGTATCAGCGACGATAGCGATAACATGGTTTATCTTACGTATATTTCGCGATCGAATAATTCGTGCACTCTTAAAGGGCCTATGAACTACTATCTACCCTTTGATGTTTGCTTCGAGTTCTTAGTATCAAGTTTGAAGTGCGACACTTAGAGTAACTGCTATTTTTGAGTGTGTTAGAGTGCTTTTTGTTTCAGTGAGGTACGTACAGTGTCAGTAATTCAATTTGTCAAGTTGTGGAAAAACCATCCATACCCAAAATCTCCTTGTGATAGGGCTCATTTTCCTAATCAGTGTGCTATTCGTACGGGTTGCTCTGGAGGAAACAGGTATCGACACTTCAAGTTTTGACCAAAAATATCCTAATAGGCGCTGCTACCCTGGCTTTAAACATAGTCCTAGACACATTTTAGCAGCCCAAGAGTTAGCAAATTGGATCTCTGTTAACCCTAATATATTTGGAAATAAAGAGCTTATTAAAGAGCAAAGAGAAAATCATTAATGGGTCGGAGAGGGATTATCTTTATCAGGAATGGGTGGGGTAGTACCGATCACATTGACGTTTGGGATGGCGAGCATATGAAGGGAGGCGCCCCTGATTGGATTAATCTTGGTGATGAAGTTTGGTTTTGGGAGATAAAACAGTGAAACAAACAACTACGCTACTTTTATCGTTTGTTAATTTTTCTTCCTTAGCATTTAATCTGTCAGTTAACAATGGATCATCTTGTACTTTGTTTGAAGAGTCTACCATTTTTGAAACAAAACTAACTTCTCAATGTAATTGGGCAGTTAATGCTCAAGGTGATTTACAGACACTCAGTGTAAAAGGTAACAAAGTAGCCATTCTTCTAGGCCAACCTATATCTTCTAATCAAGCTGAAAAATGGGGGGTGAGTGTCGAACAGAACTGTTCTCTTGAATCTGTTGGTGTAATGATTGATGAGGTTTCAAAAGTAATCGCGGTCAGTAAGCCGCTTGAAGGGGCATTGTTGTGCCCGGTTCTTCCTATAGATGATGTGTTTTTCAAAAGCTACAATTGGTCTCTCTAGCCGCTATACATAACAAAGCATTTAAGAGTGATTCCCAACGCGTGGCATTTTCACTGTGTGTTGGTTTCGGTGTTTAAGGTGGCATCAGTATTGCGTTGCTCACCCCTTAACAGGGCGTTAGTCGCCAGAAAAAGCTAGCAATCAAAATCATGTTTCTAAGCTTAAATGTGTGATTCATAGAGATGGTTTCACTTTTCTTAGCTGAAGATCGAGCTTGTAATTCTGCTCTTGATACCTCTCTTTCTTGATCTCGTAGTTCTGAGATACCTCTTCAGACAAAAGGGTTTGATCAGAATCTTAGTAATCCTGTCTATCCGAGGTTAGCCCATTTAACGAGCTGTGGGGCCGTTCCTAGGTGTAGTAGTGTTGCCATTCAGCTAGCAGCAGGTCCAGTTCTTCCAACCCCACATAGACATCTATGGTCGGATAGAACTCACTTTTATCTGTTTTCTGCGAGAGTTCCATTTTACCATTCAAGTGAGGTGAACCAGGGTTATTTGGGCGAAACTTGATCCCATAAATCATGAGTTGTTTCTGGACTTTCTCAGCAAAGAATTCACGCTCTCTGTCCGTCTGAATACGCTGGATAGGAAATGGTATCTCTTCCACGACACAATCGATAAAGTCAACTGTATTTGCTGCTGTGCGCCGAGAGCAGCACCTTAGAACCCGATAGCGAGAGCAGTCATCAATAGCTGTATAATGGTAAATTCCAGGCGCTATTTTACAGGTGTTCATGTGGACTCTATCACCAGGAATTGGGCGCTCATATCTTTGGAAATCTTTTTTTCGTCGGTAAGTTACGATGAGTTTGACTGGTGCTTCGTATAAAACTTTATGGAGTGTCGCTGTGCTTAGATGTATTTGGTGAAGTCGGATTACTTTCGTTTGTATACGCCGCGCCCCTAAATTGCCTTTCTCACGCATCGTAACGATCAATGCTCTTAGCTCATCATAGAGCTTGGCAACTGGAGATGAATGAGGGCGTCTGCTCTGGCTTTCCAGACCAGCGATTCCATACTGCTTCTATCGCCTAGCCCACTTATGTAATGTTGGTCTGGAAATACTACAGCGTCGACATACCAGGCCTGCATAACCACATTCCTCATACATTTTTACCCACCGTAGTCTTTGTTGGATTTCTCTGTCCATAGACACCCAGCATAGTTGAAAGAATGTCTATGAATCACACAGTTTAGGATAAAGACTCTAAAATCTGAAGGGGCTGGTTTGTGTACGGATAGCGTCTTGGTTGTAGAGGTTTAAATTAGAGACATCCTTTAAAACATGATAGGGCCAAGCTTTGAAAGTTAACTCTAGTCACTTCGTAATATCTTGTATTTGAGGTTGAAAATCCTCCCCTATGGCTGACCGATAAATTAAATTCTTAGCTAACTCACGCATCACTTTAGTACGCATTGACATAAAATGATTTATTTTGTCTCGGTCGACACTATAAGTAATTAAATGAATCAACCCCATTCTCATGTGTTAACTTCAGTTTCTTGCGGAGTTTCTTAATATACTGTTTATCGTCATCTTTTTTGCCCTTGCAACCTCCTGGCTCAAACACATAATTAATTCGTATATCTTCCAATTGTTGATATTTTAGAGGGTGCTCGTCATTTTTCGGCGACGTGAATTACGCTGAAGCCAGTCCGTAACCACTACTAGTTCTTCATCGGATTGAGTAGTAATCAGAAAGCTAGTTGTAGATAGAATAATCAACATCTTTGGTATATTCTTGGGTTTTTCGTCGTCATTTGTGTTTGGGGTACATAGATAATTTGACTCCCTTCTGGATCATACCCTGCACAATTTCGAGAACCACAGTATAAAAATATCATACTAGTCTCATACTCTTTAGTCCGGAATGTGACTTTGTCATTTCCATTGCTTTTTATAACTGCTATCACATCATTTTCTCTAGTGACGCCTTGTTTTTCATGATTGGATATATGACAATAAAAATGAATTTTGCTAAAAGCAATCCTCAAGATACCTTTAAATATGATAGATATTTATCTTCTATTTTCGTTGGATTTTTAGTATTTAACCTAAAGTGCTTTTGACCTGCTACTTTTCTGGCTAAAAATTTTACGTATATTTGTACTGATTGATATTCTAAAAAATGAATATACAAACACGCATCCAAACGAAAGAAGCTAAAAATCTACAATATTATTTAAGATTTATATAAAACCTCATAAATAATTTCTTGGAAGCTTCGCTCTAATAAATCGCCATCAAGACCTAAGGTTCTAAAATATCCATGTTTAAATTCTGTGCTAGCACAGTATAAACATTCAGTAATTAAAGCAGTAGCTCCCGCGCTGTCAACTAACTTCATATAATTCCCTTTTAAGACTATAATGGAATATTACTTTGTGATAATTTTAATAATTAACTTTAACCACGAAGGTCGCTATTTAATTGAAATGCCAAGCGTTTGAGTCATTCTTAAGGGATTTTATAAAAGCCGACGTATGTTTACCACAAAGGAAAATACTTTGCTATTGATGTACTCAAAGAAACAGCTATGAGAAATAGCAAACCAAACATAAACATAGGATACATGGTGAAGTTTGTTATAAAATTAAAGTATTTTTGCTCTAGGCCTAGTAGTATTAACTTTGTCTTCTCGTCTGATTTTGCTTTAACTCTTAACTGCCAAGTTTTATGAGGTAAATACTGGGAGCCATTAATCCTTACAAAGAAAATAACGAGTAAAGAAAGAACCCGATTTACCGACGGTGAAGATGTTCCCATATACGTTATTGCCAGAGTAAAAGTTAACACCCCGAACCTGTATTGAGGAAGTTAGCCCACAGTTTAAATTGTTCGCTAACTAGTGCAATGTACTCGTTTGTTCATTCTATTTTATCCAATCACGGTTTCCTCATTGTTACTCTTGAATAATTTAATACATTTCATAGCTGCTACTTGAAATTTAAGTTGGCTAAAACACTCTTAGCAGCTCTTCTTCAAACCGAAGCCCACGCAAGTCATAGTGGTCACATAAGTGTTTAAAAGATTCAGTGGCATACAGTCTTTGACAACCTTCAAGTCGTGATTTAAATAGATATCGCTTCTCGATATCCGATTCTTCGAAATAAAGTATTTCGTAACCATCTTCGATGCCATCAAGATATTTCTTCACGCAAACAGATTCGTCTTCTTGGCCAAAGGAGAGGCAGTTAAAGACATAAACTTGTTCCTCTCCGACAGTTACCAATAGAAACTCACCTTCATTTTCTAAGGTGGGTTTTAATATTTCGTAAGCACGATGGGACAGTACTAGGTATGTCATAGACCACAGCGACACATCAGGGATGTCAGCGTTAGTTCCTAAAACGTCATCGAATGAGGCGGATACATTTTTCCAAATATCTAGTAATGACGTGTTCTGAGAGCGCTGGCGGTGTATGGTCATTAGATGTTGTTTGCCTATGGCACCGAAGAGTTCCGTTGGACCTAATTGCAAAGCCTTGTAATCATGCGGCGCCTCTTTCAATTGGTAGACGTTCATTATTCATCATTCCAGTTCGGGTTTTTGCTAGAAATCATACCTTCGGGGTAAGTAGAAGTTTTTAATTTAATTTTGATATTACGAAGACGGTTAATGAACACATCTTTTTTAAGAGAGTTATTGCTTAAATTTGTAACTACCCATGCTTCATAGTCATAGCGATGAACTTTCTTATATGCTTCAGCATCTGGAGAACTCCAATATCCTTTGTTTTTCACATTTCTAGGTAACCAAACACCATTGGATGGGTCATTGATTCCAAGACCAAGCGTATGAAGGTTGCGTGTTACAAAGATCATTTCCATTTTTCGGAAATGCCCAGTTCCCATAATAATATGGTGGCTTCATGCGGTTTAGTTTGCTTGGTGTCACCGATACTGGGTAGGTATCTTGCCAAAACACGGGTAAGGTGATGAGGTTCATCCATTAAATCGTCTGGCGAAGTCACTGCGCTTCGCTCTTGATATTCTGTAAGTTATTTTGTAATGATACCGTGCATTTAAGCTACGTCTCAAGGTTTTGAGGTGTTTCAAATCTTCTTGAGAAGCTTTGAAAGATTTAGGGTTGTCTCATCCAAGTTTGATTATAAAGTTTAATAGTTGAAACCTCATATCGGTGTACAGCTAGTTCAAGTGCCATTGGATTTTGGGACGTAGTGGTACAGAAAGTGATTTGCCTCTAGGTTGCACAACATAATCTCCATTTCCGATTGTGCGTCTATCATATGCACAACTACAGATAGCTTCAACGCTAATTAGTTGATATTGTAATTAGCTCTCAAAAATGTCCTTGGTTGTTTATAACTCTATAGATGGCAGCTACTTGTGAGTGCATTAAGTTCTTTGAGAACACACCTACAGAAGCTAGTGTGTATTACTTATTCAACATAATTGAAAATTTTGAAAAATTGATTATATTTTGTATGATCTGACATGCATATATCTTTAATGTTTGATTTGTCAATAATATTGTGGGGCGTCTATGTCTGGAAAATTTGAACTTTATAAAGATACAGCGGGAGAATATCGCTTTCGTTTAAAAGCAGGAAATGGACAAAATATCTTAGCTAGTGAGAGCTACACAACAAAACCAAGTTGTGAGAATGGCATTGACTCAGTGAAAAAGAAGGCGCCTGACGATTCAAAATATGAAAGGAAAGAAACAGCGGCTGGCAAATACATGTTCAACCTAAAAGCTGGTAACTATCCAAGGAATCTAAAGCTAGAGGTAAACTTGGCAGAGGTGGTTTAGCTATGTTTGTCATTTTGGGAGCTGTTGCGTTTAATAAGTCTGAATTAAAAAAAGTAAGTACAGAGTTAGAAAATCGAAGTGTGCGATTAGTTTCGGGGCTTCATCAATGATTTCAAATATTATTTCTTATGTGCTTGTCACTGTCTTCGCTATATGGTTGTGGAATGATGCTCCAGCTCAACATAGAGATAACCTGTTCTATGTGGCCGTAGTATGCTCTCAAATCGGTTTCTTTATTTATTCTCGAAAGTTAGAGAAACTTAAAAACAGGTTAGACGACTTGGAAAATAAGCACACTCTAGAAACAAAAAACTAACAAGGTATTTAAGAGTGATTTCCAACGCGTGGCATTTTTATGTCATCGTTGGGTTTTGTATTTAAGGCGTATAAGTTAGTGTGGTGGTGACGTTGCTCACACCTTAATGCGGCATTAGTGCGGGTTTGGCGTCGAAGGTCATAAGTTTTGGTATTTATCTGTGTTGGCGCTCGTTTTTACACCTTTCAGTTTGTGTCTTTCATGTTCTTTCCGGTGGCACTATATATGGATTGTTCGCTTCGATTTCATCGTTTACGGTTTCTAACTATTAGCCTACTTCTTTGGAGCTTCTTCGTTTTCGCTGTACTTCCTAAGTTAATCTTGTCGTTTTTCGGGTGTTGCCATAAAAGTGCGATGAATGAATCCTTTTCTAATTTGAAGCCAGTGAAAGTAGGGCAGTTCAGTGCATTTTTCTTCTAGTCAACTCTCGTCCATTAATCGAGTTGAAGTTTTGTAGCTGCCCGTCTCACTTCAGTGTTCAAATTCTTTCATATTATGCCACTTTTCAATATTTTTGAGCGTATAAATAGAAGTGGCGCATGTACGAACAAATTGCTTAAGAGTGATTCGTAACGTGTGGCATTTTTACTTTACGGTGGCTTATGGTGATTAAGGCGCTGTGCGGTAGCTTATTATTGCGTTACTCACACTTTAGCAAGGCGTTAGCATTCATGGAGAAAAAGAATGTCTCACAAAACAGAAGTTCGTTACTGTTCAGATTGCGGTACGGATACTCATCACGTAGTTGTCTTGGTCAGAAAGCCGAGTGCTTTTAAAGGTGCCAAAAATCAGAAATTTAAGGAATTTATAGCAGGCGCGATTAAAGGCTGGGCTCTTGGAGCATTTGTTGCCTCTATGGATGAGTTTGAACGCCACCTAGTTTGTGAAAAGTGCGGTAAAAAGACAGTAGAAGGTTAGCTACCTATATAACGTAGAAAATTTATAGTATAACTTGGTGCTGAATGCTAACAAACGCTTTAAGACGGATTCGCAACGCGCTGCATTTTCACTATGCGTTGGTTTTAGTGTTTAAGGTGGTATGCGGCGGCTTCGGTATTGCGTTGCTCACCCCTTAGCAAGGCATTATTGCCCAGAGGAAAAAATGAAGCATAAACAAAGAGAGCTGTTAGCATATATTGAGTTGGAAAGTGGTACTGTTTTGATTGATATCGTCAAACTGACTCGAAACGGTCGCTCTTATTATTTTCAAGGTAAAAGATGGTTACGCAATCAATATGGATTAGGTTGCGATGATTGCACATCAGAATCTGGGGATAAGCTAAATATTTCCATTTTGAATCGAAGACATGCTCCTAAGTGGATTGAGGGCACAGTGTTGCGTGTATCTGAAAGGGCAAAAGAACGGTATGAATTTTGGCTATCAAATGGGCGCTGACAGCGTAGCCGTTAGCTCAGTGCAATAACAAACTATTCAAGAGGGATTCGCAACGCGTGGCATTTTCATTATGCGTTGGTTTTAGGGATTAGAGTGGTGTGCGGCGGCTTTCGTATTGCGTTGCTCACACCTTCACAGGGCGTTAGCTTTCTTTGGGAGAATGAAATGAACCAATATTTGATCGAACCAGAAGTTCCTGGAAGCTTGGGTGAAAATACGCTGGCAAATTTCGATTTGCATCCACCGACAATAGAAAAGCTACATTTTCAGTTTGATGGTTGGTTAGGTGATGATTTATTGACTTCATTTCCATGCTTTTTAGTCTCTGAGCGTTTAGCCATGGCCTTACGCTCATCGCAGTTGTCAGGATACAATCTGGAAGTGGCTGAAATATCTATTTCTGACATATTTGAAGAACTGTATCCAGAGTGTACATTACCTCGTTTTTCGTGGTTCCAAGTCTCTGGAACCATAGATAAAGACGATTTTAGCGTGACAGATACTGGGCTACTCTTAGTTTCTGAAAGGGCACTGGTTTTGTTACAAAAATATCAACTAAAAAATGCTGACGTCGTAGAGTACGAAAGCTAACAAAGCATTTAAGAGGGATTCCCAACGCTCGGCAGTTTCAGTTCAAAGTTTTAGTGCGGTGTTTATGGCACTATATTTCGGGTTAGGCGGTGAGTTGCTCACCACTTAATGCGGCGTTATACGCAGGGTGAATTTTGCTTCTAATTCCTTGCGTCAAAGGCTCCTTCTCTGTAGCTTATCGCTTTGTTTTATATGCATTAGTTCCTCTTAGTTTTGCTAAATCATTAGGTAATGGACTCCAAGCCTTCATGCCAAAATTCTAAATTTGCGAGTGTTTTGCGTATTTCGGTGATTGCGATCGCTTGTTTCGTTTTATTCCGATCACCTGATCCTGCCGTTTTTCTCTCTTCCTATTTTTACTCTAAGTGATCGGATTGCGCCAGTTTTCTCATCGACTCACCTCCTAGTTCTGTTCGATGACTATTATGTACCAGCCGATCCATGAGAGCGTCTGCGACGGTTGCGTTGCCGATCATGTTGTACCACTCTTTTACAGGTAACTGAATAATGACGATTGTGCTGCTGTTTTGGTAATGATCTTCGAATACTTCCAGAAGATGGCCTGCATGCTCTTGAGTCAGTTTTTCCATCCCCCAGTCGTCAAGGTTCAGTAAGGCTTTCTTAGCCTTCGATTGGAGTTGTTTTTGATAGCTGCCATCTAGACGTTCTGCGGTCAGAGCATCAAGCAAGCGAATTAATCGGTAGTACCTGACGGTTTGTTGTTGGTCGAAGGCACTGGTTGCCAGTGCGCAGCCAAGATAGGTTTTGCCTGCGCCTGTTGGGCCTGTGATCAAGATGTTCTGATGCTTGTAAAGATAACTACCCGTCATAAGTTCGCTTATCTGTTGACGATTGAGATTTCGTCCTTCTTTGTAGATGAGTTGGCTTGGCTTCGCATCTACTCTCAGCTTGGCTTGTCGCTTTAGACGTTGGATTTTGGTCTGAGTACGATTCAAGATTTCACTTTCCAGAAGCAGGCTTATTCTTTCCTCGAAGTCCAACTCTGCGTAGGTGCTTAGTTGTTCCTGTTACTGCTCTAACGATTTTACAACATGGCTCAGGCGGAGAGTTTTGGTTTGGTCGTTCAGTGAGTTCATGTCTTTTCTCCTAGTGATAACAGTTCGGGCCACGGACATTGCTATGAACTAGGTTCGGCGTGCTCGCCTTGTCTTTGCTTAGTTGCCCTTCTCGATTATTTTTCAGTAGATTGCTGATGAAGGTGTAGTTCGGTTTTGTCAGCATCAGCGCATCGTTACAGGCTTGCTTTAAGCGCGATTCGCCATGCGCTTTGTTCAGATTGAGCAGCTCAAGGCAGGAGCGATACGACTGCTCTGGATGAGGCTTGGAGTTGAGCATCTTATTAACGGCTTCTCGCATAGCTGGGCCGATATTGGCTCCCTTAGTTGAGCAGGCGTCCAAGCGACCACTTCTGATGTTGATGATTACTCGGCATGTGCTCTGGTTGGGTGCTGTTTCCGCGCTCTCTTTGGCTGAGTGGATGCTGGGCGACCAAGTTACCTTGATGGTAGATCTGCACGAGACGGTTGTAGGCTTCCAGTTCGACATGGTGACCTACAAGTTGATGTGGCACGAGTAGTGGTGGCGGCGATATTCGATGTGATAATCAGGCCCGACTTTGGCTCGTTTGGTTTAGGTATACAGGTAACGCTGTATTTTTTTTGGGGGGGGGGGGGGAACGGAGGCTTATCGAGTTTGTCGAACAACGCTTTACGACTTGCACCATACTGTTTCATCTCACGTTGGTTTAAGTCGTTCATAAGCTGACGGATGGCGAGATTCAGTTCCTTGAAGGTATGGAAGGTTTGTGTCGTAGCCGCACCATGATCCAGCGCTCTACTAAGAGTTCGGCATTCTCGGCCTTCGCTTTGCCTTTTGGTTTGCAGGGACGAGCTGGCATTACGGCTGTTTGATAGTGATTCGCCAGTTTCTGATAACTCTCGTTAAGCCTTGGCTCATATTGGTTAGCTTTGGTGACCGCGCTACGCAGATTATCGGGAACCAAGTGTTGTGGTACGCCGCCGAGGTGCTCTAACGCATTGGCGCGCCTCTAACCTGTATGACTTACCTTGGCTTGAGAAGGCTTCAACATAGGTGTAATTGGACGCGCCCAAGGTCGCCACGAACACTTCTGCTTCTCGTACTTCGCCTGTGTCAGGATTGACTACCTGAAGCCGAAGCCCACAGTAATCGATAAACAGCTTGTCACCTGCCACATGGAGCTGACGCATGCTGCGCTTTTGGGTTTTGAACCAACGAGTGAAGTGCTCGCAGAACTGAGTGTAAGCGTAAGCTTGCTCTTGATATTGCTCATGATGTTCCTGCCACAACAACATCTTCGTCATACCTTTACGTCTGAGTTCGACTGCGTATTGAATGGAGTCTGGCATGACTTTATCGCGACTGGCTTTGTTGCCGTGATACAGAGCTTGAGTGAGATCAGCATCGCTACAACTTTCAGGTAGAGGCCAACCAAGTTGGCTTTGTTTAAAGCGAGTAAGGAGTTCCGATATGGTGGAAGGGCCGAGTTTAAGGCAAGAAGCGATGCTGCGATTTGAAAGACTGCAGTCGTACTTAAGGCGTAATACCTCTCTTATTTTGTTCATTGGATTCCTCTTTTTGCCATTGTCGCTTCCTTACTTACTTGTTTAAGAAGTAAAGAATAGCGAGCTATTGTTCTAAAAGAGGAAAGGTAGGAATTCGGGCTTTCCGATCGCGGTTTTCGTTATTCCGATCACCAATTTCGGAGTTAGGTTAAAAGTGATCGGATAATCCCGAAATGACTGATCGGAATGTTCCGAAATATGCAACTTGTGAGCTATTTTCGGATAAAGCGACTGTAAACACGCCCCGTTCTGGGAAATGAGTAATGAACTCTTTTTCTTCTTCAGGTGTGAAAGGCGTATCTAATACAGTGTATAAACCTTCAATAATGATGGGATTGAGGACGTTTGTAATGCCTTCAGCATCACCTAAAGTTACCTGACGTACAATTAAATTCATGCCACTTAGCTCCTATTAAATTTAGGGCTGTTTTGTACATGAGTTGGAGACTTGCGGCAACAAGTAACGTCATTAAGTCGTAAAGAATATACCTATTACACTTAAGCGGCGGTTAATAGTGCTGATTGTTACTTTAGTATTTCTGATATATCACTTTTTAAGTGACGGCTTAACTTCTACAGAATATTTCCACATCACGATCCCGTTTTCTACAAGATCATAACTCGCGCTTTGACCCTCGGAGTTGAGTACAAATACCGGCATTTCCATCCTTGACGTAGCGCCATCTCGGTTGCATGACATGGTAGCTTCAAGCTGTATGCTATTTTTGCTCGGTTCTGAAAGGGTTCCTAAGTACGCGCAGCCGTCGACAAAACTGGTTTTGCTTTTTCCTTTAGAGGATATTTCAAAAGTCGGAAAAATGAATGTTGATTGAGGCTCTGTTACTACCACATTGACTTGATAGTTCGTCGCTGAAAAAGCATTGAAATGAGCTCCAAGCATAAGTAAGAACAAGATTTTTGATTTCATAAACTCTTCTTTATTTCGATATTACTAGTTTGGTTACGGCGCTATTAACGCGACCACTTAATCTAAAACTTTACTGCGTAAGCATTAAAAAGGATACAAAGGTAGAGTAGTTGAATATAGTTAATCGGCCGTAAATAGTTTTATTAAGCGATCTTACATACCTAAAAGAGGTAAGTTCTTTCGCTTTTGATAGGTTAATGCTAATTCTAAACAGCTCTTGATTGAAGCTTCTGGCAAAGGAGCTGATAAAGATAGAATTACTGCTCGATTACCCTGAAACTCAAGTGAGTCACTATACAGTTCGCGGAATGTGTCGACGAGCTTAGTTTGGCAATTAAAGAACAGATAATAACGACTAGGCGTTTTCTGTTTCCAATCCATCCTTACCGGGCTACCTGTTTTCACACTGTAGCTTGGCTCTCCCCATTTTAGAGATTCTTCAACTTCCCCCAGTTTTAATTCAGAAGCGATAGTTAAGACGGTATTTCGTAGCTCTTCTATCCGAATACGCACATGTTTTGGATACTCATCAAATCTTGCCTTCACTGCATGGTTCATTGGTATCTCCTATAAATAGCGCTGTTTTGGGAGGAAGCCCAAGCGTACTTTGGCTATGTAGCAATTACATCATAATGTTATTAATCAATAAATCTAGCACATAGCCAAAATACCAAGCGTAAGGGTTTCCCTCGGTTACGTTTAGGATGCTCTGGGTGAAAACATGATGATTGACATGCCAAGCATAGCGACAGAAACCCCCACTATGTCCCAGAGCGTTGGTCGAACGCCGTCGATACACCAGAACCATAGAATTGCGACAAAAATATAGACACCACCGTAAGCGGCATAAACTCTGCCAGTTGCGGTAGGATGTAAAGATAGAAGCCAAGCAAACATAGCAAGGCATAGCGCTGCTGGTACCAAAAGCCAAACTGACTTATCTTCCTTTAACCAGAGATAAGGTAAGTAGCAGCCTAATATTTCTGCAATGGCGGTTATAAAGAAAAGCCCAATGGTTTTGACTTCAGTCACTTAAACATTCCTATCTTTCTCTACAAATATATGATGCTTGTTAAATGGGCAATTGTTCGGCTCATTACATTTCGCCCAGCTTAATCTTGGATTGAGCCTCACTCACGGTTTGTTTACCGAATAACAGATCCATCATCGAAATGATTCGTTTGTTGTCTTTACCCCATTTATCTGGATTCGCGCTGTTTGGTGCTTTAAATTCAACTTGTCCTACTTTTTCGTTATTTTTGTAGGCTTTGATCTGAGCATCAGCGATAAATGTTCTAAAATCCCAGCTCCAGCGTGATACGTAAGTAAGTGTTAGCTCAGAGCTAACAGGAGGCGTGCCGTCGCTTACGACTGTGCATTTATGGGCGGTATCCAAACACCAGTCTTGCATCGAATCTAAGAAAACATCTCGCGTGGCGTTGTCTTTTACGATGGTGATTTCCTTGCTCTGATTTTCTTTCGAGATTGTTTCTACCGTATACTTTGGTGCCGCACATGCAGCTAATAGAATAGGCAAGCTTAGAATGATGAGTTTTTTGTGCATCTTATGTCTCTTTTTTTTAAATTTATATATTCAAACAACTTCAAGATACTGAGTTCAACGAGAATAACTAACAAGCATGGCAACTGTTATTAACAAAACCTTTAGAGTAGAAGGGTTTGTTTCGGGAGTATGCCAATGTCTCGATGCAAAATAATTAGTAAGAGATTGCTATTGCGTTATGTTAACTCTTGAACTTATGTCCGTATCAATGTCCAGAATTCTTCGCATTGAAGTTTTTGAAGTGCAATTCTAACGGAATTTTAAATTGCTGCATAATGCTCAATTAAGAGGAATAGGGGAGCTTATCGTTAAACATAACGTGTAGTGCTGTAAATTCGTCCCTAAGACTAAGCTAAAAGGGCCTAATGTTTTAAAATAGCTTCTTGTCTATTCTGTTGTGTGAGTTTTCAATGTTGTCTCATACTAGCCACTTAAAAGAGCGCTGTAAGAACTCGTCTGCATTATCAAGGACGATTTCACCGTGAGCCATAACCAATATATTAGGTTTCCAAGACAGCAATTTATTTAAGTGTTTTCGAGCCTCTTGTTTGCTAAACATAAAACTTAGGCGCCAATCCAAAGGCATTTTTCCATTCGGAGCAAGAATACCGGCCCCTTTAGCCACAAACCGTTGCCAGTAGTTAAAGTCCTGGCCAGAAAAATTCTCGACGAGGTCAGTAACAATTAAGGTCTTTGAAAGTCGATGATAAAACACACACTCTTCCATTAATGGAGAGCCAGAAAATAGTTCTTGTTCAACCTCAGAGTTCCAAGCATTACCGCCTTGGTTAAGTGAAGCATGAAAGTGTATATCACGGCACTTCTTAATGACTTCATCTGTGCCATAAACTTCTGCGCTAGGATAGGCAAATACCCATTCAGATAAGAACAAGTGGTGTAAATGATTAGGAGCGATTAAGTATTTCACTTGGCCTAGATTGTTGATTTGCTCTCTAATCGAATTTGATAACTTAATTGGACTATGAACCCAAAGGCCACTATCAGAAAGCCTAACAATAGTCATACGAGTGGTGTATGGGAGTCCTAAGAATTGGACGGGATCTCCGTCAAATATCCATATCTCATGGGCTAACTTTTTCATGTCTCTCCAACCGTTAACATTGTATTAAGGCGGCATTTTAGTTACTCAAAAGCTGCCTTGCTGCACAATAAACGCTTCGCTAAGCGTAAACCAAAAATATTAGGTTTACCAAACCCTTATTGAGTGCAGTTGTATATCTTTGAGTATTTTTATACTGAACGGGCGTAAAGTAGTTTTAAGAGGATCATTTGACTTGATAGAACAAAACCCCGCTATTTTTGAGCAGGGTTTTGCAATTAGATAAAGGGGCTAACCGATGATGAAGAAGAAAATCGCGGTTGCAACAATACCAATCAACGCATAAGGAAACTGTGTGGTTGCGTGTTGCATTGCTGTACAGCCTGAACCTTGTGCAGATAACACGGTTGAGTCACTAAAGAAACAAGAGTGGCTCCCTGCCGCTGATGCTGAAAGCAGCGCTGCAACGGTTAAGTGTAGAGGCACACCAAGCTGTTCGCCCAAAGGTAGAACAATTGGCATCGCTACTGCAAACGTTCCCCAAGACGATGCCGTTGCAAATACCAACGCGCCCGTAATCATAAAGATAATCGCAGGGAAGTAAGACGCTGACAGGTAAGGGCTGACGGTCTCAATGACATACTGCGTGACGCCCAATGAGTCGTTGACCGATTTCAACATGAAACCACCAATAACGGTCGCAAGCGGCAGTAGCATAACTTTAATGCCATCATAAACAGCTTCGAACATGTCGTTCATCGAGATCAGTTTTTGTGCGCCGTAAAAGCTAATAGTAAAGATTAACGCGACGAAAACACCAGCAAGTAGATCGATACCAAAATACCAACTTGCGGCAACAAGTACGATCATTGGTAACAAGAAGTTGACAAGGCCCATGGTTGGGTTGGTATGTGCAGATACATCGGGACCAAAGTCGACATCTGTTGCACCGTCTGGACGAACTTGACCATTCTTCGCACGCTTTTCTGCCTTTTTCATCGCACCTAGATCTGGGATCTTTTCCATTGCAACCAGCAAAACAATCACCAGCGTTACCCAGCCGTAAGCCATGTATGGAATAGCTTCAATGTATGCTTTGATACCATCTCCCGCTTCTGCTACTCCGTTTGCTTCTAGCAACGAACTGAAGAAAATTGCCCAAGTGGAAATCGGTACGAGGATACAGATAGGCGCGGCGGTTGAATCCACAAGATATGAGAGCTTTTCACGCGAGATTTGGTAGCCGTCCGTAACTTTTTTCATTGAGGAAGAAATTGCGATCGCATTCAAATAATCGTCGATAAAGATCAGAATACCTAAAGCAAAGGTCATCAGCATTGATTGCTTACGGCTTTTTACTTTCGTGACTAGCATGTCGGAGAAGCTTAAGATACTGCCGCCTTTCTCCAAAATAGCAATTAGGCCGCCCATCAAACCACAAACGAGGATGATCCAAGCAATAGTTTCATCCATCATTACACTCATGGAAATATCAACAATCTGTTCCACCGCTTCAGTTGGGTTAAGCAGAAGAACACCGGCAATAGCGCCGCTAAAGAGGGCTTCCACAGTTCGGTGTGTTGTCAGCGCAAAGACCAATACCAACGCCGTTGGTAAAAGACTCATCCATCCGTAGGCTTCGCCTTCCTCATGGTTTAAACCGATTGTGGTAAAAAAGACAAACGTCGCAACCGAGATTAAAGAAACAATAATGTGTTGAGAGTTGATTTTAAGAGGCGCATCCAGCGCCTTGGTCTGCGTAGTCATAAAGTTCATTTCCTTTGTTTATGCCGAGTGCAACATCCAGTCGATTTCCAATGGAGTAATCGCTCGCTCAAATTCTGCGAGTTCACTCTGTTTGCAAGCTAGATACAAATCGATAAAGTCTCTTGAGATGTATTGAGCCAGCTCACTGTGCTCCAGTCGCTCTAGAGCTTCTGACATACGCAGAGGTAACTCAATTGCATCACCACTGAGAGTCGGTGGACATTGATCTTTGGTGTAGCTTTCACTCGCTAATACTGCGGAAAGTACTACTGCAGCGAGAATGTAAGGGTTAACGTCAGCGCCTGCTATACGATGCTCTATACGGCGATTTTTGCTATCGCTGATAGGCACACGCAACGCAACACCGCGGTGGTTTTCTCCCCAATCGGCTTTGGTTGGGACGTAAGCGCCAGGAACAAAGCGACGGTAAGAGTTAACGTTAGGGCAGATTAGGGCCATGGCATCGGATGTTTGTGATAGCATCGCTGCCATGGTTTGATAGAAGAAGGCGCTCGCTTGACCGTCTGGCTGGCTAAAGTGGTTGTTACCATCTGTATCAACCAAGCTGAGGTGAATGTGCATGCCATTACCCGCTTGCTCACTAAAAGGTTTCGCCATAAATGTGGCGTCAAATCCGTGCTGATGAGCGACTTGGCGGATCAAGCGTTTTGCGATGATGATTTCATCACATGCTCGAAGTACATCTTTAGAATGGTTGAAGTTGATTTCGAACTGCCCTGGTGCCGATTCAGATAGGGCTCCGGAAGTGTTTAAACCTTGTTCTAATGCAATTCGATTAAGGTCGGCCAAGAAATCAGCGTAGTCATCTAGTCCATCAAGGTCGTAAACCTCGGTATCTTTTTCTCGAGTTTTTTTCGTGGGGTTAATTGCCGTTAATGGTTCGCCATTTTCGCCGCGGGTTTTGTCTATTAAATAGAACTCCAGCTCGAGCGCGACACAAGGATATTGGTCTTTAGCATGCAGTGTTTGCAATATAGAAGCGAGAATGTTTCGGATGAACAGTGGGTTAGGGTGCTGCCCGGTTTCATCCATCATACTAAGCAGTAGCTGACCAACTTGTTCTTTTGCCGTCGGCATTAAGGTGCCGCTGATTGGATAGCAGAGATTATCTGGTTCTCCGAGATCTTCTCCCAACCCGGCTGTTTCAACGACGTTACCTTTGGTATCTAGGGTGATGGTCGAAAGGGGGAGGGCAACACCTTTATTCAGTTTTTCTAGAGCATCTATCGGGATGCGTTTTCCTCTTGGGGTGGCATTTATATCGGTAAAGATGAGATCGATAAATTCAATATCGGGCCATTTTTGTTTAAAATTTTTTACTTCCTGTAGATACGATTCCATTTTCTTCTCCAAATAGCCTGACGAGTAGAAATTAGAAATAACCAAATTAACAAATAAATTACAGTACTCTGAGCGAGTTGTTTGTTTTTTAGGTTATTTTTAATTTAAACATGCACTTACACTGTGTTTTTGATGTTTAACGGCTGGTTTTTATGTCTTTCTGTTAACTATTTTGTAACAGTTGGTTTTGTTTTGTTCAATATAATGAGCATAAATATTCAGTTTTGAAGCCTAAAAAGTGCGTCAGATCACGTTGTGACGATAATAATGGTCATCTGTGTTGATAATTTTGTACATGGTTTGTAGGGTTTGTGTTAAATAAATTGAACACGGGCATATCATGGCAGATACACACAAACCCATCATTGGTGTGGTTAGCTGCGCTAAAGAGTTGGGTGGCTATCAGATACAAGCGGTCAACGACTTTTACCTTCGCGCCATAAAGGATTTTGGAGGACTACCGATTATGTTGGCTCCCGACATGTCGGGCAATGACGTAACCACCATCCTAGACATATGTGATGGTTTTCTTTTTCCTGGCAGCCACTCTAACGTTGCGCCACATCGATACAATGCAACGCACGAAGAGAGCTACAAAGATGAAGCTCGTGATGAGCTCTCATTCACGTTAATTCGTCATGCGGTTGACCAAAACATTCCGTGCCTTGGTATTTGCCGCGGCTTTCAAGAGATGAATGTCGCACTCGGTGGCTCGTTAAACCCAGCCGTTCATGACTCCGGCTTCAATGACCATCGTGAAGCGCCTGTTGAAGATTTCGAACAAAAATACGCGCCAGCACACGCTGTGCTAGTTCAAAAACAGAGCTTATTTGAACAATGGCTGGTGCAAAATCATTGGGAAAACACCACCTTCTTTGAAGTGAACACACTACACAACCAAGGCGTCGATCAGCTTGCTCCTCTATTACAAGTAGAAGCTAAAGCCCCGGATGGCTTGGTAGAAGCATTTAGTCTTCCTAATCAAAAATTTTTCGTTGGCGTGCAGTGGCACCCAGAATGGGAAGCAAAAACCAATCATTTCTCTCAAATTTTGTTCAATGAATTTATGATGGCTACCTCTCGTTAAACGTTTGGAGCTGTATGAATGGACAATCAAGAGATTGGTAAAAATATTGTTCAGTTACGAAAAAAACATGGATTGTCACAAAGGGAACTAGCCGAGCGCGCTGGTATTACCCACAGTGCAATCTCATCCATTGAAAATGGCAAAGTGAGCCCGTCGGTCAGCTCACTACAAAAAATCGTTAATGTATTTTCTTTATCGTTATCAGAGTTTTTCACTTTTGAACAACCTTCGAACGATGAAGTGAAAGTAGTCATCAAGCCGTCAGATCTTGTGGAAATCGGGAGCGAGACGGTGTCCATGAAACTGGTAACGAATGGCGACAAAGATCAAGTCATCGGATTCTTGATCGAGGAATACGCACCTTATGGAACCACTGGTGCGGCAGAAATCAAACACGAAGGCGAAGAGATTGGCACCGTATTAGAGGGTGAAATCACTCTGGAATATAAAGGGCAATCTCATGTCATAACAGCGGGCGAGTCGTACATTATTGATACGACGAAGCCCCATCGATTTACAAATCACACAGACAAGGCTTGTCGAATGATAAGTGCGCATACGCCAACCACATTTTAGTGGGGGCTTGCCTTGTGTGATCACAAGGAGAGCGTATGAAAACCCAAGAGCAATGGATTGAACTAAAAAACAATCTAAACATCGAAAACAGGGCGTACATTAACGGTGAATACAGTGCCGCTTTAACAGGGCAAACCATCCCGGTAGTTAACCCAGCAACAGATGAGATATTCACCGAAATCGCCCGTTGCCAAAATGAAGATGTTGATCTCGCGGTTTCATACGCTCGCCAAGCATTTCAATCCGGTCAGTGGAGCGAGAGCAGCCCAGCTCATCGCAAAGCAGTGCTTAAACAGTTTGCTGACTTGATTGATCAAAACCAAGAAGAATTGGCTCTGCTAGAAACGCTTGATACCGGTAAGCCTATCTCTCACAGCTTCTCTACCGATATTCCTGGCGCGGCGAGTGCATTACGCTGGTACGCAGAAGCAATCGACAAAGTATACGGCGAAGTTGCCCCAACCGAAAAAGATGTACACGCTTTTATTTCTCATCAACCAATTGGTGTGGTTGCTGCGGTTGTACCGTGGAACTTCCCCCTTTGGCTTGCGTGCTGGAAGCTTGGTCCTGCTTTAGCCGCTGGTAACAGCGTGATTCTAAAACCGTCAGAAAAATCTTCTCTCACCGCGATATTTCTAGGTCAACTTGCTTCTCAAGCGGGCTTACCAACAGGCGTTTTCCAAGTCATTACGGGTTTTGGTCATGAAGCTGGCGACGCGCTGGCGAAACACCAAGACGTAGACTGCATCGCCTTCACAGGCTCGACGCGCATTGCAGGTCAACTGATGGTCAGATCGGGTGAGAGCAACCTAAAGCGCGTGTTTGCAGAAGCGGGCGGCAAGAACGCGAACATCGTGTTTGAAGATTGTGATGATTTAGACCGCGTAGCAGCAGAAACCGCCGCAGGGTGTTTCTACAACCAAGGTGAGGTGTGCGTCGCGGCAACCCGCCTGCTTGTTCACGAAAGCATCAAAGAGCAGTTTATAGAAAAAGTTATTCAAGCGTCGAAAGCGTTCACGCCAAAAGACCCAATGGACCCAAGTTCATCAATGGGTGCGCTCATCGACCAAGATCATAAATCAAAAGTATTGGAATACATCTCGTTAGGTGAATCAGAAGGTGCAAACGTACGTTGTGGCGGCGATGTCGATGGGCAGGGCGCATTTGTTTCCCCAACCATTTTAGACAACGTCGACAACAAGATGCGTGTCGCCCAAGAGGAAATTTTTGGTCCGGTGCTGTGTGTCATTCCATTCAAAGACGAAGCGCAAGCAATTGAGATCGCTAACGATTCGAAGTACGGCTTAGGTGCTGCACTTTGGAGTAGCAATATCAACCGCGTTCATCGCGTAGCAAAACGACTGCAAGCCGGCTCGGTTTGGGTCAACAACTATAACGAAGGTGACATGACGGTTCCATTTGGTGGATTCAAAATGAGCGGAAACGGTCGAGACAAGTCTCTCCACGCGATTGAAAAATTCACCGAAACCAAAACCACTTGGATTCGCCTCCATCCTTAAGCCTGCTGACGATTACGATAAATAAAGGAATAGTTCTATGAACAAGCATACGGATTCGTTCTACGCGCACTCTGTGCCAAACATGCCGGAATACCCACAGTTGCAAAACGACATCGAGTGCGATGTGTGTGTAGTCGGTGCGGGATTTTCTGGTCTTTCTTCTGCACTACACCTTGCAGAAAAAGGTTTTAAAGTCGTTGTGCTAGAAAGCGCAAAAGTGGGCTTTGGAGCAACTGGTCGTAACGGTGGCCAAATCGTTAACAGCTACAGCCGAGATGTTGACGTGATTGAAAGCCGTTACGACCAAAACCAAGCCAAAGCTCTGTGCGATATGATTTTTGAAGGCGGCGATATCATCCGTGGCCTGATCGACAAATACGACATCAACTGTGATTACAAGCAAGGCGGCTTGTTCACGGCACTGAACAGTAAACAACTCAAAGGGCTAGAAGAACATAAGAAGAACTGGGAGCGTTACGGCAACGACCAACTGACTCTGCTTGACGCAGGAGAGGTAGAACAAGCGGTAGGTACGAAAGTGTACACTGGCGGTTTGCTGGATATGCGCGGTGGTCACATTCATCCGCTAAAACTGGCATTAGGTGAAGCCGCTGCGTTTACGTCTCTAGGTGGTCAAATCTTTGAGCAGTCGGCGGTCGTGTCGATTGACAAAGGGATTAACCCAGTAGTGAAAACGGCGAAAGGCAGCGTGAAGAGCAAGTACGTGGTACTGGCAGGTAACGCCTACCTTGGTGGTTTGGCACCTAACATCAGCAACAAAGCGATTCCGTGTGGCACACAAGTGGTGGCGACTCAGCCTTTGAGTGATGAGCAGCTAAAACAAGTGCTGACCAGTGACTACTGCGTTGAAGACTGTAACTACTTGCTTGACTACTTCCGCTTAACCGCCGACAAGCGTTTGTTGTTCGGAGGTGGCGTGGTTTACGGCGCACGTGACCCAGAAAACATTGAAGCATTGATTCGTCCGAAGATGGAGAAAGTCTTCCCACAATTGAAAGGCATCAAGATTGATTACACTTGGACAGGTAACTTCTTGCTGACTTACTCACGCATGCCGCAATTTGGCTCGTTTGCAGACAACATTTACTACCTACAAGGCTACAGCGGTCACGGTGTAACGTGTACTCACCTAGCAGGTAAGTTGCTGGCCGAAGCTCTGACCGGACACGCTGAACGTTTCGACGCGTTTGCTGCACTGAAACATTACTCCTTCCCGGGTGGCCGCCACTTCCAAATTCCGTTTACGGCAATGGGCGCGGCTTACTACAACCTACGTGACAAACTGGCGATTTAAGAGATAAGGAATATCCAATGAGCAAAGTGGTGAAATTTGCAGCCCTTCAACTGACGAAAAGCTGGGATCTGGAAGATAACCTAGCCAAAGCAAAAAAGGCGATTCGTGAAGCAGCACAAAACGGTGCGAACGTGATTCTTCCGCAAGAGCTGTTCGCTGCGCCTTACTTCTGCAAAAAACAGGAAGCAAAGTATTTCGAGCTTGCAGAAGAAACGGAGAATTGTCGTCTTATTAAAGAGATGAGTGCGTTGGCTAAAGAGCTCGGCGTCGTTATTCCAGTCAGTTACTTTGAAAAAGCGGGCAACACGTTTTTTAACTCGCTAGTGATGATTGATGCCGATGGTACGGTACTAGATAACTACCGCAAGTCACACATTCCTGATGGCCCGGGCTACAGCGAAAAGTACTATTTTAGCCCTGGCGATACCGGTTTCAAAGTGTGGCAAACCAAGTTCGGTAAGTTCGGTGCTGGCATTTGTTGGGACCAATGGTTCCCAGAGCTTGCGCGCAGCTTGGCTCTGCACGGCGCGGAAGCGATTTTTTACCCAACTGCAATCGGTTCTGAGCCTCAAGATCCGACACTGGA
This sequence comes from Vibrio sp. 1874, assembly GCF_033344395.1. NCBI lineage: Bacteria > Pseudomonadati > Pseudomonadota > Gammaproteobacteria > Vibrionales > Vibrionaceae > Vibrio > Vibrio sp. 1874. Next base: position 440,364 of record NZ_JAWPOR010000003.1, read on the forward strand.
TTCACGTGATCACTGGCAACGTACAATGCAAGGTCACTCGGCAGCAAACCTCGTTCCAGTCATCGCGTCAAACCGAGTGGGCACTGAGGTCGATGATGGTATCGAGACCACGTTCTACGGCTCTTCTTTTATCACTGACCACACTGGTGCAAAAATTGCCGAAGCACCACGTGAAGGTGAAACCATCATTTACGCAGAAATCGACCTTGCTGCGACAGCGAAAGCGCGTCACGCATGGGGCTTGTTCCGCGACCGTCGTCCAGACCTTTACACCAGCGTTGGCAAACTAGCCGTTTAAAGAGGTATTAAAATGAAGTTATCGACAACACCAGCGCAAGATGGCTTCTATTTTCCGGCTGAGTTTCAGCCGGTTAGTGAAGTTTGGCTAGCGTGGCCAGAAAGGAAAGACAACTGGCGTGATGACGCATTACCCGCGCAAGAAACCTTTGCCAGAATCGCGAACTTAATCGCGGATGTGACCAATGTGTGCGTGGCGGTGTGCTCGCACAACTTTGACCGAGCGCGTCAAATGCTTCACTCAGATGTACGTTTGGTGGAAATCCCATTTAACGATGCGTGGATGCGAGACATCGGGCCGACCGTGCTTGTTAACCGAGCGGGCGAGCGCCGTGGGATTAGTTGGCAATTCAACGCGTGGGGCGGCGAATACAACGGGCTTTACGACAACTGGAAGCAGGACGACCTTGTCGCTGGCTCGGTGTGCGACATCATCGGTATTGATCATTACCGCGCTCCGTTTGTACTTGAAGGTGGGGCGATTCACACCGATGGTGAAGGCACGCTTTACACCACAGAAGAGTGCTTACTCAGCCCAGGACGTAATCCGCAGTTGAGCAAAGCGCAAATCGAAGAGCAGTTAAAGGCGTACCTCGGTATCGAAAAAGTCATTTGGTTGCCAAATGGTTTATTCAATGACGAAACAGACGGCCATATCGACAACCTGATGCACGTGATCGCACCGGGTAAAGTGGTACTAAGTTGGACCGATGACCCAAGCGATCCGCAATACGCGTTATCTCGTCAAGCGGAACAAGTACTGAAATCGCAGCAAGATGCGAAAGGACGCGAGATTGAAATTGTCCGTTTGCCATTACCGGGTCCGTTGCATTACAGCGAGCGCGAAGCCAATGGCATTGACGCCAGTTCAGGAATGAGTCGACAAGCTGGCGAACGCCTAAGTGCCTCTTATGCCAACTTTCTTATCGTCAACGGACATGTGTTCTTACCGATGTTGGACGAAGAAACCGATGCTATGGCGATCGATATTTTGCAAAACGCGATGCCGGAATACCAAATCATCGCGATACCGTCGAGAGAGGTTCTACTCGGCGGAGGGAACATTCACTGCATTACGCAGCAGATCCCTGCTTAAACATAAACTCGCCGCTGGCTTAGCGGCGATGATGAGTTGTCAAAAGGAATGACCATGCAACAGATACAAAACCAAAGCCTTGTTTCGTTTATGGTAGCGAATCCACAACAGGGCATTGCAGTGACTAATCCGGCGACCGGAGAACTCCTCGGGTACGCACCAGTCTCAAGCGAAAACGACATTTTAAATGGCATTGAACGTGCCAGTGTGGCGCAGAAAGAATGGTCGGCACTGACAGCAAAAACTCGCGCTGGCATGCTCAATCTTTGGTTCCAACTTCTGTTAGAAAACAAAGCCGACCTTGGCCGCTTAATGACGTTAGAGCAAGGTAAGCCGCTAGCGGAAGCTCAAGGTGAAGTGCTTTACGGTGCGAGCTTTATCGAATGGTTTGCTGAAGAAGCGAAACGTACCTACGGTGAGACGATTCCTGCCCCAAGTGCTGACAAGCGTTTGGTGACCATCAAACAGCCGATTGGTGTCGCCTGTGCGATTACACCGTGGAACTTCCCAATTGCGATGATCACGCGCAAAGCAGGTCCAGCTTTAGCGGCAGGCTGTAGCTTTGTCGTAAAACCATCTGAATCTACGCCGCTGTCTGCGTTTGCGGTCGCTGAGCTTGCCTATCAAGCGGGTATCCCACGCGATGTGCTGCAAGTGGTTCTGGGGGAAAACTCCCGTCAGGTCGGTGCTATCTTCACTTCGCATCCGTTGATTCGCAAGTTGTCTTTCACTGGCTCTACCCAAGTTGGTAGTGTGCTGATGCAGCAAAGCGCGGCGGACATTAAACGTACCTCAATGGAGCTCGGTGGCAACGCGCCGTTTATCGTATTCGATGATGCGGATATTGATGCAGCCGTGGCGGGTGCGATGGCGTCGAAGTTCCGTAACGCAGGCCAAACGTGTGTTTGTGCGAACCGTTTCTATGTACACAGCAAAGTGTATGACGAATTCGTTGCTAAGTTTGACGCTGCGGTTCAGCAGCTCAAAGTTGGTAACGGATTGGAAGAGGGGGTCAACATTGGTCCAGTGATCAGCGAGTCAGCGAAGCAAGGCATTCAAGCGTTGATCGATGGTGCTATCGAGCAAGGCGCGAAGCCGGTTTCAGAACTTAAAAAGCTCGATGGTCTATTTATGCAGCCAGTGGTTCTCAAAGACGTTACTCACGACATGAAGATTGTCTCTGAGGAAATCTTTGGCCCTGTCGCGCCAGTGATTCGTTTTGACAGCGACGAACAGCTAGTCGAAATGGCGAACGACACCATCTACGGTCTCGCGTCGTACTTCTACAGCCAAAACATTCACCGTGTTTGGAAAATCGCAGAAGCGCTCGAATACGGCATGGTTGGCATTAACGAAGGCATGATTTCTACTGAAGTCGCTCCTTTCGGCGGTGTTAAGCAGTCCGGCATCGGACGCGAAGGAGCAAAACAAGGTATCGATGAATATATGGACGTGAAATATCTCTGCTTTGGCGGCAACTAATTAAGGACAAAACAATGACAAACCAACAACTACACGAAAGAAGAAGCCAAGTTATCGCTCAAGGCATGGGCGCACTATACCCACTTTACGTCGAGAAAGCAGAAAACGCTTACGTATGGGATATCGAAGGCAACAAATACATCGACTTTGCAGCGGGCATCGCGGTAACTAACACCGGGCATTCTCACAAACGTATCAGTGAAGCGGTAAAAGCTCAGTTGGATAACTTCTCGCACACGTGTGCGATGGTTACGCCGTATGCGTCATTCGTTGAGCTGGCAGAAAAGCTGACAGAACTTGTACCAGGTGAGACTAAGAAGAAAGCGATCTTTCTAACCACTGGCGCCGAGGCGGTCGAAAACGCAGTGAAAGTAGCGCGCGCTCATACGGGTCGTAGCGGCGTGATAGCATTTAAAGGCGGCTTTCACGGTCGTACTAACATGACGATGGGGTTAACTGGTAAAGTTGCGCCGTACAAAGCGGGCTTTGGTCCTTTCCCGAACGAAATCTACCACGCGCCGTACCCAAATGCGTTCCACGGCATCAGTGTGGAGCAAAGCTTACAAGCGATCGACGATCTATTTGCTTGCGATATCGAACCTTCACGCGTTGCGGCGATCATCTTCGAGCCAGTGCAAGGTGAGGGCGGCTTCTACAAAGCACCTGAAGCGTTTGCACAAGGCTTGCGTCAGCTGTGTGATAAGCACGGTATTATGCTGATTGCCGATGAAATCCAAACGGGTTTTGCTCGTACCGGTAAAATGTTTGCAACAGAGTACCTAGGCATTGAACCAGACCTAATGACAATGGCGAAAGGCATTGCTGGTGGTTTCCCAATCTCAGCGGTAGTTGGTAAAGCGGATGTAATGGACTCCGCACTGCCTGGTGGTTTAGGTGGCACTTATGCGGGCTCGCCACTTGGTTGTGTTGCTGGTCTTGAAGTGCTGAAAATCATCGAAGAAGAAGATTTGTGTGCTAAAGCGATGGGCATCGGTGAAGTGGTCAATGCACGTATGACCAAACTGCAACAATCTGTGCCTGCTATTGGTGAAATCCGTACTACGGGTGCGATGATGGCGATTGAATTTACTGACCCAGAATCAGGTAAGCCGCTACAAGAGATGACCAAATCGGTGATTTCTAAAGCGCAAGAAAATGGTCTTATCCTGCTTTCTTGTGGGGTAAAAGCGAACGTGATTCGTCTGTTGCCTCCACTGACCATCGAATCTGACGTACTGAACGAAGGCTTAGATAAGTTGGAAAAAGTGATTCTTGAAGTGGCGTAATTCACGCGCTTTTAAATAACAATAACAAATCAAGGAAGCGGTTGGCATCAATCGTTTCCTTTTTGTTTTTTAGCGTATCTGCTGCCTATCTAAAAAGTATTGCTCAAGCTCCAAGTCGTCACTTTTATTACGGATGACTTAACAATTGGGCTCGTTCTTACTTTCCACTTATTCGCTACTCTGTTCCCCTCGAATGTGGTTTGGTGCTCACATTCTAAATCCCGACATCTGAAAGCCACTTGAGCCTATCATTTTATTGAGCGTCATTCCTCACTTTTTGGACTATAAAAATGAGATAGTATTCATATCCCACTTAGGTTGCTTGACAGATTAGCAGGACGAACTTTGATAACAAAGAATACAAGGTATGCCACTTTACTCGGCTTAGTTCCCATCGCCATATTTGTAGTGGCCTTTCATTCGATAACCAACTTTTACGTCAACTCGGTAAAAGCGTCGAAAATAGATGCTTACGTAGATTATTTAAATCAAAGGTCTGCCTATTTGGACGGAGCAATAGTGAAGCAGATTGCTCAGTTAGATTTTACTTGTAGTGATAGTGATGTAAGAACTTTACGCGACCCACGTTTTTATAACCGTTACATTCGTTTTATTGCGATGACCACAGAAGGCGGTAAAAAGTGTTCCACGGTTGGTAGTGAAGTGTCTCGCCCATCTAGTAGTGAACGATTTCAGATGGATGAAAACTTTTTCGCATCACTTATTTTGCCGCAACAGAATGACCAAATAGAGTGGATGGTCATTTATGATAATGAACACGTTGAAGTCTTCTGGGTGCTTGATAACAGTTGGGTTAACGAGGTAATAAAAACGCCTTGCAAAGACTGCCTATTTGTAGAGTTTAAGTATGATGAACCAATATTTGGTGATTTAACGATAAGCCGTGGCAAAGCGAATATTGCAGGAGAAGAAAACGCACTCTCAAAAGAGTTTTTCTTTTCAGGAGAGTCTCAAGCCAACATGCTCATAAAGATATACAGCGGTGAAAAACTTAAAAATTATGCTCAGGAAAGAGTACTTTTGTGGGGCGGTCTTGTAAGTGTGCTTGCTGGTCTTGCGACTGCCTTTGCATACATATCTGGTAAAAGCTTGAGAAAATCCATTACTGGTCTAATTGAAAATGGGATTAGTAATGCAGAATTTATTCCTTACTACCAGGCGATTGTCGATAGTCGCGATGGTAAGACAGTAGGATACGAAGCACTGATTCGATGGTCGCGGCGTGATGGAATGGTGCCACCAAATATGTTTATTGGTGCTGCAGAAGAAAGTGGCCTGATTATCCCGATGACCAATCAGCTTATTCGTAAAATCATACAAGACTTAAGTGACTTACCCGAGCATACGTGGGTCAGCATCAATATTGTTTCCTCCCATTTAGAGTCAGGCGTATTAACGAAGTTGCTGTCGGAGTTAAATTGGCCAATCTCGAATAGAATTCATTTTGAGTTGACCGAGAGAATACCAGTAAAAGACACTGAGGCCGCGAAAAAAGAGATTTTGTATTTAACGAATAAAGGCTACAAGTTCAAAATTGACGATTTTGGTACCGGATATGGTGGCTTTTCTTACCTACAAGATTTGGGCATCCGATGTTTAAAAGTGGATAAGATGTTTATTGATCCAATAGGATCTGACGACCAAAAATTGAAAGTGCTGGACTCAATTGTGTCTGCAGCGAACAAAGCGGAATGTGAGATGATTGCAGAAGGTGTAGAGAGCCAGGCTCAAGTCGAATATCTGGCTCAGCATGCGATTTACCTTATTCAAGGTTATGTTTACGCTAAACCAGAGCCCCTGACTAACCTTGCAAGCGCTTAATAGCCATAACGTCATAACATCCCGCTTTAAAGGTGCCAGTTTCCTAGGTTAGCGCTGATTTCTGCTGGTAGGCTCACACTTGAGGATTCCTAACACTCTCATTACTCCTAGAGTGTTAGGAATTAACGTTACTTAGGAGGAGAGTGCGGCTCTTTTCGTTTTGATTGACGTAATGAGCTGAGGTAGTAATGACATTACGATCATTCCCAGCATTAAGCTGTATTGCAGAGGAGTGAACGTTTCCCCCAATAGCAGTAGGCCCGAAACAATGCCTGCGACTGGGTTTGCAATACCACCAAAGGTAAAATCTACGACCGACATCCGCTGTAATAACCATACATACATGCCATACCCTAATGCGGTGTTCAGAATAATTACCCACAGTAACCCTAGAATATTCGTCATGGATACGTCCTGAACGACTGTAACATATGGCTCTGGATTGTTTATCGCCAGCACACTTGTTGCGATAGACATAATCACGCCACCCAAAATGAGCTGCCATGTTAGCACTGTCCACCAGTGCATTTTTGTACCTAGTGACTTTGTTACGCTACTTCCTATCACGATGCACATAATGGCGGAGATCATCGCAAGTAAGCCCACGGGTTCGAGAGAAATAGAGCTAGGATCAAATAAGAACCAAGCTAAAGCAATCAAAGTTGCGCCGCTTATCGCTTGAATGCCACTAGGCTGACGTTTGTAGACCGCCCAACCAAACAGCATCGCAAAAACGGGGACCGAAACCATACCAACACCAGAGATGGCAGAAGGAAGCGTCAACGCCATGACAAAAATGAGACCAAAGAAGCAAGCGATGTTGATGGTTCCTAAAACAAGCAGCACCTTCCACTCACTTCTTTTTGGAAACGAGGGCTTTATTGCCAGCAACAAAAGACCCGCAGGCAGTGCCCTTAGAGCGCCAAGTAAAACGGGAGGCCAGTCCGGTAGAGTAAACTGAGTAACAGCGTAAGTCGTCCCCCAAAAAAAGGCAGGAATCATCGCAAGTAAAATGTTCATGTTAAATATCTTTATGTAGAGATAATTAAATGTAACGATATCGGCAAGGTGGCTTTTTGTAAAGTATCTTTATGTTAAAATAAAAAACATATGATGTTTGGAGAGAAATAATGGATGCAATTGATAGAGTGGTAGAGCAGTGGGCTAGGGAGAAGCCAGACCTCGACACTGAACCGATGGCAATAATGGGTCGACTAATGCGAATTGCAAAACACATGGAATCTAGGGTCGCCGAGCTACATAAGAAGTACGATCTGAAAATGGGTGAATTTGATGTGTTAGCGACACTGCGTCGAGCTGGTTCACCATATTGTCTTACTCCCTCAGCGTTAATAGAGTCGATGATGCTCACTTCGGGTGCGATGACTAATCGCTTAGATAAACTAGAGAAGAAAGGGTTTATTACCAGAACCCATAGTAAAGAAGACCGACGTAGCGTCACCGTTGAACTAACAGAGCAAGGCTTAACCTTAATTGACAAGCTAATTTTGGAGCATGTAGACGTTCAGCAATCGTTATTGCATGGTTTAGAAGGCAATGAAAAAGCGCAGGTTAACCAGGCGTTAAAATTGCTATTGCCACAATTTGAATGAGAACGCAGAAGGAGGTAGGGGATATGAAAAGCAAAGAACTAGAACAATACTTAAGTACCTTCATGTGTGCAGAAAGCGATTTCCCATTTGGGCCTGAAGCGGTTGTTTACAAAATCAAAGGCAAGATGTTTGCCATCATTGCAGAGAGAAACGGTCGGGAGTATGTCAGCGTAAAAGTAAAACCAGAAGATGGAGAAGTCTTAACGTCGCAGTTTACGGACATTATCCCGGGTTATCACTTAAATAAGCGTCATTGGATAACGGTTTATTTTAACGGTGATGTCGAGGATGGGTTGATTCAAGACTTGTGTGAACGCTCTTATGCTCTTGTCGTTGCCAAGCTGCCGAAAGCACAACGAGCGTTGCTTGGTGAGTAATCGGCAACGCACTGGCCTCTGTTGTTTTGTCGCTCGTTGCTCGTAGCCTTTACGGAAAAATTCGCACCTTTTTCATCCTCGGGCTATATAAGAATAAGAAGGTGGAAAAGGGGAATGATATGCGAGCATTATCTGAATGGCTAAAAGAATACGGGGAGAGTCACCAAAACCCTATCAACCAAAAGATTCACACAATCGCAGTTCCAGGTATTTACCTTTCTGTGGTTGGACTTATTTGGTCGATTCCCCAGATTTCATTATTAGGCTTCGAACTTAATTGGGTTTGGGTAGCGGTGATCCCCACTTGGGTTTTCTATTTTCGTTTGTCTCTGAGTGTATTCATGATGATGATCGGCTACACATTAGCGTGCATTGGCCTTATTTGGTCGCTAGAGGTATTGATGTTGCCCGTTCTGCATATTTCTATGCTCTTGTTTGGCGTATTGTGGATATTGCAATTTATCGGTCACAAGATTGAAGGTAAAAAACCGTCGTTTTTTGAGGATTTACAGTTTCTACTCATCGGCCCGATTTGGGTGTTCAGAAAACACTAGCGATAAGCAAAATCAGGCATCATCCGAATGATACAAGACATATAACGTTCAGAGATTATGTAGCTCTTACTACATAATACCTCTCCTTCTTATTGCCACGACAAGCATTCACTTTAGATACGCACTATGATTAAAGAGGTGCCAACGCACTTTACGCTATCGAGATACTTAAACTTACGGCAAGTTTACTTTAGGGGGATGAATGTACGACCGACAATATAAATATGCCTATTGGAGAGAAGAGCGTAAAAAAGGCAAATGGCACTATATATTAAAGTCCTTCTTTATGATTTGTTGTGCATTACTGCTTGGTAAAGTCATCGGTTTGTTCATTTTTGGAGAGCTGCATTCTTTAAGCGACATTTGGGAACAACTCCCTGCGGATGTTTTTATTATGATGCTCGTGGGCTTTCCAATTAGTGTCCTTGGTTGGTACCACGAAGAGTCAAAGTTTTTCCGGGCACTGCGACGCAAAGAAAAGCGGTTAAAAGGCAATCAAAACAAACCGAAATAGAGTAACCTTTGTCTCTGTTTGGATTGCCACTTACCTATCTGAACGATTCTATCCCTTCCAGTCGTTTAGCGTTTAGTTACGTGTTGCAAAAAGCCTTCTTAATGCCACAGCCCCTAGTGTTGTGGAAATTGGTACTGTAAGAAACATTAAAAAACGAAGTTGAGCATTAGCGTATAAAGGCTCGCACTGTCATCCTTTGGGGCTGATGAAAACGCGCCAGAGCTATTATTGTAGGCGTTGAACCTTTGCCATTCTGCGTTCAGGGAAACGTTGTAATCTAGGTCATATCTCAACCCGAGTAAGAAACTGTCTCCACTTTTTTTATCCCGACTATTAAACTGCTGACCGTAAACAATATAAGGAGTTAGCTTGTTTACATTATAACTTGTTGTCGCGTACCAAGATGAGGAAAGATTGCTGGTCTGTCCTTCTGCCATAATCACAATGTTATCGAGCTCGTATCTTAACCCTAGAGAAAACAGATCGATCGTGTTGTTTTTTTCTGTTTCAACTAGACGGTCAATGATTGTGGTTCCGCCACCGGGAGTGGATTGCTCAATGTTAGAGAGCGTCGTTGTTTGATCATAATCGCCGTGGAGGTAGGAAAAATTCCAACGATAACTCTCTCCGCTTAGCGTTAAGTTCATCCCTGCAGTGTTGTTTGACTCAATTTCCAATTCAGTGCGTTCATTGATGGTTACGTCACTATTGTCTTTAAACCCGACAAACGGCATGGCGGTAAGTACGATTTGCTCATTAAGGTCATGAATCCAGCGTGCAGATAGGCCGTTATAAGCTGTGATACCTAGAATGCTGTCATATACCTCATTCGGTGGGCGGGCTTGGGTAAAAGCGTGGCCGACATAGTTGTACTCAGACATCAAAAACAGTGGCAGTCTTAAGCGTCCTCCTCGTATTTCTATGTTTTTATAGGTATAAGCCAAATACGCCCACTCGAGCTGAGGCGAGCTCCAATGGTCTTGCGGGCGCTTTACGACTTGTGCGGATGCCCGAAATGCCTTGTGAAAATAATCGAGCTGCATGCCGAAAGTGGTATCGCAATCGAAACAAGATTCATCGCCAATAAAGCGGTTAACTAGTACCGTAGTTGGGTTATCGGATTTTGCCCACGAAGTAGAGCCAAAACCACTTAAAGAAAGTTGTTCTGTTAGTTCAATCGTGGCTGAGCTCGGAAAGGTCGCGATACTCAGCGATAACATGGTTAAATATTTTTTCATATCAATTCTCCGAGCTAACCACACATAAAACATGAGCATTACTAGGGACGCTCGATGTTGGGGCATAACCAATTCTATTCGGCTTCTCTTGCATCCATGCTATGAGGTCATCAATGCTGGAGCGTGCAATCACTTTTGGCGGTCTAGCTTTACCTGAAAAAGACAAGCTTGCCCAATGCGCGTTCATTTGCGCTAAATTTTTGTTGAGAAGATAACGATAGAACTCAGCTCTTTCTGTTGATGTCGCAGGCCAGTCAGAGAGTTCAATTCGCTGGCCTTGTAAAAGTTGCGTCTTCCCTCTGTACAACTTTCGCGCTTTATTGACAGTGAGCGGAGAGAATTCGTCATTAAATGAGAAAACGGCGTAGCTCTCTGCAGCGAGAGCTTGGCAATTTAATGAAAGAAGGGCAATCAGAATAAACAGATAGCGTTTTATGTAACGCAAAGGAAAAGCAACGCGAGAATGATTTCTACTCATAGAATCCACCTACATTGCTTGTTCAATTTGATACAACAGTTTTTCTTTGCGCACAGGCTTTGGTACGTAGGCATCCATTCCTGAATCAAAGCAGCGTTGAATATCATCATCAACGACGCTTGCTGTTAATGCGATAATGGGCGTCTTAGCTAATCCTTTACTCGCTTCATAAGCTCTAATTTGCCTAGAAGCTTCAAACCCATCCATTATGGGCATCATGCAATCCATCAAAATAACATCAAACTTTCCATCTTTTTGGAACATTTCGACTGCAATTTGACCGTTTTCTGCGACTTCGAATTGATAGCCTGCTTTAGATAGCAATAGAGAAGCCACTTTCTGGTTCACTCTATTATCTTCGACAAGCAAGATGCGTTCGGAGCGAATAGGCGTTACCGTTGCTTCTGGTTGCTCAGAACTTGCAGGTAGTTCATGAGTTTTATCGGGGGTGGTGTTCTCTTGGTGTGGTTCAGCAGGCGTCGTGTTGGAAACGCGTAACCCTATTGCCTTATCTAACTTCTCTTTAAGCAACCCTGCTTTAAACGGTTTGGGCACATAGTCATCCATTCCAACGTCAAAGCATTTTTGTATATCGTCATCGACCACACTTGCCGTTAGAGCAATAATCGGAATTCTGAAAGCGCGTTTTTCTTTTACTTCTATTTGACGAATTATTTGGGTGGCTTCAAATCCATCCATTACGGGCATCATGCAGTCCATTAAAATTAGGCTGTATTGATTCTGTTGAAATTTCTCAACTGCTTCTTGTCCGTTTACTGCGACATCAAAGTCGAAGCCAGCTTTTGTGACGTGTAGCCCCGCGATTTTTTGATTGACCGTATTGTCATCAACGACCAAAATTTTCGGCAAAGATTTAACATGTTGCGCTGAAATGCTCTCTTGTTGTGCGTGCGAGAAGTTTGCCGCACAACTTTCAAGTGCTTTAATTAAGCGCTGCCCTAGTAGTGGCTGAGTGACCAAGGCGCTGATACTGCTTCTAAAGTCGAATTGTGGGCTATGAAGGTGCTTGATGAGGCAGACACGAATGTTTCGTTTACAAAGGCTTTCTATCTCATCGATATGCATCGCCGCTGCATTTGGTGATGCTTCTACATGAATAACGATAACGCGCTCGTTATCAATCCACGTTGGCAACGCACTTAAGGTATCTACTGACTGCGTTATATTGATGTTGAAAAAACTTAACTCGTTACGCAGTTTTTGTTCTAGTTGAGTACTGCTGCATACAATCCATATGTCGTTGTGATTCAGAGCGTGATAAGCGTTAAACTCTTGAGTCACCACAGGAGCAGTTAGTTCAAAGAAGAAGCGACTGCCTTTACCTTTCTCGGATTCAAGTTGAATTTCTCCACCCATTAGCTCAACTAATTGCGTGCTAATGGCAAGCCCAAGTCCAGTTCCCCCAAATTGTCGGGTAGTAGAGTTATCCTCTTGGGCAAATGGAGCAAATATTTTCTTTTGCTGCTGGGCATCAATACCAATCCCAGAATCTTTAACGGAAAACTCGATGACCGCTTCACCATTTTTTATTTCGCGGGTGATGACCGATAGCTCTACACTGCCTTGTTCGGTAAATTTTACGGCGTTAGACATGAAGTTCATGACAACTTGGCGTATACGATGGTCATCCAACATTACGTGGTAAGGCGTGTTACGGCTAATGTTGACTTGCACATCGATGCCTTTTTCCTTTGCTTTTGGTGAAATGATAGAAGCAATGTCATAGATAGACTCTCGAACACAAGTTGAATGTGGGCTAATGAGCAGCATCCCAGATTCAATTTTTGAGAAGTCTAGAACGTCATTAATTAAACTCAAAAGCAGTTGGGAGGAGGTTTCAATCGTGTCGACGTAATCGCGTTGTGTGGCAGTCAGGGAAGTATCGGATAAGACTTCAGAGATACCAATAACGCCATTTAGCGGCGTGCGGATCTCGTGGGACATGTTGGCCAAAAAGCTACTTTTGGCTTTACTCGCCTTAATTGCATCATCTTTTGCTTGTTCTGCATCTTCTTTAGCTTGTGTGAGCTTTAGTCTGGACAACATCCGCTCATCACTAAGCTTTTTTACCTCTCGAGCAAACTTACTCAGCTCGTCTTTACCCTTTATTAGTTGAGCAAGAGGTGAATTTTCAGTGTTACTTTGTTCATTGCTTTCGTTACTGAGAAATTTGAGGACTAGATTCAAGTTTCCAGTAACTTTTCGCACCAATCTTAGCGTTAAACTTACGACCAACAGCGTTAAAAGGCTCATCATTGCGATAAAGGTAAAGCGGTGCTGTGTCGTCGTGTTGATTGTCTTTGATATATCATCACTCAGCTGTTGTTCCATTTTGTCGTCAACACTTTGTAATAACGATAAGCGTTTGTTGAGTGCAGATAACCCCGCATCAATCTCATCCGGGGTTAATGATTTGAGTTGAGCTGGTTGCAATAAATAGGCACGAAACTCTTGGCTTTTGATAAAGACTTCACCCGTAAACGTCTCAATGAGCAGATCTACTTGTTGTTGATTGGCATTTAGCGTCACAAAACGCTCTAGAAATAGTTGTTGGTTCTGGACTAAAGATTGGATAGAAGCCTGTGTTGTGAGGTCATACTCGTTATTTTCCTCTGAAGATCGAATCAAATATTCGCTTAATCTATGCTCTTCAGTAGACCAAAACATCAACCATTCAAGTTGCATCAAAGAAGAAAGGTGAGTGTTTGTTTCATAACTCACATTTCTAAAATAGACTTTGTCTAAGCTCATGAGGATTTCTTTGAACGTATCAGCGCGCCACTCTGCCGCATCTAACTTTTCCTCTTGATTTTGCGAAGAGAGCATCGAGAGGGTTGCTTCCTCAAAGCTTGTCAACTGGTTTAGTATCTCAGCGCTTTCACCGAATACTGGTGCAGCGGTGTCGCGTAACAATTGAGATATCTGCTGAGTTTTTAGTTGCTTATCTATTACATCAGGGTTATTCGGTAGGTGATAAAGCGAAGATACGCGGTCGATGTAGACAGAGAATAACTGTGCTTTTTGTAGTTCCTGAGCCTGGATAGAAAGGCTTTGTACATGTTTACCCGCGAGGACAAGCAACAATAAAATTGGCAGCAAAACCAACCCAAATAGCTTTTGTTTTACCGACAGGTTGTTCCAAGAAAAGATTCCTACCACGCGCATTTCCATATCCAAGAAGTTGATATGAAAAGTGTAGTTTATTTATCTCAGATGTTAGATTTTAAGAGAAAATTCATATTAATGAGGTGGGGGAAGTGTGACCGATATTGCATTACGAGTACTAACGCGCTAAGCGGCAATAGTTAACAAAACGGCGTTCTAAGCAAAGTGATTGACGCTTTGAGCGCCATTCCCTCGTTGGTATTCAAATGCAATCAATTCCTCGGCAGGTACAGGTCTACCTAAGAAAAAACCTTGTACGACGTCACAGTGGAGAGACTCCATTCGTGTGAGCTGAGTTTGAGTTTCTACGCCTTCGGCTACTACTTTCATTCTTAGGTTGTGAGCCATGGATACAATCGCGCGAACTAATGAATCGTCTTGATCGCTTTTTCGGATTTGAGCGATAAATGAACGATCAATCTTGAGCCCGTCAAAAGCCATATGTTGTAGGTAGGCAAGGGCTGAATACCCCGTACCAAAGTCATCTAGCCAAACTTCCACTCCGATACTTTGTAGTTTTTTAAGCACATATTGAGCTTTCTCTGTATCATCAATAAAAAGTGACTCTGTCACTTCAACATGAATGGTTTGAGGGGCGACATCATGTCGTCGTAAATACTTAGAAAATAATTGACTTAAATCTTGGCGATAGATTTGCCTTGGGGATAAATTTAATGCGATGTGAAAATCAGTACCGAAATGTTCTGCCCACATTGCCCGCTGAGCAACTGCTGTCTCAATGATATGTTCTCCAAGCTCCAATATTAAATCACTTTGCTCTGCGATCGGGATAAACGATTCTGGACTGATATAGCCTTTCTCGGGATGATTCCACCTAACCAATGCTTCGACTCCAATTAGGCGATAGGTTTTTAGATCAAATTGTGGTTGATACCACAGCTCGAATTGAGACAAGTCACGTACTGAACGACGCAGTTCTCGTTCTATGTATAAACGTTGTTTAATCGTTTCATCAAACGTGGAGTCGTATATCGTCATAATGTCTTTACCGCGTCTTTTAGATTCCTGCGCCGCAAGAGAGGAAAGCTGTAAAAGAGACTCAGCGTTTGAACCAAATTCTGGATACACAGCAATTCCGAGGCTTGCCGTAATTTGAATATCGTTCTCTTCCAAACTAAAGGGAGAGAGTAGTTGGCGATGAATAGCGTGCGCTTTTTCTCTAGCTTCATGACTGTCCGAGCACGGAAAGGCCAGTACAAATTCATCCGCACCTACTCGACTTACGATGGTAGAAAGGCGGTAAAGCGGCTTAAAATAACTCGGCAAACGGCCTTGAAGCTCTGAGGCAAGATGGCCTAGCAATTTATCCCCAATGTTATGTCCATAGTTATCGTTAATGTGCTTAAAGTCATCCAAGTCAATAAACACAACCGCGAGTGAGGGGGATTTGTGGTCAGTTATTTGCGTTTGAATATCAATGAGTAACTTTTCTCGGTTTGGCAGGGAAGTCAGAATATCGTGGTACGCCATGAACTCAACTCGGCTGGTGTATCGGTTCACTTTGTTTGACATTTTGTTGTACGCCGAAATAAGTTCTCCCACTTCATCTTTGCTTTGTATGTCGGTGACTGGCAGCGCTTGGGTATTTGACTCTGAAAATTGATCTTTTAGTTGCTTGAGTGGCTTAGTTAACGACCGCCCCAAAGCATAAGCGATGATGCTACCGAATAGAACGGATATCCCACTGATCGTTAGCAGCAAGTTAAACATCTTCTGTTTATCGTTTGAGGTAATCGCTTGGACTTGTTCAATGTTCTGTTCTTTCTCTTCCAGTAGATGTATCAAGTTAAGCTCAAGATATACCGCCCCAAGAGTAATATTTGATTGCTGAATCGGCGCTGCGATCTCCAACTGATGCTTGGAAAAGGAAACGAGAGTTCTGGATTCTTCTATTGCTTTCAAAATAAAAGGAGAGCGGTAATGAGGTTGGGCAAACATCCTTAGCTGAGTAGTGCCGTCGTGAAAGATTAGCCCTTCATTGTCAACAACATGTATTTTCGAGACATCTGGCTGGCTCAATGTTGCCTTAATTTGCTCATACGCTTGACTGATATTGTCTGTATAGAGTGGATCAAAAAGCTGTTTTGATAATAGCTCTGCATAAACCAACCCTTTTTGCTTAACGTAAGATTCTGTTTTTTCTTGAGAGTTGTTCGTGATTTGTTGAGTTAAGCTATTTGAATACGCATCGTAACCGTGCATGTATAACGCAAGATTTATCACCACAACAAACAAGACAACGAATATTGTCGAGCAAATATATTTGGTTTCGAGTGAGAGCTTTTGAAACATCAATCCACCTTCGGTAACAAGTGAACTGACTTGCGCACTGTACTTAAGGAGGCTCGCATTTCTGGAGTAAGCGCGCTGAATTTTTTGGTGTTCTGAAACTTTTTAAGTGCGAGAGAGCCTTCGTGAGTTGTATCCATATCAAGCAGTATGGACGTGATTTTACGCTGTTGCTCTAGGCTCATGCTTGGAGAAGCGAGAATCAAATCCCTGGGTATTTCAACAGAACGAGAAAAAATCGCTAGTTTGTCTTTCATGTTCTCTGGCAAATCTTTGGGATTGTTCCAGTTGAAGTTACTGAATGCTCCTGCTGCAACTCTCTGTTTATATACCCATACAGATAGGTTGATTTCATTTGACTGAGCGAGTTGCTCATCAAGGAATAAATAACCAATACTGTCTTTGGCCGGTTTGTCATCAGGAGAGGGAAGGTATTGCAGTTTTTCTCCGTGATTCAGCAATGTAATCGCAGGTAGGTAATAGCTGCTGGTAGACGTACGCTTTTCGAAAACAAGCGTTTTTCCGCGCAGGTCAGAAAGTGACTCAATGCCACTCTCTTTATTAGTAAAGAACACCGTATGATATTTTTGCAGGCCTTTTTTCCATCGTATAGCAAGAACTTGGCTATTAGACTCCTTTTCTAAGGTCATCGCATTAAAGGGGGTCGCCGTTGCAATTTGAACGGTGCCATTTTCAAGCGCAACCGCGAGCTGACGATAATTTTTAAATACCTTTACCGCCCCTTTTGCGTAACCATATTCAGCCATATTTTCAGTTACATACTGAGTAAGGGGCGTCGCTTTTTTGATTTTGCTTTGGGCTTTATTGGACACAATGCCAAATGTGAATGTTTTCTCAATATTTTCTTGTGCACTGACGACAAAAGGTGAACTCAGCAAAGTGAGTAATAACAGAGTGCAGGCAGGTTTCATCCGGCTTCAACTTCCTTCTGGTGCATGTCAGTAATATTTAGTATTTATCAATGTGCCGAAATCAATCTTAAAAACAGTATGATGTACAAATTTCGTTGTGTGCGCACTTTTTATAATGTGACTTGGTCACTTATTCCGTTCAAATAGTACCGAATTTGACGTTTATGTACAGGATGAATGTATCACCGTGAGTCTGAATTCACCGGATTCTTGGTCAAGCGCAGTATTGGCTGTGAGCTAATGCGCCATCTGTATCGCTATTTTGTACTAAGAAAAATTCTCCAATTGTTTTTGATACTTTTTCTGGAGAGCTTCATTGCCTGCTGCACGTTCAAGTTGAATCATGAGTTGCAAAGAGGGCTTCTTCACGCCATACATTTGATTGAATCTCATTAATCGAATTCTAGCTTCAGTATAATCACCGCTATCAATTTCTATTTTAGCGAGTTGCAAAATCGATTTTGGTCTATGAGGGTCATGATCGATAGCTCTAGTAAAGTAGTATCTCGCTTTGTCTTTATCTTGTGATTTTAGCGCACAAAAAGCTGCATTCTCATAGCTCGCTGGAATAAGGTAGTAATAAGGCTGCTCAATGGCTCGATTAAACATCTGATCGGCTTTTTCGAAGTCACCTCGCTTGCAAAGAAAAGTACCGTAGTTATTGAGCACATTTCCGTTTTTAGTGTGTTGGCGTAGAGAGCGTTTATACATCTGTTCGGCTTTAATATCTTCACCAACCGTTTCGTAGTAGTGAGCCATAGATAATTGCGCGCGATAGTATTGAGGTGCGTGGTTTAAGGCTTGTTGTAAGTTATCATGCGCGCGAATCATGTTACCGCCGTCTAAATAACCTAAGCCAAGTGCGATACGTGATTCTGCCATTGCCACAGGATCGGCTTTAACGACAGGGCTTCCATCTTCTTTCACCGTCACGCAACCCACGAGTGCAAACTGAGACAATAATATTAGTGCACCGAGCTTTGCTGTTTTCATTCTTTATCCCTACATCCCTGAATCTTTCTGCATGATATGAATTACTTAGCAAAAACCTATTGAGGAAAAAACACTATGCGATCAGGTTTGCAAACTGTTATGAAAAAGCCGCCATATGGCGGCTTGGTTCACATATTACATTTCGGTAATGATGAGTGCTTTGTTTGCTCATTTTGAAGCTAATCGTCTTTAGTGAAAGCATCTTCACTGAAGTGCTCGAGGTCGTACGGTGTTTGCTGATAAACACAGTAGTTCAGCCAGTTTAAAAAGAGAAGGTGTCCATGGCTTCTCCAGCTTGCAATTGGTGGGTTATCTGGGTTGTTGTTTGGGTAATAGTTGACAGGAATAGCGGGCTCCATACCTTCGCTTAAATCTCGGATATATTCATTATGTAAAGTGTGAGAATCATACTCAGGGTGTCCTGTGACAAAGACATTTCGTTTGTCTTTTGTGGTGGCCAAGTACACACCTGCGACATCCGATGTCGCTAAAATGTCTAAGTCAGTATGCTCTTCTAGAAAGTGAGGCGAAAAATCTGCGTAACGCGAGTGAGGAGCCAAAAACGTGTCATCAAATCCGCGTAAGATAGGGTGAAACTGATGATGGATTTGATGATGATACACGCCTGAAAGTTTTTCTTTACGCGTTTTTTTAGGTAGATCGTAGAGTAGCTTTAACCCTGCTTGCGCAGCCCAGCAAACATAAAGAGTGGATGTCACATGATCTTTTGCCCACTCCATGATGGTTTTGAGATGATCCCAATAAATGACATCTTCAAATTGCACCAAACCTAATGGAGCCCCAGTAATGATCATGCCATCGAAGTTTTTATCTCGCACCATTTCAAATTGGCGATAAAACGTGTCTAAATGTTCAGTTGGCGTATTTTTACTCGGGCGGTTATCAATGCGCAGTAATTCGACGTTAACCTGTAGTGGGCTGTTTGAGAGTAGACGCAGAAACTGAGTTTCAGTCTCTATTTTTTTTGGCATCAGATTAAGGATCAGCACTCTTAAAGGACGTATTTCCTGACTCGCTGCACGCGTTTCACTCATCACGAAGATGTTTTCTGTCCTTAATACATCGGTAGCTGGTAATTGATCTGGAATTCTAATTGGCACGACTTTCTCTCCCTAAGTATAGTCAATCTAGACGTCTATACTTCTAAAGCTAACTTAATTAAGTTTAGATGTCGATACGAAATCCGACTTTTCAATCTACTCTTTACATTATGGTAAACCGTACTCGGGGTTGTCACACAATTGTGACTAAAGCAGAGTTTCTGATGAGATAGGTTTGAAACGCAGTGTGTACTATTTGCTGGTAATTATGCGATCACGTTAATATGTGAAGGTGACTTCGTAGTAAGGAAGTCTCAAATTAATGAGCCATACTAAAAACAATCAGCTCACCATTTTGCATTAATGTGCATATTTGGAAACATCGTCAGTGGAGGACATTATGTTCGGTATTTTCAAGAGAAAGACAAAGATTCAGGGCATCGCTCAAGAAGTTCCTTGCGTGCTACTGCATTCGTTTGGTGATAAAGACATTTATACGCCGGAAGAGATTGATCAAGCTCTTCAAAAGCTGGGTTATGATAAGAGCAAGGATATCAGTCATTATCAGTATGCGTATGGAATGTTTGCCGATGAAGCCTCTTACGAGCTCCTAGAACTAACGGATGAGCTAGGTAATTATGGTCATTTCCAACGTGAAGTAGGTAAGATGCTACTCAATACACCTGAGCCGATTGATATGCATATCTACTTTGAAATTTCTCGTCAGCACCAAAACGTCAGCCTTTCACCTGGTCATCAAAAAGTAAGCGAAAGTGATGGTGTGTAAACATCGTTAGTGGTATTCCATCGTGAGATGAGTTGGGTATAATGCGCGGCCTAATTATCCGGACATGTTGTCGGTTACATTTCTGTTGAGCGTTAATGCCTTATGTTCAAAATGCTTGTCTCTATGCCACCAATGTTGGCGCTGTCGATAGCGATTGTATGTGAAGTGATTGCCACTTCTTATATTCCCAAAACAGAGCAATTTACGAAAGTAATGCCGAGCACAGTCGTTTTGATTGGTTACGGCATCGCTTTCTTCTTGCTTTCCATCACAGTGCAAACAATGCCTGTCGGGGTTGTTTATGCCATATGGAGTGGTGCTGGGATCGTTTTGGTTGCGACGGTTGGTTACTTTGTTTACGGACAGCGTCTAGACTTACCGGCCCTAGTTGGTATTGGGTTTATCATCGCTGGTGTGTTGATCGTAAATTTATTATCCAAAACAGTAGGGTACGAATAACGCCACTCTACTTGTTAAGTGAATAAGAAGCCGCAGCGAGAAATTGCTGCGGCTTTTTAGTGCAAATTCAATCGCTAATGGCGAGTATTGATATGACGTCTTATTGTTGTATTCATAACGGTCGCATTATGTGATTGAAAAATAGACATTATTTAGCGCATTGAAAATACAAAGTTATGTTTCTTCAAACTTTAGGAAAGGGCAGTAGATAAATCACTCCGATAGATGTTAACGTGGCGACTCATCTTTACTGCTTTTTCATTCCCTACATATTTCTGCAAAGTTCTTATTGTGTAGTGTGTCGAAGAACCATAGAATCCGCGCGCTTTAATTTATGTTATTAGCGTTATCAATGATAAAAGTGCAGTCCATTATCATTGTTTTTATCACTTATAGATGGGCACATCTGACAATACTTACATGAACAAATACAAAAAGCCTGCATTCAAGGCCGAATTTCTTTTGCCTCGTTACTGGGGAACGTTAATTATCATTAGCGTGATGTACTCACTTAGCCTCCTTCCTTTTAAAGTTCAACTAGCTTTGGGACGCAACATTGGTCGTTTAGCTATGCGACTCATGAGAAAACGTCAAGTTACGATCAGACGCAATCTTGAGCTTTGCTTCCCTCATATGGAAGAATGCCAACGCGAAGCAATTCTAAAAGACAACATCGACAATACTGGCATCGCACTTTTTGAGACCGCAATGGCATGGTTTTGGTCAGATAAACGGGTAAACAAACACGTCACGATAAAAGGCATGGAGCATCTAGAGGCTTTAGAGAAGTCAGGCAAAGGTGCATTAATGTTGGCCGTACACTCAATGAATCTAGAGTTAGGTGCTCGAGCTTTTGGCATTAAAAAGTCTGGAACCGGTGTTTATCGCCCAAACAATAATCCGTGCTTTGATTATTTTCAGTATAAGGGACGCTCTCGCTCTAATCGTACACTGATTGATCGTAAAAACGTCAAAGCCATGCTTGAAGCACTTAAAACGGGTGAGCGAGTTTGGTATGCACCGGACCACGATTATGGTAACCGACGCTCGACATTTGCACCGTTATTTGCCGTTAAAAATGCTTGTACTACGACAGGTACAAGTTTGTTGGTTGATTCTACAGATTGCGCCATTGTGCCTTTTACGATGGTAAGAGGAAAAGACGGACACTATACCCTAACCATTAGTGCGCCCGTCGAAGGTTTCCCGAAAGAGGATCATCAACGCGCCGCCGCATTCGTGAATCAAATAGTTGAAACATCAATCATGGCAAGTCCGAGCCAGTATATGTGGCTTCATCGTCGGTTTAAAACTAGACCAGAGGGTGAGGACTGTTTGTACAAGCCTAGGCTCATCCCTAGCTTGGCATAACACATAGATAGCCTACAAAAAGCCCAAGGAACATACGAACCTTGGGCTTTTACTTTCTATTCTTTTCGCTTTATAAGTAGCGATCTTTTAGGTGAGCTTGAAAGTGTTTAGCATTCAGTGTTTCACCCGTGGCTTGTTTTACCAACTCATCAGTGGTGAATAAGCTACCTTTACTCCAGATGTTTTCCGAGAGCCAATTGAATATCGGAGCTAAGTCGCCAGAACGAATAACCGCATCTACATCGACGGTTTGTTTCATTGCTGCCATAAATTGTGCAGCGTACATCGCACCGAGCGTGTAGGACGGGAAATAGCCAAAACTTCCGTCTGTCTGGCGAACGCTGATACTTGATTTTAGAGGGTTTTATCATATATTGATAAGGAATTCTATATGCAGTAGGTGTAAGGAGAATAGTGGTTCGGCAATAGTATGAATTTTTCGTGTTACCCTATAGTTAGGTTTCACTTGATAGCATATTCAAGCGAATCGGTTAAGGCAGTAATTCATGGAAGAACTCAGTGCAATAGAGCATAAAATCTCAGAGCTTAAATTAGAGTTAGCACAACTTGAAAGCAAGAAGCTGAAGTTGTTAGCTACAAAAGGAACAGTGTCTTCTGCATGTAACAATGTAATGCCGCCTGAGCAAAAGGTCGAACTATTTCAGCGTTATTTCCGAGGAAACACAAACTGCTATGCTGTTCGCTGGCAAAATAAGCAAGGAAGATCTGGGTACTCGATCGCCTGTCACAACGAGTGGCAACAGGGCTTATGCAATAAACCCAAAATTAAATGTTTGGAGTGTCCTAACCAATCATTCAAGCTTCTCGACAAGAATGCTGTCTATGATCACCTATCAGGAAAGTCTGTGGTTGGTATTTATCCAATGGATTCTGAAGATCAGTGTTGGTTCCTGGCTGTAGATTTTGACAAGAAGGATTGGCAGGCGGCATCACTGGCTTATGCTGAAGCCTGTAAACGTAATGGCATAGATTTTTTACTTGAGCGTTCTCGTTCAGGAAATGGGGCGCATGTTTGGATCTTTTTTGAGCAGAAAATTGATGCTGCCATTGCCAGAAAACTAGGTTTTCTGTTGCTTGACCAAGCAATGCAAATTCACGGGACATTGTCTTTTGAATCTTATGACCGTTTGTTTCCCAATCAGGACTATTTACCTGCAGTCGGTATCGGGAACTTGATTGCGTTACCTTTGCAGAAATCCTCAAGATCGCAAGGGAACACAGAATTTGTTGATACGACATTTACTGCGTATAAAGATCAATGGCAGGTACTTGCCTCAACTAAAAAATTGGCTGCTACTTACAATTTCAAGGAAGCACCTAATAGAGAAACACCTTCTTTGGCACCATGGGAAAGGAATCTACCAGAAATCGCATCTATTTCAGGATGCCCACAATGTATTGAGGTAGTTTTAGCGAATAGGATTTATATTCCGATTGAGTCAATGCCAAACGCTTTGGTCGCTAGATTAAAGAAATTAGCCTCATTTTCAAATCCCAAATTCTTCAAAGCGCAGGGACTACGTCTGTCAACAAACGGAATACCCAGATACATATCATTGGCTGAAATTGATAGCGGATACCTCGTGTTACCAAGAGGGTGTATTGATGATGTGTGTGAGTTACTAGAACAGTCGAATATTAAATTGCTTCTTGTCGATAAGAGAAGGACAGGAGTGTCTCTTAAAGATATAAGTTTTAACGGTGAATTGCGGATAGAGCAGAAGAAAGCAGTGGATGCGGTTTTTAAATTTGATATCGGTGTTTTACATGCGCCCACGGCATTTGGAAAGACGGTTACAGCAATAGGCCTGTTATGTAAAAGAAAGGTCAATACCTTAATTCTTGTTCACAATAAGCAACTCGTAGACCAATGGCAGGAAAGGCTGAAGGCATTTACGACGAATGTTGAGATAGGAGTGATCACAGGATCCAAGAAAAAGCCAACGAAGTCTGTTGACGTCGCAACCTATCAAACCTTGCTTAACCGAAGCGATAATACGGTCAATCCTGTTGTCCATGAATACGGGCAGATAATCATCGACGAATGCCATCACCTGTCAGCGCCACAGTATGAAAAATTATTAGGAGAGGTTCACGCAAAATACGTACTTGGTATTAGTGCGACTCTGGAACGTAGAGACGGTCACCAGCCAATTATTTTCATGCAGGCGGGGAGGGTAAGGCATACGATTTCTTCGTCCAGTTCAGTGAAGTTTATTCAGTCCCTTCAAAAGAAGGAGGTTCTTTTCGAACCACCGCTTCAACTGGCAGCTCAAGATCCTCGGCCACATATCGCTGATGTGTATAGGTGGTTGATCGAGCATGAAAAGAGAAATCAGCTAATCATCAGTGACATTGAAGCCGAAGTGAAACAAGAGCGTGTTCCTATCGTTCTTACGGAACGCCGAGAGCATACGAAATTGCTGAGTGAAATGCTAACCCAGAGAGCTATTCAGAACGAGGTGCTTGTTGGTGCAATGAAAAAGAAAGATCGAGACGAGGTTAATGAAAAGCTGGCAACGACCCAAGTGTTGGTAGCGACTGGACGTTTTATTGGTGAAGGATTTGACCTACCTCGACTTGATACCTTAGTCCTGGCTTTGCCTGTATCCTGGAAAGGAGCGCTTGTTCAGTATGTCGGAAGGATACAGCGAGAGTATGACGGTAAGACGGAAATTCGTGTTATTGATTATGTGGATATGAAAATCCCAATGTTGGCAAGAATGTATACCAAGCGCAATCGTGGATACAAGGCGTTGGGTTTCGATGAAGGTGTGTTTGATTTACAAGAGAAACTGTTTACTGAGTAAAGCACAGTTATTTTTAGGTTTATTACGGTTAGGTGGGAGTATTTGATCTGGGAAGTTTGAGTTTAAAAACCATCAGGGAAGTAAAAAATAATTCAAAGCCTATAGAAATATAAATCAGTTAGGAGAGCAGGGACATTTTCTATTGCTTCAACTCTGGGGAAACTCCGATTAAGAAAGCCGATCATCGTGATCGGTTTTTCTATTTTCAACTTTAGAGAAATAAACAAACTCTTTTTCAAGAATTCAGTATATGGCGTAGCATTGTTGTAGGCTAATCACTGTACAAAATAACACCTATAAATATACATCGACTCAATGTACATTGTATTGGTGTATATTTGATCAATTGGGTTTCAAAATGGAAAGCGGGCTTCAGAAGATCTACCTTCATCACAGTTACTTTAAAGGAAAATTTACAGAAGTAGAGTGTGTTGGGCATACCAATAACATGGGAACGAATGGTGCTGGTAAATCGACCATGCTTAGCCTTATTCCTTTCTTCTATGGTAAAGAACCGAGTTCACTGGTAAACCGAGCTGGTGAGAAAAAAGCATTTGCTGATTTCTTATTACCATCAGTACGTTCCATGCTGATTTTTGAGTATCAGCGTTTGGGTGAACTCAAGTGTGTTGTCATGTACAAGTCGAAGAAATCGGTAGCTTATCGGTTTGTTGACTGCGGTGCTGAAGGAGGCTTGTTTCAACAACATCTTATGGATCAGTTAGCTAGCACTAACGATGTGCATGACTGGTTGAGACACGTCGTGTCTAAACATTTCTATGTAAGCAATCAGATTGGAAGCTCAATTGATTATCGAGCAGTTCTATTAAATGATAAAAAGCGCCTGCAAAAGAAACGTAAATCCCACCAATCTTTATCCTCAATGGCTTACCAGTTTTCACTTTGTTCAAATGATACTCAGATGCAGCATATCGATTCTTTGACAGCAGTAATGTTGAGACACGATAAACTACTCGCTCAATTTAAAACTATGGTGGTAGACAGCTTTTTATCTGACCAGATAGATATCGGAGATGCGCCTTTCCACAAAGACGATGCGGAGTATATCAACAGCCTTAATGTATTGGTTGAGATTGAAAAGCATAGTACTACGTTTAATGGTGCTTTGGATAAAGATGTAGAGCTAAAAGAACAATGGTCTTTACTTCTCGCCTATAAAAAACAGCTAGACCAGGCAGCTTCTGAAGTGGAATCAAACTTGATGACTACAGAATCTTTAATAACAGACTTGAAGATTCAAACAGGTGATCTGGAAGATGACTATAAAAGTAAAACAGCCGCATTAAGAGAACGTTATAACAACGAATCCAACGCCCTAGTGAGCAAGAGTAGCCTAATTCAGACGATATATGATGAAAGAGAGCGATGGGATGGAAAGGAGAACATTACAACCAAGATATCCCAGTACGAACAGTTGTCTGACTATGAAGAAAAAATGAACTGCGACAACGAACACTATAAGAGCTTATTAGAAGCAGTATCACAGCAGGCGGATGTTCACCAAAAAAAAGTTGATCAACTGGAAACTGATACAACGAACAAGTTAAGTAAGGCAAAGGACGAGTTATCTACATTAGAAAAATCAATGTATGAGCATTTGAGGCTTTCTCAGCAAAAACAAAATGATCGATCTGACGAAATGCATGTTCAAATTCGAGAATTTTTGAAAAACCGAGCTTCAGAAAAACAACGCATTAATGATGACATTCAAGCGCTCTATGATGATAAAACAAAAGCTTCCTCGTATTCTGAAGACGAGAGCAAAGACATTCATTCATATGAAAACCAAATTACTGAAATTGAAGAACAATTAGCAAAGAAAGTTACAGAGATATCGGAGAAACGAGAAGAACTTGATAGTGATATAAAGCTTCGAGACGGCAAATTAGATGAATTGCAATTCAAAAAGGATGCATTGGCTAAGGCCGAAGTAGAAAGAGAGAAAATCACTAGGCAGTTAAATCCTGAACCTGATAGTTTGCATGAATTTTTGAATGATACGAAAGACTCTTGGAGAAACACTATAGGGAAAGTGATTCGACCTGAGCTTCTTAGCCAGAAAAACTTAAATCCTCAATTACTTGATGGTAACGGTTCGCAAGCTTTGTATGGACTCGAAATAAACCTCAATCTTGTTGAACCGAACGAGTTTACTAAGTCTGAGAATCAGTTAAAGCAACAAAGAGACGTCCTCAAAAAAGATATTTTTAACTATGAAGAAGATGTCACGCGTATAAAAACAGAACTCGGAAAACTCAACAATCAGGTTTCTCAGTCTAAAACGGAGCTATCTCAACTACGAAGAGAAGAGGAAAGTTTAAAGGTTGAAAGGAAAGAGATAGGTCTATCAATAAACTCGAGAAAAATTGAAATACAGAAGACCATCAATTACAGAGTTGGGGAAATTGATAAACGTATTCAGCAGAGTAAATTAGAGCTAAAAGCTTACGACCATGAAACGGATGGTGGTGCCGAAAAGTTAGAAGAAGCTACTAGACAAGAGATACTTACTTTAAAAGCCAACGCTTCAGTGGAAGAAGCAGCAATTCAAGAGCAAATTGATCTGAAGGGTCAACTGATTAAAGAGATAATAGATACTGCGGATAATCAACGCAAAGAGTTTGAGAAAACCTTTGAGGCGATATTGAAAAACAGAGGTATCGATCCTTTGACTGAGCAAATTGCTAAAGAAAGATCGGCCAAGTCTAAGAGTGAGTATGAACTGATAAAAAGCTACGCACAGTTAATCAACGACTATCGTAGCTGGGAAAAATCGCTGTGGGTGCATATAGATAAGTATGAAAAAGAGGCAACTGAGCTTTCAGCATCAGTTGATCATCTATCTAGTCAGCTTGAAGAAAAAAAGAAAAAGCACCAAGAGCGGTTGAAAGAACTAGAGGTCAAGACTAGAGAACAGAAGGCAAAGCTAGAGCGGTTAGATAAGGAGCAGAAAAGCGTAAATCACGCTTATGAAGATGTTAATGATGCGCTTGAGAAAGTTCCTACTACACATGAATCAACCGAAATAAGAGACAATTTATCTTTAGAGCTGCTACTTGAACGACTAACAAAGAATATTAATAGGATTAAAGTATTACGCCGAAGCATCGCTGATGCAGTAAAGAAAGTGGGGGAAGTTTTAACAAGTATAGGTTCAAAGAATAAAATTTATGTTCTGTGGGAAAACATGGAACAAGACAGGAGTCAGCGTTCTATCCATGCTAGTTATACGGAAGATTTCTTTATTGAAGGTATCGATGATGTAAGACGTTTATTAGAGGTAGCCATCCCCGACATCAGGGAAGTTACCCTAGAGTCACTCAAAACGGTAGGTGAACGGTATGTGCGTTTCTACCATTCATTGGACACATTAAATAGAAAAGTGAGATCAATTTCTTCAACACTTGGTGAAGAGATAAATACAACAAATCACTTTGAAGCACTAAGTGACATTAACGTCGAGTTGGTATCAAAAGTCGATGAGTTTGATATATGGAAAGATTTAAAGGCGTTTAGCGAAGTCTGGTCTAAGTGGGTGGAGAGCGGTCGGAATGTACTTCCTAGCAAAGAATTTGTCACGATATTCCAAAGTACGACAGACTCTTTGCGTAGTTGTCAGATAAGTAGTGATATTGAGTCTTTAGTCGATATTGATATATCGATGAGAGAAAATGGTCGATCTGTAAACATAAGAACCGATGCAGACCTTAAAGGGCTTAGTAGTGAAGGTATCTCTACTCTGGCAGTGATTGTTGTATTCTGCGGCATGACTCGTTATTTATGTAAAGACAGTAATGTAAGGATACATTGGCCATTAGATGAACTTGGTAAAATTTCAGATGAAAATGTGATGATTCTATTCGAGCTGATGGATGAACATAACATCTCGCTGTTTTGTGCTCAGCCTAACCCATCTCCTGTATTACTCCGCTACTTTAACACCAAGAATTATGTGGACAAAAACCTAGGTATTAAACGTTATGTTTCAGTAAAAGGTGATAAGAAAAATCCTTTATTACCTGAAGAAGAGGATAAGTAATCATGAGCACCAGATTTGAAATTACGGTTGAATATCTACTTGATGAAAAAGTGATATGTGAAGTTTCTTATCCCGAAGCTTTTCGATTTCTCCAAGACTCTATAAATTGTTCCGACGTTAATGCATTTCTGCATCGAATTTCCAGACAAGTTGGAAAGACTAATGACAGTAAAGGCTACTATTGCTCATATGAGACATTAGAAGATCCAAAGAGGCGAAAAAGAGCGACTAAACAGTTCTCCCATATGCTAGTCGATCTAGAACCATTGCTTGATTGGCTTAGATTAGTGAGAAATGTAGACGCGGAATCTCGTCCAATAGAAGCGGGTGCAAGAATTTCAGAGTCAGAGTTACTATCGGCAATAGAAGAGTCTTCCTCTATGTCTGAATTGTTGAGTCAGATCGCTTCTAAATTTAGAAAAGTTTCAAGATCTCTTGAAACAAAAACTAAGCTGAGGTCTGTTCTGACTTACTTATCTGACAATGGATATCTACTGTCGGTTGGTAGTTCTGGTGCTGTGTATATAGCGACAGCCAAATGGTCTTTATTATTTGATCAATTAGAATTCATTCACTCATTTGAAGGCTACGAGTTACCAGATGATGAACCAGAATCTCAGCAGGAGCTGTTCTGATGGGACGTAAAGAAGATTCAAAATCAGCGATTCGTGCTCTAAGCAAGCATATCGAGGTAGTTGATGAAAGTTGCTATGTCACTGCTGGTCAAATTGATGACACACCTGAAAATGAATCTGCAATAACAGCCTTAGAAAAAAATCGATTAGCTTATTATGTCGACGACAACCTTGGTGTACAGGTTCACAGCAAAGTTAGGAGTCTGTTGGATCATGTTACTAGCAGATATAGATTCAGAGAAAAAGTAGGAGCATATTCAAGCCTTATTGAGGATTTAGAATTTAGTATAGAGAGCTATAAGAAATCGAAGATCAGGACACATACTTCTCACGAGCAATACTTTGATGAAATCAGAGAGATAGTCATGGAAATAATGGACATGCTTACAGATGCCTTAAGTATGTATCACCATATTGTTTCTGATGAATTTAGCGTCGTATCTGATATTGATGAACGTATAAGACAGACAACCCGCTGTAAAGATGAATGCTTTAAGCTCAGAACGACAATCAGCCACTTAAGTGTAGTAAAGATAAGAGAATGGGTTGGAACTGATTTACTGCTTGAACGACTACTAATGAAAGTCTTTAAAGCTCATCTTGATCGTAGTTTGAAAGACCTGGCAGCTACCAATCGCAAACTAAATAGTATGGTGGAGAAACTACAAAGAGACAAAGCAGTTCGTCGGTTAAACATGCTGATTGACATCTTCTCGAACAAGTTCAAAGAGCAACCTGGTTATCGACCCGATATATCAGGGATCATGGAGCTGCCTACTTGCGCCTCTCTTGCCGAAAGGCAACGTTTAGGGGGATATGTTGATACCAGTAGTGCAAGAGATGAAGAACTCCTCATGGATATTGCGCTGGATACTTTGGAAAAAGTTCAGCTAGAGCCAAATACTGAGCAACCAGAAGAAAATAATGAGGAAATCGCCGATGCAAGAGGAGAGACTCTGGAAAATGTTCTCGATCCTTTAACAGAAAATGTAGAGCTACTATTTCAGGCTATTACCGATGCATCCTACAAAGAAGATATTTCAGCAATGAATGCTTATGGAGTCCTCGGTGTTGAAGCTTTGCCCGAAGATTGGATGATTATGGTGATGAGCTATTATGAAGCACAGAAAAAATCTATTTCCAGATACGTAGTAGTCGAAGAGGTCAGAGATATTGTCCAGCCTTTTGACGGTACTTTGTATATCAAGGATATAATTTTCAGGAAAGGTAATCGTGAATAAAAAGGTTCTTAAACTTGCACTCCAAATAGTTAAGTCATCGAAAAGACAGCTTCCAGACAAACCTACTTATAGACATATTTGTGATGAAGTAGGTATAGGTGATTATCGGAGTGGCAAAATTCATTTAAGTTCGCATGAGTTGAGAAAACTGGAAACCTTTCTTGATGAAATGTTTGGTAAATCAGTAATGGATTTATCTCTTGAATTTCATAACCGCATGGATGCATCAAAAACAGTACCTAATGAAAAGTGGGCAAGAGGAGACGTATTTAAATCAATGATAAATATGTCGAGTCTTACTTCATCGATTCCGTTGATAGGTAATGAGGAAGTATCAACACCAGTTGGTACGGTAGTATCGGTAAGAAAAGGTCATTTGGATGTCGAACGTATAAAGCAGTTGATAATCTTAGAAAACGGAGAAGCCTTGGTTTACTGGGAGGAAGTCATTGACCGTATACCTTCTGAATATGAGGAGGCGGTAATGATCTATAAAGGGCATGGTGATAACCAGTCAGTTGTAATGGAAGTGATAGGTAGCATAAGCAGCTCAGCAAAAGTTGCTGTTTTCTTTGACTACGATGCAGCAGGTTTCGATATGGCTTTAAAAGTAGCAGAGGTAAGACCTGTCGATCTAATAGTACCGACAAGCTTATCTCCAGAAATACTAAAATTGAGTAAGCTTGATGAATTCTACAAGCAGCAGCCTCAGCTATTAAGGCGACTAAAGGATCCGCGCACGCCAGAGGTAGTTAGAGAGCACTTGATAAAAATTGAATCGGAATATTTGGCAATTACACAAGAGCACCTAGTTGTTCATAAAGCGCAATTGAAAGTGATCGAGAATCTGGAGATTAAGCAATGATTGGTGGTGGTCTCAGTACAAAAGAAGCTCGTTTTAGAGTTATCGAATTACTGGCTTATTGGGAAGGTGTGGTCAATGCATCTAAGCTAGCTGTGTTGTTTCAGGTAACAGTAAACAACATTACTAAGAGCTTAGCTGAATATCGAAAAGAATACCCAGACTCACTTTTTTACAATAAGAGTGCGAAAAGATTCGAACCAACTAGTGAGTTTCATCTTCACTACACTGACGGCTCATGGGAGGAGTATACAGCGTTCCTGAGGTTAAATAACGTGAGCTATTCTTCAACGCTATGGGGTGAAAATACCATTGATTTTGGACCTGCTATTTCGAGTTATGTTGCCCCGAAAGTGAGTCGTATTCTGACACAAGCAATAGCAAAAAAGCTTTCTATTCAAGTGACTTACCACTCCCTTAATCATCCAGAAGGAATGAAAAGAACATTACACCCAATAGGTCTGGCAAACAGTGGACTCAGATGGCATTGCCGAGCTTACGATGATTACAGAAAAGAATTTAGAGATTTCAATGTAAGCCGTATGAAGGATGTAGTTATTGTTGGCAATTCGCCTTGGACTGCTAAAGATGATGATTGCTGGATGCAGACAGTTACATTGAGAATTTCACCTCAACCAGCGCTTACAGATGAGCAGAAACGTGTAATCATGATGGATAAAGGGGAAGGAGACTTCTATGAGGTAACTATACGAGCTGCTATGGCGGAGTACTACTTACAATTTCACCTTATTGATAAACATGAACGACCAGATGAACCTACAGTTCGGCCGTTATACCTTGAGAACTTAAATGAAGTTAGTAAGTGGTTGTTCTAACCTAATTGAACAAATAGCAGCACTTGTGCTGCTCTAAATCTAGTTTGACGCTACGCTTGTTTACTTTAAAGGCAATGACTTTTAAAGTGTCCTGCATATTTCGGAGCATTCCGAACAGTCGTTTCCGCTGTGTTTCAAGCAAGTTTTCGACTGGTAGATGGCCTTCATGTCCGTCGCGACCGCCTTGTAGTCTTTCTACTGCACATATTTCATCGAGTTTGCACTATATGGATGTGAAGTAGAGCTGACTTTAAGTGTTAGGGAAAGCGTGTTTATGGCGTTAGTAAATACTTTTGACCCATCGACACGGGCGATGAGAATGTCTTTTCTACTTACATTTTGCATTAAATTACGGGCAGTAACGATGTATTGGTAGTCTTTCGAGCAAAACAATCTACCTCTTATTTTTGATTAGGACCCACGTGTTAAAGTTCTGAGGAAATCGCTTCGAAGTAGCTGGTATATTATAGCTACGCTGTGTATGAAGCCCATGAGATGGCATAACTGAACTTCAGCGCCAGTCTTGCAGATCAGGAGTTACCCTTGATGGTGTTATTGGCCAATGATGAAAACGTGGCTGATCAATCGTTGTGGATTTGTTTAATAAAAGTATTGACAGTCCTATTTATATAAGATAATTTCTAATGGCTTCCCGAGATGCCTCTCAGAAAGCTCTGAATAATATAATAAAAGTCATAATAATAAAAAAAGATAATAACGATAAAAACTACAGGCAAAACAAGCCAAACCGTTATTACATTACGACTCAATATATTTTTTGGAGGACCCATGAGAGAGTCAAACGTCATATTTTTAGTTCTAGAAGTTATAGTAAGTTTGCGAATCGATCGAGCTTGTTTAAATGCTCAATTATTTGAATTATCACTTCGAACCAGCATTAATTTAACTTTAAGCACCCCTGTCTACTTGTTTCAGCATCCCTTCGTTCTAACCAAGACGAATATGGAGGCTGTATAATGTTTAGACCTAGTCCAAATCCAGAAGTCTACTCTTACAGACGCTTTTCAAACATTGAGCAAGAAAAGGGTACCTCGTTGGCGCGTCAGGATAAATATGCCTACGAAATTGCTGAAAAATACGGCTTAACAGTTAATGAGGATCTTATTCTAACTGATAAAGGGTTGTCTGCATTTCATGCTGAGCACAAAACAAAAGGTGCATTCGGAGTATTTTTAAGTCTAGTCAAGTCTAATCACATCAAACCAGGTTCATTTTTAATTATCGAATCTTTAGACAGGATGAGCCGAGAGCAGGTTATACAAGCTCAGTCAACTCTTAATGAACTGGTGATGGCTGGCATCACCGTGATAACAGCAAGAGGGGATAAAGTCTTTAATCGTAAAACATTCAGTGCTGATCCAGTTGGAACAATGTTGTATGCCATTATTGAAATGCAACGCTCTCATGAAGAGTCATTGCGTAAACAAGGCTTTAGCATAGACTTCATTCACGAACAGGTAGCAAACTTCCGTAAGGGTGAGATAGCTGATGTGTCAGGA
Organism: Vibrio sp. 1874; assembly: GCF_033344395.1. Lineage (NCBI taxonomy): Bacteria > Pseudomonadati > Pseudomonadota > Gammaproteobacteria > Vibrionales > Vibrionaceae > Vibrio > Vibrio sp. 1874. Next base: position 474,225 of record NZ_JAWPOR010000003.1, read on the forward strand.
AGTCTACCATTTTGGTTATCCCGTAAGCCAAAGTCACACCCAAAGGAAAAAGCGGGCTTTGAACTTAATGAGCACCAATCGACAGCACTATTGATTGTGGAACTCTACTTAAAAGAGAACATGGGCTTAAACTCTATTAGTCGAGAGCTAGGAACTCGAGGCATCAAATCTCCAACGGGAAGGGATGTTTGGGGTGTTTCGACTATTACTAGTATTTTAGCGAACCCTTCACTATGTGGTAGAAAAGTATTTGAGATTAAGTATTTGAAAGAAGGGGAAACAGTTAAAGAGAAGTTCGAGCTTGATAACTATTATCCCCAACTTATTTCAGAAGAAGAATTTGAAACAATTCAGGCAGTTAAAAAGCGAAAGCATCAAGCTATGAGTGGTGATAAATCCGTTTCTCAAAAAAATGCGATTGTGTATTTATTGACCGATTATGGTAAGAAGTCTATTTGTGCTAAGTGTGGTAAGAGTATTGGTTCGCAACCTCAAAGGCAAAAGTATCGCATCAGAAGGCGATTACATTGTAGTACTCAAAAAGAAACTAAAACCTGTTGCAAAAGTATCATCCAAGATTACCTAGAAGATGCCTTCTTGATGTCAGTCTCCCGTCATATTGACTACGACTTGATAAATCAAGATGTGGATAGCAACACCAAACTAACCATTGATGAGAAAATCAAAGAGATTGACCAGAAAATGGATAACATCTTAGATACTTTAACTATTATTTCAGATGGTGAGAAAAGGGCTTCAGAGAAGGCGAAATACCAAGTCTTGCAAAATAAAAAAGAAGAACTGAAAAAGCAATCAAGTGAGTATGAAACATACACAATCAGTGCTGACTCGATCAAAGAGTTTATTAGTAAAGTACAAGCTGCTCGTAATTACCGTAATCGAGAAGCTCGCCTGCTAGTAAAAGATGTATTGGTCAAAGCAATTAAGAAGTTATCAGTACATATGGAACCAAAACCACTTTCCTATTACGGCTACGGAAACATTCATGGCAATGCTTTAGTAAACGTGATCGATGTTGAATTTTACTCGAGTCGTAATCTCTCGATATTTGTTACTAGTGAGAAAGACGCAGGCGAATTGCTGTTTACTCGGATTGATGATGATTTTGCTAATGATGCGCGAGGCAGTTACACAGAAGAACAACTTGCATACTGGAACCAGCATGGTTTCGAGGCGTTGCTTGAAAAGTTAGCTATGGATGATTCCAAAAGTGACAGCAGTGCTCCTGATAATGTGTGGTTAGGCTATGACATAGCGAGTGCTTTATCTCAAATAGTAGTTGATGAGCTTGTTGAAGAGCAAATAATATAAGGTAAGTAGTATATGGTGACGTCTTTCCCACCATTTTTTAAGCAATGTTTGAATGTATGCGCAACAGAAGTCATCATTGTAATCGGGGAGCATATCCCCGATTTTTTACAAAGTAGTGCTAGGCGAGTTGTCCTATCTGAGCTGAAGGACCTTGTTGCTTCTGTTCGTTATCATCAAGAGGGATACCGACAAGGCTATGAAAGATGGTTAAGTTCAATTTGTATTACGTGCCAATTATCTAGCATAGTTATTGAGAAAATATCGCACTACTTTAAATGTGATCTTCTAGATGGTAATGGTAACATCATTATTTCTAAAAGTGCTTCTCGAACACTACATCTTCTAAAGGGTTACAATGTCACCTTTGACATCAACCTTTTTAGTCTCGCAAAAGCACAATATTTAGGCAGTGATATTAAACAAGATCAGGTAGATATTGACGATAAAATTAGACTGTTTCACGAAGAAGTAAATAGTATTAGTCATTTGAGCAAGAGAAAATTTTCCTCTTTGATGAAGAAGTCTAACAAGGCGTACCTAGACAGTGTGATTGATGCATCATTAGACTTCGAACCATCGAAACATGGAATTAGAACCTATTATGACAAGCGATTTTCAGGCTTTTACTTGGGGAGTTTTATTACTCATCCGCTAAAGTTTGAATACCATCTGTATGATGGAAAAAGCAACACCCGCAAGCCGTTTCCTATGCCTGATATAACTCTATTGAAGGCAGGGACAGGGACGGGAAAAACAGAACTTGCTATCCAAATTCTACATTCGTTTCATCGTCAAAAAAAACGTACAGTCTTGATTTCTAACCTAAAATCTGTCATTGGTTCATTTAAACATCGAGTAGAAGATAGTGTTGCTAATCATTTGTTAGAGCAAGATACTACTGGCCCTGATGAACGAATAAAACAACTTAGTTTAGTTACCTCAGACGCACCATTAATTGCTTTGGAAACGTCGAATCACGTTGTGTCCACTTTAAAATCGATAACGAAACAAGTTATACAACATCGTATAAAATATGCAGACTTAGTTATTATTGATGAGGCAGAAAAAGTACTTGAAGCAGTGTATGCAACTGGGGAGAAGTACCTGACAAAAGCAGAAAAAGATACGATAAAAAACCTGCTCAGCGTGATTTTCTCTGGTCAGCAAAAGGTTATTTTGATGGATGCTGATTTGACCGACCATTTGACGACAACTGTTGTGAAAAAAGACTGTGGAGATAGACGGGTAGTCGCGGGTATCTTACCTCCAACAGCCGTGTGTGATAACGTTAGTAAAACAAATATTCAGGCAAAAATAGGGGAGTGGGGTCGGTATCAAGAGCATTTGCTTTCGAATGGCTTAAAGCCGAATACCAAAAACTTCATTGTGTGTGATAGCAAAAAGAGTATTGAGTCGTGGCTTATTAGTAGTGGTTATTTCATTTTTAATGGACAGAGAAAGGTCGCTGACTTTAAAGCAGCAATTGAAAATAAGATCTTAGCAATAGTGAAAGGAGATGATGATAAAAACTACCTTTTAGAGGAGCAAGATGCGTTTTTGAATGATCCGTCTAATGAAATTCAAAAATACGATACTGTTATTGTCAGTCCAATTCTGAAAGAAGGTTTTGATATAAATACTAAACATGCTGAAATAGTGACGGTGTTCGCTTCAGGGGTATTAACGCCCAAAGAGTTGATTCAGTTTGCTTCCCGACTCAGAACCGCAAAAAGAATGATATTCGGGTTACTTCAACCACCACCATTTCATTCAATTAGTTTTTATCGTCACGCTTATACCGAAGATGAACGTTTTGAGGCACGTTTAGCGAAACATCGACAGATACTTCTGGATAATTTGCATTATGCTCTCTATGAAACATTGCGGCGAAGTGGTTTTAAGATTGATGATAGTGATGAAGTATTACCCAAAGGCGATGTTGAATACACCTATAACCTTTCCCTAAAGCATGACTTTGATGCGACAGTCAAATCGATGCTCAGAGGTGAAGCTGATATTAGTATGCATAGCCAAGATGCTCGTAAACAAGCAGAGGCAGTAGAGGTACTAAGAAGAATATTACATCTAGCTAGTTTCTCTTTTGAGCCTACTAAAATACCAATTAAGTCAACAGGAAAACTGGAAGTAAGCATTGAATCAATTTTTTATGAACTGCTTGATAATTCATCTGTTGTTAATTATATCTTGCCTAAATCGCTAAAAATCACGACAGCATGGAAGAAATTTGGGATGCGTGGTATGGCAGCAAAGGTAAATAAACTGTTTCGTTTATTGGGGTTTGACGTACAAAGAACAAATAAAGGCAAAATGGTGAATGTTATTAAACGTGAAGAGGGAAGTGGAACCTAGACCTTTGGACACTTGAGTTGAGTGGTGTTGTTGACCAATTTAGCCTTGGATATGCGTGAAGCCATTAACCTGCGGTATATTAGCTCAGTCTCTGACGAACAGGCATACCAAGCACAGTGAGTTTGTTCAACCCCTTAAAGTTAACCAAAATTTCACCTAGTTGGCCATTGTCTTTTCTCAGCGTCACTTTCCCACTGAGCAGTTGCTTGTAACGATACATCGCAGTCCCAACTAGTGAGCGTTGGTGGTAACGGCTGTCCATTTTCCATTGTTCTAGTTGGTCTGACTGCTGGGCAATAACATATTCGTTTCTTGGGTGTTCGTCATCCCAGAGGGCAACAATCTTTCGAGGAGGGAGCACCGCATTCGCTCCCTTTTTGCCTATCACTTCATAGCAACCTCGTGTGTCATAGGCTCCATCTGTCTATACTTGTTCTATTTTATTGTGTAAAGGATTCAAGAGACCAGGCTGTACCTAGCTATTATGGACGCTATCTAGAGAAACTACGGAAGAGATGATGTCGTGGCTATCTGCGTCAAAGTGGACTTTGCGCCATCCGCGTCGGCCTTCACTGCCATACTTACGAACCATCCATTCTCCTTCACCAAAAATTTTAACACCAGTTGCGTCAATGAGCAGGTGTGCCACTGGACCTTTAGGAGTTTGGCAATATTCACATCGACTGTTCGTGTTCGCTTGCGTACGTTGGTGTAATTTGGCGAATGTAAGTCTACATGCAGCAGACCAAACAGCGAATCAATGCTTCCGCGGAATAACTGAACTCATTAAAGCCCAGTAAAGCGCGGAGTGGCAGGTTGAAAAGCCCTGCCAGCATCGGGGCAGTATCTATTCCTCTGTGTCCAGACGGAGAATCACAGTACCAATTGGCGATAGCATCGTCGTCCATCCAAAACGTCAGCGAACTTCAGTTTATGAGCGCTTGGTTGGATTCTTTCCAGTTGGTGATTTTTTCTCTTCGATTTCCCCATCTGTTTTTTCCTATACTCTGGTATCAAGGGATCAGAACGCTGGTTTACGGAAAGGTTCCATCGGTTTAGATCAAGCTCTTTAAGGTATGCCCGAAAATTGGATGTCAGTTCTTTCTCTGATAATCTTCATGTGTCCTACTTGATTGATAGTGCGTATCAAATGTGTGCATTAACCTTGTTTTACATATATATAGTGATTAATGCACACAGCTTTATTACTGGCTTAATAGAATAGCAGTATGCGTTAGCATACTGCTTTTACTACTTAACGGCTTTGATATGATGGACACTGCTTCCTTCTGGTGTCGTTGTAACAAACTTATGGTGGAGCCAGTGATAACAGAAGTAACAATTATTTCTATAGAAGTTACCGTGGTTCGATATTGCTAAAAACCTGTTCCAAGTATCTATGTTAGGAACTAACTGCCAAATCCTGTCTAAGCGCCAAGTTAAGAGACAAACTTTCTGATAATGTCTTTTAACTACAAGAGATAACTGTTTTTGCTATGGAGTCGTACAGGAGCTACTTGCGGAGTATTTTCTAGACTGGGAAAGAGGACATTCTCGAATTTTAGCGTTAGGTCGCCACAAGTTGTGCGGCTCCAAATAATTGAAGATGCTGTATGGTTATCATAAGCGTTCGATATTAGAGACGATACAGTAGTTAGGTGGGAAAGTAAGCCTAAGAAATTACAACCAATAGGTGAATGAGACTTACACTATGATAAGGATAGAAAAGCTTTTGGTGTTAGATGTGCCTGAAACTCAGTATATTAATTAAGGATTAGTCACGATGTGTGGGAGCATTTCTTCTTTATGAATGAAGTAAAGCCGACTAAATAATCTGAAGGTAAGATTGATATTTTTGTTGGCAATATTTTTATTTTATAAAAATAATATAATAATACTCCCATGTAAACTGTAAATGAGTGAAAATTAAAATCGGATTTATACGCTGATACTACAAACTAGAACGGTTAAAGTACTTATAGCGCACTCGATACAAAGCACGAAGAGATAAATAAAACAAAGGGATTAATATTGCATATATTTATAAAATAAAACATTGACTCTTTACTAAGAAGTGATTAATGTATTTCATAAGTTGGCTGATAATTGGTCCCCTACCGCTAACTAGACACTAAATGTATCGTTCTGATATCGGTGTTCTCAATAGATAATAACAGTATTAAGAAAAATAAAATTGCTTACAGCAAAGTTTAAACTTACTTAATTCTAACTCTCTATGGAGGACATTATGTACAATAGTGATACTACTGACTTCGATCTATCCAATCACCCTTTAACCTCATCAAATCTTGATTTACACATATTTAATGTTATTAGTAATGTTGGTGTTATTAATAATATTAATCGTAAAGAATATATATGTGATATTCCATTGGTAAAAGCAGTGCAATTGGCTCTATCACGTAAAAACCCAGACATGGGCTTAGATTGGGAGATTAGTGACAGCCTCTCAAAATATACCTCAAACATAACCGAATATAATGAACTAGAAAGCTATATTAGGCAAATCTATCTTGATACGAATTACTTGTGTTTCCTAGGAAATGATCTTAGCGGAGAACTTTCTGCTGTAAATGAGATTAAGCATATCTTGCTATATCATGGTAACAAACTCATTGTTGATGATGATTGTTTTTCTGCGTTTAAGTTTGGGTTAATCACCAAGAGTGGTTCTCATTCTTCTTGCTTATTCATAAATAGAACCTCTGATTTACAAAGCCATCATGTTAGAGGTGTCGACTATATATTCTGTCAAGTTGATGATTTCCTTATCCCTTTGCCAGAAGAAATAACCAATTGGGAATATAAGCCACATCTAAAAGTTGTCACAACTGCCGCATTAGTTTCTTGGCACGAGAAGAAGCTGTGTTGCTAGGGAGGGGAGCCGCTATGTATGGATATTCAGAAGTGTACTACTTTTGTGCGCTTAGATTTGTTTATCAACTTACACCAACGGAGAGGGTGTTACTGAGACAAAACCCGAGAGGTTCGCAGTTTAATAAAGAGTTGATTAAATGTTGTTTAATGATAGTTGATGGAAGAAAGAAGGTGTCGGATATGAGAATAAGTGATGGAAATTTGGAGAAACTTCTTGAGCGATTTAGTAAGAAGTCTTTGAGTACAGAAATTGGTAACTACATAATCGAGCGCGATAATGGGCGAGACATTACGATTGATTACGATGTTTACCAACTATATTTTCAAGATATAAAAAGTGATTTTGATTATCAAAACAGAAACATGAGCCATGGTACTACTTTATTAAACGTGAATATACCTTCGTACGGTGTTATGTCAAAGTTGAAAGTGAATGATAGATTAGAGATGATCCCGCACTCCTCTGCGTCATTAGCAGTCACGTTTTTGAAATCAAAACCCTCTTGGATTTTGAAAAGCTTCGATGCAATAAGATTTTCAAATTCAGAAAAAAGTAGCGCTCTTATAGGAAAATTCCTGACTTCTGATGGTTGTGAGACCAGATTTATTTTTAGCATTTATGCATCTCACGTTAAGAGTAATCGAGAAAACTTGGATGTAATATGCTTAATCGATGACCGTGAATACGAGGTTTGTATTCACGGACAAAAGCAAATGAATGCAATCTCAATAATTGATTTGTTAGTTTAAAGGCGACTTGCTGCTTAAGGTAGACAGGGCAGTATGATTCATCATACTGCTTTTTCTAGAGTAGCTTTGCTCCCGAAGTAACTGGTGTCGTTCTCTGACTGATCTAGGGCGAAGGTTTTTCCACTAATATGCACAATGTTTATACTTTAATTATACATAAACGCAGTGAAAATGAAGTTCTGGAATTTTTTTTTTGCTTTATTAAATGGTTTTTTCTGTTGACTTTGTGTTGGATGTGGTGGTAGCTTTTATTACGTTCCAGTGAGGAAACTCTATGGACTCAATAATAATATAACAACTTAGATAATAAAATAATAAGTTCGATGTGTGTTTCTAAAAAGTTCTTGAAACAGCATTGAAAGATACGTGCCAAAGTGGCTAAAAATTATCCGCTAAGTTTGGCGTTTGAACTAAGTTATCAAGTTCAAAAATGAGCTTGTATTATTAATTGGAGTCCATCATGGATATTTTTAACACAGAAAAACAGTTCACTTCTTTCCACCTAAATCTTGATTGGGATAGATTAGGCTCTCTATTAGAGTCTTCCGACGCCCATCTCATAGTCACATCTTACGACGGTATTCCACTCGATGATGATGTATCAGGTCAGTACCAGATAAGACTCTTTATGGATTTAGAGCTAGTTGCTATTTGTAATGTTGATGAATATAACGGCATTAGCGACGTAGAGCTGCATCCGTCATTTGTTAGTCATAGACAACTTATTACTCAACTTTTTTCTGGGTACTTGAATGCTCCAGAGTTTTTGTTCGAAATCAGTGAATTTAATGTTATCTCATTGATAGTACGACAAGCATTGCGAGATGGTCAATACGCAGTCCACACTCTTAATGGTGATGAAGTTCTTCTTCTACACGATTATGGATACATCGCTGCATTGAGTTTTTCCGCCGAAGGCCAAAAGGTATCATTTACATCTGAATTAGTCATTGGCAGCCCAATTTATAGTGACAAACTAACATCTGAAATCCTCGATTCGTTTGGTACAAAGGTTCACGGACTGACCAAGCAAGTTAAAGCAGGCCTTATAGAAAAGGTTAAGACTCTGAATGAAGATCTTCGTTTCGATCGTGTTCCTCGTGCCATGTTGATGACTAAAGAACCATTATTTGTATCGTCAATTTTCAAAGACGGTGAGGTATAAGATGGTGATCAACGAGCAAAAACTTACTCTGGTGAGAGGTATTCCAGGCTCTGGGAAGTCAACGCACGCTAAAACTTTAGATGCAAAGTTGGTTGAGGCTGATCAGTTTTTCATCGATAAAGATGGCCTATATCAATACGATAATGCTCAGATTAAGGATGCACATAACTGGTGCAAGTTTGAAACTAAGCGTCTCTTGAAAGCTGGTTTCAATGTTGTTGTTGCCAACACGTTCGTGAAAAATTGGGAAATGAAATTCTATCAAAACCTAGCGAATGACATGGGGCTGGCCTTTGAGGTCGTTGAAATGAAGGGGAATTATCAGAATGTACATGGTGTTCCTGATTCCGTTGTTGCACGCATGGCTTCTCAGTTTGAAACGCTTGACTCAAGCTTTGTAATTACAAAAAGAGGTTACGCAGCATGAGTAAGATTGAAGTAAGACTCAGTATATATTGAAAAAATGAATACGAAAGCCACGAGGCATTGGTATGGGGTGAGTGTTGAGAGTAGTGCTATCAAGTGGCAAGGTGAGCTTACGGTTCAGTTAGTGGATGGTGAGTTTGATTGTTACTGTCAAATTCATTCTTCCGATATCAGTCATGATGACTGCCTTTGGGATAATTACAAAGATACTGATGAATTAGGTATCTTTGACGAAGAACAAATGACCAGATTCTTTGAAGAAGTCGTCGCTGAAGCCGAGCAAGGCTTTTCGGATGAATGCACTCTTGATGAACTGTTCGAGGAAAGTTGTGAGTTGAAACTAAATGAATCGTCTACAAGTGCTGCTGGCTGTGGAATCGTGGGCGGCTTCCATTTAGAAAAATACACCGAAGCCGATGGAGATAAGGTTTTGCTCGTAGCAATCGACTCTGAAGCAAACGGTGATCACATGAACAATCGTACTAAAGTGTTTGATAATGAAGAAGAGTACGATTCTTTATGACCATACTATATCTCCGATCAGTTTTGCTTTGTATATGATAGCTTGCATACTTTGATACAAGTGTGGGTTAGCAAAGAAAGATATGAGCTATACCTTGATGGACTACTATAATAGGCTTCGGACACACCAAGCAAGTTATGGGCTGTTGCTAGTTCATGCTGAAAATTTGTTTAAATTAGTGCCTGGAATCTGTAGGCCACATCAAATGAGGGATATAGATAAAATCGGATTGGTTACCGATAACGATAAGGTACTTTAAGGTCAATGATTTTAGACCTATTTTGTAGTATCTGAGTTTATACGACACAAAATGTCGCAAATGACTTTATACTGAGATCAAGTTATTCAAGAACAGCATGTTAGATTGCATTTGTTGCAATTGATGCATATGACTGTCTTATGTAGCATGACGTATGGGAGTTATTGATTGAATGGTAGCGAATACCCCTCCTTATTTCTATCTGTGTCTGCGCTGTAAGTATGAATTTACACGCAAACAGAAATTTGTGTTTTTATGCCCTAGGTGTAGATCTTTTAAAATTATTCCGAACCCAAGAATCGTTAAATAGATATGGCTAGACAAGCGAGAACCCAAGATGCACTTGCTTTCGCATTTGAGCGATTCAAATGCATACCTAAGGCACTTCAGGTGACCGTGTGTAAATTTCTTGAGCAACAATATTAAAAGAGATATCGGAAGTATCCAACGCAACTTAGAAGTGTTGAGCGAGCATTTTGATTCTCTCAGAGACAATCGAACCAGATTTTACGTTTACTCTTGGAGGAAACAGAGAAACGGAACCTGAATTTCCATTTAAATCCGCCAAGAATCGAAGTGCAACCTTCATCTCCAAGTTCAATATCACTATTGTTTACTGAACCTCGAATTTTACAAGGCTAGACGAAAGTAGCGAACAGCAATGGAAATGCCCCTTGGCCTAGCTCACCAGAGGGTAACGATCGACCTGACATGTCGCTTTGATGGGAATGACAATGAACGTATCCTAGCGCTATATCGCATAGTAAAAGCTTTAGTATAAACTTTTGACTTTTAAATAAACTTAGTCAACATTATGCGTATGGGCGCTTCAGTTTTGGGGAGGGAGTTAAGTGTTGGCTGGAGTTTAAGGTTTCAAAAAGTGCAGGATTTCATTTACAGGAAACTCTTCTCTCGGAAGAACAACAGTTGGTAGAGAATGACCAGTAGTATGAAGTTAAAACATTGGTTATTGATTCCAAACAGTGCCGTTCATGGTTCAAAAGTTTTGGAAATGACCTATCTAATGTGAACATAAGTGTGGCTAGTAATATAAATAATTAAAGGTTCAAAATGTCTGAGGTTAACTTAATTGTTATTGGGAAAACGGGAGTAGGGAAAAGTAGCTTCTGTAATTATATATTTGGTGAAGAGTTATTTGAAAGGGGAGATGGTGCTCCTGTTACTGGTTGGAGTGACCATTTTAAGTATTATGATGTAGGCTATGAAAGCTTTAACTTAAGAGTTTTTGATACAGTTGGTATTGAAACAAATAATTTGTCTAAATGGAAAATAGAGCTTGATAACTTTATTGAATCTAGGTCAGAAAAAAGTTCAACTCCTAATGATTGGATTCATGGAGCTTTTTACATCATCAATGCTGCTTCTGCTAGAATAGAAAACCCTGAACTCGATGTCATTGCAGGATTTATTGAAAAAGATATACCTATACAAGTCGTTTTATCAAAATCAGATATAGCGACAGCGGAACAAAAAGAATCGCTGATAAAGCAATTAAATTTACATTTTGGTCATAAAGTTAGCATATCAGAAGTTTGTTCCGTACAAATGCGAACAAGAAGAGGAAAAAAAGAAAAATACGGAAAAGAAAAAACGCTTGACTTTATGTTGGAAAATATTGATTCGAAACTACGCATCAAAGTTGGACGTTATTTCCTTGATAAGTACATCGATAGTATTAGATATTTGAAAACAAAAATATCTACAACAATCAATGAGTCAGATATTGGTTTCATTTCATTAATTAAAGGTTTAATACAAGACGGAAGTGATTTGGACATGGGGGAAGTTTTTAACGTTGATCTGGATAGTTTTGATGAACTACCAAGTGAGTACGAAGACTTTTTAGGTAACCTGGACGAGTTTCTTTTTGGAATGGGGTTTGAAAGTGCAGAACCGCTTAGAACGTATTTAGATGATATCCATTGGAAGGTTGAACAATCACTAGATGACTCTTCCGAAAAAATAACTGATAAGCTTGAAAGTATAACCAGTGACTTTGAGAGGGATGGTTTTTTCAACAAAGTTTCTGCGACTTGGAATGTGGTGGCGGTATTGTCTGATTTAAAAGGATTTATCCAGAACATGATGACAGAAGTATTGACACCAATAGAAAATTATTTATTAGAAGAAAAAAGTAAGTTAATGGCGAGAAAATAATGAAAAATAGTGATTTTGAACGTGAGTTTGACAAACAAGTTAACGAGATTAAAAAACCTAACATTATGATCGTTGGTGGTACAGGTGTTGGTAAAAGTAGTTTAATTAATCAGGTGTTTGGTGAAGAGTTTGCAAAGGTAGGCTCTGGAGAGCCAGTGACCCGAGGGTGCCATAAGTATGAAAAAAATGGCGTGCCTGTTACCGTCTTTGACACTGAAGGTTATGAAATAATTGATGGTAAAGAAGACAATGGGAACTTCGAAGAAAAAGTATTGGCTGAGATTATAAAAAGAAAAAGTCAGTCTTTGAATGAGCATATTCACCTATTTTGGTACTGCATATCAATTTCTAATCACAGAATTACTGACTATGACTTGAAAAATATAAGGCTTTTAAGTGATACCAAGATAGGCGCAAATCTAGCCATTGTATTTACCCAATGTGATAATGATGAACTTGATAGCAACAATAATGGAATCACTAGCGCTAAGTTTAGGTCTATTCTTTCTAAAGAGGGAATACAAGCGCCCTGTTTTGAAACAATGGTAGGTCATGACAATGATACTTTACAACTCGATGAACTTTTAATTTGGAGTGAAGAAAGCTTGCCTGAAGAGTCCCTTAAAGAATCTTTTGTTGGAGCGCAGAAATCTAATCTACCGTTAAAACATAATCGAGTGATGAAAATAATACTTGCAGCTTCTGGCGCTGCTACAGCAGCCGCTGGTGCGAACCCTATCCCTGCTTCCGACTCTGTTATATTGATGCCAATTCAGATGACTATGGCTGTATCAATTGCAAATACTTATGGTTTTTCAAACCTGAAGAGCGCTACGATGGCTTTGATGAAAAGCCAAATTATCAGCTTGCTGGGCAAACAATTGGCGAGCAGCTTCCTAAAATTGATTCCTGGATTTGGTCAAATCATTAATGCTGGTGTCGCTGGCAGCCTTACTTTAGCTTTAGGGTATGGGCTAAAAGAGCTGTATACCAAGGCCTATCAGCATGTTTTAGAAACAGGTGAAAACCCAGATTGGTTAGAGCTGTTTTCTAGTCTTGATTTAACAAGTTTTATTAAAAAATAGCCCCGATTTCAGATAAGTAAGTGCGACATTCATGGAAAGGCGTAGAAGAGGAAGCCAACTGCTGAAAGTGGTACGCTCTTCTTGCCAAAGAAACAAGCAGTACTACCATGAATTATCAGCAGTTGACCGAGGGCAGAAGATACCAGATTTCTGCTCTTTTGGAACGGGGAATATCGGTTTCTGAAATAGCTAAAACAGTTCAGTGCCACCGCTGGACAGTATATCGGGAGCTTAAGCGAGGTCGTAAAGGCAACATTTATTGCCCAAATGAAGCCCAGCTGTTGTCGATTAAAAAGCGCAGAACAGCGCGTAAATACCGCATACCAAAGAAGCGTGTGGATTTTATCCGCCTTCTTTTAGAAACAGATTGGAGTCCTGAGCAGATTTCCAATGTATTAACGAAAGTTGGTGCCGCTGTCAGCCACGAGTGGGTCTATCGCTTTGTCGCACAAGATAAACGCATGGACGGTAAGTTATATCGCCACTTGAGGCAAGGACACAAGCGGTATCGTCGCGGTAAAAAAGAGAAAGCGCCAGAGATAAAGAATGCCGTTTCGATTGATGATAGGCCAAGCATCGTTGACGGTAAAGAGCGTTTGGTGACTGGGAAATCGACACTGTGCTAGGTAAGCATGGTACAGGTGCGATGGTGACTATTTTAGAGCGTAAAACTCGATTTTACGTAGTAAAGAAAGTGCCATCTAAGTCAGCGGATGATGTCACCAAAGCCACAATAGAGTTACTGATGCCTTATAAGAAATATGTCCATACCATTACGGCAGATAACGGACGAGAGTTTGCAAGTCATGAAACCATCGCAAAAGAATTAGAGGCTGATGTGTACTTTGCTCATCCTTATAGCTCTTGGGAGCGTGGTGCTAATGAGAATGCGAACGCTCTTTTAAGGCAGTATGTGAAGAAAGGAACTGACCTAACGACGGTGACGGACATCGATATAGAGTTCGCTTTATCTCGGATAAATTATCGTCCAAGAAAGTGTTTAGGCTTCAAGCAGCCAGCCATTGTATTTGAAGAAATGGCTTTGGTTGCTTGATATTGGAGAGTGTCGCACTTCGCAGTTGAATTCGGGGCTAATCACTAACAGTGTTAGTTACTCTTTATACGGTTTCTCTAAAAATTGCTAAGGTCTTTGTATAAGTTGATATTGCAAGTCTCTTGGGATAGCCCCATTTTAAAATGTTCTACAACTTCGGAACACCTAAAGTAACCGACAAACATCAACTTAAAGTCAATGAAATCAAGCCTTTTTTTGTACGTAGTTGAGATTATCCATGGGATTCATACTATCTTTTATTTGGGTATGGTATGAAACATTTTGGGTTAGACATCGGTTTAAGATATGATTCATCTGCTTTTGGGCGGGCATAACTCACTAGCGTTAATCTATGCACTTTCCTCAGTATTATTATATAAAGTGAAAAGCGCACAGATAATGAAACTATCGCTGAGTAGATAGCAGAAGCAGTATGGTTCTGCCATACTGCATTCCTAATGTTCAATATTCGCTTAATTGACCTTGTGATTTACAATTTAAAAAATCATATTATAGAATATGAAGCGATTTGATTTCATGATTTGTGAACTGTTATAGATTACATTTTCAATAAATGAAGCTTTCATCTCTTACGTTATATAAGGAATACTAGGCGCCAATATGAATGTATTAGAAAAAATATTATTTAACATCCGCAGTCTGAGGGTGTTTTCTCGAGATCTCACGTTAGATCAGCTCGAAGAGGCTCACAGTAAGTTAACAACAATTGTCGAAGAACGACGTGAGGAAGAGGAAGCTTTAAGAGCCGAGCAAGCAGAGAAAGAAGCAAAGCTCGCTACAATAGCAAAACAGATTAAAGAGCAGGGCATTGATGTTAATGAACTTGTCTCGGCACTTTCATCGAAAAAGGTCAAGAGTAAGGGAAAACGTCAGGCTCGATCTGCTAAGTATAAATACGTTGATGACAATGGTGTAGAAAAAACATGGACTGGTCAAGGTCGTACGCCATCTGTTATCCAAAAAGCACTTGATGGTGGTAAAACATTGGATTACTTTGCTCTTTAAATATACACATCGCTTTACAGCCATGGTTTCAGTATTGATGTCGCTGACATCTTCGTCTCAAATTATTGAGTTAGGTCTCTTAGAACTATCAATATTGTTATATCTGGAATATGACAATATTTAGCCTTAAACACTCATTCCCAACACTGGAAATGAGTGTTTATAGTTATGCATAAGGCTTCGCTATTTTTGTTTGAAAAAGCCTGACTTAGCATCCTCTATCGTGTAGACGCCATATGAATACCTAATAACCTACCAACTTCAGATGTTTTGTACTTCATGTGGCCAGATACAATATTAGACATATCTACATTGTGTAAACGGCTTTGATAGCCCTGACTGATTGGGCTTAATCCAATAGGGCTGTCTTTTTTCAGTGTTCCTACTGGATATAGTGTTTTCAGAACAAGATCGTTGGTAGAGTAGCAGTTGAATATATTAATTTTACTATGTTTTTGAAGTATATGACCCCATGAGTTTTCCTTTCCTACTGCGCCACCAAATAGCATAGCTCCCATGACTTTGTTTCTTGTTTGCTGACTTTGTAGACAATGAAAAATTACCCTAGAACCTAAAGAGTGACCCAATAAAATAAAACGTCCTTCCTGCTTGTCTATATGTTTGGCTAATCTTTCACCTGCGAGCTTCGCATTTTTCATGGCTTTACGCCATTCATAGAAACCTACAGCCGCCGTTGTACCCACAATATCTGCGGTAAGATAGGGAGAAACAGTTTTCGTTATTCTCATGGCTGTTGTACTTATCGAAGAACGCAGTCCTAGATTTCCAGTTCCAACAGTTTTTAATATTTTTTTGCTATTGCACGCATCCCAATCGTAGTGGTGGACTGTTGTTGATTGAAAGTCCCAATCTAGTACATTAAGCCAGTCGGTTATATCCGTATTTTTCTCTGATAAAAAACCGTTGATAACAATTACGTTGAGTGAATTACCACTTCGCACCTTGCGTAGTCTAATTGTCATAGATCTATCTCATCTTGCCATTCGATCAAATATTAACTTCAAAATTGGTTACAAAATACCCTGCTTAAGCTGGCGAGGTGAAAGAATTAATTCGATTACAATCTTGTATAGCGATGTTGACTATAATAGAGAGAATCGGCTTTAGAAACAGTCTAATCGGAAGGATAGGACACCTGAGAAGACTAGTTTGTTTAATAGTGATAATTCTGCATAATTAAGCTCTTAAAGTGCATTTAAAATCACCCAAAATGCACCTTCGAGGTTATAAAAGCTTAATGTCCAATTTCTGGATACCCCAAAGAACTAAATATCCATTCAATATCAACAATTTTAATCACTTCTAACACCAAGTAAATAAGCTTACATCGAACCATCATGGCCGACACTTGAGTCCAATAATGTTAACACGAACTTAGTACTCATAGAGTACGAATTTTTAGTATATTATTGAGTAATATAAGGTTATAACTAACCTCTATCCCATGTGGTACTGTGATTTCGATGTTGCAGAATGCTAGTGAGTGGTTTTTACCGTACAATGAAACTTTGTGTCCAAATTTAGAAACTCGCGAGTCCAGTAATTCGTAAGAACGCGACGTTATCTGCTTAGGCATTTGAAAATTTAGAGAGTGGTATGTTTAACACAATTAGAGAGAAACATGGACACCATGTGGAGAATCTTGAGTTAGCTCTGGCCGAATCTGTATTATTGGGCTTGTCACCGTCAATACCTGATTATCGAGCACTTACTAGCCAAGATATGGAAGTACTGTTTCAAATCATTGATAGCGTACAACCTAAGTTAAATTATGATCTTATGTCGGGTGCCTGTTTATATGTGCATTCACATTTAAAAGAAGCATTTGCTCGGCATGGCTATAAATCTGAGTTAGTTTTCGGAGATGTACTTGTTAATGGTGAACCGCATATGGGATGCGATTTAGATATGCTTAAAAAACAATTAAGTAATGGTATTGCAACTGCATCCCAGAAAGTTCATTGTTGGTTATTACTTGAAAGTGGGCAATTTTTTGATGCATCACTATTTAGGGATATAACTAATGGCATATACGCAGCAGAGCTTTATGGTTTTGGGAACTCTAGGCTAGACGAATTTCGCTTTGAGTATGAACCAATGCTGCTAGGTGCAGATTTCATTGCAAAAACTAACCCAAACCCGCAAGTGCATGTATAAATGCTCAAAAGGGATTCACAACTCGTGGTATTTTTACTATGTGATATAGTCAACACTCTCCTAGGCAAATATCTCCCACTAAGTTGAGTATCCCTTGTAATGAAGTGTATAGGGGCTGCCCGTAAATTTACTCACAGCACGCGCTTCACATACTGCTTTGTCAAATGTGCTAGAAGCAACATGGACGTCGCGAATATTATAGCCAACTGATTTAATTCTCACGTATTTCCCTCATAAACACGTAACGTCGCATAATTTAGACAAGCAACGCTACCATCAAGCCTAAACTACTGCATGAACTGAAAGGCTAGGAGTTGGAACTCACTCTTCAACGTTTGTATGAATCTGTTATAGACAATATGAGAGTTTAACCCTGATACATTGATTTAAGATTCGCACAATGTGCTCATTTAGCACTCTGTTGTTAGATTTTGTTTTTATTGAACGATTTCATTTTATGATAGAGTACATACTCATTTCATGTTGTGATTTTTAATTAGAATCCATGAAACCTTATTAAGAAGCGTTCCAAAGGAGATTGAATGAGTAACAATGTAGGAATTTTTGATAAGATTGTGATTTCAA
Source organism: Vibrio sp. 1874 (assembly GCF_033344395.1). Lineage (NCBI taxonomy): Bacteria > Pseudomonadati > Pseudomonadota > Gammaproteobacteria > Vibrionales > Vibrionaceae > Vibrio > Vibrio sp. 1874. Next base: position 492,054 of record NZ_JAWPOR010000003.1, read on the forward strand.
TGGCAATATTGAGCTTCATCGTGGCGTTCTTTAAAGCAGGTATCATGGCTGCTATTGGTAAGTTTTTTTTTGTAATCGCCTTTTTCTACGTAGCAAAGGTTTTGTGGTTTTGGATCATGGACAATAGGTAACATAGCAGAAACGAAGTTCAGGTCATTCCATGCTCTATGGCAGGACTAACAGTAAGAATAAATTAACAAAAAAGTAGTGAAGAAAATCGATATTACATTTGGTCCAGGGCCATATCGCAATTTTAAAGTTGGCTTCCTTTCGGCAAATTTAAAGCCTCATCGTAGAGATTGACAGCTCTTTTTGCGCTAGTGGTTTGCTCGTCTGTCGTTGGTTGAACCGATTAAGTGCGTATTTCGGTGATTGCGTTCACTCGGTTCCGCTGTTTTTCAAGGAAGTTTCTCCACTTTTTACAATCACGGCACCAAGCTTGGTTAAAACCTCCTCTTTGCTGGCTCCCTCGCGTGGGAATAGGGCAGTTGACCAATGGTCTTGGTTACCATTAACTGTATTTTTAAATATTTATTTTGAACGGAGTTAAAGATGAGGACACATAAATGTGTTCCGATGCTCAATGATTCTGATTGTGAAGAAAAATAGGAGAAGGCTGTTATGAGCATGTTACGATATAACCACACTAAAATTACTGACTCGCTTGCTAAGTATTCAGACGTATTTTTGCTAAAGATCTTAGCAGGAAAACAAGGCAGTAATGACTCTATGACTCCCCCCAACTCTTTAAAAAACATTTATTATATGACGGCGGCATGGAAATATCATCCGTGATGGTATGTGTACAGAGGAGAGTATTATCGAGGCACTTTCGCAATACCCTAGTGATCATATGATAATTTATAGCGTCAGTGGTGATCCATTTAAACTTCCTTTACACCATGCTGTCAGCTACGTGATCCATACAATGCGCCAACCAATATTGACTCCGACAGAAGAGAAAGAGTTCAAGGAGGTGCTGAAACTCGCAGGGAAGGCGAAGCCATTACCTAACAGTAACGCTACAAGCTAAATTTTGTTCCGTCTTGCTGTGAATGGTCAAACCATTTTAGAGTTATTCAAAACGCTTGGTAATTTAGGCTCAAATTGGCTTCTGTGTTTGAAGTATAATGTTTAAGGAAAAACGAATGAAATTTAAAATTACGGAAACGGTTTTTTCATATCCACAATCGTTGCTGGACGATTGGAAAAGTGGATGTAAAGATTGGATTCCTGAGTCCTTGTTTGTGCCTCAAGATGTACACAATCAACCAAACTACCACTTCGGAGAATACTATGCTCTAAAACAGTATTTAGAGCTAGGCTGGCATGGTACCGCATTTTATGCGTTGGGAGATTGGGAACCAAATAACCATAAATATAATCAAGGTCGAGCTATCGTAGCTAAGTACACTGACCCTATACGTTTGGCAATGTTCAAAGCTCTAAGGAAGGGATTAACGTCGGGAGAGCCAGACTTAATGCTTTACAAAGAGGATGGATCGGTTTTGTTTGTAGAAGTGAAAAAACAGTCGGATCGTATATCTAAATCACAGCTAATATGTATGGCTCAAATTAAGTCAATTTTAGGGTGTGATGTTGCAGTTGCATATTTGGCGGAAGATAACCAAGTTTATAAACCCAAGAGCTATGTCCTAGATATAATTGAGTTTCCGCATTCGTGGATAAAACGCAACTAACTGTTTGGTAGTTTCAGTTAAAGTCAGCTTTAGCTTTATGGTTCAATGGAATGGGGTTAGGTGGCCAGCGCTGTTCACCATGCTGATAAGTTATTTAAAAGCAGTGCAGACTAAACTTGGGTTTGTTCTTGGAAGATACGGAGCAAAAAGCCAGAGTATCGGTGTCACCTCTAGAAAAAGAGTACAAAATATGGTTGCGTAACGTCTCATTAAACCTGTTACTGGTTACGAATCAAGTGATTAATGTATTTGTTACATACTCAGTTTTGAACCATATTATGTATATTACTTAGTTAGTTTCTATACAATACGGTTAACGAAATATAAGGTTTTAACTGCAACATGAACTCGAATCTTAAAGATATTTTTGATAAAAGCCGTCAAGAACTCCTTGATATGGGTCTTAGAGGAAATACATTACTTAATGTCGGTAAGGGAGCCAAAATTCTAGACATTGTTGACGAAAAGTCTGAACAAGTGTTTAAGCATTTGGTTGAGGACTCAAAGACAATGTCATTTCTCCCAGCTCCCGATTCTCTAGAGAAAGAGAATAGCAATTCGATATCTTTAACTGATTTGACAGCTCATCTTGAAGAAACAAATGGTGATAAAAGGCACGCTGATAACGCTCTGCAAACTCAGTTATTTAGAAAATCACTTGATACTCGCCTACTAAAGCTGAGCACGGAAGCTATGACCTTTGTCCAAGAACAGGGTGTTGATCTACTTTATCTTGCTCTTGGTTTCGTTAAGTGGTTTGAAGATGATAATTCTGACAAACCGAGACATGCTCCCTTAGTACTTATCCCTGTTGAAATTTTCCGAGCTGATGCGGGTGATGCATACAAAATTCGCTACACAGAATCAGAACTAGGAACAAACCTTACCCTTGCCGCTAAGCTTAAAATGGAGTTCGGTATTGTCTTACCTGATTTTGAAGAAGGAGAAGAGGGTTATGATTTCCAAGGATACTTAAATTCAGTTGCGATTGCCATTTCAGGTGAACAGCGTTGGTCGGTAGAAAGCAATAAAATAGTATTAAGTTTCTTCTCTTTTGGTAAGTTTCAGATGTATCAGGACTTATCAGATGAAGTGTGGCCTGAAGGTAAAAAACCATCGGAAAATAGCTTAATTAAAAAGCTGTTTACGGAAGGTTTTGAACATGATGCAACTTTGCTCGATTCAACACCAATGGACGTTAACCGTGTGGAAGAAGTTCAACTGGTTTTAGATTCGGACTCGAGCCAAACAGAAGCCGTATTAGCTGCAAAGTCAGGGGCTAATCTTGTTATTCAAGGTCCTCCTGGTACAGGTAAATCACAAACTATCACAAACATCATCTCTCAGGCTTTAGCTGATAATAAAAAAGTGCTGTTTGTTGCTGAAAAAATGGCAGCGCTTGATGTTGTTAAACGCCGACTAGATAACTGCCATATTGGTGATTCAGTATTAGAGTTACACTCCCACAAAGCTAACAAGAAATCAGTACTTTCTTCATTAGAAAGTACACTGATGCAGCATGCTCCTGTCACTCCAGAGAGAAGTGACGATATAGACCGCTTGGTGTCTCTTCGTAATAAGTTGGATGATTACTGTCTGTCGGTGAATGAAAGTATTGCCAATACCGAAGTGAGTTATCATGATGCTCTAGGTTATAGCTCACAGCTTGAGCGAATCGTTACTGACGCTTTAATCGACTTAGATGAACTACCAAGTACCAACTTTGATTTAAATGTCTGGGATAAGAGTTATTACTTATCTGCTCTGGCGAAGATAACTGAGACTGTTGACTATTTAAGTGAGCACGATGCGCCAAGCCTCAATCTGTTTTCATCAACTACTCTTAAAGATTATTCGCCGTCTGATGATAAGGTGGCTCAAAAACTCGTCTCTGAATTAGAAGAAACACAGCAAGAAATTATTAACCAGGTTAAAGGCCTTCATACCTGCGCTGGTTATGTTTCACCTATCTATAATTACACAGACTGTATCTCGGTTTTAGAGGGTCTTTCTCTTATTGCAGATAGACCCGAGCTTGAAAGCGTTGATGTGAATTCTTCCGCTTGGGAGTCTAAAGGTGATGCGATACTCGAGTTCGCTCTTCAAGGTGCAACTCTACAAGATCAAAAGGCAGAGTTATCAGAATACTTTGTCGATAATGCTTTAGATTACGATTGGATGCCTGTCCGTGGCTCATTGCTAACGACTGGTCAGAAATGGTGGCGATTCTTATCAGGTGATTATCGAAGAGCGAAAAGTACTTATGCTGGCATGTGTAAGAATGGACTTGCTGGTGGTGCAAGTGAATGGATTGAAAAAATTGATACCGTATTGGAATATCGCTCGACTCAAAAGCGCTTCATCGATTCTGCACAACTAGCAATAGATACTATCGGTAGTCATTTTAAAAATGAGAGTACTGACTGGATCGCGATCTTAAAACCGCTTCAATGGGTTCACCAGTGCCATTCAGGAATTAAGTCTGGCTCACTCGATGCGAGTGCTGCACAGTACTTAGACCCTTCAAAGGAAATTGGATTTACCACAACAGAGCTTAACCATGTAAAAGAGTTAATCAGTAAGCGTGAAGGTGTGCTGAACGAATTAGCTTCATTACTTCAGCTAGATCTGACGAACTTTACTGACTGTTGTGACTCTTTATCTATTGATGATGTTGAGTTGTTGGGTAAAGATATTCAAAAATTCTACCCTCTAACTCGCTTTAACCGCTTAGGAGCTGAGTTAGACCGAATCGGACTTTCAAAATGGAAACAGGAGGCATTTACTTGGGCTAATGCGACAACACTTTTCCGTGACTGCTTCAAATATACGTTTTATCGCTCACTTGTTGAACATCAGTATGATTCAAGAGATGAAATCCGTTATTTCGATCGAGTTGAGCATGAAAAACAGATTGAGCAGTTCAGCTTCATAGACGGGCGGCTGTTCCACTTTGCTCAAGAGTCATTGGTTAAGCGGCTCTACGATAATTTGCCAAACCCATCAGCAAGAGGTGAAGTTGAAACTTTAAGACGTGAGTTCAATAAGAAGCGCCGTCAAATGCCAATCAGACGACTGCTTAATAAATCAGGTCGTGTGATCCAGCAGATCAAGCCCGTATTTATGATGAGTCCAATGTCGATAGCGACTTATTTAGAGCCAGGTGTGGTTGATTTCGATTTGGTAATCTTCGATGAAGCCTCACAGGTTAAAGTTGCTGATGCACTTGGGGCTATTATGCGTGGTAAGCAGGTTATCGTGGTTGGTGATACCAAGCAGATGCCGCCAACAAGTTTCTTCGGCAAACAATTAGTCTTAGATGATGAAGACGCAGAAGAAAGCCTCACTGCGGATATGGAAAGTATTCTGGGCATGTTCTTAGCGTCAGGTACAACAGAAAAGATGCTTAAATGGCATTACCGTAGCCGTCATGAGTCATTGATTGCAGTGTCTAACCAAGAGTTTTATGACAATAAGCTGATGATTTTCCCCTCATCGGGCATTAACCCTCATGCGAAAGGTTTGAGTTTTAACTACTTGCCGAATACTACATACGATCGTGGTGGCTCACGAAGTAATGTGGGAGAGGCGGCAGAGGTTGCAGAAGCTGTAATTAAACATGCTAAGACAACGCCAAATCAAACACTAGGTGTTGTTGCATTCAGCACAGCTCAGCGGGATGCAATCCTTTTGGAAGTTGAACGACTAAGAAAAGCGAACCGAGATCTTGAGGACTTCTTTGGAGAGCATGAGGAAGGGGAAGATTTCTTTGTTAAGAACCTTGAAAACGTCCAGGGTGACGAGCGTGACACCATCTATATCAGTATCGGCTATGGTAAGACGAACGAAGGTCGCTTGCCAGTGAGTTTCGGTCCACTAAACAGTGATGGCGGAGAACGGAGACTCAACGTTCTTATCTCACGTGCTCGTATGTGCATGGAGGTATTCAGTAACTTCAAAGGTGATGAGATGCCAACGACTGATGCATCTCCGTTTGGTGTTCGTGCGCTGAAGAACTTCTTACATTATGCTGAAACAGGTGATCTCGTTAAGCGAGAAGAGACAGGCAAAGCACCTGATTCACCTTTTGAAGAGGACGTTATTTCTTCAATTCACTCTCTAGGTTATCAAGTTCAACCGCAAGTAGGTTGTGCAGGTTTCTATATTGATATTGCAGTGAGAGATCCAAATAAACCTGGTCGCTATATGCTTGCGGTAGAGTGTGATGGCGCGACATACCATAGTTCAAAGAGCGCACGTGATAGAGATCGTATTCGTCAGAGTGTCCTTGAAGGACTTGGTTGGCGTTTTCACCGTATTTGGAGTACTGATTGGTTCCGCAGCCATCATAAAGAAACGGAAAGGCTAAATGATGCTATCAAGTCAGCTATTGCTTATTATGAAGCCTATGATTCAGAGTCTATTGTTGAAAAGACTGTAAAATCAAAGCCAAAAGCGGCGATTGAAAGGGTGGAAGTTGAACATCAGGCATCTGCTGCCGTTTACCAAGTTTTCCCTACAGAGCAGTTATACCTTGGATATGGCGATACGATCCCAGAAGCAAGCACGACTGCCCTAGCAGAGGATATTCTCAAAGTTGTAGAGCTTGAATCTCCAATTCACGTCAAACATCTAACTATTCGTCTTTTGTCTGCGGTGGGTAGCTCTCGAAGTGGTGCTCGGATAAATCGCTCGGTTCTAGATGGTATCGGTTTACTCAATCGGCAAGGTAAAGTTGAATTAGACGGAGAATTCATTATTGCTAAAAGCCAAGGTGAAATTACGATTCGTAATCGAGTTGAACTCCCATCAAACGAGCGCAAGTATGATTTGATCTATGATGGTGAAATCGCAAAAGCCGCAATAGAGACTGTTAAGGATACTTTCTCTATATCTAGCGATGACCTAGTTAAGTCGATTACGGAAGTACTCGGTTTTTCTAGCACAAGTAAAGCGATGAAAGATAGAACAGAAACAATACTGTCTGAGCAAGTTCAATTAGGTCATTTGGAAATAAAAGGCGACACCTACCAAGTTGCTTAGTACGAACTTAGCCATATTCCACTGAGTCATTGCTCAGTGGAACCCTTTGACCGTGTTTCTTATGCATAACAGCATCTTATGTTCAGCAATAGACTATCGGATTCATATAGTATTTACGGTATACTGATGAAACGAAGACAAACTGAGCGAGCGCACGGAATGGTCACCAGTATCAACAAAGCCAAGTTATATGAAACCGATATTATAACTAGGTTCATTCTGCCTGCGTTTAAAGAGTTAGTGACACTAGGCGACCAACATAAAGCTCGCTTAAAAGAGTTTCAAGCTACTCAACTGTATCTAACTGAAGTTATTATTGAGCAGGTGGCGTAATTATGGCAATTGTCTTCAATCAACCTCAAACCATTGCGCAGTTGTTAGAGCATAAACTCACGATTCCTTAGTACCAACGCCCATACAAATGGCAGCCTAAGCACGTCAATCAACTGATTGATGACATTTTTAACCATCGTGCTAAGCCATGTTATCGGCTTGGTACGGTGGTACTGCATCAAGACAAAGGTTCAGAAAGTGAAAAAAAAGATGATGCTCTCAACATCGTTGATGGTCAGCAGCGCCTGCTCACTTTAACGCTACTTTGTACCATTCTTGATGGGGCAGATAAAAGCATTTCATCGACTCTTCTTGAGCATAAGTTTGAATCCTCAGTCAGTATCGAAAACCTCAAGAATAATGCACAGATTATCTCTGAACGAGTAGCAGGTCTGCCTGCTACCGAAAAGCAGGAACTACTCAACTTTGTTCTTACTAAGTGTGAGCTTATCCAAGTTACGCTAGATGATCTGAGCGAAGCGTTCCAGTTCTTCGATTCGCAAAACGCTCGTGGTAAAACGCTTGCCCCTCATGACTTGCTAAAGGCTTACCACTTACGTGAAATGATGGACTCAACAGAGCAAACCGAACGTCTGCACCATGTAAGTTTGTGGGAACAGGGCGTTAACCCTGATGATGAGTCAGCAAACTTGCACACCATCTTGGGGGAATTCCTGTTCAGAATGCGTCGGTGGATTGACGGAGACTACGGCATTCAATTTAGTCGCCATAACATTGATGTGTTCAAAGGTATCAACCTAGACAGCACTCAATACGCTTATGTCGATGCAATGCTTGCGCTTGATTATGCGATTGAAACCTTTAATGCCGATCCTGCGCGTAAATGGGATAAGCAAACCAAGGGCTATCCATTCCAAGTTGATCAAGTGATGATCAACGGAAAACGGTTCTTTGAGTACATTCAGCACTATATGACCATCCACTCAAGTTTGTTTGTGGGCAAGGATGCAACGCTCGCTTCATTTGTAGAGGAACACACTAAGTACAGTGGCAGCAACCGTAAAGGAGACAGCTATGTGCGAAATCTATTCCTGTGTGCGGTGATGTACTACTACGATAAGTTCGGTGATGTGGAATTAGATAAAGCAGCACAGATCTGCTATCGCTGGGCGTATTTCTTACGTCTTGATTTGCAACGCATTGGCATGGAGTCGGTAGACAATTACGCCAAAACTCGTAGCGGGCTGTTCAGAGCAATTAGAAAAGCCGTTCACCCTCAACAGGTGTTGAACTTTCAGCCTCCTAATATCAAAGAGCCTAAGTTCAATAACGCTAAGGACGTGCAGGTATCAATTGAATCAATGAAATCGGGAAGTGCAAATGAGTGATTCGAACCAAGTAGAGCAGTTATCAGTTAAAGATCTTTTCGATAGCAAAACTCAATACGTGATTCCTATCTATCAGCGTAACTACGCTTGGGGTGCGCCTGAGATTGAGTAGCTTATCCAAGATATTAGTGACGCCGCTGGGCTTATTACTCAATCAGATGAAGCTGCTACCGCCCAACAAGCTAAGTATTATCTGGGTAGCCTCGTTGTTTATCAGCGTACAACTCATTCACACCAACCTAATGTGGTATACGAAACCATTGATGGACAGCAAAGGCATACAACGCTTTCTATCTTATTGGCATATCTAAAACATCGAGAAGTACTGGATACCGACGAACTCGAAGGGCTAGATATTAATTTAACCTTTGATAGTCGCCCAAAATCATCCAGAGCCTTAAATGATATCTATACAGGTAAAACCAATGGCGAGTCAGAAGAACCTAACATCCATGCTGCCTTTAACATTATTCAGCGTTACTTCAAAACCAAAGGGTTAGACGCAGACGATAAAACTAAGCAGTTTTTCGATTACCTGTTAGAAAGCGTTACCATACTAAGAGTTGTTGTTCCACCGCAAACCGATCTTAACCACTACTTTGAGATCATGAACAACCGTGGTGAGCAGTTGGAAAAGCATGAAGTATTGAAAGCGAAGTTCATGGGTACACTTTCTACTGATGAGGAAAGAAGCTGCTTTTCTACAATTTGGGATGCTTGCTCGAATATGAAGCGCTATACGCAGATGGGCTTTCAATCTGACTTGCGAAAAGAAGTATTCGGTGACGACTGGCAAACCATGCCACATAGCTTTGAAGCTATACAAAATAAGCACACGAGCAAGCTGCAAAAGCAAGATGCAATGACGCTACGAGAAATTATCGCCAACAAGACATCCAGCTCAAACAGTGATGATGAAGATCGAGAGAAAGAAGAGCGTTTTGGCACTGTTATCGACTTCTCAAACTTCTTGCTTCATGTTTTAAAACTTATGAAGACAGAAGAAAACGTTTCGTTAGATGACAAGAAGCTGATCGATTCATTTATTTCTAAAGACGATGGTTTGAGGGTTGGTGCCAAAGACTTTGTGTATCAACTGCTTAAGTACCGAATTCTATTTGATAGCTACATAATTAAGCCTGATCAACACGATGAAAAACGTAAGTGGAGTTTGTTAAGGCTCAATGCTTATAAAAACGGTAATAGTTTAAGTCCTGAGTATCCAAATGCCTTTAGTGACCATAACGAAAAGATTCGCATGATATTGGCAATGTTCCATGTATCGAATCCAGCATTAGTCTATAAGCGTTGGTTAAATGATGCGTTAAGGATATTAAATATCCTAGCTACTGACAATGAAAGGTTGGAAGTCGATGGTAGTACGTACTTGATAGATCTTGAAGCTCTGAGTGATAGCTACTTTGATGAAATTTGTGGTGGTTCGAAACTTGAGTTTAGGGAGGATAATGTTGGCGTCTTGCATCAAGGGACGGGCGTCCAAAACTTCGTGTTTAATCGACTAGACTACCTATTGTGGAAGCGTCTATCTGACGATGAGTCGTTTGATGGTATAGGTAAAAAAGAACTTGGGAAGCACTTTGATGATTTCCAGTTTTCATTCCGAACCTCTGTTGAACATTACTTCCCGCAAACCGATCCATCTGGCGCACGTAAGATGGACGATGTGGATCGATTTGGCAATCTCTGTCTTATTTCGCCAAGCAGTAACTCAAGGCTTAGTAATTACTCTCCGCAAGATAAGAAGACGTTCTATCAAGAGAACAATCGTGCAGAGAGCTTAAAGCAAGCAATTATGATGAGCTACCATAAGTGGGGGCCTGATGGAGTAGGGCGAAAAAATATCCTTAACCATGAAACTCATATGATCAAGACTCTTTGTAATCAGTAGTGTAATTTGTAAGAGCTAATCTTGAATTGAATACAGTTAAGCGGACTTCGTAACTGTGACTCGGTTCCGCTTCCATATAAGTTAATTCATGTTTTACTAAATTAAAAAAGATAACTCGAATTGCCCTTATTCCGTGCTGGCAACTAGGAAGGAATCCTTCGTAGTTGCTTAAATCACCTTTGCCTCAAAATGCGCTAGCTCCAGATCTATGACTAATCTCTCGCGCCAGTTCTTGACCTACTTTTCCTAATAGCAGATTATAAAACAAGTTGATCAAATGAAATTATACAGACAAAGTCATGGAACGAATTGAACCATTCAATGCACAAACTTTAGAGGCAGCTTGCCGAGTGCTTGCTGACACTGAAAGAGGCTTAACAGGAGCAGAGTTAGGATATTTAATTCAGGATTGCAAAATCCTTGATATCAGCCCAACGATGACCAAATGGAAGAGGTTGTTTAACGCTTTAGTCAGTGCTCAAAATACGTATCAAGTTGGTAACCATCTAATTATGTTTATTAATCGTGCATTGAATCCTGTTAACTATGCTCGTGATAAAGAAAAATTTGAATGGCGTCGGTCTGAGCTGAATGTGGTTCTGTCTTTCTCTGGTTTTCATGTCCGAGAGGATGGAAAAACTATCCGAACAGACAAAGAGACGACCCTTAAAGGAGCAAGAGAGAGAGCTGGAGCGCTAAGAGTAAAGCTTGAAGATAGAGGTGCTCACACTGAAGTGTTTAAGTATTGCCGTGCTGAATTACTCGATGAAAACTACTTTCATGCAGTTCTAGAAGCCATAAAAGGTATAGCGCAAAGAATTCGGGATATGTCCCTATTAACAACTGATGGTGCTGAACTCGTAAATACAGCATTTTCTGTTAAAAATCCTGTACTAAAAATCAACTCTTTAACTACAGAAACAGAAATAAGCGAACAGAAAGGCTTTAGCAATATGCTTGTTGGACTTTTTGGGGCAGTGCGCAACCCAGTTGCTCATGCACCCAAAATGTACTGGGTAATGAGCGAACAAGATGCTTTAGATGTTTTGTCTACCACATCATTCATTCATACATAGGAAATTGGATATTGCTGTGAAAGCATAAATTCACTTTGGACTCATAGAACAAAAATCCCCCGCCCACTATTGATACATTATTCTCTAGCGCCTAAATTCCCTTTGTATAGGTTCTTGAGTGGAGAAAAAGCTCTAAGATCATGATATAGTGAATAAAAATATATTCGAGTGTATTATGACTGTACAAGCAATCAAAATTACTAATTTACTATCATTCGATGAACTGGTCGTCAATAACTTGAATGATATGAACTGTATTGTTGGTAGGAACAATGTAGGTAAATCTAATTTACTTAAAGTCTTAAAGTTTTTTTACAACAAATTAGAAGGAAAAGAAGAGTTGCCGCCCAAGCTCAACTCAAACTATTCATATAAAGGTTCGATATCAATAACCTTTGATATGACTAGAATCTTTAGAATCGCTAGGAAGCAACCAACCAACACGTATTTCGCATTCATCATTAGAAAACTCGTTCCATTGCATAAACGAAGTATGTTTACATTGATGCGATACGATAACGACCATACTACTTATACGTTAACGTTGAATATATATAACGATGGAAAGGTAAAGTGGTCAACAAATGATAAGCAGACGCTAAATCTGATTTTATACCTTTTCCCTTTTTTCCATATTGAACCTAGGCATATGGATCTACATGAATGGGATAGCTTATGGGATCTTATATCACGATTGAAGTCATTCAATCTGTCAAAAATAGATGATCAAACTATAATTGACTTTTTTGACAAGTCCATTAACGCTGATGGTGAAAGTTCATATAAAAACTATATATCCGAACTAAATAGCACGATTTCTACCAAACCGAGCACACAAAAAGAAAAATTATTAAGCTATATTAAGGCGGGCTTAAAAGGATATCGATTTGAGATAGATGAAAATGATCTTAAATATCACTCAGATGGTACAAATTCATTTCATTTCATTAAGACGTTTTTAAAAATATTAATTACAATTTCGCGAAGGGAGTATATAACACCGTTTGTATTTATTGACGAACCTGAGCTTGGGCTTCATCCAAAAATGAATGAGGTGTTAATTCACGATATCTATAACAGCTATAAGTACAATAACGGTCGTGATCATAAAGTAACAAGACCAAGAGTGTTTTTGACTACGCATTCACCAAATATTGTAAAAGAGATAATCAAGAAATTTCGTGATTATCAACGAGTATTTTGTTTTCAAAAGAGAAGTGACTCAACAACATCGATTCATACTCTAAATTCAACGTATGATAGTGAAAGCTTTATTAACACATTTAGCGATAATGAAGCTAGATTATTTTTTAGTGATTATATTCTATTTGTTGAGGGGGAAAGCGAATTAGAAGTATTTGGCAATATGATGCTATCAGAGCACTTTCCACATCTAAGAAATATCGATATATATAAGAGTAGTAGTAATGTCATTGGGGAGAGAGTTAACCCTTCTTACTCTAACTCCGCGATCCCCTACATGTTTCTCTTTGATGCTGATAAGGCTATATCAGTTAAAGGTCAACCGAATAGTTTTGAATTGAAACTACAAAAAAACGGTAATTATTTTAACTTCTGGAAGAAGACTTTAGAGGCTGAGTTTAATAAATACAAACTCGGATTTAGTAAAAAACAAAAAGACAAAATGAAGAATGTTAAATATTTATTGTCGTGTGATAAAAAGAATCTTAAGGTTGATCCTACAAAACAAGATTTCTTAAAGGAAAGTGATTTTGATAAAATTTTTTCCGCCGTAAAAAAACGCTTATTGGAAAAAAATATCTACATTAATAGAACAACTTTGGAAGGATGTCTAATTCAGAAAAGCAGTGCTGAGATTCTATATGGTTGGTTAGACAAAAAGTATGGCACTAATACTCAATCAATTATAACTAGGATTAATAATAGTAAGTTCATAACCGAAGATATGTTAATTGATTATATACGAGTTATTTTCAATGGAAAGTCTAAAGCTCTTACTGACTATAGTCACTTTAATGTTGAAGCGTACAAACAAACCATGCAAAAAGGTAATAAAGTAAACGGAAACCTAAGATACACATCTAGACACGCTAAATTGCTAATGGGTTTACTAGAGCAAGCCACTGTTAAAAATAAAGATCTCGAGAAAACAGACGGATGGACAACTAACTTTATTAACTATGCCGTTGAATATATAGAAACTCAATCTTTGCATAAGAATCAGACATTTGGAAGTACCTTCAAGGTTTACTTCCCTGAGCTTTATGATATTATTCGTATGCTTCAACCCGATAGTAGAGGGGAGATATGAGTTTTCACGAGTATCTGAGGGCTTGCCCCTCCCTCTCTTTGTTTCTGGGAGTTCGTCTTCCAGTAACTTTGAGTACAGTCCCAATAGTTACTAATCTGGTCGCGCTGATTAATGTGTCTGATAGTACACACCTACGGTGTAATAGTGTTCTTTTGTATCGGGTTGAAGCAATATAATGAATAAAAAAGTTAGTGATGAATTCTTTAATAACGCCATTCTAAAAGGTAATGTAGCACTATTAGATGATTTTTCTACCAGTGTCATTGAACGAAAGTCTGGGGCTGATATATTTTTCGAGATATTAAAAGATTCTGATCACAAAATCGTAAATGATAGAATTACAAGGTTTGTTCTATCCAAGATTCCTGTAAACTCTTCTGCTTGCGGTTTTGTCCCTGGTAAGTCTTATTATGACTTTCTAAGACCACACATCAGTGGTTATTACTTTTTAAGACTCGATATAAAGAAGTTTTTCCACTCCATATCTGTGTTGGAAGTTAAAAACCTCCTGAGTCAGTACTTCAGTGATGACAAAAAAGGTGCAAAATACTCGGCATTAGACATTGCTTATATGTCTATTACTCACAAAGTTAATAATAATTTCGACGATGATGACATAAAAAAAAAGAAATACTTCCTATTGGCTTTTCATCTTCCCCTGTCGTTTCTAATATAATTTTTAGAAGAATCGATATTTTGATCCAGAAACTGTGTGAAGATAAAGGGATTGTATACAGTAGATATGCAGATGATATGCTTTTTTCATCGAGCAAGAGTCGATACCTCCATTCTGAGCAGTTTGAAAGAGACATCTCTATATTTGTCTCCACTCTTTCTCTTAAGTTAAAAAAAAGAAAAAGAAAGGCAGTAGAGAATACTATATCGCTTAATGGGTATGTAATTCAGAATACCAAGTTAAAGAAAAACCTGTTCTTTAATGTTTACAAACAAGATCCCATTGGTTCAATTAGACTCTCTGATAAAAAACTAAAACACTTAAAAAAACTATCTGCACTTTTAAGAAAAAATAGAGATTCTGTCTATATCATGGAGAGTATTTTTCAGTTGAACTATAACAAATTTAAAAGAACATACGGCGAAAACATAAACTTCTACATCCAGTACTCTGATGACCAGTTACAAAATAAGATAAAAGGTTATCGGTCATATTTGGTTTCCTTGATTAAATACAATGAAAAATACGGATGTGTAGCCAATAACTGTATTGTCAAAGTAAAAGAGTTAGTTCGTGTTTTCGAGTCCAATATAAAATAGTTAAAGATAAAGGCGCTAGCTTAATAGCTAACGCCTGTTGCAGTCCTTGTAGTGGTTCCGTAACATTGAACATGAGTATAGATGTTATCCATATATTTTTTCATCCGAGTCGAATGCATATTGATCCTATTCGTAACACGAAAATGTCCAGTTGTGAACTACAATACCAGCAGAGTGATTTGTACGATCTAGCCATAACTTTTCAGAGTTAATATGACGATCAGATGTCTAATTGTATTCCCATGCATGGGAATGAGGTAGCTTGCTTAAAATCAGCGGCACTTTATTTCGTTGAACATGCCGATTTGGTTGATTCTCATTAGTTGGAATGGCTTTATTCACCATTTCTCTTCGCTCCCACTGTCGGCTTTCAGTTCGATACTTTCTCCTTTCGGCACTATATGCATTTCCAGATTTAGCGATGATAAGATGCGAAATAGAGTCTGAATCCTGGTGGTCTCTGGATTAATCTCAAACTTGGAAATAGTGTCTTGTTTTAGACCCACGGGGTCGGCAGCCTTAGCTTGAGACAGGTTCTTGTGTTTTCTTTCGTCACGCAGATGTATTGCTAACTGCCTAGATGATGTTATCAACATAATAATTCCTCGTATTTACCCGCGATAGAGGGTAGTTTGTGCTTTACCCGCAGTCAAGGGTAAAAAGGAAAAACAGCCCCATCGGGGCTGTTGGTTCTATTCTACTTTTTGTTTGAGTTCTTCGATTTTTCTTCTTAATGCTACTGCTTTTATATCAGTTTTTGATGAGTCACGGTCACGAAGCTTTAGAGGGGTTAGCTTAGAAAAGACTTTAACGAATCTCATAAGGCTAGCTTTGTCTTCAAGGTTAAACTTACGCTTACTGCGCATATGCTCAACAGATTCTTTATCATCTTCTTTAAAGAGAAACTCGTTATAGTAAGTATCAGGCATTCTTGCTGCTCTGAGTCTGTTTTTCACTCTGTACAAAGCCTGATGGATTTCTTGTGCTTCAAGAACATCAATCTCATCTTCACCCTCTAGCTCGTCAAAAGCATCTGATGCTTGATGTATCAATGCAGCAATCTTGCAGACTTGCTCTTCTTTTGAATTAATAACAACGCTTTGCTTTTCATGCAGTTCTTCTTTTCTGTACTTTTTATATAACTCGTTAGCTGGTCTAAAGTGAGACATGATCTCGTCAAAGTTGTGCTCAGTAATTTCGTACTTTCCAGATTTCGCTTCTTCAGTGCCATATTTGGCAATGAGGTGTTTTATAGAACGCGGAGAGGAGGGGGCAGTGATCGGTAGCTTTATTAATGTTATATGTGTTGCGTTGCCGCTACTATTTATTAACTCAGGATCTCGGACAATAATGTAAAGTATCTTGCCACTTTTGTTTTTTTGAAATCGCGGTAGGGGAGATTTCTTTTGTTTTGGTGTTACTGTAACGTTATCAGTTAATTCATTATTTATTTTTTTAAAAATACTCATATTATTATCTTTTTATTATTATTTGTTGTTATATTTTAATTATAGCATTTAAATTTATAATATAAACTGTAATGTTATTGTTTGTATTAAATTCATCAGTTAATTTTTTATTTTTAAATGATGGTGAGTTTTTCTATTTATATTACAAAAATAAAAAAGAGAGCTTCAGCCCTCTTTTTTGCATTAATATGTATTTTCAGCGATATCTTTTGGTTTCTTCTTGATGTTGCGTCTTCTGTTCTGCTTTTTGTTGTCAGAAAAGATACCTTCGTTTTTATATGTTTTTTCTATTTGTTCAATGGCTTGGTTAATTGCTAGGTCTTGATCTTCATGTGCCGCGACAGGGGTTATTTTCAATTCCCAGTGGTTCTTCTTGCTTAGTTCGAAAAAGATTAGAAGCAGATGATAGAAGAATTTACTTAGCGATTTAGATGCCGAGTATATGCCTTGTTCCTGCTCATAAATTGCGTGAACGAAAGCTTTGTCGCGTTTTTTGATGCGCTTACCGTGATAGAGCCAGAAATCTATCGCATCTTCCATAGCTTTTTGATGTTGCTTTTTACACGAGGTAATGAAGAAGTTAAACATGTGTTTATCCCATTCCTCCATTTGTTTTTTACTTTATCAGCATGTGCCTCAGCATCTCTTCTTACTGTTTCAAATCTTTGCTCTGCAAAATCTTTTTGCGATTCAAACAATTCTCTAACTTCGTAATTTTCAATTTGTGACTCGTCATAGTTACTTATAATGTTTGCATCACTTGCTAGAACACCAGATTTTATCAAGCCGCCGAGGGTGAACTTGTTACCGCTCCTGAGCTTAGAAGCGGGTATGATGAAGTCATTGTATTTGTAAACAAGACCAACGAATTTTTCGTTGCTTCTGTCTTCTTTAAGTATTGTTTCGACGCCATTTCTTAACAGTGCTATTTGATAAAGAGCTAAGCTCGCTTTAGTAGTGTGCTCATCGCTTACACCTAGTTTCTCTAGATTTTTGGCTCTAGCTCGTACTAGCGCTGGCAGCTCTTTAATGCTTGACTCAACTAAGCGTCTCATCATCAACTTCACTGAGTGAGAGTACTTGTCAGAAACGACTGCTTCGCCCCTTGCTAGTATCTCTGATGAGTTTTCTAGCTGTATTAATCCAAACTCTTTTTCTTGTTCGCGCATGATTTCTTGTGCAGCTTCAACAGACATCCAGTTGCTGATGACTTTGTTTGTTTCCAAGTCTTGTGTTGATACAGTTATGTGTACGTGCTGAGAATCAGTATCTTCGTGTCTAAACGCGATGTAGCGTGCGTTTTCGTAACCTAGGTGATTCATAGTCTTTTTTACTGTTTTACGCCACTGCTTGTCTGTAAGTCGCTCTCCTTCGTCTATAGATATGACGAAGTGGCGGAAAGGGTGTTTGACTGTAGGGTTGTGCTTATAGCTGCTTTGCAGTTCAGTGATAGCATCGTGCCAGTCAGCGCCAGTAGCCAGTTCGCTCATCTCAACTGGAATGGATTCGATTTCATTAGCGCAGATGAAGAAGGAGTGTCCTTGGGATACTGGAGCATGTTTTGTTTTACCAGCTCCGTACTTCACTAGGTTGTCGGCGTCTTTTTGTTTAGCGCCATATTCCACGAGGTTCTGAGCGTCCTTAGCGGTTTGCTGACTTCTTGTGCATTCTAGTTCTGTAAATATCATTTTATTGTCTCTTTATTATTATCGTTAGTGAGAAAGTAATAAGAAATGGTAGATAAATCCGCCTTAAAAATAAGGCGGGAGTTTAGGCTTTATAATTCAGCTTCTTCTAGTATCTTTTGTTTGCATATCTCATCTAACTGACGCGAAGATAAGTACTTTAAAGCTAGTATTTTAGCTGTTGCTGATGAGTGAGAATCTATTGCTAGCTTGCGTATAATATTAACGATCTTCTCAAGTTCTTTAATGCCTCTACTCAGTTCAGCTATCTCAGCGCTGTCAGCATCCTCAAGATCTTCTGCAAGCACTTGCAGGGCTTTTGATAGCTCCTTGGTTTCTTTAAAGTAGTTTGAATACGCTTCGTCATTGTTTGGTCGTGGTTCGACTTGATTTAAAGCTACGTCTCTAAGAAAAGCAGCGTTAGAGCGGTAGTTGTAACTTTTCTTGTTAGCGATGAAGCGCTCGTGCTGTTCTGCTGTTATATGTGTTTTTAATGCAATATTGTATAAGTCTTTAGTTTCTTTGCGCTCTTCTTTGAATCCGTTTTTCACTGCATCGAGGATGCGAAATGATTCAGTAACAACATCATCGTTAAAGCTATCTGCATTATTTTTAGCGTAAATACTTTTTAAAATGCAATTACAAAAATGCGCATGAGAACTTAGCGTAAGTTTAGATGTGTTTGAAAAAGGTGGAAGTAGGGAAGGTACAACAACTTGTAATTCTTCTAAGCTGTAATCTGTTTTCTCAATAAGCGATCTTAGCTTATCTTTATTTTCTCTTTTAGTGTTGGATACTATTTCTCTTATTGCGTCATCTAGTTCTTCTTTTAATGATAAGTTCATTTTATTATTTCTCTTTTTATTATTATTTTATTTTTATTATCTATAGAGCAACAGCGTGCGACTTAGCGATAACTGCGAAGCATGTTAGCGCAACCGACTAGCGGGAGGCTAAAGCTACAAACGACCTATTTGGAACAAATAGGGAAGAGCAGTATCCGCTTGTTAATTTCTTTTTTCTTATATTATAACCATAAATACTATGAAATTATAGTTTATTTTTATTCTTTACTTTATATAATCAGGTTTAATTTGTTGGTTGTTTTAAAAGCTATCGCACTAATAAATATAAATATTTAGATTATTTAAAATGATAAAAGGTGATTTATTTTAAATTTTCAAATAACAAAGTAAATGCTATTTATATTTTTCATGCACTATTTATTATGCTATTTATTTTTTTGTAAATTAAATTGTTTTTCTTATGGGTGTCTATATTTTATGGTTTAACTTTTGGTTGAATGTAGGTATAAAAACCATAATTTTTAATGTTATCTTGATAAGATAATAATAAGTTTATTAACCGAGGGCTAATATGTTATTGGTTTGTTTATATGTTAAATCGTCTGTGTTGTTGGAGTTCTTTTCCTTATTGTAAACTTTTCTCGTTTAGACACATACATAGAAGAATCAGCCAGTTCAATCATATCCTGACTGGTTTTAGTTGGGTTATCAGAGTGCTTGTCGTATAAATAATATCCTGTTGAAACTGTAACTTTGATTTTTTGTGCATTGAAGCTCAGTGGGTTGGTTTGTTTAAGTAATTCATCTAGTGCCAAGCACCATTCATGTACTTGACTTTCTGTGTAATTTGGTAAGATCGCAATAAATTCGTCTCCTCCTAGACGGGATATGCAGTGTGCAGGCTTTTCCAATAATTTTAAAGTTGAACCAAAGAGTTTCAACGCCTCATCACCTAAGATATGACCACCATAATCATTGATTAATTTTAAATTATCCATATCCATAAATACTACAGCTATAGTATGAATCTCATTGTTTTTCAAAGACGAATCTATAGCGTTCAGGGCAGCTTCACGGCTCTTAAGCTTTGTTAGATAATCATGATTAAGTCGTGATTCAAGTTGCGTGATTTTTTGCATAAGTTCTTTGTTTTTTTGCTCTAAATGAAAAATCGTTTCTTGCAGCGTTTTCTCGTAGCGAGAGTTAACTCTGTCTTCGTGTCTCTCAATAGAATCAAATACCATCATTCACCCAACATCAGTTTTAACACAGGCGTTGAGAATACATAGTACTACGTCGTAATGTGTCGTATTTGTTTTGCTTATTATCCAACAGAAGTATCAATAACAGATTTTAATTTGCATAGAGAGCTGATCTAAACCTGAGCTATGTGGAGGTGATTCTTATTGTAATCCATATCGAGATATTGATTGATTTGCGTTCATGTGACTTTTTCTGTCTTCGTTTGTTGACCATTACGCCTAATGATAGTTCAAGAGGTAAATTCGCTTGTGGTTTAATAACGTATTGATACGTGTTGAATACTGAAGAATAGACAGTTTATCTGCTTAGAAAGGGCGATATCTTTTAGGGGAACTTTATCAACCTTGAGCTTGTCATCTGCGGCCAGTACTTTGGGTGGAGAGCAATCTTCGGGGCTTCAGCATCTAGCAGTTTCTCAACCAGCAACTTTTTGAGTCTGGCATTTCTTCTTTTAGTGTTTTTAGACGAGCTTCAGAGGGCATCCAGTGCAGCGTATGTAAACCATCCTAGATTCAAAGCTTGCCGCAAAGCGCTCGGGCTGAAATACCTTCTTTCGCTCCCTCTAAAATGGCAATGGTTTGCTTTTCATTGAGCGTTTTTTTTGGATATATGCACATTGCTCGATATTAACTGAATTAGATTAAGGGGACCTAGCCAGGTTATATACGACACATTATGTCAGAAGTTGATGTACTCTTCATTTTGTTGAATTGCCAGGCGAAGTGACGAACTCATAGTTGCATAAAAAGAACAAAAAGCGTATTAATATTTAGAATTATAAATAAAAAAATCAATGTGTTGTATGAAATTTATCCGTTTCACGCGTAGTGTTCACGAACCTCACAATGAGTCGGATATCTTTTGAATCATCATATTCTATACAAGTTGGATCAGATGGCTAAGCGAGCAAGCACCCAAGAATCTTTAGTAATTGCGTTTGAAATTTTGAAACGTATTCCTAAATTTCATCAAACTACAGCAAAAGAACTACATGAACAACTGTGTCAAATAGGTTTAGTACGTGATTTGCGAAGTGTCCAACGGACGTTGGAGATGCTTTGCGAACATTTTGATATTGTGCGCGATGATCGTAGTAAGCCATATGGTTATCGGTGGGATAGAAACAGTCAAAGTCTGGCGTTACAAAACCTAACACCTCAAGAAGCGCTACTGTTGGCATTGTCCCAAGAGTATTTGACGCATCTTCTACCTGCTAACTTACTTTCGTCACTTGATGGGTTCTTCCAAGAAGCTAAATACCAGCTTAATCCTAGCTTAATCAATAGTAAGGAGCGTCAGTGGTTAAAAAAAGTTGCTGTTGTTAGTGAAACTCAACCTTTACTTCCACCTAAAATTGACTCCTGTGTTTTTCAAGAAATTAGCAACGCGCTTTATCATAATCGTCTATTAAACATCGAGTACTATAATGCTCGACAAGAACATAAGTCAGGAATAGTGATGCCCTTGGGGTTAGCGCAACAAGGGCATAGACTTTACCTTGTTTGTCGTTTTGATGGATATGATAATGAGCGTAGTTTAGCCATTCATAGAATTACAAAAGCAGCTAGTTCGACGTTCACATTTGAGCGCCCCAAAACATTCAAGCTAAGTCAGTATGATGCTGATGGCAGATTTCGTTTTGGTGAAGGGGAGAAGTGCTCTCTGTCGTTCTCTATCACAAAGGAAGCTGGTTTCCATCTTACCGAAACACCATTGTCAACAGATCAAACTATTACTGAGTCAGACAAACATTATAACGTGTTTGCGACAGTAGTTCGTTCTAAGCAACTCCAGCATTGGTTAGATGGCTTCAAAGAAAATATTTGGGATGTGAATTTGGCAAGCATCGAAAATTAACATGTTATCCCAGAGCCTAAGCCTTATAAAAAACTGCGCAATAGCAGATGATTAGGTTTCGTTTTTAAAAACAACAATGTAAGAGTCGAAGCTTATCAATAGGCGGAATTGTTAAGTATTAGAAAAGAGAACAATATGTATACTAAACTAATATCTAAATGGAAAATTCCATCTGAATTGTCAGAAAAAGTCGGATTATTCGTGGAACCCAACAAAACATTTGACACTATTCTAGCGAGAGATGTGGAGCTGTTTAAAAAAGAAGCTAGTTCGTTTAGTCCTATACTTGAGCTACTAAATAGTTGCTATAGCACAGTTCAGAACGTCTTGTCAGCAGAACGTTGGGTCAGTTTAGATAATGAAATATATTTTGATAAGCGGGTAGTTGGCTTTTGGTTGATTAAGTCGCAGCCGAATTGCTTTAAAGATTATCACTCAGGAACAGAGTTAAGTTATGTCGAAGATGATATAAATAATATAATCCTTGATCCAGTTAATGAATGGTCAATTCCAAATTTAGCTGAACTAGACTCTTTGACTGAGTTAAGTAATGCTCCATTTAATACGTATAGTAAGCGACCTGTAAACTACCAGCATGCACTTTTTGATTACAATGACCTAGTGACTGGTTTTCATTTTGATAAAGAAAAAAGACATGATTGTTCCACTGGGAAAGCTTTACCATTTTTATCTTCAGATTTGAAAGAGATGTCAGATAGAGATCTGTTTATAGAAATTCTCCAGCGCGGTTTTAGGCTAGTAGAGCTAAAAAATAACGAAGATTATGAAACGCTATTAAAAATTTTCCATCTTGGGGATAAGAGCCTTTTCAACAAATATACAAATATTGCTGATGAAGTAATAGACAGGGCAGTAACACAGAAGGTAGTTAATTCGCTTCTTATTGAAGATACAATACGGGCCGATATTAGCCCTTACCATAAGAAAATCCTTGATGATACCGAGTTGGGTCATTGGTCATTGTGGCAAGATGAGCTAGATACTGATGCTTCTATTACCATCGATCTACCAACCAAACTCGTTGCACGAGATCCAAAGACAAGCATCAATGATGGTGTGGTATCAATTGACTTCGGTACAAAAAGCACAGTTGTTGTATATCAGAAAGATAACGTCAACATTCACCCGATGCGTATTGGTACTGGTGACCTTAGTAAAGAGATTGCTTCTCATCACTATGAAAACCCAACCATCATGGAGTTTATCAATCTAGAGTCATTTACGAGTGCCTATAATGCTAAAGCAAACAAACCTTATACTCGTTGGAAAGATCTAACAATATCTCACACTGCACAAAACTCAATGCAAGGTAGTGAGTCAAGCAAATTCAACACTTTCTTAGATGAAATTAAGCAGTGGGCGGGTGATAAAAACAGAAAGCTTAAGATCGTAGATCAGCATGGAAAGGTTATCGATTTACCTCCATTTCTTGAGTTGAAAGATGATGATTTCAATCCAATTGAAATCTATGCCTATTACTTAGGTTTGTATATTAATAACCTCAATAACGGTATCTTTATGGATTACATTCTCTCTTTCCCTGTTACGTATGAAATGCCAATTCGTGACAAGATTATCGAGAGTTTTGAAAAAGGTCTTAAGAAGTCGCTTCCTGCTGAACTTGGCGAAAAAACGATTAACCAGATCACGGTGACCAAAGGTGCAAGCGAACCTGCTGCTTATGCATTGACTGCTTTACAGCAGTACGGTTTTGATCCAGAAGGTGATGAGCGTGTGTTTTATGGCGTATTTGATTTCGGTGGTGGTACTACAGACTTTGATTTTGGCATCTACAGTGAACCAACAGATCCCAAAGATAAAAGACGCTTTGACTACGTGATTGAACACTTTGGTGCGGGTGGTGACAAGTTCTTAGGTGGTGAAAATCTATTGGAGCTTCTTGCTTTTGAAGTATTTAAAAAGAATAAGAGTGCTTTGCTTGAAAAAAGCATTCAGTTTGAAAAACATCCAGAGAGAGATGCGTTTGCAGGGAGTGAGCAGCTCCTAAGTAACTCCCAAGAAGCAAGAGTGAACACCAAGCAACTTTGTATTGCTTTACGTCCATTCTGGGAAGAGCATGAGGACTTTTCATTCGATGCGTCTGGTGAGCTTTCAGTGACTTTGACAGATATTAATGGTGTTCGACACTCTGCTTTTGCTCTAGATATTGATTTAGAAGAGCTGAATCAAATCTTGTCAGATCGTATTGAACGAGGAGTTGAGAATTTCTTTGATGCGTTACGTTTGGCATTTAGTAATAGTCGGTTAACATTAACAGATATCGATAATGTGAAAATTTTCCTTGCTGGTAATTCTAGTCAATCAAGCTTTGTAAATACTCTATTTAACAAACATATAGCTATACAGCACCAAGACATGGGTGTGTCTGAAGGTGAAAGCCGTTTTGAGCTGTTTGCTCCTTTAGGGACTGATAAGAGTGATGTTGAGAAGCCTACGGGTAAAACTGGCGTTGCATTTGGCCTTATCGAGTCTCGTGATGGTGGCAGCGTAAAAGTTGTCGATCATAATATTGCAGATGAAGATGTTCGCTTCAAATACTACCTAGGTGAAAGTCGTAAGAAAAAATTCAAGCCTCTAATCGATAGAGAGATGAAGTTAAATCAGTGGTATGACTTCATAGATGCTTATTATGACACGTTTGAAATCTTCTTTACGGAACAGCCAAGTTCAAGCACTGGTCAGATGTCGATAGGTGACAGTAGCATTAAAAAGAAAGTAGTTAAGCTTGATGTAACGAATGAAGAAGCTCTTGTTTATATTAAGTTAGTATCACCAACCGCAATCGAGTATGTCGTGGCAAATGAAGCAGATATTGTTAACGAGCAATACATAAACGAAATTCAACGTATTGAACTATAAGGTAAAAGAATGATTGTTCCTCCGACCCTGATCCCAAGTATTATTACAACAATTACCAAGATCGCATCTAGCATTGGTCCCATGATTGCCAAGTATGCCCCGATGGTCATTGAGGTTGTTGGTAAAAACTTGCCGAAAGTTGTCAATACAGTAGAGGCCATCAGCCTGGTAGCTGATGTATTAAAACCTAACGAACGTGCTGACGAGCTTGGCGCGAAGGCAATGGCAGCGGAAAAGACACCAGAAGATTTCGAACAGATCAATGATTACATCGATTATTTGCGAAATGATGTAATCATTGATGAAGAAAACCTTAGCACTGATGCTGTTGATGTAATAACACGTCAAGCTGTTGGTGTTGCAATTGCCGTAAAAGGTATGGGGCAAGCTTTGGAAGCAGATGTTTCGATTCCATTCTTAAACGCTATCAGTGAGCTTGATATCGATCCGAAAGTCGTTATTGCCCTTGTGAAATCTTATGAATCAAGTGGTTTAAATTCAGATGATGTTCAAAAGTATTTGGGTGATTCTTTGAGTATTGAGGATACTCACCGACATAGTAATGTATTCGTTAATGCTTATCAGACTGCCAATCCAACGATGAGTGTGGAAGAAGCAGAAGATGCTGTAATGGATTTACGCTAAGGATTTATGATGTCAGACAAAGCGTTAGCAGAACTAATTCGAACAGCAGAGCATAAAGTTGAATCCAGAGAATACTTAGAGAAACCAACCTGGCTTAATGACCATGACTTTACTTTATATCACATAAAAGAAGTCACTTTTGATGAAGACTCGCCGAGAAAAGAAGCGTTTGAGAATGTATTGAGTTCACTCAGCATTGAAGGGGTTGTATTCATCTATGTGCTATTAAGTGATGGTAAAAAGGTCAATTTCTTATTTGGTATAGCTAAGGATAAAAAATACAAAGGTGAATTAGTTCTTGATGTTGACGATATAGGCGAATCAATTCTAAAGCCCTCACTCGAAGGTAACTTTAGAGGTAGTGTTGTAAGGCGCCTAGATAAAGTAGAGCGTGTCGTAGTAAAAAGCACCATAGAGTCATATGCTCATATAGCAAAGTTAGACGGAGTACCGAGTGTTCATGAAGATAATGAACAATTTCAAGGGGTTGACCGCCTAGTTGATATTATGAATGGTGATAATTTCTGCTTGATGGTAATGGCAGATCCTCTATCTCTACGAGAAATCAATCAGATAGAGAGCCAGTTATATAGTATTTACAACAAGCTTTTGCCTCTATCGAAAAAAAGTGTTCAGGATGGCGATAATTTTTCAACGACTCAAGGCACGTCGGAAGGATCAACTGACACTACCTCAACAGGGGAAAATGACGGAATTAGTATTACTAAGAATACAGGGAAATCAGTAACAATAACTACTGGAACAAACAAAACTGGTAGCAGCGAGCAAACCTCACGAAGCGCTGCTGAAATTGACCATCATAAACATCAAAATGGTTCTGAAGCGAAAACTAAAGGGACAACGACTTCAAAATCAATTGCTAAAAATGTGGGTAGCAATACATCAAATCAAAAAGGCAGGTCATCAAGCGAGTCACGAGAGTATGGTGATAAATCAATACAAGAATGGCTTACCTATATTGATGAGGTATTATTGAAACGCGTACAGGTTGGAAAAAATAAAGGTCTTTATTTATCTAATGTTTACCTTTTTTCTGACTCGATAGCAAGTGTACTAAAACTTGGGAATACAGCTCGATCTATATTTTCTGGTGAGGACATAAATAAATCACCTTTAACGTTTAAGAACGTAGCCAATCCAAATGAGCTAAATGCGGTAAAGAATTTCCAATTCCCCATGCTTAAAAAAAATTATAAGGATTCGCTTGATGGAAGTATTAGCAATGAACAGCAACTAGATTTACTTTTTTCTAGAAAGCCATTTAATCGTTATTTGTGTAATTGGTTGTCGACTAATGAGTTGAGTGTAGTTGCAGGTTTGCCTCAAAAAGAGATAGTCGGCTTAACACTGAAAGAAGAAGTCGAGTTTGGTTTGAATGTGAGTTCAGATATCGAAAATGAAAACCAACTCTATCTAGGTAATCTAGTGAAAAGTGGTTTACATCAAAATATCGATGTCAATATAGACAAGAGAGATCTTGATAAGCACACCTTTATCGCTGGAGTTACGGGTAGTGGTAAGACAACGACTTGTCATCGTTTACTTGAGTCAGCAAAAATGCCATTCTTGGTAATAGAACCTGCAAAAACAGAGTATCGGGTATTAACCAAGAAGAACAAAAACATTCTTATTTTTACTCTTGGTAACGATAATATTGCCCCCTTCAGGTTGAATCCTTTTGAGTTCTTTCCGCACGAAAACATTACTTCTCGTGTTGATATGATCAAAGCAAGTATCGAATCTGCTTTTGATATGGAAGCGGCAATACCTCAGTTAATAGAAGCTTCAATCTATAGAAGCTACGAGAATAAAGGTTGGAATATTGCGACGTCTAAGAACAAGCGATTTGAAGATCCGTTCGCTCCAGGTGTTTATGCGTTCCCTACCTTGAGTGACCTGATTGCTATGACTGAACAAGTCGTTATGGAACAGGGATTTGATGACAGGCTGAAACAAGATTATATAGGCTCCATTAAGGCTAGATTGCAAGGTTTACTTATTGGTTCAAAAGGGCTAATGCTAGATACCCCTCGCTCTATTAACTTTAAAGACTTAGCGACTAAAAATGTGATTTTAGAGCTTGAAGAAATTCGCAATCCAAGTGAAAAGTCGCTTGTTATGGGCTTTGTGCTAGCTAACTTAAATGAAGCGATTAGAGCTAATTATTATGAGTATCAGAGTGAAGGAAAGAAGTTCCGTCACATTACTTTGATCGAAGAAGCGCACCGATTGCTATCGAAATTTGAACCAGGAGATAGCCAGAATAAGAAACAAGGTGTTGAAGCGTTTGCCGATATGTTGGCAGAGGTTCGTAAGTATGGCGAGTCACTCATTATCGTAGACCAAATTCCAAATAAACTCACACCAGAAGTGTTAAAAAATACCAACACAAAGATCATTCATAAGCTTTTCGCAAAAGATGACAAAGAAGCTGTGGGTAATACGATGGCTCTTTCTGATGAACAGAAAGACTTTCTATCCAACCTTGAACCTGGCCGAGTGATATTATCCAGTTCAGGTATGAGCAAACCGCTTCAAGTTCAGATCAAAGAACTTGTTAGTACGACCAATGAAAAAGATGTGTCTCCTAGCGACATTAGTCAACTTGCTCTTGCTTACTATGCAAAGAATTATAAGTCAGGTTTAATTCAGGGCTTAGAGCTATTAGAAGAGGAGCCTTCTATCGATGACGTGGAAAAGTTTCTTCATGGTGAAATTGCAGAAGCCTGGTATGACACGTTAGGCAAAGAAAAAGATAGACGCAGACTTATTCAATGTTTGGAGAAGTTTGGTTGGGAGTTTATGTATCAATATATTTCTTTATGTTGCTACAACCCAAGTAGTGCAAAAGATAAAGAGACCCGAGAAGGTACATTGTATGACTTCCTCTCATGCTTAAATGAAGATAGCGAAACTCGCATTTCAATATATCAGCGAGATGAATTCAGAAAAGATATCAAAGTGAGAGGCTAGGAATTATGGGTTTTTGGAGTAGCGTGAGCAGTTTTGTAAGTAGTGCCTGTAGTGCAATTGGTGGTGCTGTATCGAAAATAGGCTCAGGGATTGCCAATGTTGCGGCATCTATTGCTAGCTTAGGGATCAACCTAGCTGAAAAAGTAGGAGAGGCGGTAAAAAATGTGGGTATTTCTCTAGGTATTATCCGTCCTGAAGAGAACATGGAAGAACTTGGTGCGAAAGCAATGCTGAGTGAGAAGACTCCCGATGATTTTGCCTCAATAAGTGAATATATCGACCACTTAAGAAATGATGTGGTGATTGACAAAGAAAAATTCGACAACCTTAGTGATGCCGAGAAATTGGCGAGATCATCTATTGGTGCTTCTATCACCTTAAAAGGTATTAATGAGAAACTTGATACTGTTGTAAGTCCATCATTTATGGCAACAGTTGCCGCACTGGATTTAGAAACGAAAGAAATTATTG
Organism: Vibrio sp. 1874; assembly: GCF_033344395.1. NCBI lineage: Bacteria > Pseudomonadati > Pseudomonadota > Gammaproteobacteria > Vibrionales > Vibrionaceae > Vibrio > Vibrio sp. 1874. The sequence goes on from NZ_JAWPOR010000003.1 coordinate 521,123, forward strand.
GTACGATTAAGGCGTATAAAGAGAAAAACCTCAATACTGATGACTACAGCTTGTATTTAAAAGATGAGTTGAGCATTGATGAGAGCCATAAGCATGCCAGCGCCCTAGTTGAAGCATATCAAAAACTTGAGCCTGAGCTTACGACTGAACAAATCGAAGACAAGGTTATGGAGTTAAAATTTTAAATGTCTGACTTTATCATTCAGGCAAAGAAGAATCGAGTTCAAGCAAACCGAGTAATTGGCGGTGAGCTTGAACCTATCTTATTTGCTGGTGAAATGACTGCTTCTCAAGAAAACTTCTGGGATATTTTCAAGCATAAGATTGAGTACGTTGATAATGAAACCTTAGCTTTAGTGATTATTTCGGACGATAAGAGCTTCCAGGTTGACTCTGATATAAGTATTTCAGATAGCTTTGTTAACTCTGTAAAAGAAATTGGTTGGCTTACAGAAGAGTTAATCTTTCCTGGGGCTTCTATAGCAAGTTATCCCCAAATTGAAACACCAATTCCATATACTGATCCTTCTTTTTCGTCTGTCGCATCTAGCATAAAAGCTATTGACACATCGGAGATGGAGGAACTCTCAGATGGAACGAGCCTCCAAGCTTTCTATCGAAAAAAAACCAGAGATTATGGACGTAGGTAAGTGCTATGGATATTAATATTCAAACCTTATTAAATGCTCTGGATGATGAAAAAGTACGAGCAAAGGTGCGAGAGATAGTTGTTGAAAAAAATGATTGCGTAGAGCCACCGTTAGAAACTGAGCAAGTATCCAGTTTTGATAATTCTGAATTAGAGTGTGTGAAAGATAGCCTACAAAAGGTTGAGAGTGAGAACGAAGACTTGAAACAATTTATTGATAAGTTAAAGTCTTTGCTTTGTATGGAGAAAGAAAAAGCTGGGGTTAGGGTTGAGCAACTTTCTGAACAAAATGGGGATAAGGATCTGTTGGTTGCGAAACTACAGGCTGATCTTAAACTACTAGCAGAGATGAAGGATCAGTTACAGAATGATGTGACCGAGTTAAACCAGAATCTTGAGTATTACAGAAATAATTTCCGTGATGATCTACAAGTTCTCGAGTTATATAGCCGATTGTCAGAGCAAACACTTCAGTCTTTATCTGGAATCTTTAAAGATACAACAGTTCAAGGTTTGATTTCTTGTGGGATTCAAGAGAAAAATATTTCTAATCTATGGGATTATGCGAAGAGTGAAACAGTCAACGGAAATAATGGTGATATAGCTAATGTGATTTCGCTATTCAATCTGTTATTTAAGCGTTTTACCTTAGCTTATCCTATGTTCGCACTTCAAGAGGTTAGCTCTGGGGACTCGTTTGACACTCAGTGTCACATAAAACATAGCTCTAGCCACAACACAAGTGGCTCTATCACCCAGATCATGCTTCATGGTTACGTTAATACCAAAACAGGTAAAGTTATTAAACCATCTGTCGTGAAGTTGTAGCTGGATGTTCAGAAATAGAAAAGCGACATTCATAGAATGTCGCTTCGATCTATATTATTGCTCAGTAATAAACGGATAAACAGGGTCACCCCATAGCTCACTACTACCATCCATCATAATCTTGATGATAACTGGTAGAACCTTTTCCAAGAGCACGGTGCAATCTCTTAATTGCTGTCTATTTGCAGAACTGCTATAAGTCGCACCACCGTGAATTATTTGATTACGCAGCGTGTAAAGGCGTGAGAATACGATAGAAAGCACTGACGCTGTGTTGTTATGCCCAAGTGCTGTATTAGCTGCGACCTTAGCTTTACTGCGAGCTTCTTTCCATTCTTGTTCACTAATGCGTCCCGCATGGTAGCTCCAATAGCTTTCAAGAATAAACTCGTTATCGAGCAGTGCTCGTATTACACCTGAGTAGTTTTGCCAGACAATTTCAGCTAACAAGTTATCAGAATCTAGTTCAACAAGGCGAGATAAAAACTCTTGGTACAAGCCACGCTCACCGTAGTTTGCTCTTTGTTCAAAATCTTGAGCGTAAGCTGAGTTGAAAGCTATCCAAAGGAAAGTAAATGTAGAATCATCATCTTCACATGCTTCCGCTTTCTTTAGCCAACTTAGAGAGCGATGCACACGAGTAGAAAGTGATTGCGAATAGCTATTTCGCTCACGACGGTGACGTTCTTTTAACGTATTAAAAGTAAGCATTTTGCCCTCTTTCTATTATTGTTTGTTGTTATTTTGTGAGTGTATTACTTTTACAAGTAGCGGCTTCTTAGGTGATCCTTATAGTGCTGTATATTAAGTGTTTCCCCTGTAGCTTGCTTGACTAGTTCATCTGTACTTAACAAGCTACCTTTACTCCAGATATTATCAGATAGCCAGATAAAAATTGGCGTAAGATCTCCTCTAAGGATTGCTCCATCTACATCTACTGATTGTTTCATAGCTGCCATAAATTGAGCAGCGTACATGGCTCCCAGCGTGTAGCTTGGAAAGTACCCAAAACTTCCATCTGTCCAATGGATATCTTGCATACAGCCATTTTTGAAGTTTCCTTCGGTTGATAGCCCCAAGTACGCTTTCATCTTTTCGTTCCAGAGTTCTGGTACATCTGTATGTTTGATGACGCCGTTCATGAGATCTCGCTCAATTTCATATCGAAGAATAACGTGAGCAGGATATGTTAGTTCGTCAGCATCTACGCGAATAAAGCCTTTTTCTACGCGAGTGTAAATTTTGGCTAAATTGTCTTTTTCGAATTCACTACCAGAAAAATGGTTAGAAGCCAGTCGAGCGAGGTGATCGATAAACGCGCTGCTTCGTCCTATTTGCATTTCAAAGAAGAGTGATTGTGATTCATGAATACCCATAGAGCGAGCTTCTCCCGCGGGTGTTCCTGATAAATCTTTTGGTAGCCCTTGTTCGTATCGAGCATGGCCAGTTTCGTGGACAATCCCCATCAATGATTGGACAAACTCGTTTTCATTGTAACGTGTCGTAATACGCACATCTGACGGTACACCGCCACAAAATGGGTGGGTACTCTCATCAAGTCGACCGTGTTCAAAATCGAATTGAAGCAGTTTCATGACTTCCAAACCGAGCGCTTTTTGCTTTTCCGCAGGGTAGTGCGCAGTTGGCAATAAGATGTTGTCTGATTGTTGTTTTTCAAGCGCTTCATCGATCAAAGTAGGAAGCCAGGTTTTCACGTCAGCAAAAAGAATGTCTAACGACGCAGACGTTGTGCCAGGTTCATAAACATCGAGCATGGCATCATAAGGAGTCGTGCCGTTTGCTTCGGCTCTAATTTGCGCTTCTTCCTGCGATAGCTTTACGACTTCAGCCCAGTTCTTTTCAAAACCAGCCCAGTCATTTTCTCCACGTTGCGTACGCCATGCATGTTCACATTTGGAGCCAGCAAGAGATTGAGCTTGAACTAATGATTCTGGTAGTAAGTTAGCTTGCTGCCACCCACGCTTCATTTCTCTTAGGATAGATTCTTCTTTTGTAGACAGCGTCTCTTCTTCTGCCTGAGCGAAAAGCTCTCCCAAGTGCGGTTGAGTCATTAAAGAATGGATATGTACATCGAGCTCTGCCGTGGCATTCGAGCGTGCTTCAGCGCCACCAGGTGGCATGACCGCTGCTTGATCCCAATCTATGATGGCAGATAGATGCTCAAAATTTGCCACTTTTTTGGAATGTTCAACGAGTTTTGTAAATGCGTTCATGTGACTACTCTTATTCTTTTGTTCTTTCCCTAAACACCCGATAACGGGTCCTTCATATGGTGTTGCACTAAGCAACCTGCGTTAATTTACTAATAATTAACAATTAACTCCAACCCATTGTCCATAAACTCACCCAGTTGTATAGCTCTCTTCAAAAAGAAGCTTGCGAATCTTGTGGATTGGCGGTATTGATGAAGGATTGACAATTAATTATCACGATAATATGGATATTTTGAATTTCGAGGCATTTATTATTGCCATTACGATTTTAACGTTAACGCCAGGTTTAGATACTGCACTTGTTATCCGTAACACTAGCCGATCGGGCCTAAAAGATGGATGTACAACCAGTCTAGGGATTTGCTTTGGCTTATTCGTACATGCTTTTTTTTCTGCGGTTGGTATCTCGGCGATTCTTGCGCAATCAGCAGAGTTGTTCCAAATCGTAAAAATGATTGGTGCGGCTTATCTTATCTGGCTTGGTTTGAGCAGTTTAAAAGCGCTAATGTCGTCGAAAGATGGATTGACCGTGACCGAGCAGATTCACGAAGTGTTTAATGGTAAGCGCTCTTTTAGAGAGGGCTTTCTTTCTAACGTCTTGAACCCGAAAACGGCGGTCTTCTATTTGGCTTTCTTGCCACAGTTTGTGAATCCAGAAGGTTCACCCTTGCTTCAATCAATGATGATGGCATCTGTACACTTTGCTATTGCGATGGTTTGGCAGTGTGGTTTAGCTGGCGCGCTTAACTCGGCTAAAAATCTACTAAAGAATGCAAGTTTTATGAAGTGGATGGAAGGCGCGACGGGCGCAGTATTAGTCGCACTTGGTGTGAAGTTATTAATTGAAAAACCCGTTTAATGCGTAATATTTATCGATTGTTAATACTACTCGCTGTATTTATTGTGGGGATAGGTGCCGCTGTTGCTTGGCATACGTGGCCACAAGTACAGTTTGCGCAACGCGGCATGATCTGGTCTTGGCACTGGGGCTACTTCGAGCCTTTTGCTAATGGAATACAACAAACGCGAACTCAAGACACTAAACAGTTATTGCTCAGGCGTGTGTATTTGCATGACGCTATTGTCGTTTTTGTTTCGACAACTATGGACAATAAATTTGAGGTCGACGTTGTAAAAGAGCAAACCTGTGAACCTAAAACGACGACTTGGGCTTCGGTCTCTGTCAATCATCAACGTGTCAGGCATGTACCTATGGTGTGCGATGCGTTTGGGCAAGGCTACTTTTATCGCTACATCGGGAAACATCTGGAATCGATTGAGGTTGGTGTCGGCGACTCGTTTGTAACAGAAGCATTTTTAGACTGGCCGCTATCAGAGTTGAAAGCGGATCAATTCAAGCAAAAAAATGCGAAGTTTTTTGAAGAACGTGGAGAAAACGTTGAGCATCAATGGTTGAGAGATTAACCATTTAACCGAAGATAAATAAAGCCCGCTAAATAATAGCGGGCTTTGTGTTTTTACCATTTCTAATGTGTTTTGCTCTCTGTGACTGACAGTTTATGACCGCAAACCTGCCGTTTCACTAAGCTTTCACTGCTTCAACTTCACCTGATTGCGATGTTGAGCTAAAGAACAGTTTGGTTTCTGCCAGTACGACGTGACGCAGTGCGATCAAACCAATTAGGTTAGGAATTGCCATCAGACCGTTTACGATATCAGCCAGTAGCCAAATCATATCGAGGTGAAGGAATGCACCAGATGCCACCAAGCCAACGAAAATCAGTTTGTATGGAAGCACAGCTTTAGTTCCGAACAGGAACACAACGCAACGCTCACCGTAGTAGTTCCAACCAAGAATGGTGGTAAAAGCGAAGAACATCAAACCGATTGAGACGAGCATAGGGCCAAATGTATCTGCATTTAAACCCACCGCAAAAGCATGAGTCGTCATCGCGGCACCAGCAAGGTCACTTTGCCATGCACCGGTCAGGATTAGAGCAAGGCCTGTCATGGTACAAATAATGATGGTATCGAAAAAGGTACCCGTCATTGAAATTAGGCCTTGTTTAACACAAGAGTCTGTCTTCGCTGCTGCTGCTGCCATAGGCGCGCTACCCAAACCAGATTCATTTGAGAACACACCGCGAGCGATACCTGATTGGATTGCCAACATGATGCTTGCACCTAGAAAACCACCAGTCGCTGCTGTTGATGTAAAGGCTGAAACCAGCACTAATTCAACGGCATTGAACAATTGGTCTGCATTCATGATGATCACGCTTAAACACGCCAACACATAAAATACAGCCATGGTAGGAACCACTTTTCCTGCAACGTTAGCAATGGATTTGATGCCACCCAAAGTTACGAAAGCAACCAAAAGAGTTAGTACGAAGGCAGATAGCTCACGGTTAACACCAAGAGATATCTCACTTGCATCCAGAATCGCGTTTACTTGTGGAAACGTACCGATACCAAAACAAGCAACACCCAAAGCAAACACTGCAAACATGATCGCGAGAGCTTTTGAGCCAACACCGTATTGCAAGTAATACATTGGGCCACCAATCATTTGGCCTTTATCATCGACTCTTCGGTACTTAACCGCCAACAAACATTCGGCGTATTTAGTCGCCATTCCGAAAAGGGCAGCGAGCCACATCCAGAATAGAGCGCCTGGTCCACCGAGTTTGATTGCTGTGGCAACACCAACAATGTTACCAGTACCAATTGTTGCTGAGAGCGCAGTACAAAGAGCTGCAAAGCTAGAAACGTCACCTTGAGTATTAGATGACTTATCTTTACTGAATACCATCGCTAGCGCTGTTGGGAGGTGTTTAAACTGGATCAAGCCAAGGCTAAAAGTGAAGTAAACACCTGTACCTACTAGCAAAATAAGCAGCGGTGGACCCCAGACAAAATTATCGATGGTTTGTAGTAAAGATTGTAGGTTGTTCATGATTTCCCCTTAATAAAACAACTAATAAGGAGAAGAGGGAAAGGACGAGATCAACGATCTCTAAAAGAACTAAGCTATTGGTTGTAGGCGGGAAGGCCAAGCAAAATAGTTAGGTTGTAACTTTCCACTCCTCTGTCCTTTTGCCTGAGAGTTTCACCTTGCGTGAGTGCAAGACTTGCTCCTTCGGCGACCGATTTAACGGTTCTCTCCAGAGGTTCCTCCAACTACAGTCCCCGCTACCTAGGTAGCACCTGAAATAGTTAATTCTTCGGCGAGTTATGCTAATCAAATGTTAAAATTTGATTAATAACCACTCTCCTGCAGTCTTCATCGGAACAATTACTCAATTAAATGAGTAAAGGTTAGTTAATGATGCTGGTCATCATTAACGTGTGAACTCTATCATGTTTTTGGTCCATTTCAACACCCTATGTCAATTTATTTTTAATGAAATAACCTCATCAATTTTCATGAAGGTATGTTTGCCAATCTTTTTGTGCGAGTCACGGCATAAATAAAATTTATTGGGTTAGGGAATGGAACCCAAAAACACTTCAGAACGATAAATGTGTTTCGATTGTTACGACATAAGTTATTCAATTAAGGACACAAAATTGATTAAAATCGGAGCACTTATTTTAAAATCTACGCTAAGTTGACCTTATGGTACGTATAAATGGGTTACAATGAACCTTTGTGAAACAGTCTACGGACCTAGGCAGTTTTTCATGAGTGGACAAGGAGGCGGTATGACCAGATTATTAGCCATTGCGGTGTTGATTGCAGTAGCATTTGTGCTGTTTCGTTATCGAACCAATGAAAAAGTCCAAAAAGCGACCGTTATAACATTAATTGGCGCATTTCTGATTTATACAGCATCAATTATGTTTGCGGAATTGATCCGCTAGCAAAGTAAAAGAGTCCTTGGAGTAGTATACGGTGAGTTCTCAGAACAAAATGGAAGAGCAAGACGACGTAGTTGTCATTGAAGAGCGTGACAAACGTACGCATATCTATATCGCAATCGCTGCGGTGTTAGGCTTGGCATTTGGTGGCCTTGTTGGATCGGTTGTCACTGCGAACAAGTGGGAATCGACTTACCACGTATTAGAAGAAAAGTATCAAGCACTAACGCAAGATAAAACCCAGTTGGCATCTCAAGTAAAAGTGCGTGAAGAGGCGCTCGACCAAGAAATACAAAACCAAGTTAGTGAGTTACTCGCCGCGAAAGATGAAGCTCATCAGAAAGCACTTAAGAAGTTGCAAAAGCAATTGACTGAGGTCGAGAAGGTCAACTTGTCACTAGAGTCTCAATTGAAGCAGCAGGCAGATAAGATCAACACGACGAAGTCAGAAAATGAGAAGTTGAGTCGTCAAGCGGATATGCAAGCGACTATGTTTGAGCGGTCCCGCGAAGTATTCCAGAAAGAGCTGAAAATTTCGCAAGAATTAGAGTCTCTCGAGAAAGAACGGTCGAAATTATTACCTAAGATTGAGAAACTCAAGAAAGAGTGTGACGTATTTTTAGAAGGCAAATCTTGGGACGTGAAGTCGGACGCGTGTGATAAACATGATGAAGCTAATTCACGACTAAGTCAGGTCGATCAAATGATTGAAGTCTATAAAATGGACCTCAAACAAATCAAAGCAATAACGGAAGATATCGGCCTTTAAGTCTTTTGTATCCGATTTTTGAAAAGCAAAAGGAGCTCTTTAAGAGCTCCTTTTTCGTTGTTAGCTATGACTTTTAGCCTGTCGCGTATATTAGATTCGTGAGGCGTCATAGCCTGAGGCGAGCAGGAGCTCTCGTTCGTGTTTAATCAGCTGAGCTCGATCTTCAATTAGTTCATTGAGTGCTTGAGATGGCTTACCTGCTAATGCTTTGAACGAAGCAAAAGATTCCGCGGTGTCGATTTTATCAATCATCTGACTGATGACATTACGAGCCTCACACGGGTTACTCGTCGTTGTAAAGTATTCTACTTGCTTTGCTGCCGATTTCATCTCAGTTAATAGCTCAAGCGGGCTACTTTCTTTGGCTACTGCCATGTAGTTATCCAGCACGCGCTTTGCATAAAGCAGTTCTTTGAGGGGGATATCTCTTCCGCTCTCGATTAGGGATTCGCTAAGGATCATACTTGAGCTCATGGGCATTCCTTCTTATTACTACGCCGCTTTTGATGTTTCCTTGAGTCTAATTTATTGAAGTCACATTGGGAATGGGTAAAAAGCATTTTCAACGCATTTTTATTCATTTATGAAAACACGAATGCGATGCTTATCTGGATCGATAGCCATAAAATTTAACCCATACACTGATGTCGCTGGTGGTTGAACAAACTCAACACCTAGGTCTTTCCAGCGCTTGTAAATGCGCTCTAGCATATGACTATTGGGCACCGATAAAGACAACTCGGTACCACCACCTCTAATTCCGCTGTAGGGTGAAAGATTATCTCTTTGCTTGAGTGTCAACGTTAAGCCTTCGGTCAGTGGAATAGCGGCAAAGGTTGGAGACAACTGCGTGACTTTGCGTTCGAACAGTTTCGAATAAAAAACTTGGCTTATGTGGATGTCCTCAACGTAGAGAACGAATGAATTGATAGTCAGCATGGTTTGTTCCTTAATCAATTAGAAATAGTAGGGGCAATCTAACGGAAAGGAACGACAGGAGTTGTCAGTAGAACATTTTCGAAGGTAAGTGACAGAATAAGAAAAAGGAGCCGTTTAGCTCCTTTTTATCAGCGGAATCATTGGTATTAATGAGTGTGTTTGGAAGAATACCAGTTGTTTTGATACGCTTTAGATGCAAATAATGCGTTTGCTTTTGCACGCTCGATAATAGACTCGTCCACCTCTAGCGGCTTCATGGTTTGGTCTTTAAAGTCGTACGCCAGGGTCGATATCTTTTCACCAGGGGAAAGCACAACGAGATTGTCGCGCGTTAAATAACCAAAGTTTTTGTCGTATTGCATCATTGCGCGTTCATCTTCGCGAGCCAGTGGCTTCGTTAAATCACGACCAATCATCGGTGTTTTAGCATCTACCCCAATCAGAGATAACAGTGTAGGCGGCATGTCTATGTTGTTTGCTATGCGGTCATCTTTACGTGGTTGAATGCCTTTACCAAGGATCAATGCTGGAATGTGAAAGTGCTTAACTGGAACAAGGTTAGCGCCAGAAACACGTGCATCATGATCTGCAATTACAATGAAAATGGTATCATCCCAATAAGATGATTTTTTCGCCTTTTCAAAGAAAGTGCCCAAAGCGTAATCGGAATATTTAACGGCGTTGTTACGCGTCATATATTCTGAATCGTATGGCTCAATTTTGCCTTTTGGATATTCATAAGGGCTATGATTACTTGACGTAAAAACTAAGCTAAAAAAAGGTTTGTCGCTTTTTGAAAGGCGTTCAAACTCTTCGTTTGCTTTGTTATATAGATCTTCATCACTAACACCCCAAGAGCCAACAAAGCTTGGGTTGTTATAATCATCTTCTTCTACTATTTGATCAAAACCGTTACCAAAGAAGAAAGTTTTCATGTTGTCAAAGTTGGCTTCACCGCCGTAAATAAATTGCGTGTGATAGCCTTGAGCTTTCAGTAAGTCCGCGATGGTAAAGAAACCCGTTTGGCTTTTACTCAGCTTCACTACCGCGCGAGACGGAGATGGAGGAAAGCCCGTGGTTACGGCTTCAATTCCACGAACAGAACGAGTACCAGTGGCGTACATTTGTGTGAACTGCCAACCTTCCTTCATGAGTTCATCAAGGTTTGGTGTTAGAGGCAAACCACCCAAAGCACCGACAAATTGGGCGCCTAAGCTTTCTTGTAGCAAAATCACTAAGTTTTTATGTTTACCTTGGTAAGTCGCGGGGTTACTGTTCATGGTTGGGAGTAATGAAGGGGTGAAGTCGGACTTTGTTGATGAAGTGCGAACTAATTCCAACATCTTTTGAGTGTCCATTTTTCCGTAGAACTGCTCCGCGCTCTTTTCTGACTTCATGCTATTAACCGCAAACAACAATGAGTAAGATGAGTTCAGTGCTAAGTCGTTAAGCAGTGGATCGTTAGAAAAGGCGACCATAGCAGGATTTAGCGGGCGGTGACCTAAAGATGAGCGAGCACCTGCAACCCCAAAAAGAACAACGAAAAGTGCCAATAGTGGTCGCCATTTCCAGTTCACCTGCTGCGCCTTATCGGTCAGTTTCTTACTCCACTTCCAACCTAAAGTGATGGTTAAAACTGTACCTAACGCACCAATAAACAGTTCTAATGTGTAGCCAGTCCAGAGCATACTCAAGACTTCTTTTGGGTAGATTAAATATTCCACAAACAGACGGTTTGGACGTAGGTCGTATTCCTGAATGAATGGCGCTGTTGCTAGCTCCATGTATACAAGCACCCAAAGCCCTAAAACCATCCATATGCGTAATATTCGCTTCCAACACTCTCCCATCTTACCGGTTAATGGCATGAAGGTTGAAAACAGTGCTGGAAGAATAAATAACCAGCAAAGCGTTGCAATATCTACGCGCAAACCTTGGCCTAGGATGTAAATTAAGTCGTTTAGAGAGTCAATACGGTCAATCTGCCAAAAGGCTAGCAAAACTCTTGAAATAGACAGAAATAGAAGCGAAAACAAAGAAAAGGCAGCAATTGGCTGCAAAGGCCCCCACACAGAGCTCTTTGATAAGTTTTTCATATTTATTCGAATAGTTTAATTGTTATGTTGTGTTGTTTTTAGCAAAGCAAGCGTGAAATAAACGTGAATTATAATGTGGGTTTATGGTCGAGTAGTGTAAGTGTTGGTATGTCTATGTAAGGGGGAGGGGCGTTTGTGTAAAAAAAGAGCCAGTTGATAACACCAACTGGCTCTAGAGGTTGATAAAGGCATGATTACATTGCGGCTTTCTTCGCTTCTTCGACCCATGCGTCGAACTTTTTCTGGTTCGCTTTGATCCAACCATTTACATGAGACTCGATGTCCGCTGAGCTGTTCTTACCTTGGCTCATCATCATATTCTGAGCACTAACATCATTGATATTTAGTTTGATGATTTCAAATAGCTTCGCAGCAGCAGGGTTTTTTTCCGTAAACTCTTTATTGGCAACGATGCGCATAGAGTTCATCTCGAAGCCGTAGTTCTTACCGTTCTCTAGTGTCGTATCAATGTCCTTACGCTCACCAGGAAGTGAAGAGAATGGCACTTCTAACCACACAACATCTTTCCCTGGAACTAAAACGCCACTTACCCAGTACGGTGTCCAAGTGTAGTAAAGAATCGGATCGCCTTTTTTGTAACGTGAGATCGTATCAGCGATAATCGCCGCGTAGTTACCTTGGTTGTGTGTTACTGTGTCACGAAGTTTGAAAGCATCCAACTGATGCTCAACAACCATTTCACACCCCCAACCTGGGTTACAACCAGTTAAGTCCGCTTTGCCATCGCCGTTTGCATCGAATAGCTTCGCCAATTTTGGATCTTTTAACTGACCAATGTTAGTGATGTTATATTTTTCCGCGGTTTTCTTATCGATCAAATAACCTTGCGCAGCACCACTTACGTATTGGCCTTTACGGAAGAACTTATCATCACCGCCAGACATCGTGTACTTATCGGCGTGAAGAGGGAACCAACCAACCGCTAAGAAAGTAGCATCACCTTTAGCAATAGAGGTGTAGCCTACGTTGTAGTCCACTTCTTTGGTCGGTTTAACATCGTAACCAAGCTCTTCAAGTGCGCGGTTTACGATCAACGTTTGAAATGTTTCTTCTGCAACGGTTGATTGAACAGGCTGAACAGTGACACCTTCACCCGGTAGTTCACTTGCCACACCATAAGTTGAAAATGCGATAGTACTTAGAGCTCCAACAGAGAGCGCTTTCTTCCATGAATTATTCATTGATGTTTCTCCTAAGTTTTAGATCGTCTTGGTTCGTCTTTGTTTTCAGTTTTAATAGGTATGAAACAGGACCTGTGTGATACCAGCGAAGTTTAGTGTTGCCCGCATTAACCCCTAACACCTGGGTGATACGGTCTAACAAAATCGCAAGAATAACGATGCCTAAGCCACCAACGGCAGCAAGACCCATATCAAGTCGGCCAATACCACGAAGTACCATTTGGCCTAAGCCGCCAACAGCAATCATTGAAGCAATCACTACCATAGAAAGTGACAGCATTAAGGTTTGGTTTACACCTGCCATGATGGTTGGTAACGCCAACGGTAACTGGATGCGATAAAGCATCTGTTTTTTGTTTGCCCCGAAAGAGTGGCCAGCTTCGATAAGCTCTTCAGGTACTTGCTGAATACCCAAAATAGTCAGGCGCACAACGGGAGGCAGGGCGAAAATGATCGTTACTACTACGCCAGGAACGTTACCAATACCAAACAACATAACAATTGGCACAAGGTAAACGAACGCGGGAGTCGTTTGCATTGCATCTAATATTGGCCTAACAAATTTGGCAGCGGTTTGGCTCCTTGCCAACCATATCCCCATTGGTAGCCCTATAAGCAAACAGAAGAAAACGGCGGTTAACACCAGTGCTAGCGTTGTCATCGCTTGTGACCACGCACCAATTAGGCCGATGAAAACAAGGGATACAAGAGTAGAAAAACCAAGTTTTACATTGGAAAACTGCCACGCTAGCAAAAATAAAATGAGTACCATTATAGGCGCAGGTGTAGACACCAAAGCAGTTTCAAACGACGTTAGAATAAAGTCGATTGGAACTCGTATTGCTTGGAAAACAGGTCGACCATGTTCCACCAGCCAGTTCAAACCGGACTCTACCCAGCTATCGAGGGGTAAAACCGCATCTTGGAATGGGTTCATAATATCGAATGGTGCTTGCTCTACAGTTTCTGAGTTGAGCCAATCATTACTTGGCGCGGCCTCTGTACCTTGCGACCAAGGATCATCTTGCGCAGGAGCAGTATTTGACCAGGGATCATTGTTAGTTTGCTCTGAAGACATCGTGTTAATCCTTATCTAGTGTTTGTAGAAGACGTGATTTAGTCACGACACCAAAGTAAGTTCCTTTCTCATCTACGACAGGCACGGCATAAGGAACACCAGCAACCAGACCCAAAATGTCATTAATTGACTGATCAGGCTGAAGAGTAACTTCATCCGGTAATTGAGCACTGGCTAACGAACGGTTTTCTTTATGAGCCAAACGTAGTGAATCAAGAGATACGATGCCGGAATATCGGCTAGATTTATCGACGACAATACCGTAATCACGGTCGTGATCCATCAGAATCTGCATCGCAGAGCCTGGACCGTCATTTTCCGATTTCTTAAAAACAGCCGCTGGCTTCTTGCGCGCGATATCTTTTGCTGTCAAGACACTTGCGATGTTTACGCCGCGGAAAAACGCTTCGACATAATCATTTGCTGGACTGTGTAATATTTCATCAGGTGTACCAACCTGAACAACCTCACCGTTTTGCATGATGGCGATACGGTCGCCAATGCGCATTGCTTCATCCAAATCATGAGAAATGAAGACAATTGTGCGTTTGTCATCGTTCTGTAGACGAATAAGCTCATCTTGCATCTCAGAACGGATCAATGGGTCTAAAGCGGAAAACGCCTCGTCCATTAATAGGATGTCTGGATCACAGGCTAACGCTCTCGCTAAACCAACGCGCTGTTTCATACCACCGGATAATTCGTCAGGGAAAGATTCTGCATAAGGGTCTAAACCCACTCTTTCTAAGGCGGAAAGGGCACTTTTCTGACGCTCATTAACATCGATGCCGGCAAGTTCTAAACCAAAGGCGGCATTTTCAATCACCGTCATGTGTGGCATGAGTGCGAAACTTTGAAACACCATTGAGATATTATTACGACGAACTTCTCGAAGTTCATTCTCGGAGATGTGGGCGATATCTCTTCCTTTGAGATAAACACTACCTTTAGTCGGCTCAATGAGCCGGTTAAGAAGTCGAACAAGGGTGGATTTCCCGGAGCCAGAAAGGCCCATGATTACGAAAATTTCCCCTTCATTTATGGTGAGAGATACATCGTTTACGCCGACTGTTAAACCTGTCTGTTCAAAAATACCGTCTTTATCGACGCCTTTGTCGATAAGCGAGAAGGCTCTCTCTGGGTCTTCTCCAAACACTTTATACAGTCCCTTAACTTCCAGTATGGGATCCATGTTATCTGTCCTTTTTCGTGTGTTTATAACTGTTTAACGATTTGTACTCTAATTAATTTTAGTTCAACTTTCAATGAAAGGGGGGTGGTTAACTAGTTATGCTGTGCATAGAGAATTAGTTGAGCAAGGTCTGTTTAACTCTTGTTTTTTATATTTAAAACAATTGCTTGAGATGTGTTTTTATCCGCCATAACGTTGCCCTGACGTAGGGTTGAATTTATTTTGAATTTTTTTGTACATTTCAACTCAACTCACTTGCATAGATATAAGCCGTGATAGCTTAGAGCTCTACATATAAAAAGGTTAGAGCTCTAATTTTTGGTTAAGGCTTGGTCCTGTGAAATCGGTTAGGTACTGTTATCCTTAGATTTATTTATTGCATGATTTCACTCAGGGTGATATTTATCGCTGTAGTTTAGGCAACGTATGGAATAAAAAATGGAAGCCGAACAGTTAGAAGTGCTCAATTTCATTAGCCAGTACCCACCTTTTGATGACCTACCTGAAGAGCAGCTTAGAAAAATTGCTCTCAATGCCGAGGTTGCATACTTTCGGCAAGGAACAAAAATCCTTAACTTCGGAGATACGATCCGCGACTTGTATATGGTGAGAAGTGGGGCGGTAGAGATTTATCGACGTAAAGGTGAACTTTACAACAGGATTGATGCTGGTGGACTGTTTGGTCAGATGGGGTTGTTGATGAACAACCGCGTACGTATGCCAGCCAAAGCGATAGAAGACACTCTCGTTTACTGTATTCCGGAAAACATCTTCAATGAACTTTGTGATGAGTTTGAAAACTTTGCGGACTACATGGAACTGGAAGATAGCGCGCGTTTGCGAAGCGCAATATCTAGCCGCTCCGAAAGCAATGACTTTACCACCGCTAAGGCACGTAAAATCTTAGCAAGAGATCCAGTAACTCTGGAGGCAACGGCTTCAATTCAGGAAGCTGCGATACTAATGGCAGAGGAAAATGTCACCTCTCTGCTCATTATTCGCCCGACAGAGGAGCTCACAGAAGAAGATGATGAACAGCTGCTTGGAATATTGACTGATCGCGATCTTTGCATTCGCGTACTAGCTCAAGGTATTGATACCAATATTCCAGTGAGTGAGGTCATGAGTTATGACGTGGTTTCATTGGATTATAACGCCTATGTGTTTGAGGCCATGTTAACCATGTTGCGTTACAACGTGCATCATTTACCAATTTTAAAAGATAAAAAGCCGATAGGAATTATTGGCATGACGGACATCGTTCGTTACGAATCTCAGAACAGCCTATTGCTAGTGAGCTCTATTTTTCAGCAAACCAGTGTCGAGGATCTCAAGCAGGTTTCTGAACAAGTAAAAGACTGTTTCGTAAGAATGGTCAATGAAGATGCCAACGCGCACATGATTGGTCGAGCCATGTCGGTTATAGGCAGTAGTTTCAAACAACGCCTCGCTGAATTAGCTGAGCAAGAGTTCGGCCCAGCGCCCATTCCTTATTGTTTAGTCGCAATGGGTTCAATGGCGAGGGATGAGCAGCTAATTGTAACGGATCAAGATAACGCGCTTATTCTCGATAACAGTTATGACGTTGAGATTCACGGAGAGTACTTTGAAAAGTTTGCTAAATTTGTTTGTGATGGTTTAGCGGCATGCGGCTATGCTTATTGTACTGGAGACATTATGGCTACCAACCCAGAATGGCGAAAAACTCGTGCAGAATGGGAAGAATGCTTTGGAAACTGGATAGACAATCCAACCCCTGAGAGGTTGTTAAATAGTAATATCTTTTTTGATCTCCTCGGTGTGCATGGGCGAGTGAAATGGGCGGAGCAATTAAGCAGCTTTATTGTGAGACGAGCGAAAAGAAATAACCGCTTTCTTGCTTGTATGGCGTACAACGCAATACGTAGGACGCCTCCACTGGGCTTTTTCAAAGACTTTGTGATGGAGAAAGATGGTCGTCATCGCAACTCGATTAACTTGAAGCGAAGGGGGACGGCTCCGTTGGCCGATTTAATACGGGTGCATTCTCTGGCAATCGGTTCCCGATCGCAAAACTCTTTCGACCGTTTAGATGACATTAATGATGCTGGCATTTTACCGAAAGGTCGAGGTTTGGATTTAAGGGATGCGATGGAGCTAATCTACATGGTTCGAATTCGTCACCAAGCCCTTGATATAGAAAATGGAGAAGAGCCAGACAACAATATTGAGCCGGAGAACATGTCTGAATTTGAACGTCGAAACTTAAAAGCAGCATTTCAAATTCTAAGTAACGCTCAGAACTTCATTAAGTTTCGATATCAGAGAAGTAGCAAATAATGTGGTTCTCAAAAAAAGTAGAAAAAGAACATCCGTTGTTGGATACATCCCAGACGCCAGAGTGGTCAATGTTGTTCAAGCAACTCGCTAAAGAAGCGAAAGACGAGAGGCTCAAACGCTATTATTCGACACCGATGGTTAATGGGGAAACACCAATTGAACAAGTGCCATTTGTCTCGGTAGACTTTGAGACAACAGGATTGAACTCGGAAGAGGATGTCATTCTCACGATCGGACTTGTGCCGTTCACTATTGATCGTGTTCAATGTAATGGTTCTGCTCATTGGGTCGTTAACCCAAACAGAGAGTTAAACCACGAGTCTGTCATTATTCACGGTATCACTGACTCTGAGGTTAAAAACGCGCCGCAGCTGTCTCAGATCTTGGGTGAAATATTGGATGCGTTGTCAGGCAAAGTGGTACTTGTTCACTACAAGAACATTGAAAGGCAGTTCTTTAATAACGCCTTGCTAAATAGCATCGGAGAGGGGATACAGTTTCCTGTTGTTGATACGTTAGATATTGAGTATGCGATACAGCGCCGTGAATGCAGAGGTTTTATCAATAAGTTGAAAGGCAAGAAACCCGGTTCTGTACGATTAGGGCACGCTCGTGAAAGATATGGCCTCCCTGCTTATCAACCTCACCATGCTCTGACGGATGCGTTGGCAACTGCGGAGCTGTTTCAAGCACAACTGCAGTATCACTTTAATCGAAACATGCCAATATCTTCGGTTTGGCAATAGGCGTTATTTATGGTGAAAACAATAAAATGCAATGAGAGATAGGGGGCTTTAAGATTATGATGGCGGATTGAGTAACCGCTTATAAGAACAATGTTTTATGAACATGTGCTTGGTAGTGATGAAGACGTTTCATTACTCGAACTCCGACGAAAGTAATTTAAACTTGGTCACGTATTTTTAAGGAGATTATCCGTGAGCACCGATAATAACGGTGGCATTCAACGCCCCGATGGAAAAGTAAACGCAATAGATACTGACTATCAAATTGGTCAGGATAACGTTGCGCTAAAGGTAGGCCCATTTGGCCTTGATATTCACAACCGTGTTTTTGCAATTTCTGGCTTAGCAATCGTCATGTTTGTTGTGATAACACTATTATTCCGAGAACAGGTAGAGCCGTTTTTTGCAGACCTACGAGCGGGTTTGTTACACAATTTAGACTGGTTTTTTCTCGCTTCAGGTAATATTTTTGTCATTGTCTGTGTCGGATTGATCTTCACACCATTGGGCCGTGTGCGAATCGGTGGTACTGAAGCAACACCGGATTACTCCTATGCCGGATGGTTGGCAATGCTATTTGCTGCAGGTATGGGCATTGGTCTCGTGTTCTTCGGTGTATCAGAACCGATGTCCCATTTTAGTTCTGCGATTGGTGGCGTGAGCGTTGAGAATGGTGTACGTACTGACTGGGCACCGCTAGGTGGTGCAGAGGGCGATGCAACTGCAGCTTCGGCATTAGGGATGGCTGCGACGATTTACCACTGGGCACTTCATCCGTGGTCAATATACGCGCTCTTGGCTCTTGGGCTGGCTATCTTTTCATTTAACAAAGGTTTGCCACTCACCATGCGCTCAATTTTTTACCCTTTGTTTGGTGAGCGTGTATGGGGTTGGACTGGTCATATTATCGATATTCTTGCAGTGGTAGCGACGGTTTTTGGTTTAGCAACATCGCTAGGCTACGGTGCATCTCAAGCCGCAACGGGTTTGAACTTCCTGTTTGATGTCCCAATGACCAATACGACGCAGGTTATATTGATTATTGGTATTACTGCGCTCGCTTTAATCTCTGTTGTGGCTGGACTCGATAAGGGCGTGAAGATCTTATCTGAAATCAATATGGGTCTTGCAGCACTGCTATTGCTATTTGTTATTGTTGTTGGCCCGACGATTGCGATTTTAACTGGTTTCTTCGAGAACATCGTTTCCTATGTGGCTAATATCCCTGCCTTATCTATGCCATTTGGACGAGAGGATGTGAATTACTCTCAAGGCTGGACGGCGTTTTACTGGGCGTGGTGGATTTCTTGGTCACCATTTGTGGGTATGTTCATCGCACGTGTGTCTCGCGGTCGTTCGGTTCGTGAGTTTATTATTTGCGTTATTCTTATCCCATCTTCAGTTTGTGTGTTATGGATGACGGCTTTTGGCGGTAACGCAATTAGCCAATACGTTAATGATGGCTATGAGGCGGTGTTTAACGCAGAACTGCCTTTAAAACTTTTTGCCATGTTAGATGTTATGCCATTGGCTGAGATAACATCTTTTGTCGGCATTATCTTAGTCGTGGTGTTCTTCATTACCTCTTCTGACTCAGGATCACTGGTTATTGATACTATTGCTGCGGGCGGTAAGGTCGATGCACCAACGCCACAACGCGTGTTCTGGTGTACGTTTGAAGGTTTGGTTGCGATTGCATTGATGTTGGGTGGTGGTCTAGCTGCTGCTCAAGCAATGGCGGTGACGACTGGTTTACCATTTACTATTGTTTTGCTTGTTGCAACGGTATCTTTGATAAAAGGTTTGATGGATGAACCTCGTCCAAAGGCGGTTTCTAAGAAATCAAAATAACTAGTATCAGCAGTTAAATTATTGATAAAAGCGGTATGCGAAAGCATGCCGCTTTTTTTTGGATTTCTATTTTTCTCTGAGAAATGAACAGCATGGAAAATGGTCTTATTCTGGTTGTTTTTTGTACTGTGCATTTAGGTGACTATTTAATAAATTAGACCTCGAACTATTTTAACTTTTGGTTAATAGGTTTATTTTTGTGATCCACATCACAAAAATACCGATAAAAAGGCGGATTATTTGATTTTTAGTCGCGAGGGATGCCCATAATAAAAAGGAAATTTAATTAGACCTCAAAGGATATGTATTTTCACATGATCACATCAGCACCTTGGGTCCTTTATCCAGAGATTGGAGAAGACTCAAGTAAAAAATGGATTTTTCGTGAGCCTAAAATCTCTGATGGTGACGACATTTACAGCTTGATTGCAGACTGTCCTCCATTGGACATGAACTCATCTTATTGCAATTTCCTACAGTCTACGCATTTCAGCAAAACCAGTATTTTGGTTGAGCAAAAAGGCGAAATCGCAGGTTTCATTTCCGGTTATCAGAAACCAGACGAGCAAGACGTTTTATTTGTCTGGCAAGTTGCAGTCTCACCTCGCTTTAGAGGTCATGGTTTAGCATTCCGCATGTTGAAAGAACTTCTCACCCGAGAGGAATTAGGCGGTGTTAAATCGGTAGAAACTACCATCACGGAAGATAATAAAGCCTCTTGGGCACTATTCAAAAAGTTAGATGCGATGAACGGCAATTCTGGCCAAGTAAGCACATTTTTGGATGAAGAAGCCCACTTTAAAGGCAAACACGATACAGAATATTTGTATCGCATTCCTCTCAAATAATCCTCAAACAATAGGAATTAAAAACGGTCTCATCATGGATATTTTCAAAAAGCAGGAATCCAACGTACGCTCATATTCAAACAATTTCCCGGTCGTTTTTCGTAAAGCGAAAGGCTGCTGGCTAGAAACAGAACAAGGTGAACGATACTTAGACTTCCTTGCTGGAGCGGGATCTCTAAATTACGGCCATAACAATCCAGTACTAAAACAAGCGTTGCTTGAGTACATTGAAATGGACGGTATTACTCACGGTTTGGATATGCACTCAGAAGCGAAAGCATCGTTTCTGGAAGCGTTGGATACTTACATCCTTAAACCAAGAAACTTGGATTACAAGGTTCAGTTTACGGGCCCAACAGGGACTAATGCTGTTGAGGCGGCATTGAAGCTGGCTAAAAAAGTAAAAGGCCGCGACAGCGTCGTTGCGTTTACTAACGGCTTCCATGGTTGTACTGCTGGCGCACTGGCTGCAACGGGTAACCAGCATCACAGACAAGGTAACGGTTCTAGTCTAAGTAACGTCACTCGTATTCCATTTGAAGGTTACGCTGGCGTAGATGGTCTCGCGCTGTTCGAAACCATGCTAAATGATAACTCTGCAGGTATGGATAAACCAGCCGCTGTACTTCTTGAAACTGTGCAGGGTGAAGGTGGTTTAAATGCTGCTTCAAACGAGTGGTTACAACGTTTGAGCAAAATCTGTAAAGCCAATGACATTCTTGTGATTGTCGATGACATTCAAGCAGGTTGCGGACGTACCGGTACTTTCTTTAGTTTCGAGCCGTCTGGTATCCAACCGGATATCGTGACGCTATCGAAGTCGATCGGTGGTTACGGTTTGCCGATGGCTGTCGTGTTACTTAAGCCTGAGCTTGACCAGTGGAAGCCAGGCGAGCATAACGGTACGTTCCGTGGCAATAATCACGCCTTTATTACTGCTGCAAAAGCACTAGAAATTTACTGGGCAAACGATGATTTTGAAACACACATCAAGCAGTGTTCAGACAAGGTAAGTGCAGTTATTGACCGTTGTGTTCGTCGCTTTCCTCAAATGTTTGTGCAGAAAAAAGGCCGCGGCATGATGGTTGGTATTGAATGTATCAATGGTGACATGGCATCTGAAATTGCGAAAAACTGTTTCGAGAATGGAATGGTGATAGAGACAGCGGGTCCAGAAGATGAAGTTGTGAAGTTCTTCTGTCCACTAACCATCAGCGAATCAGAGCTAGATCAAGGACTAAGCATCTTTGAAAATGCAGTAGAGACTATCGCTGCGAAACATTTCAAACAAGCATCTTAATAAGGATTTTAATTATGATCGTCAGAACTCTAGATGAATGCCGCAACAGTGAACGACGTGTTGTTTCAGATAACTGGGAAAGTGTCCGCATGTTGTTGAAAGACGACAACATGGGTTTCTCTTTCCACATCACAACGATTTATGAAGATACAGAAACTCATATTCACTATCAAAACCACCTTGAATCGGTGTTTTGTATGAGTGGTGAAGGTGAGATTGAAGTTGTAGGTGGAGAAACGTACCCAATCAAACCAGGTACATTATACATCCTTGATAAACACGATGAGCACTACTTGAGAGCTTATAAGAATAAAGAAATGGTAATGGCGTGTGTGTTTAACCCACCGATTACTGGCGCTGAAGTGCACGATGAAAACGGTGTTTATCCTCTCGTTGACTAAAAGATGATGGTGGGGTGCTTTGCCACCCCACACTTTACTATCTCTTCTTTTTTCTTTTTAAAGTTACCAATCAAAAAAGGCTTATCATGACATTTACCGTAGAAAAAATCGGCGGTACATCAATGACAGCATTTGATGCTGTTCTCGACAATATTATTCTTCGTCCCAAAACACCATACAATCGTATTTTTGTCGTATCTGCATACGGTGGTATGACCGATGCGCTGCTCGAGTGTAAAAAAACCAGTAAACCAGGCGTTTATCAGCTTATCGCGAAACGCGACGACAAATGGGAAGAAGCGTTAGCGTACGTTGAAAGCCGTATGTTGCTGACCAATGAAAATATTTTTGCGGACCCAATGAATCGTATCCGTGCGGATAAATTCATTCGCTCCCGCATTGCTGAAGCGAAAAACTGTATCGCGAATATTTTAGAAACCTGTCAGTACGGTCAATTTTCGTTGCGCCAGTACTTGCCTCAAATTCGAGAGTTTCTCTCGTCTATCGGTGAGGCACATAGTGCTTACAACACAGCACTAAAACTAAAAAATATGGGTATTAACGCTAAGTTCGTTGACCTGTCTGGTTGGGATAATCAAGCGCCAAGAAGCCTTGATGAGTCGATCAGTGACGCGTTTGCTGATATCGATGTATCAAAAGAACTGCCAATCGTGACAGGTTATGCTTACTGTAAAGAGGGCCTAATGCACACTTATGACCGAGGTTATAGTGAGATGACATTTAGCCGAATTGCAGCAATAACAAAAGCGGATTTAGCAGTAATTCACAAAGAGTACCACTTGAGCTCAGCAGACCCACGCGTTGTTGGCCCTGAAAAAGTATTACCAATTGGTAGTACAAACTATGACGTAGCAGACCAACTTGCTAACCTTGGCATGGAAGCGATTCACCCAAATGCCGCTGCGGGTTTACGTGAAAGTGGTATTGAGCTACAGATTAAAAATACATTCGAACCTGAACACGAAGGTACTTTGATCTCTTCAAGCTACCGCCCAGAAGAAGACAAAGTCGAGATCATCGCAGGTAAAGAGAAAGTATTTGCACTGCATTTGTTTGACCAAGCAATGGTAGGAAAAGCCGATAACGTTAGTTACGAATTGATGGAAATCATCTCCGATGCTCGTGTAAGTTTGGTTGGTAAAGAGATGAACGCTAACTCTATTACTTACTATCTAGGTGGCAGTACTGATAGCTTAAACAAAGTATTGTATAAAGCCGAGAAACGTTATCCGAATGCCTCGATTAAAGGTCGTATGGTCGCGCTTATCTCAGCCATCGGTTCTCAAATTGATACCAACAAGACGTTGGCGAAAGGTGTGCTTGCATTGATGAATAATGGCGTTACGCCAGTTGCACTGCACTCATCATTGAGAAATGTAAATGTTCAATTTGTTGTCGGTGATAAGGAATACCAGCACGCGATTTGCGCATTGCATGATGAGTTTTTCCAAAGTAGCAGTTTAGCTAAATCGGTTAATGTGGCTTAGTTTATCCACGGTTAAAATACAAAGGAGAGCAGGTTAGCTCTCCTTTTTTTGTTTTTCAGTTTGTACTCACAATGCCCACTTTGTATAGGCTAAACAGGCGATTTAAGTAAGTTCCTATGTGGCGATACACATAAGCCAGCAGAATGGTCTGCTGGCTTATGTTACTGATTAACTAACGTTAACTTAGTTTACTTAAACTTGCTGATTTCTTGTTCAACTTTGTCTAGTTGTTGCAGCTTCTCTTGCATTTTTAGAGAGTCGTAGTTTAGTGAAGCAGGGTTCATCGCTGTGCCACGCTGCATTGGGTATTCTGGAAGTGTTTTAAAGAACTCTCCCACAACGTCTTGTACAGGTACAAATAGCCACATGTTGTCAGCCATCCAACGCAAGTACATTTGTGATTCGCTTGGGCCTTTTTCGAATGGGTCAGCGCGTAGGTGGATGATTTTAGGCCAGTTCGGAGCAAAACGAACTGCGTTACTTAGGTTCCCTTCAAGCGTTGCAAAGTGAAGTTTCCAGTCATTCCAGCGGACAGCGTTTAATTCACCATTAGACGTAAAGTAAAGCAGCGACTCACGAGGGCCTTTTTCTTCCTTACCTTCAAAGTATGGCATGAAGTTATAACCATCTAAATGTACACGCCACTCTTTGCCATTTGCTTTGTAGCCTTCTGCCAGTTTTTCTTTTACATCAGGTACGCCAGCAGCTGCCAATAATGTAGGCAACCAGTCTTGGTGTGCCATCATTTCATTGATCTTGGTTCCTGGCTTAATTACGCCTGGCCAACGAACCAGTTGAGGAACACGCATACCGCCTTCCCAAGTTGTACCTTTTTCACCATGGAATGGTGTTGCGCCACCATCTGGCCAAGTCATGGTTTCTGCGCCGTTGTCCGTTGAGTAGATAACGATAGTGTTGTCTGCAACACCTAGCTCATCCAGCTTGTCGAGTAAAACACCTACATGATCATCATGTTCCAGCATACCATCGGCATAAATGCTTACACCTGATTTACCTTGGTATTTTTCCTGCAAGCGAGTCCAAACGTGCATACGAGTGGCGTTATGCCAAATAAAGAAGGGTTTATCCGCCTTAACTGCTTTTTCCATAAATGCCAAAGAGCTCTCTAGGAACTCTTCATCTGCGTGCTCCATACGTTTTCGTGTCATCGGGCCAGTGTCTTCAATCTTACCGTCGGCATAAGACTTAATGACACCACGAGGGCCATAGTTTTTACGAAACTCTGGGTCTTTAGGGTAGTAATAAGTTTCAGGCTCTTCTTCTGCGTTTAGGTGATATAAGTTACCGAAGAATTCGTCAAAGCCGTGTTTTGTCGGTAAGTGCTTATCTTGGTCACCTAAGTGGTTTTTACCAAATTGACCCGTCATGTAACCTTGTTCTTTTAACAGGTCTGCAATGGTTGGCGCCCAATCAGGTATGCCGTGGTCAGAGCCTGGCATACCAATTGTTAACAAACCCGTACGAAATGGCTCTTCACCTGTAATAAAGGCAGCGCGACCAGCAGTACAAGACTGTTGTCCGTAGTGATCTGTGAACAACGCACCTTCATTCGCGATACGGTCGATGTTTGGCGTTTTGTAACTCATCATACCTTGGTTGTATGCGCTGATATTCCAGTAGCCGATATCGTCACCAAAAATTGCCAGAATATTCGGTTTGTCGGCTGCCATAGCAGCACTGGACGCCGCTAACAGTCCTGCGCCTACAGCGATTTTGCTCAATTGATTTGCCATAAAAACTCCAGATTGTTGAGAGTAAAGATAAGCACAAGTGAGCCTTATGCTTAGTTGCTGCATAAGTTAATGATGTATATAGAAAAATCCTCTTATACTCGATATAACCATAAGTTATTGCTAGGTAGTAACCATTTGTTAATTAAGAAGAAATAGGGTTGTCCTGTTAGTTTGTAGAGATTCGTAAAGTAGATTTAGATCACTGAAGAGCCTTATTTTTATTGCGTAGTAGAAGAGGGGATGGAAATGAAAAACAATAGGATGCTCGCTTGTTTTACGGTCCTAAAGCAATACTAAAGTCGTTATGTATTGCTTGTAATTATTTGTATAACCAGTGATTTAGTGTCTATATTGATTTAGGTTGTACATTATAAATATAAGGATATCTATGAGTCAGTGGGCAGGCCGGTTTCGCATTTTATTGCTGGTCAACGTTGTTGTCAGTTTTATGGCTTTTTCTCAAGAGTTATTAACAGAGAAACCAAATATTCCTTCAGGCTTAAATCCGGAATATGCTGGCACACAAGCTTGTATAGATTGCCACCAAAACGAGGTAGCGGCCTGGAAAGGGTCACATCACGATATGGCCATGAAGCATGCAAGTA
Source organism: Vibrio sp. 1874 (assembly GCF_033344395.1). Lineage (NCBI taxonomy): Bacteria > Pseudomonadati > Pseudomonadota > Gammaproteobacteria > Vibrionales > Vibrionaceae > Vibrio > Vibrio sp. 1874. The sequence continues at coordinate 547,267 of NZ_JAWPOR010000003.1, forward strand.
CAACCTCTGTACGCGGTGATTTTGATAACCATGTTGTAACGCACAAAGGAATGCCTAATCGTTTTTTTAAAAAAGGCGACGAATTTTGGGTCAATATTCAAGGTGCTGACGGGCAATGGCATGACTATAAGATCAGCTATACATTTGGCTGGGAGCCATTACAGCAGTACATGGTCGAGTTTGAAGATGGACGCGTGCAGCTTATTCCTTTTGCTTGGGACACAAGAGCTAAAGTTGAAGGGGGACAGCGTTGGTTTCATCTTTATCCAGAAACGACAACAACGGATGAATTCTATTGGACCAATACCGGGCAAAATTGGAACTTCATGTGTGCTGATTGCCATTCAACGAACCTAAAGAAGAATTACGACGCAGACAAAAACACTTACAACAGCTCATGGTCAGAGATTAATGTGGGATGCGAAGCATGCCATGGTCCTGCTAGTCAGCACATAGAACTGGCCAAGAAATACAAAAATGCTGGCACGTCTTTTGAGCATGACAGCCATTATGGCTTTGATCGAAATTTGTCTAAAGCAGTGTCGGATTGGGTGTTTGAGGAAGGCCATAGTACGTTACAGCCGAAATCAATTGAAGCAACCAATCAAGTGCAAACATGCGCTCAATGCCATAGTCGCCGAACCCAGTTAAATGAAACAGGTGATCATGTTAAAGGTTCCTTTTTTGATAAATATCGCTTAAGTCTTATAACACCTGAACTCTACTATCATGATGGACAGATTTACGACGAAGATTATGTTTATGGTTCGTTTCTTCAATCTGAAATGGCGGAGAAGGGGGTCACGTGCACTAATTGCCATGATCCACACACGGCAGAGTTAACGATCCCAGAAGAGGCAGTATGTTCGCAATGCCATATTGCATCGGAATATACACCTGAAAAGCATACCTTTCATAAGGCTGGATCTGAAGCATCGCAATGTACGACTTGTCACATGCCAGAAACGACTTACATGCAAGTCGATCCTCGTAGAGACCACAGTTGGCATATTCCACGACCGGATTTGAGCAAACATATTGGAACGCCCAATGTTTGCATGTCATGCCATGAAGATAAAAGCAATCAATGGGCCGATGAACAGATAGCAGAATGGTACCCGAATTCGAAGTATCGTAATCAACAACATTTTGCTGTCGCATTTTATGCGGATTCAATTGGTCATCAAGGAGCAGCAAATGCGTTGGCATACTCTGCTCAGGATTCGTCTTTAAAAGACATTATTCGCGCCTCAGCCCTGGAGAGAATGGGGGGCAACACTGACCAAAATACAACAGTATCTTTGGCTAGGGCCGTTAAGAATGAGAATGAAATGGTTCGATTAGGGGCAATTTCAGGCTCGTCTGGTTATGAATTTCATGATCGGTGGCGGATTCTAGAGCCATTGCTTGGTGACCCGGTGCTTTCAGTGAGAGCGGAAGCTGCCTCGGTGCTGGTAGCGAACTACGCACAAATGACCCCTTTACAAAAAGATATCATTAAATCACCTTTAGAAGAGTACATGGAAATTCAAGAGTTTAATGCCGATCGTGGTTTCGGAAGAACCAATTTGGCGAATGTGTACCGCAGCTTAGGTGAAATCGACAAAGCGGCCGAGCTGTATAAACAAGCGATCAGCATCGAACCCTATTTCGAAAATAGCTACGTTAACCTAGCAGATTTGTATCGTCACCTAGGTAAAGAAGAAGCTGCGCTCACGGTGCTACAACAAGGGATGAAAGCTCAACCTAGATCCAGCACGTTACCATACAGCGCAGGTCTTTCTTTGTTGCGTCAAGGCAAAGCTGATGATGCGAAAAAGCTACTTAGACGCGCCGCAGAAATTGGTGAAACTAATGCTCATTATTGGTACGTGTACGGTCTAGCCCTAGAAAAAAGCGATGTTCTAGAAGCCAGTAAAGCGTTGCAAGCAGCATTTGAAGTCGGTGGCAATCCACAGCACTTGTATGCTCAATGCGAGGTTCTAGCGAGAAATCATAAAAAAGGTGCTGTCGCTTTTGCTTTCGATAGGTGCATACAAGAGCTTAGTCACTATGCACCTAAACAAGCTATTGATCAGCTTAAAGCCTCTATTGTCGGGGTCAATAGGAGCTAATTACCAAAAGTGGAGCTTTTATCGCTCCACTTTTTTCTTGCTTAGTTTAATCAGCGTCTTTCGCTAATCTCAGCCCCATGTCGGACATGATGACTGACTGGCTAGCAAAATCGCGACGATAGTTTTCGGATTCGTCAGCATCATAGGCAAAGCTACCACCTCGTACAGACTTGTGTGCAAGGCTTTCTTTTTCATCTTTTGCGTTTACCGGATTATCACTTGGTGCTGATTTGTAATAGCCTTCATCAAACGCATCAATAACAAACTCACCAACATTACCCGTCATATCGTATAAGCCAAGCTCATTCGGTTTTTTCTGACCTACCTTGTGTGCCTTATTGTTTGAGTTACTGGCATACCAGGCAACGTCGTTAATATCATCAGACCCCGCGTAAGTGAATCCTCGACTTAGATTCCCCCCTTTCGCTGCAAACTCCCATTCTGCTTCGGTGGGTAAACGATAGTGCTCTCCCGTTTTTTCATTCAATTTCTTTATAAAATAATTGGCTTGTTGCCAGCTAATGTTATTCACGGGCGTATTTGGGTTTCTAAAATAACTCAGAGAAGAGCCTGTAACCGATTCGAATAACTCTTGGGTTACCTCAAATTTTGCCAAATAGAAATCATCCACGCGAACGGTGCGAGCCGGGCGCTCGGATTTATTTGCTGATGGATTATCCGAGCCCATCATAAATTGTCCACCTTCAATAAGAACCATATCTTGATCGATTTTTTGAGCAAGAGGGCTAGGTTGTGTTGTTGCACATCCAGTCATAATTAGCGAAATCGAAATAGCGGCACCAAGGTAAAGAGTATTACTTTTGGAATGCTTCATAGGGGAGCTCCATCAACATTTATGATCAAAGAATTTTATCAGGCAAGTCTATGAAAAACAGTTATACACACTATAACAAGCGCCACGAATAATTGAACATTATCATCACACTAGGCGATTAACTTAATGATTAGTCTTAACGCCGTTGGGCACAGGCTAGCAACTAAGAAGGTGATGAATGCACATAACTCAAGGTCCGCAGTTCAATGGAAAAGCATCCAAGCGATTACATGTCATGGCGAAACCTATCGGTGCAGTGTGCAATATCGATTGCACCTATTGTTACTACCTAAGCAAACAAGATTTACTTGAGTACAAGCCAGGCTGCTCACCAGTCATGGATGAGGAAACGCTCGAGACCTATATCCGTCAATATATAGCGGGACAAAATACACCTGAAATTATTTTCTCTTGGCAGGGTGGTGAGCCGACAATGCTAGGTTTGGATTATTTCAAGACAATTGTTGAGCTACAGAATAAATACCGTCCCGATGGCATTACGATCTCCAATGATCTCCAGACTAATGGCACACTGCTTAACGATGAATGGTGTGAGTTTTTAAAGGCGAACAACTTTCTCGTCGGTTTAAGCATTGATGGTCCAGAAATGATGCATAACGCTTATCGAACAAACCGAGCTGGTAGAGGCACATTCCGGCAAGTCATGAATGCGGTTGAACTATTACATAAGCACGAAGTAAAGTTTGCTACGCTCACTTGTGTTAACAACTTGACCAGCCGTAACCCACTTGAAGTGTACCGATTCTTGCGAGATGAAGTACGCTCCCCTCAAATGCAGTTTATTCCAATAGTTGAGCAGAAAACATTCAGAACAACCGCCCCTCAAACTTGGGAGCCAAACGAGCAACTAAAGCAAGGAGATAAACGGTTGATCCCAGGTCATAAAGATGCCGTTGTTGAGCCTTTTTGCGTTGCGGATGAAGCATGGGGAAATTTTCTGATCGCGATTTTCAATGAATGGGTTTTACACGATATCGGCAACGTGTTTGTTCAGTACTTTGAAGCCAGTATCGAAACCTGGATGGGCAGAAAAAACCCACTGTGTACGTTAGGTGAAATCTGCGGGAAAGGCTTAGCAATGGAGCCTAATGGTGATGTGTTTGCGTGTGATCATTACGTGTACCCAGAATATAAGGTTGGAAACATTCATCACGAAAAGCTCGATACGCTCGCTTATAGCTCTGAGCAGCAGAAATTTGGGTTTGCTAAAAGTCGTACGCTGCCCCAACAGTGCCTTCAATGTGATTATCAATTTGCATGTTTTGGAGAATGTCCCAAAAACCGTTTTATCCGTACTAGGCAAGGTGAGCCTGGTCTTAATTATCTCTGCGCGGGTTGGAAGAAGTTTTTTACCCATGTTGATCAGTCGATGGCGTACATCTTACGAGCGACAGGTAACCCAGTGGTTCACGGTAAATACAGTGACCAGATTCTACGCCAGCAAGCTACTCAAACACAGACTGTGTTTGAAATGAAGTTTTAAGATAGTCACTACGCCTGCTACAGGCCCGGAAATGAAAGAATATAGGTTATTGAATGCAAAAAATTAAGCTGCTCTCTAAATCATTACTCGTGATCTCGATCGGCATTGCTACGAGTCAAGCCGTGGTGGCACAAGAAACAACATTGCTAGACCCAGATCAAGTATCGCCGACAACGGTTGTCACTCCACAAGAAGCTCAAATGACACCGGCGCAACGAGTCGAAAAGCTGTCTTATGATGCGCAAAATAAAAAGTTGTCTTCAGAAAAACGTATTGATGCTTTACGTGAGTTAGCCAACTATCCAAGCCAAAATGCATTGGTTGCAGTTGCGCGTGGGTTGCAGGATGAAGATGCAGGTATTCGCGAAGCTGCGATCGTGGGAGCACAACCATATATGATTGAGCACCGTTGGCGTTTGATTTCACCATTATTGAGTGATGACGCCGCCATGGTGCGAATTACAGCAGCGATTAACCTCGTTCGAGATTACGCCAATTTGAGTTCAGAGCAACAGCAGTCACTTGAAGGGCCTGTTTCAGAGCTGACAGCACACTTGTCCAGTAAGAACGATAATGTTTCCAAGTTATTACTTGCAGACGTTTACCGTTGGCATCGTGATTGGGATAAAGCGGCGCTGATATACCCAGAGTTAACTAAGCTTGAGCCAAACAACCCTCAAGTTTGGTTAAGCTATGCAGACAACTTCCGAGCGCAACAGCTAGACCAAAAAGCTATCAACGTGCTTGACGAGGGCATCAAGCTAAATTCAGAAGATGCCTCGCTGCATTATTCTAAATCTCTCGCTTTGGTTAGATTAGACAAAAAGAAAGAAGCGGCGTTTGAAATAGACAAAGCTGCGACGATGGCAAAGACGAACAGTTACTTTTGGTACTTAAATGGTGTTCTGCAAGAAGAGTTAGACTTGAAGAAGTCTGTCAACGCTTTTGAGCAAGCGTATTTGATATCCGGTGCTCCAGAACAATTGTATGCCGTGTGTGACATCTATGTTAGATACGGCAACCCTAAAACGGATGACTGTTTAACAGAGCTAACGAAGGTCGCTCCCGACTATGTTATTGAAGAGCTCAATCAGAAAAAGGGACGTAAAAGTGCCCCTACATCAGTTGAAGCCAATGAATTTAAACTCTAATCGGTAAATTCCATGTTTCTATTTTAATAAAATAGTGGACTAGATTGGTGACATTGTCACTTTTTGGTGGCCATTGCATATTTCAGTTCAATATGCGCCTGTTTCAATTGAACTATACTTTTGATTGGATTCGCACCTAGCACCTCAATATAAGGAATTAAGATGGCTATAAAGTTAAAGGCGATTGTCTTAGCAACAGGTTTTGCTCTGTCTAGTTACGCTGTTGCTGCTGATATGCAAGATCCACTTCCGTCATGGAACAACACTGACGCTAAGCAAGCTATTATGGCGTTTGTTACGAAAACAACGACCCAAGGTTCGGATTCCTATGTTCCTGAAAGCCAACGAATCGCGACGTTTGATAATGATGGAACACTTTGGGCAGAAAAGCCTGTTTATCTACAGTTGTTTTTTGCGATCGATAGAGTAAAAGAAATGGCCTCTGAGCATCCTGATTGGAAGACAACCGAACCCTTTGCTTCCGCATTAAAAGGTGACATGGAGGGGATTGGTAAACAAGGACTCGAAGGTGTAATGAAGCTTGTTATGGCAACCCATTCTGGAATGTCTACTGAACAGTTTCATCAAGAAGTTAAGGAATGGTTGAAAACGGCTGTCCATCCAACAACGGGTAGACCATACACTGAAATGGTCTATCAACCTATGCTCGAACTGCTCGACTATTTAAGAGCTAACGACTATCAGACCTACATCGTTTCTGGAGGCGGAATTGAATTTATGCGCGTTTGGGCGCCGGAAGTATACGGCATTCCAACGCAAAACATCGTGGGAACGACGTTAAAGGCGGAATATCAAAGTGTTGATGGAAAACCTACCATCCAACGTATACCGGAAATAGACTTTGTCAATGACAAAGCAGTAAAGCCTGTGACGATCCAAAACTTCATTGGCAAACGTCCGGTCATGGCGTTTGGTAATTCTGATGGTGATTTACAGATGTTAGAGTGGACGAAAGCAGGTTCAGGTCCAAGATTTTCTGCGATTATCCATCACACGGATGACAAGCGCGAATGGGCGTATGATAAAGATTCTCATGTTGGTAAGTTAGATAAATCGTTTAAAGTAGGTGAAGAGCAAGGTTGGCTATTTGTCGATATGAAACAAGATTGGAATCAAGTGTTTAAAGAGAGCACTAAATGATAATCTTTGTTTGACCATAAATTGCTGCAACCAAACAATTGCAACGAAATAAAAGGCCTCACAATTGAGGCCTTAGTTAATTCCACAGTAGCTTCGATACCTAGGGTCTAGTTTCTAGGTTGCTGTGTCATTGTTTCTACCACTTTTTCAATACTTAACGAGCTACCTTTCGTTGCAGGGAACTCCTTAAATGTCTCTAGGAACTTACGCACGATAGCTTGAGCAGGAACGAACATCCACATTTGATCAGCGTAAAAATGTCTGACGTAAAGTGCTGCATCTGGACCGACCTCAAATGGATCCATACGAAGGTTTACAATCAAAGGCCAACTAGGTGTTTTGCGGTATGCCTCATTAATGGCACCCTCCATAATACTGAAGTGGATCTTCCAGTCTTTATAACGAACGGCGTTTAAATTACCACCAGCATCGAAGTAAAAGATTTCTTTGCGTGCGCCTTCATCAGCTTTACCAGTCAGCAGATCAAGTTGGTTGTAGCCATCTAAATGTGCTTTAAAGGTTTTGCCCGCTGCTTTATGACCCTTCAATAGTTTTTCTTTCACATCAGGTTCGCCCACAGCTGCTAGTAGAGTTGGCATCCAGTCTTCTTGTGAAAAGATATCGTTGATAACCGTTCCTGGTTTAATGTTTCCAGGCCAGCGTACCATCATCGGAACGCGGAATCCGCCTTCCCAAGTCGTACCTTTTTCGCCCTTGAACGGTGTAGTACCACCATCTGGCCAGGTAAATTTCTCAGCGCCATTATCAGTACTAAAAACAACAATGGTGTTATCTGCTACGCCTAGCTCTTCAAGTTTATCAAGCATGACACCTACTTGATCATCTAGGTCCATCATGCCATCGGCGTATAAGCCGTAACCTGACTTCCCTTGATATTCTTCACTCAAATGTGTCCAGACGTGCATACGGGTTGAGTTATGCCAAATAAAGAATGGTTTGTCTTCTTTTACTGCTTTTTCCATAAATGCCAAGCTAGCATCCATGAACTCTCGGTCTACGTTTTCCATACGCTTACGAGTAAGGGGACCTGTGTCCTCGATTTTGCCATCCGCAGTCGCCTTCAACACGCCTCGAGGTCCGAATTTTTTACGAAACTCTGGATCTTTTGGATAAAACTCAGACTCAGGCTCTTCTTCCGCGTTTAAATGGTATAGGTTACCAAAGAACTCATCAAACCCATGGTTAGTTGGTAGGTGCTCATCTTGATCACCAAGGTGGTTTTTACCAAACTGACCAGACACATAGCCGTGATTTTTAAGTAACTCTGCGATAGTAGGATCTTTCGATTGAATACCCTCTTTTGCGCCGGGCATACCAATAGTCAATAGACCGGTACGAAACGGATGTTGACCCAGAATAAATGAGGCTCGTCCGGCAGTACAACTCTGTTGTGCGTAAGCGTCTGTGAAAATGGCACCTTCATTGGCGATTTTATCAATGTTAGGAGTCTTCCCTCCCATCATACCATTGTGATACGCACTAATGTTGTATACACCTACATCGTCACCCCAGAACACAAGGATGTTGGGCTTATCGGCAGCAAAGGCTGTGGACGCAGCTAATGTACCGACCAATGCCATTACCTTTTTAATCGAGTTTCGCATGAAAATCCTCCGCGATAAATGAATCCATTATCGTTATATAACGTTACTAATTGTGTTCATCATGGCGAAGTCGAGTGAGATGACACCAAATGAGACAATGTAGTCAGTTGAATATAGTAGAGGTTTTTTGTTGCTTCCAAGTAATCCCTGTTTTTCAAAAATGTTAACTAACATGGACTAGACTTTAGTGTGTTTTAAGTGTGATAAGACGCACTTACAGGATTGAATTTCAATGAAAGGCGACACTATGAAAAATAAACTAGCAACTATCCTGTTTCTATGTATCCCGTTAGAAGTGGTTGCGGAAGAGACACCAAATGTCGTGGTAATGTTGGTTGATAACCTTGGGTGGGGGGAACTAAGTTCCTATGGGAGTACCAGAGGTGTTGAAACTAAAAACTTAGATCAACTTGCTAGAGAAGGTGTACGCCTTACTAATTTTAATGTGGAACCGCAATGCACGCCAACTCGCTCCTCATTCATGACGGGGAGGCGAGCGCTTAGATCTGGGACAGATAAGGTTGTTTGGGGAGTGCCTTACGGTATGGTGAACTGGGAGATAACCATTGCAGAGAAGTTTAAGGAACAAGGATATAACACGAGCCTTTACGGGAAATGGCATTTGGGAGACCAAAAAGGGCGCTTTCCAACGGATCAAGGCTTTGATGAATGGTATGGCATTGCAAATACGACGGATGAGTCAGAATATAGCTCTCAACCCGGTTATAAAGCTATATTACCTAAACCTCAAATCCTTTCAGCTAGAGCAGGGCAGGATCCTAAAGGGGTCAAAGAATATAATTTGGACTCACGTAGAACGATTGACAGTGAGCTAGTTGAACATGCCACAGATTTTATAAATCGAAATGTGAAAGAGAATAAGCCATTTTTCTCTGTAATTACTTTTACTCAACCACATTTACCGACGCTACCTCATCCTGATTTTATTGGTAAAACAGGCAAAGGAAATTACTCAGATGTGTTAGCTGAGATAGATTTTCGAGCTGGGCAAGTTATTGGTGCAATAGAAAAAGCAGGAATTAAAGACAATACACTAGTGATTTGGTTTTCTGACAACGGTCCAGAGTGGCATATGCCATACCAAGGCTCTAGCGGACCATGGCGTGGTGCGTACTTTACGGCTCTTGAAGGCTCTCTCCGAACACCATTTATTGCCTCTTGGCCTAACCACATCAAACCGGGCAGAGTGAGTGATGAAATTATCCATGTTGTGGATCTATTTGCCTCACTTTCTCATGTCGGTGGATACAAATTACCAAGCGATAGAACAATAGATAGTATTGATCAGTGGGCCTTTTTAAAGGGAGATAGTGAAAAGTCTAATCGAGATGGTTTTATCGTTAACAATGGCTCTGAAACCTACGCTTATAAGTGGGAAAATTACAAGATGCACTTTATTGATCAAGATATCATGCCGGAGAAAGGGCGCCCATTACAGATCCCTGAAATATACAATTTGATTGATGACCCTAAAGAGGAGTTTGATTTAAGAAATAATGCCACATGGTTATTTCCTATCATGATAGGAAAGAGAGTAAAGTTTGAATCTTCCGTTGCAACAAGCTGCGATACGATTCCTTTCCCTGCTCCATTTGGATATAAGCCCGATTGTAGCAAGGGGAATTTCAATCAATTTCCAGTGGATGGGTTACGCCAGAAGTAGTTTACCCCAATGGCTCTTTCTCGCATACATGAGGTATGTTTTTGGTTCAATATCTCATTAGAGCCATTTAGGGCCATGTTTTTTCTAGTTTCATTTGAACAGTCACATTCGTCGACCATACTTAAAGTTCGTTGTTTCATATGGGGCGAATTATGCAGCCAATACTCTACATTCAAGTCGGTAATGTTCTTTGGGCGGTTTTAAGTGACGGTTCTTGGATCCAAATGTTGCCTAACGAACAATTAGTTCCAGAAGTAGAGGTGGTTGTTCTTAATACTGACATTCTCGATATTGCATTTAATGAAGATACAACAAGTGAGGATGAATCGAGTTCGAATGATCTTTTAATTGCTTCTCAAAACGGTATTGAATCCACTTTTAATCAGAGCGTTCGAGATTTTAGTGAGTCTTCTGGTGGGTTAAGTTTTGTTGCCTATATTCGCGCTGTTTTACCTGAGCAACTCGTTTCTAATGGCTATGTTACCAGGCCAGCAGTGCAAGAAAGAGAAAACCCAACTTCTGAGACTCAGGCTCCTGAGCGGTTGAATCCCGATGCTATATTAACGGTGGATATTCTTGATGGCGGCGATGGATACGAAAACCAGTTTGAAGTTCCTAGTGTCACGATTCAAGGTGACGCACTCAAGATAAGCGATGAGTGGCT